>NZ_JCAFSM010000003.1:0-398989 GCF_059369255.1 Stenotrophomonas sp. YJH_SMC_110 | reverse complement strand
GGTGGGGCGGTGTCGGAGTGCGGGGTGTCAGCCGCATGGATGCGGCTGCCAAGCCTTATCTGATCGGAATCTGGCAGCGTAGGTGTCGAGAGCCGGCGTGGGCCGCCGTGTAAGCCTGGATCTCGACGATCGCCATGTAGCAACTGTGTTGATGGAGGGGCCAAGCCCCTCCATCAACACAGTTGCTACATGGACGTACTTGCGGCGTCCCCGCACGCCGACACCGCCCCGCCAACCCACGGAATGCGTGCTGCTGCTGTTGTCGTTGAGGTTGCCGGCCAGCGGCCGGCACTACCAGGGGGGCAGGGCGCAGCCCTGCCGAAAAACACGCACAAAAAAACAGCAGGCCGAGGCCTGCTGTTTCGGTGTAATGGTGCGCCCGGAGAGATTCGAACTCCCGACCGCCTGGTTCGTAGCCAGGTACTCTATCCAACTGAGCTACGGGCGCCAATTACATAAACTTGTTGTGCTGACTGTGTATGGTGCGCCCGGAGAGATTCGAACTCCCGACCGCCTGGTTCGTAGCCAGGTACTCTATCCAACTGAGCTACGGGCGCGCGGTACACAATCAAATTTTACTGCATTTCCAGCGGCGGATGCTGAAAACCTGTCGAGTGGTGCGCCCGGAGAGATTCGAACTCCCGACCGCCTGGTTCGTAGCCAGGTACTCTATCCAACTGAGCTACGGGCGCCCTGCGACAGGAGCGGAATTATGCGGATGTCGGCGCGTACCGTCAACAGTTTTGTGAAAATTTTCATCCAACTGAATGAAAAAGCGGTCCGCCACAGCGTCAGGGGCCTTCAACCAGGCGAAATGATCCGCACGCGTGCCCAGTTCCTGCGCCGACAGCACGCGCAGCTGCGCGTCCACATTCGGCAGCTTGGCCAGCAATGTCTGCATCGATCCGGTCGGTGCCAACCAGTCGTGTTCCATCAACACCGCCTGCGCGCTGCCATGCACGCGCGCCATCTGTGCGTCGAGGTCTTCGTCCATGCCGGCCGCGGCATAGTGGTTGTTCAGGCCCACGCGCGCCCAGTCGGCGATCAGTCCGCGCGCTTCGGTGCCGCCGAAGCCGAGGCGCCGGCCATGCAGCACGCCCTGGCGCTGTGCGATCCACGGCAGGAAGCGGTAGACCAGTGGCAGCAGCCAGCCCCGCGGTGGCGGGAAGCCGCGCCAGAACGGTGAGCCGCTGGCCGCCAACCACAAGCGGTTGAAGTGCTGCGGATTGCGGCCGGCATGCACGCAGGCCAGCTGACCGCCGAGGCTGTGGCCACCGATGATCCAGGGCAGCGCGCCGGCCTCGTCATCCGCCGCGACAAGGACCGCCTGGCTGGTGGGCAGATCCTGTTCGAGTACCTCGCGATAGCCCCAGTCCTGCGTGCGCGACGGCCGCAGTGAGCTGCTGCCATTGCCGCGCCACTCGTGCAGGTACACCGCCACGCCCTTCGCCGCCAGCGCCTGCGCCAGCGGCAGGTAGTGGCGAGCGGCCACGCCCAGTGCCGGCAGCCACAGCAGGCGCGCGATGGGCTGTGCAGGCACGCAGGCAATCACTTCGTAGCGATGGCCATCAGCGCACTGCACGGCGAGGACGTCCGGTGTGAGGCTCATGCGTGTGGTGCCGCGCCGAAGTGATCGAGCACCAGCACCTCGCTGCGGCCGGGGGCATAGCCCTGCTGCAGGCCGCGTGCAACGTAGTCGATACCGGCTTCGCAGGCATTGGCCAGGCTCAAGCCGTTGCACAGTTGCGCGGCGATGGCCGAGGCCAGCGTGCAGCCGGTGCCATGTGCGTCCAGCGGCAGGCGGGCATGGATGAATTCTTCGCTGCTGACGCCGTCGAAGTAGCGGTCGATCACGCGGTTGCCTTCCTGCAGATGGCCACCTTTGAGCAGCACCGCACCGGCGCCCAGGTCGAGCAGGGCGGAAGCGGCGCGCTCCGCGTCATCGCCGTTGCCGATCTTCCGTCCGACCAGCAGCTCTGCTTCCGGCGTGTTCGGGGTGATCAGCGTGGCCAGCGGGATCAGCCGCTCGCGCATCGCCTGCAGGGCGCTGTCTTCCAGCAGGCGCGCGCCGCTGGTGGCGACCATCACCGGGTCCAGCACCACGTGTGGCGGGCGATGGCGCTCCAATGCATCGGCGACGGCATTGATCACCTCGGCGTTGGCCAGCATGCCGAGCTTCGCCGCGTGGATGTCGAAGTCGTCGAAGCAGGCGTCCAGTTGCGCGCGCAGGAAATCGATCGGCGGCACATGCACGGCGATGACGCCGCGGGTGTTCTGCGCGGTCAGTGCAGCAATCGCGGAAAGGCCATGCACGCGGTGTGCGGCGAAGGCCTTCAGGTCGGCCTGGATGCCGGCGCCACCACCGGAGTCGGAGCCGGCGATGGTGAGGGCGGAAACGGGAGTGGTCGGGCTCATCCAGCGATTGTGCCGTGGTCACCGTAAAGGAGGTAGCGTCGCCGCTGATAGATGGGGTCAGATCCCTTTTCCGCAGGAAAAGGGATCTGACCCCCCCGGAGCGCCGCCCTCAATGCCGCCAACGCACCCACTGCTGGTACAGCACATAACCCAGTCCGGTCAGGCCGGTCAGCAGGGCCGGGGCGAGCAGGGCGTCGTACTGCCAGCGCACGAACAGCCAGGCGCCGAGGATGCCGCCGGCGAGGAAGCCGCTGATGATCAGGCCGCTGAGGGTCAGTCGCCGTACCTGCAGTGGCAACCCGCGCAGCAGGTGGCCCAAGCCGATGCCGAGGTCGGTGAACATGCCGCTGAGGTGGGTGGTGCGCACCACCGCGCCGCTGAAGGTGGTGGCCATCGCATTCTGCAGGCCGCAGGCCATGGCAGCGGCCAGTGCACCCCATATCTGGTGCCGTTCGAACAGCGGAATGGCTACCAGCAACAGTGCTGACTCCAGCGCCAGCGCCACGCCGTAGCGTCGGCCCAGCTGCAGGGTGCTGTCCTGGATCAGCAGGCCGCTGAGCATTGCGCCCAGCGAGAACGCGATCAGCAGTCCCCACAGGTGTCCGACCGCGCGCCAGTCACCCTGGGCCAGTGCCATGCCGAGCTGGCTGGTACTGCCGGTCATGTGGCTGACCGCCTGGTGCTCGAAACCGAGGAAGCCGACCACGTTGACCATGCCGGCCACGCACGAGAGCGCGACCGCGCCGATCCAGACCCAGGTGGGCAGGCGTATTCCCATCGGCGGGGCCCCTCAGGGCCCGCCGAAGCCGCCGTTGAACTGCAGCTCGCTGAAGGTGTTGCTGGCCGGGTCGAACACCGCGCCCCAGAACTGCGCGCCGCCATCGCAGACGCGGATCGCTTCGCGGGCCGGATTGATGCCGCTGTCGTCGGGCAGGTGGAAGGCATTGATGTAGATCAGGCGTCGGCCTGCGCTTTCGATGCCGACGTACTGCCGGTCAAAGTCGAGCACCTTCGGCACCTGGGCCTCCAGCGAAGACAGGTTCGCTTCCAACTGGTCGATCTGCTGCCGGCTGGGTGCCCAGTAGCCGCTGACCCGCCCGGCCTCGCGGCCGGGGCTGGGCCGCGAGCAGGTGTCGAGCACCTGCGCGGCGATGATCGGGCGGGTGACCACCCAGGACTGGCCGGTGCGCTCGGCGGTGGGCACACTGGCCGGGCCGCGCGTAGTGGTGCAGGCGCCCAGCACGGCTGCGAGGGTGATTGCAGCCGTGGGCAGCAGCAGGCGGGTGCGGCGGTTCACAACACCTCCGAAGCGTAATCGGCCAGGCGCGAACGCTCGCCACGGCGCAGGGTGATGTGTGCACTATGCGGCCAGTTCTTGAAGCGATCCACCGCGTAGGTCAGGCCCGAGGTGGTCTCGGTCAGGTACGGGGTGTCGATCTGCTCGACGTTGCCCAGGCAGACGATCTTGGTGCCGGGGCCGGCGCGGGTGATCAGCGTCTTCATCTGCTTCGGGGTGAGGTTCTGTGCCTCGTCCAGGATCAGGTAGCGCGACAGGAACGTGCGGCCGCGCATGAAGTTCATCGAGCGGATCTTGATGCGGCTGGCCAGCAGGTCGTTGGTCGCCTGGCGCCCCCACGTGCCGCCTTCCTGGTTGTGCGTGAGCACTTCCAGGTTGTCGGTCAGCGCGCCCATCCACGGCGTCATCTTCTCTTCTTCGGTGCCGGGCAGGAAACCGATGTCCTCGCCGACGCTGACCGTGGCGCGGGTCATGATGATCTCGCGGTAGCGCTGCTGGTCCATCGTCTGCGCCAGGCCGGCGGCCAGCGCCAGCAGGGTCTTGCCGGTGCCGGCGGTACCCAGCAGCGTGACGAAGTCGATCTCCGGATCCATCAGTGCGTTGAGGGCGAAGTTCTGCTCGCGGTTGCGTGCGCTGATGCCCCACACGGCGTGGCTGCCGTGGCGGAAATCATCGACCAGCGACAGCACCACCTTGCCGTCACCGACCACGCGGCTGACGCGCAGCTCGACTTCATCTTCGCCGGGCAGGTAGACGTACTGGTTCGGGTACCACTCCTCGCCGTCCTGCGCCTGGATTTCGTAATGGGTACGGCCCTTGTCGCTCCAGCTGCGCAGGTCGTCGCCGTGGCGCTTCCAGAAGTCTTCCGGCAGCTCGGTAGCGCCGGTGTAGAGCAGGCTGAAATCGTCCAGCGCGCGGTCGTTCTCGTAGTCCTCGGACACGATGCCGGCGATGGCGGCCTTGATCCGCAGGTTGATGTCCTTGGAGACGAACACCACCGGCAGGTCGGGGGTTTCTTCCTTCAGGGCCAGGATCGCGCCGAGGATGGCGTTGTCCGGGATCACCTTGCCGAAGCTCTTGCCAGCGTCGAAATGGCTGGTCTGGAAGCGCAGCTTGCCGGCGCTCTGCTTGCCGCGCAGCTGCAGCCCATTCGGGCGCTGCAGCGGAATGCCGTCGGCCAGGTTGTCCAGGCCGGAGGCCTGCACCAGCTCGTTGAGGAAGCGGCTCACCTGGCGGGCGTTGCGGCTCGCTTCGGAGGTGCCCTTCTTGCCGTTGTCCAGCTCCTCGATCACCTGCATGGGCAGGTAAACGTCGTGCTCCTCGAATTTGAACAGCGCGGTCGGATCGTGCATCAGCACGTTGGTATCCAGCACGTAGATGCGCTTGCCTCGGGTCATCGTCGATTCCTGGTTACGGACAGGGAAAAACCACCACGGCCTGCTGCCGGGCAGGGTGATGGCAGACACAGTAGGCAGTGGGACTCACTTGGACTGGGAGGCCTTCAGTTCGGCGAGAACGGCATCGGCATGGCCGGCGACCTTGACCTTGCGCCAAGACTGCACGATGCGGCTGTCGGGGGAAATCAGGAAGGTGCTGCGTTCGATGCCACGTACCTGCTTGCCGTACATGTTCTTCATCTTGATCACGTCGAAGGCGCTGCACAGCGCTTCGTCGCCATCGCTGACCAGGGGGAAGCCGAAGCCCTGCCTGGCACAGAAATTGTCGTGCGACTTCACCGAATCGCGCGAGACGCCCAGCACGACCGCGCCGGCCTTCTTGAACTTCGGCAGCAGCGCGTTGAAGTCGATACCTTCGGTGGTGCAGCCGGGAGTGCTGTCCTTGGGGTAGAAGTACAGCACCAGCCACTGGCCGGTATAGTCGCCGAGGGTGGCCTGGTCGCCACCGGACAGCGCCAGCGGCAGGGAGAGGGTGGTGCTGTCCAGGGTATCGCCGTTGTTCATGAGGTCCTTCTGTCGAGCCTGGGTTCTTTCCAAGACAATTGCATGAAACGCCACGCGCCCGTGAGAGGCGCGCGAAAAATCAGGAATTCATTCAGAACTTCATCGGGTCCATGATCGCGTCCAGGTTCAGGTGGTCGCAGAACTCAAGGAAATCGTCGCGCAGCGCGGCGATGTGCATGTTGGCCGGCACGCCGATGGTGACCTGTGCACTGAACATTTCCGCACCGGTCTGCATGGCGCGGTAGCGCGTGCTCTGCAGGTTCTCGATGGTGATGCCCTGGCGGTCGAAGAAGTCGGCCAGCTGGAACAGGATGCCCGGCTTGTCGGCGGCGATCACTTCGACGATGTACGGCAGCAGGTTGGACTGCGCCTGCTTGGCGGCGGTGCGGTACCAGACCAGCTTCAGGCCCTCCTCGCGCTCCAGCCGGGTCAGCATCGCCTCGAGCTTGGCCACCGAGTCCCAGGAGCCGGTGGCCAGGGCGGTGACCGAGACATCGCGGCCGACCGTGGCCAGGCGTGCGTCCACCAGGTTGCAGCCGCTGTCGGCGATGCGGCGGGTGACGGACAGCAGGGGGGACTCCGGATGCGTCGTATAGGCGTTGATCAGGAGGTGGTTTTCGCTCGGCGCGGGGCGCGGGGTGGTGTCGGTCAAGGCGATTCCGGGTAATGCATGCGTGAGTCTGAATGCCCGCCAGAGGCGGGGATCCACCGGTGTCCAGCATACTTGCCCGTGCTTTCGCGCCGCAAGTAACATTCAGGCCGCCCCCAGCCTTTCGTGGCGGGCGTTTCCCTTCCCAGCCAAGAGCAGCACGTCCTTGTCCCTTTCCGGCCTCATCACCGCGCTGGCGACCCCGTTCCGGGCCGACGGCGCCCTCGATCCCGATGGTTGGCAGCGCCTGCTGCACCTGCAACTGGAGGGTGGCGTCCATGGCGTTGTCGTGGCTGGCTCGACCGGCGAAGCGGCGACCCTGACCGATGCCGAGTACGACCAGCTGCTGGCCAGCGCCGTCGAACGCATC
Organism: Stenotrophomonas sp. YJH_SMC_110; assembly: GCF_059369255.1. Classification (NCBI taxonomy): domain Bacteria; kingdom Pseudomonadati; phylum Pseudomonadota; class Gammaproteobacteria; order Lysobacterales; family Lysobacteraceae; genus Stenotrophomonas; species Stenotrophomonas sp. YJH_SMC_110. Next base: position 392,297 of record NZ_JCAFSM010000003.1, on the reverse strand, counting down.
GGCGGCCGCATCCCGGTCATGGCCGGCACCGGCCTGTCGGGCACCGCCAAGACCATCGAACAGACCCGCCGTGCCGCCGCCCTTGGCGCCAGCCACGCACTGGTGGTCACCCCGCCGTACGTGCGGCCGACCCAGGCTGGCCTGATCGCGCACTATCGCGCGGTGGCCGACCAGGGCGGGCTGCCGGTCGTGCTGTACAACGTGCCCGGCCGTACCGGCTGCGACATGCAGCCGGAGACCGTGGCCGAACTGGCCAGCCACCCCAATATCGTCGGCATCAAGGAAGCGGTGGGTGACACCGGCCGGGTGCAGGCGCTGCTGGCGCTGCGCAGCCCGAAGTTCGCCGTGCTCAGTGGCGACGACGGCACCGCCGCGCGTTCGATCCGGGCCGGCATCGATGGCCTGATCTCGGTCGGTTCCAACGTGCTTCCGGGCGCGTATCGCCGGATGTGCGAGCTGGCTGCCGCGCACGACCACGAAGCCACCGAGTCGTGGGACGCGCGCCTGCATCCCTTCCATGATTTCTGTGGCGTCGAACCCAACCCGATCCCGGTCAAGGCGCTGCTGCGCCGCATCGGCATCGGCCATGACCTGCGCCTGCCGCTGCTGCCGCTGTCGGCAGCACATCATCCCGCGGCCGACCACCTTGCCGGCGACATCGCCGCCCTCGAAGCCCTTTCCAGCCACTGACCTTCCGTCTTGGTCTGACCCAGGAGATTCACATGCGTCAATCCGTTTCCACTGTCCGCGTGCTGTCCTACGCCCTGCTTGCTGTAGCTGTTGCGGCCGGCACCACCGGCTGCTTCAAGCGTGGCGTCAAGGGCGACTACGCCCTGGCCCCGGAAATGCGCCCGCTGGAAGTACCGCCGGACCTGAACCTGCCCAACGCCACCACCGACAACAAGGTGCCGACACTGGCCTCGGCCACCAAGCCGGCGGCGCCGGTCGCCGCAGCCCCGGCGGTGGGCAACACCGGTTTCACCATTGCCGGTGGCAAGGATGAAGCCTTCGCCAAGGTCGGTACCGCACTGGAAGGCGTGGAAGGCGTGACCATTGCCAGCCGCGCGCAGCTGCTGGGCTCGTACGACGTGGCCTACGAAGGCAGCAACTTCCTGATCCGCGTGGTGGCGGTTGATGCAGGTGCCTACATCTCCGCGGTCGACCCGCGTGGCCTGCCGGCCACCGCCGAAGCGCCGGTGAAGCTGATCGCCGCGCTGAAGGCGAAGCTGGCTCAGTAAGGGCCGCCCTGGTGGAGGCCGACCTTGGTCGGCGCTTCCGTGCCAACCAAGGTTGGCACCTACCGGAAGACGTCCCTTGGTAGAGGCCGACCTTGGTCGGCGCTTTTGTGCCAACCAAGGTTGGCACCTACCGAGAACAGAAAAGGGCGCCATGGGCGCCCTTTTCTGTTGCCGCCGCGGGCGCTTCTCAGCGCTCCAGCAGCTTCAGCTTGTCCGGCTTGCCGTCCCATTCGCCGGCGTCGGCGGGCGGGTCCTTGCGCACGGTCAGCACCGGCCACTCCTTCGCCAGCTCGGCGTTGAGGGCAACGAAGCCTTCCTGGCCGGCGGGGACGTCGTCCTCGGGGAAAATCGCGTTGACCGGGCACTCCGGCTCGCAGAGGGTGCAGTCGATGCACTCATCCGGGTCGATCACCAGGAAGTTCGGGCCTTCGTGGAAGCAATCCACGGGGCACACTTCCACGCAATCGGTGTGTTTGCACTTGATGCAGTTTTCGGTGACGACAAAGGGCATGGGCTGGGGGTGGATCGATTCCTGAACCCGCCAATTCTAGAACAGGTTGGCCCCCGGTGTCGGGATGGGACGGAAAACGGGCGTCTGGCAGGCGCGGCCATTGGCGGCACGGCAGGGCGTGTGCGAGGCTGCGCGACAACCGGTCCTGGTGGCCGGGCTCCCTTCCCAGCAGGATCGTCCATGTCCCAGGCCCCGTCCCGCACCGCCTCCCACGGTGGTGAAAACACGGCGTTCATCGTCCTGATCAGTTGCGTGGCCACGCTTGGTGGCTTCCTGTTCGGCTTCGACAGTGGTGTCATCAACGGCACGGTCGATGGCCTGCGCCAGGCCTTCAACTCCAGCGAGGCGGCGCTGGGTTTCGAAGTTGCCTCGATGCTGCTGGGCTGCGCGATCGGTGCCTTCCTGGCCGGTTGGTTGGGCGACCGCCTGGGGCGCCGTGGTGTCCTGATCGTGTCCGCGCTGATGTTCCTGGTCTCGGCGCTGGGCGCCGGGGCGGCCCACGCGTCCTGGCTGTTCATCGCGGCCCGCGTGCTGGGCGGCTTTGCGGTGGGGGCGGCCAGCGTGATGTCACCGGCCTACATCGCCGAAGTCGCCTCAGCGCGCTATCGCGGTCGGCTGGCCACGGTGCAGCAGATGGCCATCATCTGCGGTTTGTTCGCGGCTTTCCTCAGCAATTACCTGCTGGCCCGCGCCGCCGGCGCCTCGACCGAGCCGCTGTGGCTGGGCCATGAGGCGTGGCGCTGGATGTTCTGGATGCAGGCGCTGCCCTCCGCGCTGTTCCTGCTGTTGCTGCTGGTGATTCCGGAAAGCCCGCGCTTCCTGGTGCTGAAGGGCCGCCAGGGGCAGGCGAGGGCGGTGTTGTCGCGACTGTACGGCGAGGCCGCTGCCCGGGCCAAGCAGGCCGAGATCGAAGCCAGCCTGGCACAGGACCAGCACAAGCCGCGCTTCGGCGACCTGCGCAGCAGGGCTACCGGCAGGCTGCGCCCGATCCTCTGGGTGGGCATCGGCCTGGCCATGTTCCAGCAGCTGGTCGGCATCAACGTGGTGTTCTACTACGGCGCGGTGCTGTGGCAGGCGGTGGGTTTCTCTGAAAGCGACGCACTGCTGATCAATGTGCTGTCCGGCGCGCTGAGCATCGGCGCCTGCCTGCTCACCGTGCTGCTGATCGACCGCATCGGGCGCAAGCCGCTGCTGTGGGTCGGCTCGGTCGGCATGTCGGTGGCGCTGGTGCTGATGGTGGTGGCGTTTGCCAGCGGCAGCCTGGCCGGCGGGCGCCTGCAGCTGTCCGATGGCATGGGACGGCTGGCGCTGGTCGCCGCCAACGTCTACGTGGTGTTCTTCAACATGTCCTGGGGCCCGGTGATGTGGGTGATGCTGGGCGAGATGTTCCCCAACCAGATCCGCGGCCCGGCGCTGGCGGTGGCGGGTGCGGCGCAATGGACCTCGAACTTCGCGATCACCGTGACCTTCCCGATGCTGCTGGCCGGCATCGGCCTGGCCGGCGCCTATGGCATCTACGCGGTCGCGGCGATCCTCTCGATCGTCTTCGTGGTCCGCTACGTACGCGAGACCAAGGGCAAGGAGCTGGAGCAGATGGAAGGCTGACGGCGACTGGCTTCGGTTGCGTTCCGTTGGCGCCTGCTTGTCCAGAGTGTGAGGGGGCAGGCTGATCTGGCCCCCTCCTGACAGTTTCATGGTGCGTGCGGATGCGGCGAAGCGCTGGTCGGTTGTTGCCGCAGCTGGCGGGAAACCGTCCAGAGTCGGTGGGGTCACCCAGGGCAGGACCGTTGGCGCCAAGGATGGCGCCATCGAGCCCCCATGGATGGGTTCACGGCGTGTCCTGCCCTGGGTGACCCCACCGGCTCGAGCCGATTGCAGGGAGGCGCCAAAGCGACCAACCCGACCGCAATCACTGCAATCCCGGAAAACAGAAAAGCCCGCACAAGGCGGGCTTTTTCGGTTCCTGCTGCGGCGACTGGCGCTCCCTAGGGGACTCGAACCCCTGTTTTAGCCTTGAGAGGGCCACGTCCTAACCACTAGACGAAGGGAGCGTAACTGTGTCGCTGCCGAGGCAGGAGCGCTAGTATATGCACCTCGATGCCATTGGGCAATCCCGAAACTTCAACCGGAAGCGCCAACATCATTTCCTCTGCTACATCACCGTTCAGCCTGCGCGTCATCCCGCGCGACCAGCACACGATCTCCCGCAAGGACATCAGCCCGAACGCCCTGCGCGTGCTTTACCGCCTGCGCGATGCCGGCTTCGGCGCCTACCTTGTCGGCGGCGCGGTGCGCGATCTGCTGGTCAATGGCCAACCCAAGGATTTCGACGTGGCCACCGACGCCACGCCCGAGCAGGTCAAGCAGCTGTTCCGCAACTGCCGCCTGATCGGCCGCCGGTTCCGCCTCGCCCACGTAGTGTTCGGTCGCGAAATCATCGAAGTCGCCACCTTCCGTGCCAACAGCGATGACGGCAGCGGCGACCGCGAGATGGAAAACGGCATGCTCGTGCGCGACAACGTGTACGGCACCATCGAAGACGACGCCATCCGCCGCGACTTCACCTGCAACGCCCTGTACTACGCCATCGAGGACTTCTCGGTGCGCGACTACACCGGTGGTTTCGAGGACGTGCAGGCGCGCCTGATGAAGCTGATCGGCGACCCGGTGCAGCGCTACCAGGAAGACCCGGTACGCATGCTGCGAGCGGTGCGCCTGGCGGCCAAGCTCGGCTTCCAGATCGAAGAGGGTACTGCCGCGCCGATCCCGCACCTGGCCGGCCTGCTCAACGAAGCCGCGCCAGCGCGCCTGTTCGAGGAAGTGCTCAAGCTGTTCCTGTCCGGACACGGCGTGGCCAGCTTCGAAGGCCTTGAGCGTTACGGCCTGCTCGACGTGCTGTTCCCGGAAAGCGCCAAGGCGCTGAAAGCCAACCGCACCGGCGCGCTGCGCCGCATGCTGGTCGAGGGCCTGGCCAATACCGATGCGCGGGTGGCCAACGACGAACCGGTCTCGCCGGCGTTCCTGTTCGCGCTGCTGCTGTGGCCGGCGTTCTGCCGTGCACAGGCGACCCTGCTCAAGCAGGGCGTGGCACCGGAAGAGGCGCAGCGCCGCGCCGCCGACCGCGTCACCGTGCAGCAGTTGAGCACCATCGCGCTGCCGCGCCGCTTCTCGCTGCCGATGCAGGAAATCTGGCTGCTGCAGTCGCGCTTCAGCTCGCGCCAGCGCAAGCGCGTGTTCCGCACCCTGACCCATCCGCGCTTCCGTGCCGCGTTCGATTTCCTCAGCCTGCGCCAGGTGGCGTCGTCCGAGCACGCCGCCGATGTCGAGTTCTGGCGCGAAGCGCAGGCGCAGTCCGGTCGTGAGCTGGAGTCGTCGCTGGATGCGATGCACAGCGAAGATGGCGATGACGAGAGCGGAGCGCCGCGCAAGCGCCGCCGTCGCCGCCGTCGTCCGGGTGCCGCGGCCGGTGCAGCGGGCGAGTAAGCGATGACCCTCGCCTGGATCGGCCTCGGCGCCAACCTCGGCGACGCGGCCGCCACCGTCGGCGCGGCGATTGCCTCGCTGGACGGCCTGCCCGGGACCCGGCTGCGCCAGGCCTCGCGGCTTTACGCAACGCCGGCCTGGGGCAATGAAGACCAGCCGCCGTTCGTCAATGCGGTGGCCTCGGTCGAAACCACCTTGCCGGCCGATGAGCTGCTGCAGGCCATGCTGGCGCTGGAGCAGCGCTTCGGTCGCACGCGTGATCCGGCAGTGCACTGGGGCCCGCGCGCGCTGGACCTGGACCTGCTGCTGTATGGCGCGCAAGCGCTCGACCAGCCTGGGCTGAAGGTGCCGCATCCGTACCTGCACGAGCGTGCCTTCGTGCTGGTGCCGCTGGCCGAAATCGCGCCGGAACTTACAATTCCTGGCCATGGACGCGTGCAGGATGCAGTGATGCGGGTCGATGCCTGCGGGATCGCGCCGATAGGGTGATAATGCCCGGGTTATCTCCCCCGGTTATCAGCACATGAGCACCCACGCAGACAGCAAGCCCTGGACCGTTCCCGCCCTGGCCGAGGCCAAGCGCAATGGCCAGAAGCTGGTCATGTTGACCGCCTACGACGCCGGCTTCGCCCGCACCTTCGATGCCAACGGCGTCGACCTGATCCTGATCGGCGATTCGCTGGGCATGGTCGTGCAGGGTCATGATTCGACCCTGCCGGTGACCGTGGCCGACATGGTCTACCACACCCGGGCCGTGGCCCGCGTGCTGCAGCGTGCGCTGCTGGTGGCCGACCTGCCGTTCGGCGCCGATGCCACCCCGGAACGCGCGCTGGATGCCTCGCTGCAGCTGCTGCAGGCCGGTGCCGAGATGGTCAAGATCGAAGGTGCCGGCTTCAAGGTCGACATCATCCGCTACCTGGTCGAGCGCGAGATTCCGGTCTGCGCGCACCTCGGCCTGACCCCGCAGTCGGTGCTGCGACTGGGCGGCTTCAAGATCCAGGGCCGCGGCGATGCTGCGCGCCAGCTGGTGGAGGACGCCAGGGCCGTGGCCGCCGCAGGCGCCAGCATCATGGTGCTTGAATGCGTGCCGACTCCGGTCGCTGCCGAAGTGACCGCTGCGGTGGATGTGCCGACCATCGGCATTGGCGCGGGCCCGCAGTGCGATGGCCAGGTGCTGGTGCTGCACGATTTCCTCGGCCTGGACAGTGGCCATCGCCGTCCCAAGTTCGTCAAGGATTTCCTTGCCGAAGGTGGCTCGGTGGCCGGTGCCACCCGCGCCTTTGCCGACGCGGTGCGCGACGGCAGCTTCCCCGACGAACAGCACGCCTACGCCCAATGATCCAGACCTTCAACGAGCTCGGCGCGTTGCGCGAGCAGATCGCCCAGTGGAAGCGTGAGGGCCTGCGCGTGGCGCTGGTGCCGACCATGGGCAACCTGCATGGGGGGCACCATTCGCTGGTGACCCTGGCCCGCCAGTACGCCGACAAGGTGGTGGCGAGCATCTTCGTCAATCCGACCCAGTTCGGCCCCAACGAGGATTTCAGTCGCTACCCGCGCACGCCCGAGGCCGACGTGGCCGGGCTGGAGCAGGTCGGCTGCGATGCCGTGTGGCTGCCCAGCGTGGAGACGATGTATCCGCTGGGCGTGGACAGGACCACGCGCATGCACGCGCCGGGTGTCAGTGAAGTGCTGGAGGGCGCCAGCCGCCCGGGGCACTTCGATGGCGTCTGCACGGTGGTGGCGCGCCTGTTCCTGCAGGTGCAGCCGGACGTGGCCGTGTTCGGCCGCAAGGACTACCAGCAGCTTGCCGTGATCAGGCAGATGGTGGCCGAGCTGTCGTTCCCGATCCAGATCGTCGGTGCTGAGATCGTGCGCGACGAGGATGGCCTGGCCAAGAGTTCGCGCAACCAGTACCTGAGCGACGAACAGCGCCCGGTCGCGACCACCATCCACCGCACCCTGCTGGGCATGCGCGAGGGCTACGTGGCGGGGCAGGCACGTGATCGCATCGAAGCCGACGCCACGGCCGCATTGCAGGCAGCCGGGTTCCAGGTCGACTACGCGGTGCTGCGCACCCCGGAGCTGGCCGAGCCGACCTTCGACGGCGGTGGCCGCGTGGCGCTGATTGCCGCGCGCCTGGGAACCACCCGGTTGATCGACAACCTGGAGTTCTGAGTTCCGGCGGCGCCGCGCGATGCATGGGGTCAGATCCCTTTTCCAGGGGAAAAGGGTTCTGACCCCGGTTTCACCGCCTACCTGAACAGGTTGCCGGCCGTGATGCCCCGCGCTGCGCGGGTGCTAGAATCCGCTCTTTCCTTTGCCGTTGCAGCGCCCCCATGCACCTGTCCCTGCTCAAGACCAAGATCCATCGCGCCACCGTCACCCATTCCGAGCTGAACTACGAAGGCTCGATCGCCATCGATGACAACCTGCTGGCTGCCACCGGCATCCGCGAGTTCGAGCAGGTGCACATCTGGGACGTGACCAATGGTGCGCGTTTCTCGACCTATGCCATCCGCGCCGAAGCCGGCAGCGGCGTTGTCTCGCTCAACGGTGGCGCCGCGCGCCACGTGCAGGTCGGTGACATCATCATCATCGCCGCGTTCGCCAGCATGACCGAGCAGGAAGCTGACAGCTTCAGGCCGAAGCTGGTGTACGTTGATGGCAACAACCAGATCACCCACACCAACGACACGATCCCGACCCAGGCCGCATGACAACGAACAACGGATTCGACTCGCTGCATTCCCACGCCCAGCGCCTGAAGGGCGCAAGCATTCCCAGCCTGCTCGCCGCCGAACCCGGCCGTGTACAGGAGCTGGCGCTGCGGGTCGGTCCGTTGTACGTCAATTTCGCCCGGCAGAAATACGATGCCGCGGCGTTGCAGGCGCTGTTGGCGCTGGCTGCCGAGCGTGATGTCGGTGGTGCCATCACGCGCCTGTTCCGCGGCGAACAGGTCAACCTGACCGAAGGGCGCGCCGCGCTGCATACCGCGCTGCGCGGCGATGTGGTCGATGCGCCGGTGGCGGCCGAGGCCTATGCCACCGCGCGCGCGATCCGCCAGCGCATGGGCGTGCTGGTGCGCGCGCTGGAAGACAGTGGCGTGACCGATGTGGTCAGCGTCGGCATCGGTGGTTCCGACCTTGGCCCGCGCCTGGTCGCCGACGCGCTGCGTCCGGTCAGCGGTGCGCGCCTGCGCGTGCATTTCGTCTCGAACGTGGACGGCGCCGCCATGCAGCGCACGCTGGCCACGCTGGATCCGGCCAAGACCGCCGGCATCCTCATCTCCAAGACCTTCGGTACGCAGGAAACGCTGCTCAACGGCCAGATCCTGCACGACTGGCTGGGCGGCAGCGAGCGCCTGTATGCAGTCAGCGCCAATCCGGATCGCGCCGCCAAGGCCTTCGCGATCGCCGCCGATCGCGTACTGCCGATGTGGGACTGGGTGGGTGGCCGCTATTCGCTGTGGTCGGCGGTCGGTTTCCCGATCGCGTTGGCGATCGGCTTCGAGCGCTTTGAGCAGCTGCTGGAAGGCGCCGCACAGATGGATGCGCATGCGCTGGATGCACCGCTGGAGCGCAACCTGCCGGTGCTGCATGGCCTGACCGACATCTGGAACCGCAACCTGCTGGGCCATGCCACGCATGCGGTGATGACCTACGACCAGCGTCTGGCGCTGCTGCCGGCCTACCTGCAGCAGCTGGTGATGGAAAGCCTGGGCAAGCGCGTGCAGCGTGATGGTGCGCCGGTCACCACCGACACCGTGCCGGTGTGGTGGGGTGGGGCAGGCACCGATGTGCAGCACAGCTTCTTCCAGGCGCTGCACCAGGGCACCAGCGTCGTTCCGGCCGACTTCATCGGCTGTGTGCACAACGATGATCCCTACACGATCAATCACCAGGCCCTGCTGGCCAACCTGTTGGCACAGACCGAGGCGCTGGCCAATGGCCAGAGCAGCGACGATCCGCACCGTGATTACCCGGGCGGGCGGCCGAGTACGCTGATCCTGCTCGACGCGCTGACCCCGCAGGCACTGGGTGCGCTGATCGCCATGTACGAACACGCCGTGTACGTGCAGTCGGTGATCTGGAACATCAACGCGTTCGACCAGTTCGGTGTCGAGCTCGGCAAGCAACTGGCCAGTGGCCTGCTGCCGGCGCTGCAGGGCGAGGATGTGGCGGTTGCCGATCCGATGACCCGCGAGATCCTGGCGCAGCTGAAGCGCTGATGCTCTGGTAGTGCCGGCCGCTGGCCGGCATCCAGGTGATGCTTCAATCGTTCATGAGGTTGCCGGCCAGCGGCCGGCACTACCGCAGCGGATGGGTTGCCGGCCACCGGCCGGCACTACCGCGTCACCGGCTCGGGTCGCGCTCCGGGCTTGGCCGCTTGGCCAGTTTGCGCTGCAGCGAGCGCCGGTGCATGCCGAGAAGGCGCGCGGCCGCTGACACGTTGCCGCCGGTCTCGTGCATCGCCTGCTGGATGTGTTCCCACTGCAGGCGGCTGATCGGCGTCATCGCATCGGGCACTTCCATTTCGCCATCGTCGGCCGGGCCGTCGTCTTCCTCGCCGAGGGCGCGCAGGATCATCGGCACCGTGGCCGGCTTCGGCAGGTAATCATCCGCACCCAGCTTGATCGCCTCCACCGCGGTGGCGATGCTGGCGTAGCCGGTCACCAGCAGGATCCGCATGTCCGCGCGCAGCGCGCGCAGCGGCTGGATCAGTGCCAGGCCGGAATCGCTGCCCAGCTTCAGGTCGATCAGCGCGAAGGCCGGTGGATGCTGCCGGGCCAGCGCCAGCGCACTGGCGGCATCCTGTGCGGTCTGCGTTTCAAGCCCCTTGCGGGCCAGGCTGCGTTGCAGGGTACGCAGGTACAGCTCGTCGTCGTCGACCAGCAGGCCCAGGGTGGAATGGTGAAGGGTCATGGGGTGTCCTCGCGTGGGGCCAGCGGCAGGCGGAAGCCGACGCGGCTGCCGGCCCCCTGGGCCGGGCGCATCCACATCTCGCCGTCGAGGCGTTCGATGGTGGCATGGGACAGGGCCAGGCCGACGCCCATGCCCTCGCTCTTGCTGCTGCCGAACAGCTTGCCCGGCAGCACGGCGGCACGGGCGTCGAAGCCATGGCCGTAGTCGCGGACTTCGCCGATCAGGTCGTCGCCTTCGATGCGCAGGTCCAGGTCCACGCGTGGCCGGCCGGCTTTCTCGCCGGCATCGGCGGCGTTGTTGAGCAGGACCATCAGCAGATGGCCTACGCCCGGGTCCAGCGGCAGCCGCAGCGGCGCATCATCGTTGCGGTGCAGGTCGATGGTCGGCCGCACCAGGCGCCATTGCTCAAGCACCTGCTGTGCGCTGGAATGGCTGCGGCCCGGTGCGTCGGCCGAGGCCGGAGCAGCCAGCGCCAGCACGCGCTCCCGGCACTGCACCAGCAGCTCGCGCAGGGTTTCCATGTCCTCGCGCACTTCCGGCTCTTCGCTGCGCTCGGCCACATCGTCGGCCAGCAGGGTCATGGTCGCCAGCGGCGTGTTCAGTTCATGCGCCACCGAGGCGGCATGGGTGGCCAGCGCGACGATGCCCTCGTTGCGGGCGAAGCGCTCGCGCAGTGCCGACAGTTCCAGTTCGCGCTCCCGCAGGGCCAGCGCCAGCCGGGTGGAGAAGGCCAGTACCACCGCGGCGGAGATCAGGAAGTTGGCGACCACGCCCCAGCGATTCAGGTCCTGCGCGCGGAAATAACCGTCCGGCAATGGCTGGCCGAAGATGCCGCTGGCGGCGTAGCCGAGCAGGCAGGCCAGTGCGACCGCCAATGCCCAGCGCAGGGGCAGGGCGAACGCGGCCAGCGCGATCAGGATCAGGAACAGCGAGCTGAACGGGTTGGCCATGCCGCCGCTCCAGCCGACCATCCAGGTCAGGATGATCACGTCCACCAGGATGTGGCCGAACGCGGTCAGCGGTGCGGTGTCAGCCGCGTCCGGACGCAACTGGGTATAGATGTTGAACAGGGCCAGCACCGCCACGCCGGCCCATAGCGGCAGCTGCGGCAACGGCAGGCCCAGCACCCAGGTGGCAACCAGGATGGTGGCGGCCTGGCCGCCTACGGCAAGCCAGCGCAGGCTGCACAGGGTACGGAGAAACGGGGCGTCGGGACCGGTCATTCACGCTCATCGTATGCGTTCACGGGCGGCTGTGCCTGCGACAATCGGCCGCAGCCGTGCCACCGGCTGAATGCGAGTCACCCGGAATGCGGGGGCGGGCGGTAGAATGCGCCCATGCACGACGCCGTCACCCGCCCGACTCCTCCCTCCGATGCCACCTCCTGGCCCCGCCGCCAGACCCATGCCGTGCAGATCGGCGGGGTCACCGTAGGCGGAGGCAAGCCGGTCGTGGTGCAGTCGATGACCAACACCGACACGTCCGACGTGGCCTCCAGCGTGAAGCAGGTGGCCGAGCTGTGGCGGGCCGGTTCGGAAATGGTGCGTTTGACCGTCAATACCGTGGAAGCCGCTGCGGCGATCCCGCGCATCGTCGACAAGCTGGCGATGATGGGCATCGACGTGCCGCTGATCGGTGATTTCCACTACAACGGCCACCAGCTGCTGACCGCCGAGCCGGCATGTGCCGAAGCGCTGGCCAAGTACCGCATCAATCCGGGCAACGTCGGCTTCGGCAAGAAGAAGGATCTGCAGTTCGCTCAGTTGATCGAGTTCGCGATCCGCTACAACAAGCCGGTGCGCATCGGTGCCAACTGGGGCTCGCTGGACCAGGCCCTGGCGGCGAAGTTGATGGACGAGAACAACCTGCGCGAGCAGCCCTGGGATGCCGGTCGCGTGCTGCGCGAGGCGCTGATCCGTTCGGCGCTGGATTCGGCCGAGCAGGCGGTGGAGCTCGGCCTGCCGCGCGATCGCATCGTGCTGTCGGCCAAGGTCAGTGGCGTGCAGGAGCTGATCGCGGTGTACCGCGACCTGGCCCAGCGCTCCGATTTTGCCCTGCACCTGGGCCTGACCGAGGCCGGTATCGGCAGCAAGGGCATCGTCGCCTCGTCGGCGGCGTTGGGCGTGCTGCTGCAGGAAGGCATCGGTGACACCATCCGCATCTCGCTGACCCCGGAACCGGGCCAGTCGCGCACGCAGGAAGTGATCGTCGCCCAGGAACTGCTGCAGACCACCGGCCAGCGTGCCTTCACGCCGCTGGTCACGGCTTGTCCGGGCTGCGGCCGCACCACCTCCGAGTTCTTCCAGGAACTGGCCAAGGTGGTGCAGAACCACGTGCGCGAGAAGATGCCGCTGTGGAAGATCCACCATCCGGGTGCGGAGAACATGACCCTGGCGGTGATGGGCTGCATCGTCAATGGGCCGGGTGAGTCGCGGCACGCCAACATCGGTATTTCCCTGCCGGGCACCGGTGAAACCCCGGCCGCGCCCGTGTTCGTCGATGGCGAGAAGAAGGTGACCCTGCGTGGCGAGAACATCGCCCAGGAGTTCGTCGCCCTGATCGACGATTACGTCGAACACAAATATGTCCGAAGCGCCGGATAAGCCTGCGATCCTCGCTGCGCCGGAGTCCGCCTCCGGTTTCCGCCACTGGATGGCGCACAATGCCTGGCGCCTGGTGCTGCTGTTCGGTGGCGTGCTGCTGCCGTTGGCGGGTTTCGTCGCGCTGGCCGACGAAGTGCACGAATTTGAATCGTTCCATTTCGATGCGCCGCTGCTGTGGCAGATGCATGGCCTGCACTCACCGCTGCTGGACCGCTTCTTCGTGCTCATTTCCAGGCTGGGCTACGAATGGTTCCTGATTCCCGCCGACGTGCTGATCATCGGCGTGCTGCTGGGCTACCGGCGTTGGCGTGAGGCCACGTTCGTAGCGGTCAGCTTCGTCGGCTCGGCGCTGCTGAACATGGGCAGCAAGCATTTCTTCCAGCGCCAGCGCCCCAGCCTGTGGGAATCGATCGCGCCGGAATCGACGTTCAGCTTTCCCAGCGGCCACGCGATGGGCTCGATGACCCTGGCCGTGACCCTGGTGCTGCTGGCCTGGAACACCCGCTGGCGCTGGCCGGTGCTGCTGCTGGCGCCCGCGTTCAGCCTGCTGGTCAGCGTCTCCCGGGTCTATCTGGGCGTGCATTACCCCTCCGATATCCTGGCCGGATGGTGTGCCGCGCTGGTTTGGGTGGTAGGGTGCTATCTGGTCATGTTCAGTCGCCGGCATCCTTGGCGACGTCAGTATTCGCCGCCAGCGACGGCCAGCGAAGCATCATCACAGGGGGATTGACGTGGATGGCCCCTCCGGGGCGTCTACGTAATAGATCAGTTGTTTCGTTGCAGCAGGTTCTGCAAGACAGGGGGCAAGCACAACGCGCGGTACTGTGATGCGCAAGGCAGAATGCCCGGGTCGCATCTCGAACGCGCTTGCAGGGGTATCGGCGCCCTGCCTAGCTTGACCTGCAATGGCCGCATTCGAAGAGGTACGTGAATGACGATTCGAGTCTACCTGGTGGATGACCACGCACTGGTCCGCACCGGGATGAAGATGATCCTGTCGGGGGAGACCGACATCGAGGTGGTGGGCGAAGCCGAGACCGGCGAAGATGCGCTGCGCGACGTCCGCCAGCTGCTGCCGGACGTGGTGCTGTGCGACCTGCACCTGCCCGGCGTGAGTGGCATGGAGGTGACCGAGCGCATCGTCCGCAGCCATCGCAACACCCGCGTGGTGATCGTGTCGGTGCTGGAAGACGGGCCGCTGCCGAAGCGTTTGCTGGAAGCCGGGGCTGCGGGCTACATCGGCAAGGGCTGCGATGCACAGGAGCTGCTGCGTGCGGTACGCGATGTGGCCATGGGCCGTCGCTACCTGGGCACCAGCATCGCGCAGAACCTGGCCTTGTCGACCGTTGAAGGCAACGGCTCTCCATTTGACAGCCTGTCGCCGCGCGAGCTGGAAGTGGCGTTGCTGCTGACCCAGGGCCTGCGCCAGGAAGACATCGCGCGGCGCCTGAGCCTGAGCGCGAAGACAGTGAACACGCACAAGGCGCGGCTGTTCGAGAAGATGGGGATCCACGACAACATCGCGCTGGCGCGCATGGCCAGCCAGTACGGGCTGGTGGATCCGGCACGGCCGCTGTAAGGGATTCGGCCAACGGCTGAGCCCCTCTCGGTGGTAGTGCGGTTGGATTGTGGTGGTTGGCCGGGCGGATGGGCTGTGCAGGGGGCGCTGCAAGTACGTCCATGTAAGCTCGGTCGCCGCATCCATGCGGCTCACGCCCCTGCACATCCCATCCGCCCGGCCACGGACAGGTTCCGTGCGCGTCCACCGCGGAAAGAAGAAGGGAAAGGCGGGAGCGGGTCGCGCGCTGTGCGCGCTCGTCGTCCGGGGTCGGATCCCTTTCCCGGTGGGAAAGGGCTCTGACCCCGATGATGCTGGAGCCGAGCATGGGCTCGGCTCCACAGCTGCGTCGGGCTCAGTGGCCGCGTACGCGCTTGATGATCTTCGCGGCGTCGGCGGCGCTGGCGCGCACCTTGTCCCACTGACCGTCGGCGATCCAGCTGCCCGGCACCATCCACGAACCGCCGATGCAGACCACGTTCTTCTGCTCGAGGTACTCGGCGGCGGTGTTTTCGGTGATGCCGCCGGTCGGGCACAGCTTGAGGTCGGCAACCGGGCCGGCCAGACCCTTGATCATCGCCAGCCCCCCCACGGCGGTGGCAGGGAACAGCTTGCACACGCGGAAGCCGCGCGCATACAGCGACAGCAGTTCGGTCGGCGTGGCCGCACCCGGCACTACCGGCAGCGGTGCCGCCGCCAGCGCATCGGCCAGCGCCGGTGGCGTACCCGGGGTCACCAGGAAGTCCGCGCCCGCATCGATCGACTGCTGCATCTGCTCCACGGTCAGCACCGTGCCGGCGCCCACCACCACGTCCGGCAGCTCGCGCTTGAGCATCGCCAATGCTTCCATCGCCACTGGCGTACGCAGCGTCAACTCGATCGCCGGCAGGCCACCTTCCAGCAACGCCGCACTGACCGCACGCGCCTGGTCCAGCGTATGAATCGTCACCACCGGCAGGATGCCCGCCGCACGCAACAGCTCCGCCGCCTTCACCTGATGTTGTTCGATACCCATGCTTTTGCCCTTGCCTTTGCTCTTCTTGATTCAGTGGCCGCAGCGCAAATGACGCGCCGGGAATTGTCCAGGGCGCTCTACTGCCCAGGCCGGGAAGCCTGCCGCGGCTTTTCGCTTCAGGCGTCTTTTGCCTCATGCGGCGCCGCCGCCGCTGCGGCATCGTGCCCCAGCTCGTACTCCGCGTCGTATTCCCACGGCCCGCCATCGGCCGCCGCCGGCCCGCACGAAATCGAAATCGCACCCTGATCGGCCGGCCCCACCACGCGTCGGTTGATCGCGAACAGGTTGCGGCCCAGGTCATGCGCGGCAGGCGCCGTGTTCGGGGCCAGCGGACGCGCGGCCCACTCGGCCGCGTCCACCAGCACTTCCAGCGTGCCGGCCTCGCCATCAAGGCGGATCATGTCGCCCTCGCGGACCTTGGCCAGCGGACCACCGCGCGCCGCTTCCGGCGTCACATGGATCGCCGCCGGAATCTTGCCCGAGGCGCCGGACAGGCGGCCGTCGGTGACCAGTGCCACGCGCCGGCCCTGGTTCTGCAGCAGCCCCAGCAGCGGCGCCAGCGAATGCAGTTCCGGCATGCCGTTGGCACGCGGGCCCTGGTAACGCACCACCGCCACGAAGTGCTCGGGCAGTAGGCCGCCGGCATGCAGCTTGTTCAGCACCTGCGGCGCATCGACAACCACGGCCGGTGCTTCGATCGTGCGGTACTGCGGCTTCACCGCCGACAGCTTGATCAGCGACTTGCCCAGGTTGCCGCGCAGCAGGCGCAGGCCGCCCTGGTGCTCGAACGGGTTGTCGACGCCACGCACCACTTCGTCATCGGCGCTGTGTTGCAGGCCCGGCAGGTAGACCAGCTGGCCGTCGCGCAGCTGCGGCTCGCGCGCGTAGTCGGCCATGCCGCCGCGCGCCACGCTGACCAGGTCACCGTGCATCAGGCCCGCCCTGATCAGCTCGCCGAACACGAAGGCCGGTCCGCCAGCGGCCGCGAAGCGGTTCACGTCGGCCTCGCCGTTCGGATAGACGCGGGCCAGCAGCGGAATCAGCTGCGACAGTTCGTCGAAGTCGTCCCAGGTCAGCACGATGCCGGCGGCACGCGCCACTGCGATCCAGTGGATGGTGTGGTTGGTCGAACCGCCGGTGGCCATCAGCGCGATGACCGCGTTGATGATCGCGCGCTCATCGATGATCCGGCCCAGCGGGCGGAAGTCGTCGCCGAGCGCGGTGATGTCCAGTGCACGTTCGGTGGCTTCGCGGGTGAGGGCGTCGCGCAGCGGCGTGCCCGGATTGACGAACGATGCGCCCGGCAGCTGCACGCCCATCGCTTCCAGCAGCACCTGGTTGGAATTGGCGGTGCCGTAGAAGGTGCAGGTGCCGGCGCCGTGGTACGAGGCGGACTCGGCTTCCAGCAGCTCTTCGCGGGTGGCTTCGCCGGCGGCATAGCGCTCGCGCACTTCCGCCTTCTGCTTGTTCGGGATGCCCGGGGTCATCGGGCCGGCCGGCACGAACACCGCCGGCAGGTGGCCGAAGGCCAGCGCGCCGATCAGCAGGCCCGGCACGATCTTGTCGCACACGCCGAGGTAGACGGTGGTATCAAACATGTCATGGCTGAGGCCGATCGCAGTGGCCTGGGCGATCACATCGCGCGAGAACAGCGACAGTTCCATGCCGCCGCGGCCCTGGGTGACGCCGTCGCACATCGCCGGCACGCCGCCGGCCACCTGTGCGGTGGCACCCAGCTCGCGGGCGATCTCGCGGATCTGCTCGGGATAGGTCTCGAACGGCTGGTGCGCCGAGAGCATGTCGTTGTAGGCGGTGATGATGCCCAGGTTCGGCGTCACGCCGCCGCGCAGGCGGCTCTTGTCGGTACCGCCACAGGCGGCGAATCCATGGGCGAGGTTGCCGCAGCTCAGGCGGCTGCGGAACGGGCCTTCGCGCAGGGAGGCGTCGATCGCGGCCAGGTAGGCGGCACGCGAGGCGGCGCTGCGGCGGATGACACGCTCAGTGATGGCTTGCAGTTGCGGATGGAGGCTCATTGGCTACCGGCGTTCAAGGTGGCGAGAGGCAAGCGGCGGCGGGGCGCCGCCGCCGACATCAATCAGCCCAGTGGACGCGCAGGCGCGCGCCTTCCAGGTTGATCGCGTTGAGGATCGGATACTGCTGGGCGTCGTTGCTGTCCAACGCTTGGCGCAGCACCTGCAGCTTCTGCTTGCCGCGCAGCAGCAGCAGGCGCTGTCGGCATTGGCGCAGCCCATGCGGGGTCAGCGTGATGCGCAGCGGCCACTGGTTCGCGCCCGGGCAGCCGGTGGCATCCAGCGCGGCATAGGGCAGGGTGCTTTCCAGTGCGCGGGCGAGGTCCTTCGAGCCCGGGAACAGCGAGGCGGTGTGGCCGTCGTTGCCCATGCCCAGTGCCACCAGGCTCGGCGGCTGGCTGTGCTGTGCCTGCAGGTTGGCGGTGTACACGCATTCGGGCAGGGGCTTGCCGATCCGCACCAGTGGATCGAAATGCGCACCCTCGGCGCGTTTCAGCAGGTGCTCGCGCACCAGCCAGGCATTGCTGTCGCGATCCTGCGGCGACAGCCAGCGCTCGTCGGCCAGGCTCACTTCCACCCGGTCCCAGTGCACGTCCAACTCGGCCAGCGCCTGGTAGACCGGCGCCGGTGTAGTGCCGCCAGACAGCAGGATGCGGGCGCGGCCCACTTCGTTGATGTCGTGGTTGAGGGTGTGCGCCATCTCGGCGGCAACGGCTTCGATCCAGCCATCGGCATCGCCATGGTTGATGAACTCGATGCGGTCGTCGTGGAAGGTGGTGGGGCTCATGCGGCAACTCCAGGTGCGTCACGTTCGGCGTCGGCGGCATAGGCGGCGGCGCCCAGCAGTCCGGCGTGGGGATGCATCACCGCCAACGAGGGCACGCGCGCCATGATGGAAGAGAACCGGCCCTTGTGCTCGAAGCGCTGGCGGAAACCGGAGTGCTGCAGCGAATCGAGCATCTTCGGGGTCAGCCCGCCGGTCAGGAACACGCCGTCCCAGGCGCCCTGGGTCAGCACCAGATCGCCAGCAATGGCGCCGAACACGGCGCAGAACACATCCACGGTGCGCATCGCCTGCGGATCGCCGTGCAGGGCGCGGGCGGTCACGTCCACCGGCTGCAGCTGGCCCGGATCGATGCCGGCCATCTCGCACACGGCGCGATGGATGTTGACCAGGCCGGGGCCGCAGATCAGGCGCTCGTTGGAGACGCGGCCGAACTGCTCGGACAGGATCTCCAGGATGCGGATCTCTTCCGGGGTTCCCGGCGGGAAGCTCACATGGCCGCCTTCGGTTTCCAGCGGATAGCAACGGCCGTGGCGCATGATCAGGCCGCCGACGCCGAGCCCGGTACCGGGCCCGATCACCGCGTAGTTGCGTGGCTGGCCGGGCTTGCCCGGTACCCAGGCAGCCCCGCCGACCTGGACCACGTCATCGGGCTGCAGCAGCGAAATCGCCATCGCCTGTGCGGCGAAGTCGTTGATCAGGTGCAGTTCGTCGAACCCGAGCATGGCAGCGGTGCGGCTGCGCGAGATTACCCACGGATGGTTGGTGATGCGTGCTTCGTCACCATCCACGCGACCGGCCACGGCGAACACGCCGCGGCTTGCCGTGGCGCCGATCTGTTCCAGATGGTGGCGCGCGGCATCACCCAGCGACGGGAACTCCGCCACCGCGTACTCGCGGATGCTGTCCTTCTGCAGCGGTGCGTCCAGCGAGGTGTCGGCCAGGGCGAAGCGCGCGTTGGTGCCACCGATGTCGGCGACCAGCACTGGCTGCGAGCTGGCACTCATGCCGACGCTCCGCTGTCGGGCGCGTCCAGGTCCTGCGGCAGGAACCCGCCCGCATTGCCCGGGCCCCATTGGCCGGCGGGGTAGGGCTCCAGCGGCAGCTTGGCGTCCTTCCAGGCGTCGGCGACGCTGTCGATCCAGGCCCAGGCCGCACGCACTTCGTCATCGCGCACGAACAGCGTGTGGTTGCCGTTGAAGGCATCCAGGAACAAGCGTTCGTAAGCGATACGGCGGTGCAGGCCGGTCGGCACCGACAGTTCCAGCTCCAGCGGATGCAGCTCCAGCGCGCCCCATTCCGGGCCTGCCAGGCTGCTCATCAGGCCCAGTTCGATGTTTTCCTGCGGCTGCAGCTGGAACACCAGGCGGTTCGGTGCGGCCTGCGCGCGCTGCGGGCGCTCGAACAGCCAGTGGGTGACCGGCTTCAGCGTGACCACCACGCGGGTGGTGCGCTCGGGCAGGCGCTTGCCGGTGACCAGGTGGAACGGCACGCCGCTCCAGCGCCAGTTGTCGATATGCGCGGTGACACCGGCGAAGGTTTCCACGTCGCTGCCTTCCGGCGGCTGGTAGGCCTGTGCCGGCTGGCCATTGATGGTGCCGGCGGTGTAGCGGCCACGGATGCTGTCACGCGCGGCGTGCCGGGCATCGAGCGGGCGCAGGGCGCGCAGCACCTTGACCTTCTCGTCGCGGATGCGATCGGCTTCCAGCGATGCCGGCGGTTCCATCGCCACCATGCACAGCAGCTGCAGGATGTGGCTCTGCACCATGTCGCGCAGCGCGCCGGAGCGGGCGTAATAGGCATCGCGGCCATCCACGCCTTCGCTTTCGGCCACCAGGATGTGCACCGATTCGATGTAGTTGCGGTTCCACACCGCTTCCAGCAGCGTGTTGCCGAAGCGCAGTGCGATCAGGTTCTGCACCGCGGCCTTGCCCAGGTAGTGGTCGAGGCGGAACACGCGGTCCTCGTCGATCCACTGGCCGATGGTGCTGATGATTTCCTCGGCGCTCTCGCTGTCGCTGCCGATCGGCTTTTCCAGCATCAGGCGTGCCGGCGCGGCGAGGGCGCCGCCCTTGGCCAGGCCTTCGCAGGTGGAGATGTACAGGCCCGGCGGGATGGCGAGGTAGCTGACGCACTTGCGGTGCACGAGGTCGGCGACCGCGGCGGCAACCGAGTCGACGTCGCGCAGGTCCACAGAGCGGTAGTCGATGCGACGCAGCAGGGCGCTGATGTCGTCCTGCGTGGCCATCGGCATGGCCTGCTGCAGGCGCGGCCGCAGGATGTCATGGAAGGCTTCGGTGTCATGCCCGGACAGGGCCAGCGCACGGATGCGGAAGTCCTCCGGCAGCAGGCCGTCGCCAAGCAGGCGAAGCAGCGAAGGGAACAGGTAGCGCTGGGCCAGATCACCTGTGGCACCGAACAGGAAGAGGGTGTCGTGCATCGCTCGAGTTTCAGATCCGGGTGACATCGTTGTCAATCGCTTCATGGCTGGGTTCGGGGGACATCCGCGCAACTGCCTGTCCGAGGTTCGTCAGGGGCGTTCTCCGGGGGGCCGGAAGACCGTTCCATTCGAAACCACTGCCTCGGCGGAACCTTCGTTCAACCGCCGACGCAGATCGGTGCGCACCGATCATCGGATAGTGCCACGTGAAAACGTTTACATGGCAGAATGGGCAACTGTATTCGATTGCAGTGCTCGCCGTCATGCGGCAAGCGCGCAATCATCACTGCCATCGGGAGGGCCGAGGCAGTCCCAAAAGACAGCCCGGCTTCGGGCGGACCGGATAGGTGATATGGCAAAAGTGCAGTTGCAGGGTGTGCGCAAGGTCTATGACAACGGCCAGGTCGCGGTGAAGGACGCCAGCTTCGAGGTCGCCGATGGCGAGCTGATGGTGCTGGTCGGCCCGTCCGGCTGTGGCAAGTCGACCCTGCTGCGGATGGTGGCTGGCCTGGAGGAGATCAGCGGCGGCACGCTGACCATCGGTGATCGCGTGGTCAACGACGTGGCGCCGAAGGATCGCGACATCGCGATGGTGTTCCAGAGTTATGCGCTGTACCCGCACATGACCGTGGCCGAGAACCTGGCCTTTGGCCTGAAGCTGCGCGGTCACGACAAGGCGACCATCGACAAGCGCATCGCCGAGGCGGCGCAGACGCTGGGCCTGACCGAGATGATGGACAAGCTGCCCAAGGCGATGTCCGGTGGCCAGCGCCAGCGTGTCGCGCTGGGCCGTGCGCTGGTGCGCGAGCCGGCGGTGTTCCTGCTCGACGAACCGCTGTCCAACCTGGATGCCAAGCTGCGCCACAGCGTGCGTACCGAGATCGCGCAGCTGCACCGCAAGCTGGGCACCACCATGATCTACGTGACGCACGACCAGGTCGAAGCGATGACCTTGGGCCAGCGCATCGTGGTGCTGAAGGATGGCGTCATCCAGCAGATCGATACGCCGATGGCGCTGTACGATCGCCCCGCCAACCTGTTCGTGGCCGGCTTCCTCGGCAGCCCGGCGATGAACGTGCTGCGCGGTACGCTGCAGGGCGATGCCGGTGGCGTGACCGTGGTCGATGGTGAGTGGCGTGCACCGCTGGGCCAGGCCACCATCGATCCGGCCTGGCTGCAGAAGCCGATCGCGGTGGGCGTGCGTCCGGAGCACCTGCAGCCGGCGGCCGCCGACGATGCGCATGCGTTCGTCGCACGCATTGAAGGCATCGAACCGGTCGGTAACGAGATCTTCGTCAACCTGAGCAGTGGCCAGCACGCGCTGACCATGCGCGTGGCGCCGCAGGCGCTGCCCGAGGTGGGCGAGCAGATCCGCGTGGCGATCCACCCGCAGGGCCTGCATTTCTTCAGCGCGGAAACCGGCGAGCGCCTGTAAGGGGTAGTGCCGGCCGCTGGCCGGCAACCTCAACCCTGCATGGTTGCCGGCCAGCGGCCGGCACTACCATTCCTGCACCCACCCGTGCAGGTCCCCGCCTGCTTCAGCGGGCCAGGCCATCCAGCAACGGCACGCGCTGCGCAATGGCATCGCCCACCTGCAGGTCAGCGTCGCTGGCCTCCAGTGGCAGTACCGCCAGTGCCAGGTCGCCGGCCACGCTGGCAATCGTGCCCAGCCCCGCGCCATCCTGCTGCACGCCATCGCCGGCCTGTGCCGGTGCTGCGGTATGCAGCAACTGCACCGCACGCTTGGCCTTGCCGAGGAAGTGGGTGCGGGCGACGATTTCCTGGCCGGGATAGCAGCCCTTCTTCACGCTGTAGCCGTTCAGGCGGTCCAGGCCCAGCTGTTGGGGGGTCCACACTTCGCGCTGGCCTTCTTCCAGCCGCGGCAGGCCGTAGCGCAGGTCGGCCTGGCGCCAGGCCAGGGCGAAAGCGGCCTCATCGGCTTCATTGCCGGCCGCGAACGCGTCGGCGCTGCCAACGCGCAGGGTGCGCGGCAGGGCATCGCTGCCCAGGTCCAGCTCCCAGCCGTCGCCTGCGGTCTGCGCAATCGCCGCGCCGCTGGCGGCCTCGGGCGCGGTGAACGCGCCAGCCGCCGCCAGATCGCTGCGCACCTGCACCTTCACCTTGCGGCGGAACACGAAGCGCTGCAGTTGCGACGCAATCGCATCGGCATCGCCGTCAGCCAGCACCAGCATCACGTGGTCTTCGGCCAGCCGAAGCAGCTGGAACACCGCCAGGGTGCGGCCCTTGGCGCTCAGCCAGGCACTCCACTGCCAGTGCTGCAGGGGCAGGGCGGTGACATCGCTGCTGAACTGGGCGTGGGCAAAGACAGCCGCATCCGGGCCCTGCAGGCTCAGCAGCTGGTGGCCGGGCAGGCGCGGATATCCGACGAAAGCAGGGGGCAGGTTGTCAGGCACGTGAACGAGGTCTAAAATTTGTGCGTTGCGAGACCGAACATGATAGGCCAAACAACCCCCACTCCCGACGACGAATCTGAAGCCCCGCTGGTCCCCGCGGCACCCGTGCCCGTGGAACAGGAAAAAGCGGAAGAATTCGGCGGCCGCGGCGGACTTGATCCGGTGCGGTATGGCGATTGGGAGAAAAACGGACGCTGCATCGATTTCTGATCAGCATTGAGCCAACGCGGCCGTGTGCCGCCCAGCCGAGACAACGAGCCCAGCGAATGGCGACCAGACAACGCCCACTTTCCCCGCACCTTCAGGTGTATCGCTGGCAGATTCAGATGGCCACCTCGATCCTGCATCGAGCCACTGGCGTCTTTCTGTCTGTTGGTGCCCTCATCATCGCCGCCGGCCTGCTGGCCCTGATGATGGGGCCCGAGTCCTGGAACTGCTTCACCGGCCATGCCGGGGCCTGGTATGGCCGCGTGTTCCTGTTCGCGTGGACATGGTCGTTCGCCTATCACCTGTGCAATGGCATCCGCCACGTCGTGCAGGACTTCGCCATCGGCTTCAGCATCCCCGCCTTCATCCGCAGCAGCTGGCTGTCGGTCATCGGCAGCCTGGTGATCACCCTGCTGGTGTGGGCCTATGTGATGTTCGGAGGTGCCGCGTGAGCAAGTTCCGTACCCCGTTGAAGAACGTGCGCGGCCTTGGCTCGGCCAAGACCGGCACCGAGCACTTCGTGCACCAGCGCCTGACCGCCGCCGCACTGGTGGTGCTGGGCATCTGGTTCCTGGTCTTCGTGCTGGGCCTGCTGGGCTCGGACTACGCCACCGCCGCCGCCGCCGTGGCCAAGCCGTGGAACGCGGTGCCGCTGATCGGCCTGCTGATCGCGATGTTCTGGCACGCGCAGCTCGGCATGCAGGTCGTGCTGGAAGACTACATCCACGAATCGCTGCTGGCCCTGGTGCTGCAGACCGCGGTGAAGTTCGTCGCCGTGCTCGGCATGATCGTCAGTGTGTTTGCGGTGGGCCGCATCGCCCTCGGCGTTGCCTGAGCCCAGGCACCTACACAGGAATCCAGATTAGATGTCCGCTTACAAGATCACCGAACACAAGTACGACATGGTCGTGGTCGGCGCCGGCGGTGCCGGCCTGCGCGCCACGTTCGGCCTGGCCGCCAAGGGCCTGCAGACCGTGTGCCTGACCAAGGTCTTCCCGACCCGTTCTCACACCGTTGCCGCCCAGGGCGGTATCTCGGCCGCGCTCGGCAACATGGGCGAGGACGACTGGCGCTACCACTTCTTCGACACCATCAAGGGGTCGGACTGGCTGGGCGACCAGGACGCCATCGAGTACATGTGCCGTGAGGCCATCCCGGCCATCATCGAGCTCGAACATTACGGCGTGCCGTTCTCGCGCACCGCCGAAGGCAAGATCTACCAGCGTCCGTTCGGTGGCATGACCACCAAGTATGGCGAAGGCCCGGCGGCGCAGCGTACCTGCGCGGCGGCCGACCGTACCGGCCACGCGATGCTGCACACGCTGTACCAGCAGTCGCTGAAGCACGACGCGCGCTTCATGATCGAGTACTTCGCGCTCGACCTGATCTTCGACGAGGAAGGCGCCTGCCGCGGCGTGCTGGCCCTGGACATGTCCGACGGCACCCTGCACCTGTTCCGCGCCCAGGGCGTGGTACTGGCCACCGGCGGCTACGGCCGTGCCTACTTCAGCGCCACCTCGGCGCACACCTGCACCGGCGACGGTGGCGGCCTGGCCATGCGTGCCGGCATCGCCATGCAGGACATGGAGTTCGTGCAGTTCCACCCGACCGGCATCTACGGCGCCGGCTGCCTGATCACCGAGGGTGTCCGCGGTGAAGGTGGCATCCTGCGCAACAGCAGCGGCGAGCGCTTCATGGAGCGTTACGCGCCGCACTACAAGGACCTGGCCTCGCGCGACGTGGTCAGCCGTTCGATGACCATCGAGATCCGCGAAGGCCGCGGCGTCGGCGAGCACAAGGACCACATCCTGCTCGACCTGACCCACCTCGGCCCGGGCGTGATCGACGAGAAGCTGCCGGGCATCGCCGAGAGCGCCCGCATCTTCGCCGGCGTCGACGTACACAAGCAGCCGATTCCGGTCATCCCGACCGTGCACTACAACATGGGCGGCATCCCGACCAATTACCACGGCGAAGTGGTGCAGAAGGTCGGCGACAACGACAACGCGGTAGTGCCGGGCCTGTACGCCATCGGCGAAGCGGCCTGCGTGTCCGTGCACGGCGCCAACCGCCTGGGCTCGAACTCGCTGCTGGACCTGGTGGTGTTCGGCCGTGCCGTGGCCAACCGCTGTGCCGAGACCATCAAGCCGGGCGCTGCGCACAAGCCGCTGCCGGCCGATGCCTGCGACAAGGCGCTGGGCCTGCTGGACAAGCTGCGCCACGCCAACGGCGATACCCCGACCTCGGTCATCCGCGATCGCATGCAGCGCACCATGCAGGCCGACGCGGCGGTCTTCCGCACCAGCCAGACGCTGAAGGAAGGCTGCGAGAAGATGGACAAGATCTTCGACTCGTTCCAGGACGTGAAGGTCTCCGACCGTTCGCTGGTGTGGAACTCGGACCTGATCGAGACCTACGAGCTGAACAACCTGCTGCTCAATGCGGTGGCGACGATCAACTCGGCCGAACAGCGCAAGGAAAGCCGCGGCGCGCATGCGCACGAGGACTTCCCGGACCGCGACGACGTCAACTGGCAGAAGCACACCCTGGTCAGCGTCGACGAGAAGGGCAAGTGCAGCTTCGACTACCGTCCGGTGCACATGTACACGTTGACCGACGACGTGTCCGTGGTGCCGCCGAAGCCGCGCGTGTACTGATCCGACCCCGCCTACCATGCAATCCGCGCCCACGGGCGCGGGCCGCCTGAGCCAACGAGAGCAGCCATGGCCGAGTTTTCACTCCCCAAGAATTCCAAGATCACGAAGGGCAAGCACTTCCCCGTCAAGAACGGCGGCAAGAACGTGCGCACCTTCAAGATCTACCGCTGGAGTCCGGACGACGACAGCAACCCGCGCACCGATACCTATGAAGTCGATCTGGACGCCTGTGGCCCGATGGTCCTGGACGCCCTGATCAAGATCAAGAACGAGATCGACCCGACCCTGACCTTCCGCCGCTCGTGCCGCGAAGGTATCTGTGGTTCGTGCGCCATGAACATCGACGGCACCAACACCCTGGCCTGCACCCGAGCCATCTCGGACTGCGGCAAGAAGGAAGTGCCGATCTACCCGCTGCCGCACATGAACGTGGTCAAGGACCTGGTTCCGGACCTGACCCACTTCTACGCGCAGTACGCGTCGATCAAGCCGTGGATCCGCACCCAGACCCCGGCACCGCCGGACCGCGAGCGCCTGCAGTCGCCGGAAGACCGCAAGAAGCTGGACGGCCTGTACGAGTGCATCCTGTGCGCCTGCTGCTCGACCAGCTGCCCGAGCTACTGGTGGAACGGCGAGCGTTACCTGGGCCCGGCGATCCTGCTGCAGGCCTACCGCTGGATCATCGACTCGCGCGATGAGGACACCGGTGCGCGCCTGGACGATCTGGAAGATCCGTTCAAGCTGTACCGCTGCCACACCATCATGAACTGTGCCCGGACCTGCCCGAAGGGCCTGAACCCGGCACTGGCGATCGCCGAGATCAAGAAGCTGATGATGGAACGCCGCGCCTGATACACGGCGCAGGGTAGTTGCATGACCCCAGTAGAGCCACGCCATGCGTGGCTTTGCTGTATCTGGAGAAACACGATGGAAGAAGACGTTCTGCTGAAGAAGCTGCGCTGGCGCTGCCGCCGCGGCATGCGTGAGCTGGACCAGCTGTTCGGCCGCTACCTGGACCACGAGTGGAGCACTGCGCCGACCGAAGAGCGCGAGGTTTTCCTGTTCCTGCTCGACTGCGAGGACGATAAGTTGTGGCGCTGGTTCATGGGCTACGAGGCCTGCCCGCATGCGCACGCGATCCCCTTCATGCAGAAGATCCTCGCCCTCAAGCCTTGAGTGGCGCCCCTCGCGGCTGCAGGCCGCCGCCCAGTTGGCGGTGCTGCTGGCTGCGCCGTGGCTGCTGCGCGCATCGGATCTGCCTTCACGGCTGCTGATGCCCGCAGTGGTGCTGGCCTGGTGCACGGGCCTGGCCGAACTGGCCTGGCGCCAGCGCAGGCCGCGCGTGCAGGTGCTTCTGCCGCCGCTTCCCGAGCCACTGCAGGTGGCCGGGCAGGACGTTGATACGCCACGGCTGGTGGTGCGTGGCCCATGGCTGTTGTTGCTGTGGCGTGAGGATCGGCGCCGCCAGCGCCTGCTGTTCTGGCCGGATGTGCTCGATTCCGGGCAGCGACGTGAACTGCGACTGGCCGTGGCCGCACGCGCCGTTTCCCGTCAGCCCCGGACGATGGCACCATAAGCTGAATTGACCGGCGTGCCTGCATGTTCAAACCCATTCCCGTGGCCATTGGCCTGCGCTACCTGCGCGCCAAGCGCCGCAACGGCTTCATCTCCTTCATCTCGATGGCATCGATCCTGGGCATCGCGCTCGGCGTTACGGTGCTGATCACCACGTTGGCGGTGATGAGCGGATTCCAGAAGGAAATCCGCAGCCGCCTGCTGCAGATGACCGCGCACACCACCATCAGCCGCGACGGCGAGCCGATGCCGGACTGGATGCGCGTGGTCGACGTAGCCCGCAAGGATCCGCGCGTGGCCGGTGCCGCGCCTTACATCGAGATCCAGTCGATGATCAGCGGCCCACGCGTGCAGGGTGCGATCATCCAGGGCATCGATCCGGCGCTGGAGCCGAAGGTATCGGTGATCGACAAGAAGGTCACCAAGGGCAGCTATGCCAGCCTGACGCCGGGCAGCTTCAACCTGCTGCTGGGCAAGGAACTGGCGATCTGGCTCGGCGTCGACGTCGGTGACCAGGTGCTGGTGACCTTCGCCGAAGTGCAGGGCACGCCTGCCGGTGCCGTGCCGCGGATGAAACGCTTCACCGTCAGCGGCATCTTCGAGGCCGGCTACAACGAGGTCGACCGGGGCGTCGGCTTCGCCAACATGCAGGACCTGGAGCGCGTGCTGCGCAGCGACGGCGCCACCGGCGTGCGGCTGAAGCTGCACGACATGGACCGCTCGCTGGAAGTGGGCGTGGACCTCGCGCAGAGCCTGGGTGGTGCCTACCGCGTGAGTGACTGGACCCAGCAGAACGCCAACCTCTACCACTCGCTGCGCATGGAGAAGGTGGTGATGGGCATCCTGCTGTCGCTGATCATCGCCATGGGTGCGTTCAACCTGGTGTCCTCGCAGGTGATGCTGGTGACCGACAAGCAGGCCGACATCGCCATCCTGCGCACCCTCGGCCTGACCCCGGGCGGGGTGATGCAGGTGTTCATGGTGCAGGGTTCGCTGATCGGCATCTTCGGCACGCTGGCCGGCCTGATCGGCGGCATCACCCTGACCCTCAACCTGGAACGCATCCTGGGCGCCATCGAAAGCGTGTTCAACGTCAAGCTGCTGCCGGAGGATGTGTACTACATCACCGGCCTGCCGACCGACATGCAGACCGGCGACGTGGTGGCGATCACCGTGGTCGCGCTGCTGATGAGCTTCCTGGCCACCCTGTATCCCGCCTGGCGGGCGGCACGCACCCAGCCGGCGGAGGCCCTGCGTTATGAATAAGGTCTTCAACCGCGGCGATGAGGTGATCCGCGCCGAAGCACTGGGCAAGACCTACGCCGAAGGGCGCATGCAGACCCCGGTGTTCGATGGACTGGACCTGACCGTGACCGCCGGCGAAACCGTGGCGATCATCGGTGCCTCCGGTGCCGGCAAGAGCACGCTGCTGCACCTGCTGGGCGGGTTGGATATTCCGACCGCAGGCGAGGTCTACGTGACCGGCCAGCGCATGTCCGCGCTGTCGGACACCGCGCGTGGCCTGCTGCGCAACCAGGCGCTGGGCTTCGTCTACCAGTTCCACCACCTGTTGCCTGAGTTCACCGCGCTGGAAAACGTGATGATGCCGGTGCTGCTGGCCGGCACTGCCGTGGCCGAAGCGAGCAGCCGGGCCACCACGCTGCTGGAAGCGGTCGGCCTCGGACATCGCCTGGACCACAAGCCGGGCGAGCTGTCCGGCGGCGAACGCCAACGTGCCGCGGTGGCACGTGCGCTGGTCAATCATCCGGCCTGCGTGCTCGGTGACGAGCCGACCGGCAACCTGGATGACCGCACCGCGGGCACCGTGTTCGAGCTGATGCTGGAACTCAACCGCGCGCGTCATACCAGCCTGGTGCTGGTTACCCACGACCGCAGCCTGGCGCGGCGCCTGGACCGGGTGCTGGAGCTGCGCGAAGGGCGCCTGCACGCACTGGCCCACGCCGACGTCTGAGCGGCCGGCAACGGCCGCCTCCCGGCGCCTGAACGGGTTTACCTGCCCTCGCGCCGGTCGCACATCGGCCGGCGCATGATCGCAGCAGGTTCCCCGAGGAGATCGCCATGAAGACCCCGATCCTGATCGCCGGACTCTGCCTGGCGCTGGCCGCCTGCGCGACCACCGGCCGGCTCAGCAGTACCGAGAAACTGGATCTGTACCGCGCCCACGCCGGCGCGCCGCAGAACGACATGCAGTTCTTCGGCAGCCTCAATGGCTGGACCGAACTGGGTGACAGCGCGCTGGCGGTGTGGACCCGGCCGAGCGAGGCTTACCTGCTGGAACTGAGTGGTCCGTGCCCGGACCTGTCGTACGCCACCGCCATCGGGTTGACCAGCAGCATGGGCCGCGTGTCATCGCGTTTCGACAAGGTGCTGGTGCGCGACCCGACCGGTGGCCCGCGCATGCCGTGCTTCATCAACAGCATCCGCAAGCTGGACGTGAAGGCACTGCGTGCCTCCGAGCAGGAGCTGCGCCAGGCGCAGGTGCAGGAGCGCGAGGAAAATACGAAATAGCGCGGTAGTGCCGGCCGCTGGCCGGCAACCTGGCATCTGCGCGATGCCGGCCAGCGGCCGGCACTACCTTTGGGTCAGGCTTCCGGGGTGAAGCCGGCAGGCTTTTCCGCGTCCTTCTCGAACAGGAACTTGACCAGTTCGCCCTCAAGGAATGCGCGATGCTCCGGGGTGCGCGGCGACAGGCGGTTTTCGTTGATCAGCATGGTCTGGTGCGCGAGCCACGCGGCCCAGGCCTGCTTGCCGATGTTGTTGAAGATGCGCTG
This sequence comes from Stenotrophomonas sp. YJH_SMC_110, assembly GCF_059369255.1. NCBI lineage: Bacteria > Pseudomonadati > Pseudomonadota > Gammaproteobacteria > Lysobacterales > Lysobacteraceae > Stenotrophomonas > Stenotrophomonas sp. YJH_SMC_110. Next base: position 362,068 of record NZ_JCAFSM010000003.1, on the reverse strand, counting down.
GCCCAGTTCGCCGGGGTAGGGCACGAAGTCCAGGCCCTCGGCATCGCGTTGTTCGTACTGGCAGAAGACGGTTCGGGACATGGCACTCACTCGTGGTTGCGGGGTTTCTTGGAATTTCGTTTCGGCGCCTTGGTCGTGGCGCCGTCGAGCAGCTTGCGGATCGGCGCTGGCAGGCCCAGCGCGGGCAGCTCGTCGTTGGCGACCCAGCGCAGCGTGGGTTCTTCCACGCGCAGGCCGTGCACCTGCCGCGACAGTACCTGCAGGTGCAGCTTGTAGTGGCTGAAGGTGTGCTGCAACACCGGCAGTTCCTCGGCGTCTTCCAGCGAACCTTCGACGTGCGCGTCGAACCAGTCCTGCAGTACGCTGCCGGCATCGGCCTGCGGCAGCGTCCACAGCTGCGCCCAGATGCCGGTGTCCGGCCGCTTCTGCAGCAGCACGCGCTGCTGGGCGTCGCGCAGCAGCAGGGCCACGGCTTCGCGCTCGGGCAGGGTCCTGCTGGGCTTGGGCGTGGGTAGTTCGGCGGTGCGGCCTTCGCGGCGCGCCACGCACGCGTCCTGCAGCGGGCAGATCACGCAGGCTGGCTTGGCGCGGCTGCACACCGTCGCACCCAGGTCCATCTGTGCCTGGGTGTAGTCGGCCATTCGCCCGGCCGGCACCTGCGCCACGTGCGCCTCGGCAATCGACCACAACTGTTTCTCGATGGCCGGCAGGCCGGGAAAGCCGTCGATGCCGTGGTAACGGCTGAGCACGCGCTTGACGTTGCCATCGAGGATCGCGAACGGATCGTTCCAGGCCTGGCTGAGGATCGCACCTGCGGTGCTGCGGCCGATGCCGGGCAGGGCATGCAATGCATCGAAATCGCGCGGCAGGTCGCCGTCGTGCAGTTCCACGCAGCGCTTCGCGGCGGCGTGCAGGTTGCGTGCGCGGGCGTAGTAGCCGAGCCCGGCCCACTGCGCCATCACCGCGTCATTGCTGGCGGCGGCGAGGTCGGGCAGCGTCGGGAAATGCTGCAGGAACCGCTGGAAGTACGGGATGACCGTGGCTACCTGGGTCTGCTGCAGCATGATTTCCGACAGCCAGACCCGATAGGGGCTGCGTGGGTGCTGCCAGGGCAGGTCGTGGCGACCATGGTCGTCGAACCAGTGCAGCAGGCGGGCGACGAAACCGTCCCGTTCTGCAGTTTCGGCGCTGGCGTGCGGCTGGCGGGGCATTGGAGTTCCAGAGAGGCAGCCACCCGTGGGGTGGCTCTACCAGGCTGCGGTAGAGCCACGCCATGCGTGGCTGCGCGGTGTATCAGGCGCCCAGCGCTTCGGGCAGCAGGGCGTCGACGAACGCTTCCGGATCGAACACGCGCAGGTCTTCCGGGCGCTCGCCGATACCGGCAAAGCGGATCGGGATGCCGAACTCGCGGGCCAGCGCGAACACCACGCCGCCCTTGGCAGTGCCGTCCAGCTTGGTCACCACCAGGCCGGTCACGTTCACTGCGGCATTGAACTGGCGCAACTGCGACAGCGCGTTCTGGCCGGTGGTGCCGTCGATCACCATCAGCACTTCGTGCGGGGCGGTGGGGTCGATCTTGCCGAGCACGCGGCGGATCTTGCCCAGCTCGTTCATCAGGCCGGACTGGGTGTGCAGGCGGCCGGCGGTATCGGCGATCAGCACCGAGGTGCCGCGGGCCTTGCCGGCCTGCAGCGCGTCGAATGCCACCGAAGCGGCATCGGCGTTCTGCCCCTGCGCGACCACGGCTACGCCGTTGCGCTCGCCCCAGGCCTGCAACTGGGCCACGGCGGCGGCGCGGAAGGTATCGCCGGCAGCCAGCATCAGGCTGTGGCCGTCGTCCTTGAAGCGCTTGGCCAGCTTGCCGATGGTGGTGGTCTTGCCGACGCCGTTGACGCCGACGGTGAGCACCACGAAGGGCTTGGCGTTGCGATCGATCACCAGCGGCTTGGCCACCGGCTGCAGGATCGCGATCAGCTCGGCGCGCAACGCGGCCAGCAGCGCATTGGCGTCGGCGAACTCGCGCGACTTCATGCGCTTGCGCAGGCCCTCGACCAGATCGGTGGTGGCGCCCACGCCGACGTCGGCGGTGATCAGTGCGGTTTCCAGTTCGTCCAGCAGATCGTCGTCGAGCTTGGGGTTGCGCGAGAACAGTCCACCGAAGCTGCGCGCGATGACGCTGTTGCGCAGGCGTTCGCGCCAGCCGGGCTTGCCGGCAGGCGCCGGAACGGCATCGATCGAGGCGGCGGCAGGCAGGTCGTCGGTGACCGGTGCCGGGGTGGGCTGAGGCAGTGGTGCGGGTGCCGGTTCGATGGCCGGGGCCGCCACCGGGGCGACGTCGATCCGGGCGGCCGATTGCGGAGCGCTCGGAGCGGGAACGACCGGAGCCGGAACCACCGGAGCCGGAACCACCGGGGTGGGCTCGAAAGCGACCGGAACGACGGCTGCCGGCGGCGGCTCGGCCGGCGCAGGCGCGGCCGGTACGGCTACCGGTGCTGGCTCTTTGTCCTCGACCGGCGCGGCCGACGGGAACGCCGCCGCCAGCTCTTCAGCCGAGTAGTGCTGGGTCTTGGGTGCCTCCGCTGCGGGGGCATCCTGGGGCTTCTTGCGGCGGAAAAAACTGAGCATTGGCAAAAGGCGCTGAAATCAGGGGGATATGCTACCACTCGGGCCTGTCGGGCCGATGTGGACTCAAGGTCGCGGCCCGGAGACCGCCATGGACAACGTGATGGGAATTGCCCTCGGCGGGATGCGTGCGTCCCAGCAGGGCGTGCAGGTGGCTGCGCACAACGTGGCCAACCTGGCGACCCCGGATGCCCAGCGCCTGCAGCTGCAGCGCAGTGCTGCCGGGCAGGGTGGGGTGCAGGCCGCGGTGATTCCCGTCGGCGCCGATGCCGGCGCGCCGCTGGGTGACCTGCTGGCCGCGAAAGCCGAGGTGGTGGCCTTCGCCGCCAATGCCGCGGTGATCCGCCGCCAGGACCAGATGCTGGGTTCGCTGCTGGATCGCGACGCCTGAACCCCTTCGGCAGGCGCCAACCGCCGCCCCTGGTGGGTGCCAACCTTGGTTGGCACTCTCCACCCGCGCCGGTAGGTGCCAACCTTGGCTGGCACGCTCGATCCGCCCCGGTAGGTGCCAACCTTGGTTGGCACGCTTTTGGGGCGCCAACCAAGGTCGGCCTCTACCAGAGCACCGCCGGGTAAGCCGGGCCATGCCCGGCGACCACCCTGTCGATCAGGCCGACAGCTCCAGCAGCAGCTTGTTCAGCCTCGCCACGTAGGCACCCGGGTCCTTCAGGCTGTCACCGGCGGCCAGCGCGGCCTGGTCGAACAGCACCCGGCCGAGGTCGTCGAAACGCGCGCCATCGGCTTCGGCATCCAGCTTGGCAATCAGTGGGTGGCCCGGGTTGATTTCCAGCACCGGCTTGCTGTCCGGCACCTTCTGCCCGCTGGCTTCCAGGATCTGGCGCATCTGCAGGCCCAGGTCCTGTTCGCCGATGGCCAGTACCGCCGGCGAATCGGTCAGGCGGTGTGACACGCGCACTTCGGCCACGTCATCGCCCAGCACGGTCTTCAGGCGCTCGACCAGGCCCTGCTTGTCCTTCGCCGCGGCTTCCTGTTCCTGCTTGTCCGCTTCGGTTTCCAGCGCGCCCAGGTCGAGATCGCCACGAGCGATGTCGACGAAGCCCTTGCCGTCGAAATCGGTCAGGTAGCCCATCAGCCACTCGTCGATGCGGTCGGTCAGCAGCAGCACTTCCACGCCCTTCTTGCGGAACACTTCCAGGTGGGGGCTGTTGCGCACCTGGCTGTAGCTCTCGCCGGTCAGGTAGTAGATCTTGTCCTGGCCTTCGGTCATGCGGCCGAGGTAATCGGCCAGCGACACCGTCTGCGCATCGCTGTCGCCGCGGGTGGAGGCGAAGCGCAGCAGCCCGGCCACCTTCTCGCGGTTGTTGTAGTCCTCGGCCGGGCCTTCCTTCAGCACTTGGCCGAATTCCTTCCAGAACGTGGCGTATTGCTCCGGCTTGTCGGCGGCCAGCTTGTCCAGCATGTCCAGCGAGCGTTTGGTCAGCGCCGCCTTCATCGAATCGATGACCGGGCCGGACTGCAGGATCTCGCGCGAGACGTTCAGCGACAGGTCGTTGGAGTCGACCACGCCCTTGATGAAGCGCAGGTACAGCGGCAGGAATTGCTCGGCCTGGTCCATCACGAACACGCGCTGCACATAGAGCTTCAGGCCCTTGGGCGCATCGCGGTGGTACAGGTCGAACGGCGCGCGGCCGGGCACGTAAAGCAGCGAGGTGTACTCCAGCTTGCCTTCGACCTTGTTGTGGCTCCACGCCAGCGGATCGCTGTGGTCGTGCGCCACGTGCTTGTAGAACTCGGTGTACTCGGCGTCGCCGATCTCGGTGCGCGGACGGGTCCACAGCGCGCTGGCGCGGTTGACGGTCTCCCACTCGACGGTGGCGCCTTCCTCGCCTTCCTTCGGCATCTGGATCGGCAGGCCGATGTGGTCCGAGTACTTCTTGAGGATGCTGCGCAGGCGCCAGCCGTCGGCGAAATCATGCTCGCCATCCTTCAGATGCAGGACGATGCGGGTGCCGCGCTCGGCCTTGTCGACGGTGGCGACGTTGAAATCGCCTTCGCCGCGCGAGGTCCAGCGCACGCCTTCACCTGCGGCCAGGCCGGCGCGGCGCGAGGTCACTTCGACCTCGTCGGCAACGATGAAGGCGCTGTAGAAGCCGACGCCGAACTGGCCGATCAGCTGCGAATCCTTCTTCTGGTCGCCGGACAGCTGGCGCAGGAAATCGCCGGTGCCGGACTTGGCGATCGTGCCGAGATGGGCAATCGCCTCGGCGCGACTCATGCCGATGCCGTTGTCTTCGATGGTGATGGTGTGGGCGGCGGGGTCGAAGCTGACGCGCACGCGCAGTTCGCTGTCGCCTTCCAGCAGGGCCGGCTGGGTCAGGGCTTCGAAGCGCAGCTTGTCGGCGGCGTCGGCGGCGTTGGAGACCAGCTCGCGCAGGAAGATCTCCTTGTTGGAGTACAGCGAGTGGATCATCAGCTGCAGCAGCTGCTTGACTTCGGTCTGGAAGCCAAGGGTTTCGGTCTGGGTGGTCTCGGTCATCGATAGGGCTCCATGTGCAATGCCGCGCCAGCGCGTGCGGCCTCGCCAAGGGGTATGGCTGATTGTCCCGAAATCAAGGGGTTGGTCGGCCGGGCGGCGCCCGGCACCTGCAGAGGCCGAAGCAACAGCAACAGCAACAGCAACAGCGGGCTATCCGTGGGATGGCGGGGCGGTGTGGGTTGGCAGGACACGCCGTAAACCCCCCTCCGGGGGCCGGCCCAGCCGCTGGCGGCTGTGCGTTCGGGCGCTCGCGAAGCAGTGCTTCGCAAGCAAAGCGCCCTCACCCATGGGGGCTCGATGGCGCCATCCATGGCGCCAACGGTCCTGCCACCCCACACCGCCCCGCCTCTGACAGGTTCACTCGGCTGTTGGTGGGTGTCGACCTTGGTCGACACATCTGTCAGACATCGAAATAAATCTGGGGTCAGATCCGTTTTCCGCAGGAAAACGGATCTGACCCCAAGAGCCGTTCCGACAGATCGCAGGAAACTGTCGAAGGCGGGGTGGGTCCGGTTGAGGGGGCGTGAGCCGCATGGATGCGGCGACCGAGCTTACATGGACGTACTTGCAGCGTCCCCCTCAACCGGACCCACCCCGCCATCCCACGGGGATGCCCGCTGTTGCTGTTGCTTCGGCTTCTGCGGGTGCCGGGCGCCGCCCGGCCGAACTACAATCCCGCTCATGCTGAATTTCTCGAATTCCTCCCGCCGGGGGCGCCGATGAGCGGCCGCGGTGGCAATGACGGCCAGGTCCGCATCATCGGCGGGCGCTGGCGCAATACCCGGCTGCCGGTGCCGACCCTGCCGGGCCTTCGCCCCAGCAGCGACCGCGTGCGCGAGACCCTGTTCAACTGGCTGATGCCCAAGCTCGGCGGGGCCCGCGTGCTGGACCTGTTCGCTGGCAGTGGCGCGCTGGGCCTGGAGGCGGTCTCGCGTGGCGCTGCCCACGCCACCCTGGTCGAGCGCGATGCGCAGCTGGGACGCAACCTGACCGCCGCCGTCGCCAGGCTGCAGGCCAGCGACCAGATCACCGTCGTGCAGGCCGATGCCCTGCGCTGGCTGCAAGGGGCGCAGGCGCAGCAGGCCGACCTGGTCTTCATCGACCCGCCGTTTGCCGATGGCCTGTGGCAGGACGTGCTGGCCCAGCTGCCGCGGCACCTGGCCGCCGACGCCTGGCTGTACCTGGAATCGCCGGCCGGCCACGTGCCGGTGCTGCCGCCGGACTGGCTGCTGCACCGCGAGGGTGGCACCCGCGAGGTGCGCTTTGCCCTGTACCGCCGTGCCACTGCTACACTTTGACCTCATCTGAACATCTGCATCCGCCCATGACCGTGGCCAATCGCCGCATTGCCGTCTACCCCGGCACGTTCGACCCCATCACCAACGGTCATATCGACCTTGTGAGCCGGGCCGCGCCGCTGTTCGAAAAGGTCGTGGTCGGCGTGGCGCAGAGCCCGTCCAAGGGCCCGGCGCTGCCGCTGGAGCAGCGCGTGCAGCTGGCGCGTGGCGCGCTGGCCCACCACGGCAACGTCGAGGTCATCGGCTTCGATACCCTGCTGGCCCATTTCGTACGTTCGGTGCAGGGCGGGGTGCTGCTGCGCGGCCTGCGCGCGGTGTCCGACTTCGAGTACGAATTCCAGATGGCCAGCATGAATCGCCACCTGATCCCCGAGGTCGAGACCCTGTTCCTGACCCCGGCCGAGCAGCACAGCTTCATTTCGTCCTCGCTGGTCCGCGAGATCGCGCGCCTGGGCGGCGACGTGTCCGGTTTCGTGCCGGCCGCGGTGCTCGAAGCCCTGCGCAAGGTCCGCGAAGCGAAGTCGGCACAGTCGTAAGCCCCGCTGTACCCGCACCCCATTACGTACACCACCACGCACCATTCCGGGAGGAAACCCATGAACACCACCATGCGCGCGATGCTGATCGCTTCGTTGGCCCTGGCCTTCACCGCCTGCAAGAAGGAAGAGGCCGCTCCGGTCGACGAGGCCAAGCAGGCCCTGGTCGCCCCGGCCAAGGACGACGATGCAGGCTGGAAGAAGTACCTGCAGGAAGTGGCGATCCAGAACATGGGCAACATCACCAACAGCCCGTTCCTGTACTACCTCTCGCCGGAATCGGACCCGGACTTCCAGGCCAAGTACGAGCGCCAGACCGAAAGCGCGACCCAGGCCGTGGCGCGTGGCGTGCAGCCGGGCAACATGCTGGCCTTCGGTTCGTCGGCCTCGGGCAAGATGGCGGACATGATCCAGGCCGTGTTCAAGGACGTGTCGCCGGATTCGATGAAGGGCGTGCGCGTCGTCTTCATCGGCCAGTCGGCCGACAACGCCCGCGTGCAGGCTGCGATCCAGCCGACCGGTGCCGAGTACATTTTCGTCGAAGCCAAGTAATACCGAGCCATGGCGGCCATGCTCCGGCATGGCCCGGGCGGCATCCTGCAAGGGCGCCGCTGATGACCTGACCGGCCCGCGCGCCCGCGCTGGCCGGTCCTTTGTCCCAGGGCGCGGGCGAGGAGTATCGCCGTGTCGCTGAAAATCAACGAGCTCTGCGTCAACTGCGACGTATGCGAGCCGGCCTGCCCCAACCAGGCCATTGCGATGGGTGAAACCATCTACGTGATCGACCCTGCGCGCTGCACCGAATGCGTGGGTCATTTCGACGAGCCACAGTGCGTGGTCGTCTGCCCGGTCGAGTGCATCGACCCGGACCCGGAGATCGTGGAAACGGAAGACCAGCTGCTGGCCAAGCTGCGCCAGCTGCAGCACGATCACCCCGAACTCTACGCGGAGCCCCCATCCGAATGAAGACGCTGATCGTCCGCCCCCTGTTGCTGCTCGGCCTGCTGCTGAGCCCCATGGCCTGGGCTGACAGCCCGGCCCGTGCCGATCGCCCTGATGGCGCGGCCATTGCCAGCGGCCACGCACTGGCCACCCAGGCCGGCATCGACATCCTGGCGCAGGGCGGCAACGCCTTCGACGCTGCAGTGGCGGTGTCGTCCACGCTGGCGGTGGTCGAGCCGATCAGTTCCGGGTTGGGCGGCGGCGGCTTCTTCCTGCTGCACGACGCGGCCACCGGCAAGGATGTGATGCTGGATGCGCGCGAGACCGCCCCGGCTGCGGCGACCCCGCAGGCCTTCCTCGACAAGCAGGGCAACCTGGACCGTGATCGTTCGGTCAACGGTGCCTGGTCGGCGGGTATTCCCGGCCTGCCCGCAGCGCTGGTCGAGCTGTCGGCCAAGCATGGCAAGCTGCCGTTGTCGGCCTCGCTGCAGCCGGCGATCCGCATCGCGCGCGAAGGTTTCCCGGTGTACGACCGCATGGCCAAGGGCTACGCGTCGCGGCGTGAAGTGATGGAGCGCTATCCCGGCACGCGCGAGGTCTACCTGCGCAATGGCAAGCCGATCGCCAGCGGTGACCTGTTCAAGCAGCCGGAACTGGCGCAGACGCTGGAGCGCCTGGCCGCGGGTGGCTTTGATGGCTTCTACAAGGGCCAGACCGGAAAGCTGTTGCTGGCGGGCGTGAAGCAGGCTGGCGGCAAGTGGACCGCTGAAGAACTGGCCGGTTACCGCGTCAAGCAGCGCGAGCCGATCGTGTTCAACTACAACGGCTGGAAGATCACCACCGCGCCGCCGCCGTCGTCCGGTGGCATCGCGCTGGCCAGCATGCTGCAGATCCTGGAAGGCTGGGACATCAGGAAGATGGACCCGGCCCACCGCACCCACCTGGTGGTGGAGTCGATGCGCCGCGCCTACCGCGACCGCACCTTCTTCCTCGGCGATCCGGACTTCGTGCAGATCCCGCAGAAAGTGCTGACCAGCAAGGACTACGCACAGGGCCTGCGGGCGACCATCCATCCGGAGAAGGCCACGCCCAGCGACCTGCTGTCGGGCAACCCGACGCCGCTGGAAGATGACGAGACCACGCACTTCTCGATCATCGACCGCGACGGCAACCGCGTCGGCGCCACCCAGACCGTCAACCTGCTGTATGGCTCGGGGCTGATTCCCAAGGGCACCGGCGTGCTGCTGAACAACGAGATGGACGACTTCGCGCTGAAGCCGGGCACGCCCAATGCGTTCGGCGTGATGGGCTATGAGGCCAATGCGCCGAAGGCCGGCAAGCGCATGCTCAGCTCGATGACGCCGACCTTCATGGAGAACGCCGACAAGGTCGTGGTGCTGGGCACCCCGGGTGGCAGCCGCATCATCACCATGGTGCTGCTGGGCATCCTCGGCTACGACGACGGCCTGGATGCACAGCAGGTTGCCGCGCTGCCGCGCTACCACCACCAGTGGCTGCCGGACCTGATCGAAGCCGAGGACGATGCGTTCGACGCGGCGACGGTGAAGCAGTTGCAGGCGATGGGCCACAAGATCGACCTGCCGGGTGACGTCGCCGCAGGCGGCCGCGGTTCCAGTCACGTGTGGGGCAACCTGCAGACCGTGGAATGGGACCGCAAGGCGAACAAGCTGTTCGGCGGCAGCGACCCCCGCAACCCGGTGGGCAGCGCCCAGGTCGTGCCGGCACGCTGATCCGGTAGCGCCGGCTGCTGGCCGGCAATCCGGCAGATTACCGAAACCCCGCCTTTGCCGGCGGGGTTTTCTGTTTCCTTTCTAGCGATTATTTAACGGGCCGGCGCCGATAATCGACGCATGAAACTCTGGTCTATTCGTGGAAACTCGCAGCGCCTCGATGGCGGCGCGATGTTCGGCAACGCACCGCGTGCGTTGTGGGAAAAATGGGCGGCGCCGGACGAGCTCAATCGCATCGAGCTGGCCTGCCGCGCACTGCTTGCCAGTCCGCTGGAAGGCAAGACCGTGCTGTTTGAAACGGGTATCGGGGCGTTCTTCGATCCGCGCATGCGCGAGCGCTACGGCGTGCAGGAAAGCCAGCACGTACTGATCGATTCGTTGCGCGAAGCCGGCTTCGAGCACGAGGATATCGACGTGGTGGTGCTCAGCCACCTGCACTTCGATCATGCCGGTGGCCTGCTGGCGGCATGGAGCGAAGGGCGAGAGCCGGAACTGCTGTTCCCCAATGCGACTTATGTGGTCGGTGCGCAGCATTGGCAGCGCGCCGTGCAGCCGCATCCGCGCGACCGTGCCAGCTTCATTCCGGAACTGCCGGGCCTGCTGCAGGCCAGTGGCCGGCTGGAAGTGGTGGACGGGGAGTACTCGAAGGCACTTGGCCGCAGCGTGCGCTTCAGCTACAGCGACGGGCATACGCCGGGACTGATGCTGGCCGAGATCGTCGGTCACGCGCATGCCGGCGAAAGTGCGCATGGTGGCGTGGTGTTCTGTGCCGACCTGATCCCGGGGCGCTCATGGGTACACGTGCCGATCACCATGGGCTACGACCGCAACGCCGAGCTGCTGATCGACGAGAAGCGGCAGTTCCTTGAAGACAAGCTGGCGCGCAACGTGCGGCTGTTCTTCACCCACGACCCGCAGGTGGCGCTGGCGCAGCTGGGCCGTGATGACAAGGGACGTTTCGTGACCCTGCACGAACAGGGCGAGCTGAAGGCGCGCGCCCTAGGGTAATGAAAAGGCCGGGCAATGCCCGGCCTTTCACTGACGGTGGTAGATCCACGCCATGCGTGGATGGCGTTCGATCCGGACGCGACGATTATGACGACTTCAGGCAGCTGCTCATGAAGGTCTTGCGCGCATCACCGGCCAGCTTCTTCGCGCCCGCGTCAGCGTTGCACTTGCGCATCCGTTCCTGCTGCGGATTGACCGCCTTGGTCTCGGCAGCGTGGCCGCTGAGGCAGGAGCTCTGCGCGGTCTTGTAGGCATCACCCTTCAAGCCCTTGTTCTTGGCCGAGCATTCGGCCATGCGCTGCTGCTGCGGGGTTGTGGCGTTGGCAGCCAGGGGCAGGCCGACCAGCAGGACGGCGGCCAGCAGGAAAGAGGCTTTCATCGGGAGCTCCAAGGGTGGCGGGTGCGCGGAGCATTCGCTTCAGGCCGGCAAGGCCACGTGAAGAATCACGCCAGTGCCGCGCCTGCTTGCGGCAACGTTCAGACCGGCGTATTACTTAGCTATATGGGTAAGTATTATCCTGCCATTGAAGACGTCTTCCAGGCACTGGCCGACCCGACCCGTTGCGCGATCGTAGCGGCGCTTGGGCAGGGACCGCGCACGGTGTCGATGCTGGCCGAACCCTTCGAGATGGCCTTGCCCTCGCTGATGAAACACCTGGCCGTGCTGGAGCGCAGCGGTGTGGTGCGCAGCCACAAGCAGGGGCGCACACGCACCTGCGAACTGGTGCCGGCGCGGCTGGGCCAGGCCGAACAATGGCTCGCAGAACAGCGTGCGGCTTGGGAAGCGCGTTCCGACCGCATGGTCGATTTCGTCGAAACCCTTCACCGACAGGAGCAGGCCCATGGCCGTAGACGCAGGTAACAACCCCGACACCGATCTGGTGATCAGCCGTGTGCTGAACGCACCGCGCGCCGCCTTGTGGCGGGCGTGGACCGACCCGGAACTGCTGCGCCAGTGGTGGTGCCCGAAGCCGTGGACCACCGAGGTACGCGCATTCGACCTGCGCCCCGGCGGGGCCTTCCACACCTTCATGCAGGGCCCCGATGGCGGCAGCAGTGACAATCCGGACAGTTTCCTGGAGATCGTGCCGCAGCAGCGCCTGGTGTTCACCTCGATGCTGGGTGCGGGCTGGCGACCGCAGTCACCCTGGCTGGGCTTTACCGCCGTGATCACGATGGAGGACGAGGGGCAGGGCTGCCGCTACACCGCGCGGGTGATGCACCCGGACAAGGCCCTGCGTGACCAGCATGAGCAGCTGGGCTTCTTCAACGGCTGGACCACCGCCATCGACCAGCTGGAAGCCTTCGCCGCCGGGCTGTAGGCAGGAATGCGGGGTGGTGGGGTCAGGGCCCTTTCTGCGAAAGGGGTCCGACCCCCGCGATGTTGGGGTCGGATCCCTTTCGCTGTGAAAGGGCTCTGACCCCGGTTCACCGGATCAACCGACGCGGGTACCGAAGATGCGGTCGCCGGCGTCGCCCAGGCCCGGCAGGATGTAGCCCTTGTCGTTGAGCTGGGCATCGATGGCTGCGGTGTAGATCTCCACGTCCGGGTGCACGGCCTTGACCGCTTCGATGCCTTCCGGCGCGGCCACCAGGAAGATGCCCTTGATGCGGCGGGCACCGGCACGCTTGAGCATGTCGATGGTGGCGATCAGGGTGCCGCCGGTGGCCAGCATCGGGTCCAGGATCAGCGCGTCGCGCTCTTCCAGGCGGCCGGTCAGGCGCTCGAAGTAGGGCACCGGCTGCAGGGTTTCCTCGTCGCGCTGCAGGCCGACCACGCTGACACGGGCCGCCGGGATCAGCGACAGCACGCCGCTGAGCATGCCCAGGCCGGCACGCAGGATCGGCACCACGGTGATCTTGGCGCCGGCAATACGCTGCACCGTCACCGGGCCGGCCCAGCCGGGCAGGGTGTGCGGCTCGGTGTCCAGGTCGGCGGTGGCCTCGTAGGCCAGCAGCGTACCCAGCTCGTTGGCCAGTTCGCGGAAATCCTTGGTGCTGAGCGCAGCGTTGCGCATCAGGCCGATCTTGTGCTGCACCAGCGGGTGGCGCACTTCGACGATCTTCATGGTCGGGAAGGGGGAAAAGGAGAGAGGAGGCCATTTTGCCGGATTGGCGTGTCGAACCCCAAACCGGGCCTGGATCTGATCTACATGAAATGTGCAGGCGCATGTCACAGCCATGCAACCTTGCGGACATACCGTGCAGACCCATTCTTAACAGGAATGGGGATTCCCAGTGCATATCAAGACTCCGTTGGCCGTTGCCATCACCCTGACCCTGGCGATGGGGGCCGCGGCACCGCTGCAGGCTGCCGGGCAACAGGCGGTAGCCGCTACCGGCGCCGTGGCGGCCGACGCGGTAGACCTGGACCGTATCGAAGTGCGCGCCCAGCTCGAATCGCAGATCCGCGCGGTCGACCTCAAGCGCAGCAGCGACGCCATCGAGGACGCGGTGTCCTCCGATGCCCTGGGCCAGTATCCGGACAAGAACGTGGCCGAATCACTGCAGCGCCTGCCGGGCGTCAGCGTGACCCGCGACCAGGGCGAAGGCCGCTTCGTGGTCATTCGCGGCCTGGATGCCAATCTCAACAGCGTCAGCGTGGATGGCATCGCCATCGGTACGCCGGAAGATTCCAGCCGCGCCGCGCCGCTGGACGTGATCCCATCGGACTCCACCGAGCGCCTGCGGGTGGTCAAGTCGCCGACCCCGGACATGCCCGGTGATGCCATCGGCGGCGCCGTGCTGGTGGAATCGGCGTCGGCCTTCGACCGCGACGGCCGCAGCCTGCGCGGCAAGATCGAGGGCAGCCACCAGCAGCTGTCCGGCGAGACCAGCCCCAAGGCCGCCTTCAACTACAGCGAAGTGTTCAACGACACGTTCGGCGTGGCGCTGGGCGTGAATTACCAGAAGCGCCGGTTCGAGTCGGACAACACCGAAGTGGAGTACGACGGCGAGGACGATGCCGCCCCCGGTGACGTGACCGCGATCAACCTGCAGCACCGCAAGTACGAGATCGAGCGCAAGCGCATCGGTGCCAACCTCAACCTCGACTGGCGCCCCAACGAAGACAGCACGTACTACCTGCGCACGCTGTACAGCCAGTTCGACGATGCGGAGACCCGCCAGCGCGTGATCTTCAACTTCGACGACGCGAAGATGGTCAAGACCGGCACCGACCAGTACCGGCTCGATGGCATGCCGAAGGACTCGATCGACAAGCGCATGCGCTACCGCACCAAGAAGGAGAACACCTTTGCGGCCAGTCTTGGTGGCGAGAACAAGCTGACCAACGCCGTGGTCGATTACCGGATCGGCTACACCCGTACCGAAGAGCGCGTGAACGACGAGATGGAGGCGCGCTTCAAGCTCAACGGCAAGGCCTTCAATGGCACCCTGGACCAGAGCAGCCGCCTGCCCAGCTACAGCTTCGACAATCCGCAGTGGCTGGACAACGGCAACTACGCGTTCGACCGCGTCGTGCTTTCGCCCAAGCAGGTGAACGACAAGGAACACAGCGCGCAGGTCAACGTGCGCTTCGACGGCGACAGCAGCAGCATCAAGTTCGGCCTGCTCGGCCGCTGGCGCGACCGCGACGTGAATGTCGATGAGCGCGAACTGCGCGTCGGCCCGAAGGTGGTGCTGTCGAGCTGGACCACCTCTTCGCCGGAGCATCGCCACGGCAACATGGGGGATGGCATGGACTCGGCTGCGATGCGCGCGTTCTGGGCCGCCAATGGTGGCCAGTACAGCGCCCGCCCGCAGGATGTCGGCGGCAATGCGATGACGTCGCTGGAAGAGGATTACGTGGCCAGCGAGGACATCTTCGCCAGCTATGCCATGGGTACCTGGGATGTGGGCGCGCTGCGCATCATCGGCGGCGTGCGCGTGGAGAACACCCGCTTCAAGGCAGTCGGCAACCAGGTGGACGTGGCCGCCAACGGCCGCAGCTTCACCGTCACCCCGCGCGTGGCCAACAGCAGCTACACCAACGTGCTGCCGGGCCTGCATCTGCGCTATGACGCGGCCGATGACTGGGTGCTGCGCGCCTCGGCCAACAAGACCGTATCGCGCCCGTCCTTCGGCGACGTCTCGCCGCGCGTGGGTTACAGCCGCGGTGACGAGGAAGTGCGCCTGGGCAACCCGGAACTGGATCCGTACGAATCGAAGAACATCGACCTGTCGGTGGAGAAGTACATCGGCAGCAGCGGCATCGTTTCGCTGGGCCTGTTCCACAAGTCGATCGATGGCTACATCGTGGAGACCGTGCGGACCAATGATCCGGCCTACGGCGGATTCGACGTGACCCAGCCGATCAATGGTCGCAAGGCCACCGTGCGTGGCGCGGAATTCAACTGGCAGCAGCAGCTGGCCTTCCTGCCGGAGGGCCTGGATGGCCTGCTGATCGGTGCCAGTGGCACCTGGCTGGACACCACGTTCGATGCCGGCATCAAGGGACGTGAGGGCGAGGACTTCACCCTGCCGCGCGCTTCCAAGCATGTCTACAGCGCACACATCGGCTATGAAAAGTACGGTGTAAGCACGCGTCTGGCGGCCGTGTACCGCAGCGAGTATCTGGACAGCATCGGCAAGGGGCGTGCATTCGACATCTACGTGGCACCCAACACCCAGCTCGATTTCTCGCTGGACTACAAGTTCACCCCGCGCGTGAGCATGTACTTCGAAGCGCAGAACCTGCTGGACAAGCCGCTGGAGCTGTACCAGGGCACCCGCTCGCGCACCCTGCAGATGGAAGAGTACGGCCGCACCTATGCGCTGGGCCTGAAGGTGGCGCTGTGATGGGGCGTGGCGTCACTGTCCTGGCCGCCGCGCTGGCGGCTACGCTGGTCGCCGGCTGCACGCCGGCCACCGGCAACGATCCGGTTGCGGGAGCGGCCGCGCCGGCCGCCAATGGCGAGCGCGTGGTGAGCACCATCGCCGAAGCGTTCCTGTCACCGATGACCCCGGCCGACAACATCGACTCGCCGGCGGCCTGGCGCGCGCCGGACGGCGCGCTGTGGCTGATCGCCACCGCCAAGGCCACCGACAAGCTGGTGGTCTACGACGGCAGCACCGGCCAGCACCTGCGTGACGTCGGCAGCAGCGGCACCGCACCGGGGCAGTTCGACCGCCCAAACGGCATCGCGGTGACCGACGACCTGCTGTGGATCGTCGAGCGCGACAATCACCGCGTGCAGGTGCTGAGCCTGCCGGACTTCGCGCCGCTGGCGACCTTCGCTGCGGACGACCTGCGCAAGCCGTACGGTCTGTGGGTCGACCGCCGTGCCGATGGCTACAGCGTCTACGTCACCGATTCCTGGGACAACGGCGAGGATGCGCAGGGGCGTGACATCCTGCCGCCGCTGGCCGAGCTGGACAAGCGCGTGCGCCAGTACCATGTGACCCGCGACGGCGCGAAGGTCGAGGCGAAGCTGGTGGCCAGCATCGGCGATACCACCGAGGCCGGTGCACTGCGCGTGGTCGAGTCGATCTGGGGCGACCCCGAGAACGACCGGCTGCTGATTGCCGAAGAGGACGAGCGCTACGCCAGCGAGTTCAAGGTCTACACCCTGGCGGGCCGCTTCACTGGCACCACCTTTGGCCGCGACGTGTTCAAGGCCCAGGCCGAAGGCGTGACCCTGCGCACCTGCGGCAAGGACGGCTGGTGGATCACCACCGAACAGGGCAAGCAGCGCAGCGTGTTCCACCTGTTCGACCGGCACACGCTGAAGCCGGTCGGCGCGTTCCAGGGCAATACCGTGGCCAACACCGATGGCATCTGGATGATGCAGCAGCCCAGCGCGCGCTTCCCACACGGTGCGCTGTATGCAGTACATGACGACCAGGGCGTGGTGGCCTTCGACTGGGAGAGCATCGCCAAGCAGCTGGCGTTGCCGCTGGAGTGTGGCGCATGAGCGGGCAGTGCGTAATGCGCGCGCTGGCGCTGGGCCTGCTGCTGGCGCTGCCGTCGCTGTCGTTCGCGGCGGCCGAACCGAATACCCAGGTGCCGGCAGGTAGCCGCCACTACGCGGCGACGACGGTGCCGGACCGCATCGTCGCCTCGCCGGCGGTTGATTCCAGTCATGGGTTCGCCGTGGCCTGGCGTACCGACGACAGCGTGCAGGCGCCGCTGCTGGAAATCGCGCTGGCCGCAGATTCGCCGGCCATTGAAGGCATCCGCCAGGTGCGTGCGACGACCCGCGCGCTGCAGACCGAGAACGGTCTGTCGCACCACCATCGGGCAGATATCGATGGCCTGCAGCCGGATACCCAGTACGTCTACCGTGTGCAGGGCAATGGCAGCTGGAGCGCCTGGAACCAGCTGCGCACGCTGGCCAGCGCCGATCAGCCGCTGACCCTGCTGTACTTCGGCGATACCCAGAACAAGAACGTCAGCCATGTCAGCCGCGTGGTGCGTGCCGCGCAGAAGGCTGCGCCGCAGGCGCGCATGAGTCTGTTTGCCGGTGACCTGGTCAGCGGAGGCGACAACATGGATGACAGCGAGTGGGGTGAGTGGTTCGCTGCGACCAGTTGGCTGGCGCAGGAAACGCTGGTGGCGCCGGCCATCGGCAACCACGAGTACTTCGAGGAATTCGAGGACACCCCGCAGGAGCGCCGCGTGCTGGGCCGCCACTGGCCGGTGACGTTCGCGCTGCCGGGCAATGGTGCCACCGCCGCGCAGCAGACCAGCTACTGGTTCGATGCGCAGGGCGTGCGCGTGGCCGTGGTCGATGGCACATCGGCACTCGACCTCGGCACCGCCAAGGCGCAGGCACAGTGGCTGGACAAGGTGCTGACCGGCAATCGGCAGGCGTGGACCATCGTGCTGCTGCACCAGCCGTTCTACTCGCCGCGCGAAGGGCGCGAGAACGCCGCGTTGCGTGACGTGCTGCTGCCGGTGGTACGCCGCCACAACGTCGATCTGGTGCTGCAGGGCCATGACCACACCTATGGCCGCCGTGGCGAAGGGCAGGCCGCGACGCCGCAGTATGTGGTGACCGTGGCCGGACCGAAGCAGTACCGCCTTTCCGACGAAGCGCGCAGGACGATGGACCCGGTGGCCGAGGACACCCAGCTGTTCCAGGTGCTGAACATCGACCCGCAGCACCTGCGCTATGAAGCACGCACCGTGACCGGCCGTCTTTACGATGCCTTCGAATTGCGTCGTGATGCCAAGGGTGGAAAGCAGCGCACGGAGCTGACCGAAGGCCGCATTGCTCCGCGCGACTGCCCGCGCGCGCAGACCGCCAAGGGTCGCGCCGACCGCTGCTGGGAATGAGGAGACGCCGATGACCACACCCCGCCGCATCATTCCATTGGCTGCCATCGGCGCGTCCCTGCTGTTGCTGGCCAGTGCGGTAACCGCCGCCGATACCGTGCTGCATCCCTTCCTGGTCGCCCAGCCGGCGCAGGCCCCGCAGGAGGTGAACCTGGCGGTGGAGATCCCGGCCGGCAGCTTCACCAAGTACGAGATCAAGGAAGACGGCCTGGTGCACGTGGACCGCTTCCAGTCGATGCCGGTCGCCTATCCGGCCAACTACGGCTCGATGCCGCGCACCCTGGCCGGCGACAACGATCCGCTGGATGCACTGGTGTTGACCCGCGAACCGCTGCATCCGGGCGTGATCGTGCGTTTCCGGCCGATCGGTTACCTGAAGATGATCGATGGCGGCGAGCACGACGAGAAGATCATCGGGGTGCCGACCGACAAGGTCGACCCGACCTACGCCAGTATCCGGGACCTGGCGGACCTGCCGGAGGCCGAACGGCAGCGGATCGAAGCGTTCTTCCGCGTCTACAAGGACCTGCCGGCCGGGCGCAACCCGGTGCAGCTAAATGGCTGGGGCAACGCCGCCGAGGCACGGTCAGTGATCCGCGAGGCCATGCAGCGGTTCAAGCGCTAGAACCCCGCCGTGGGTGGGTGGCCGGACGCGCGCATCACCTTCACCGCCCCTGGCTATCATGTCCGCCTTCCACAACGAAGGCGGTGCATGTGTCGGTAGCGTTGGTATGGTTCCGCCGTGATCTGCGGCTGCAGGACAATCCGGCCCTGCAGGCCGCGCTGGATGCGGGTCACGACGTGGTGCCGGTCTATCTCCACGCGCCGCACGAGGAAGGCGAGTGGGTGCCTGGCGCGGCCTCCGATGCGTGGCGCCACCGTTCACTGGGTGCCTTGGACGCCGACCTGCGCACGCGCGGTTCGTCGCTGGTGCTGCGTAGTGGTGACAGCCTGCCGGCCCTGCAGTTGCTGATCGGGCAGACCGGCGCCGAGGCGGTGTACTGGAACCGCAAGTACGAGCCGGCCACCCAGGCACGCGACGCCACCATCAAACGCACGCTGCGCGAGCAGGGCATCGACGCACAGAGCTGCAATGGCAGCCTGTTGTTCGAGCCCTGGGACATCGCGACACAGCAGGGTCAGCCGTACAAGGTGTTCACTCCGTACTGGCGCAACGTACTCAGTCATTGGCGCCTGCCGACGCTGAGTGCCGCGCCGAAGGCACTGACCGCGCACTCGGTCGACGGCCTCGCATTGGACGAGCTGCGGCTGGCGCCCACGCTGGACTGGGATTCCGGCTTCTGGGAGCACTGGCAGCCGGGCGAGGCCGGCGCGCTGGAGGCGTTGTCCGTGTTCGAGGACGGCGCGTTGCGCGGTTACCGCGAGCAGCGTGACCTGCCGGACCGGGTCGGCACCTCGCGGCTGTCGCCGCATCTGCATTTCGGCGAGATCGCACCGTGGCGCATCGCGCATGCGCTGGAGAGATTGCGCAGTGCCGGCACTGACGCCGACATCGACGGCTATCTGCGGCAACTGGGCTGGCGCGATTTCGCCTACCACCTGTTGCATCACTTCCCGAAGACGCCGACCGACAACCTCAATCCGCGTTTCGACCGCTTCCCTTGGGCCACGCCCACTGCAGCGCAACTGCATGACTGGCAGCGCGGCAACACCGGCGTGCCGATCGTCGATGCGGGCCTGCGCGAGCTGTGGCACACCGGTTACATGCACAACCGGGTACGGATGATTGTTGCCAGCTACCTGTGCAAGCACCTGCGTGCGCACTGGCTGCAGGGCGCGCGCTGGTTCTGGGACACCCTGGTCGATGCCGACCTGGCCAACAACACGATGGGCTGGCAGTGGGTGGCAGGCACCGGCGCCGACGCGGCCCCGTACTTCCGGGTGTTCAACCCGGTCACCCAGGCCGAGAAGTTCGACCCGCAGGCCCGCTACATCAGCCGCTGGGTGCCCGAACTGGCGGCGCTGCCGGTGAAAGCGCGCTTCGCGCCGTGGCAGCATCCGCTGCTGCTGGCGGCGCATGCCCCGGGCTATCCGCGTACGCCGCTGGTGGATCTGGCCGTCGGCCGCGATGCTGCGCTGGCCGCCTACCGGCAGACGGGGGCTGGGTAAAGCGCGGGCTGAGCGTTCCAGTCAGTTAGCTGAACGCGGCCCTGTTGCCGCGACCGATCATCATCCCGACATCGCATCGGGCTGTTTATTCTCTCTGCGCCCGTAAGCCGCCGACCCGACCGGAAAACAAGGAGAACCACATGATCCGCAACACCACCCGCAACGTCGCACTGGCCCTGATGAGTGCGGCCGTCCTGTCGGCCTGCGCCACCGGCGGCTCCTATGTGCAGAGCGACCAGTACGGCAACCCGACCGAACAGCAGAACCGTACCGGCCGCAACGCGCTGATCGGTACCGCCATCGGTGTGGCTGCCGGCCTGCTGACCGGTGACAGCGCCACCGAGCGGCGCCAGCACGCGCTGATCGGAGCTGGTATCGGCGCACTCAGCGGTGCCGCCGTCGGCCAGTACCAGGATCGCCAGGAACGCGCGCTGCGCGAGCGCACCGCCAACACCGGCATCGATGTGCAGCGCCAGGGCGACAACATCATGCTGAACCTGCCGGACGGCATCACCTTCGACTTCGGCAAGGCCACCCTGAAGCCGCAGTTCTACGGCTCGCTCAACGGTGTGGCCGGTACGCTGCGCGAGTACAACCAGACCATGATCGAAGTGGTGGGCCACACCGACAGCATCGGCAGCGACGCGGTCAACAACCGCCTGTCGAAGGAACGCGCCGATTCGGTGGCGCAGTACCTGATCGGCCAAGGCGTGCAGAGCGTGCGCATCGAAACGCTGGGGGCCGGCAAGTCGTATCCGATTGCCGACAACAGCACCGATGCCGGCCGTGCCAAGAACCGTCGCGTTGAAATCCGCGTGATTCCGCTCAAGCAATAACGCGTAGCGTTGTTGCTGTTCCGGCCTGGCCGGAACGAAAATGCCGCCCTTGCAGGCGGCATTTTCTGTAGGTGCCGAGCTTGCTCGGCACGCCGATAGCGCTTCCGGTTGCGGCTTCTCCGAACGGCGCCGACCAAGGTCGGCATCTACCGAGAGCCACGCAGCCGGAACGAAAATGCCGCCCTTGCAGGCGGCATTTTGTGGGTGCCGAGCTTGCTCGGCACGCCGACAGCGTTCCCGTTCGCGGCTTCTCCGAACGGCGCCGACCTTGGTCGGCGCCGTTCCAACCGCAGTCGAGCATGGCTCGACTCTACAGAAGCCGGTTACACCGCCGAGGCGGCGACCTTCTCCAGGATGCGCTTGCCGCTGCTCTCCAACGCCGCGTCTTCCTGGGCCTTCTGCTGCTGTGCCAGCTTCGCACCCGGGCACTGCGCCAGCATGTAGTTGGCGTCGAAGTTGAGCTTTTCCACCAGGAAATCGACGAACGCCCGCACCTTCGGCGAGACCAGGCGGCCACCGGCGAACACGGCGTTGAAGTCCACTTCCGGGCCGGTCCAGCCGGCCAGCACACGCCGTACCATGCCGGACTCGACGAACGGCTTGGCCATCACATCACCGGTCAGCAGCAGGCCTTCGCCACAGACCAGTGCACCGTTCAGCGCAGACATGTCGTTGGCGGTCATCAGCGGGGTGACCGGGAAGTCACGCAGCTCGCCGCCGTTCTCGCCCAGCTGCCAGGTGAAGCGCGGTGAATTGCCAGTGTGATACGGCTTGCGCATCGCCAGGATGCGATGGAACTGCAGTTCTTCCGGATGCAGCGGCTCACCATAGCGCTCGATGTAGGCCGGGCTGGCGAACACCTGCGTGCGCAGGCTGCCCAGCTTGCGCGCGACCAGGTTGGAATCGGGCAGGGCGCCCACACGCAGCGCCAGATCCGCTTCGCCGGCAATCAGGTCCAGCTTCTCGTTGCCCATGTGCATGTCCAGGCGGATTTCCGGATACTGCGCATGGAACTGGCCCAGCAGCGGGGCGATCCAGGTGATGCCGATCGAATAGGGCACGGTGAAGCGCAGCCAGCCGCGCGGGCCGGACTGCAACTGGCTCACCGCGCTTTCGGCTTCTTCCAGCTCGCGCGCGATGCGCTGGCAATGCTCGTGGTAGATCGAGCCGGCTTCGGTCAGGCCGAGGCGGCGGGTGGTCCGGTGCAGCAGCCGCGCGCCCAGGCGCGTTTCCAGCTCCTGCACTTTGCGGCTGACCGTGGTCTTGGGCAGGCCGAGCGATTTGGCAGCGGCAATGAAACTGCCTTGCTCGACCACCTTGACGAAGATCAGCGTCTCGTTGAGATCGTGGGACATGGTCGGGGATCCTGGACGTCGGGGATGGGACAATCGTGACAGAACGATTGGACCGGGAGCGGGATGATTATTCCCCTTAATCAGGACTAATCAAGTAAAGGTTTGAGGTCTATCGTGGCGCCATTCGTGAAATGGAGCCCCCTCGCCATGAGCCTGCGCAACATTCTTGCCCGCTTCCGGCATGTCGGCCAGAACACCCTGGACCTGGCGATGACCGTCGAAGCCCGTCCGAGTTCCTTGGTACACAAGGACTTTCGTGAGTTTACCGCGCCCATGCGTCAGCAGCGTGGCGGTGCCATCCGCCTGGCCCCGCACAAGGGTGACCGGCTGCGCCGGATCGGGACTATCCCGGATTTGGGAGGAAATGTCCCGTGAATGGGATACTGACGCCCGAAGTCCTGGTCCTCGGCGGCACCGGTGCCGTCGGCCAGGGCGTGGTCGGCGCATTGCTGGAAGCCGGCAGCCCGGTGCTGGTGGTTGGCCGCGATCCGGGTCGGCTGGCGGCGCTGCATGAGCAGTTCGCCGACGAGCCCGGCCTGGAGACGCTGCTGGGCTCGCTCAGCGATGACGGCTCGGCACGTGTCTTGGCCGAACGCATCGCGCAGCGCCCGCGTCCGCTGGCGGCGGTCATCGCCGCAATGGGTGGCCCCTACCGTCGCGGCCGGGTGACCGACCGCAATGGCGATGAGCTGTTGGGGGCGATGCAGGCCGACCTGATGCCGCACGTGCACGCGGTGCGTCACCTGCTGCCACTGCTGCAGGACAACGTGCATGCACGCCGCTACGTGATGATCGGCAGCCCCGCCAACGCCAAGCCCTGGGCGGGCTACGGCGAGACCTCGATCACCACCGCCGCGCTGCGCATGTACGCGCAGGTGGTGCACCAGGAAGCGCAGGCACTGGGTGTGCGCGCGCAGATGCTGGAAGTCTGCAGTCCGGTGTGCACCCCGGCCAACGCGGCCAATGCGTGCATCGAGTGGCCAAGCTCGTTGCTGGTCGGTCGTCGTGTGGTCTCCCTGCTGGACGGCTGCCGCGACAACCGCGCCATCGTCCGCTGCGACAGCAGTGATGCCGAACTGCCGCGCGGCCTGCTGCACCTGGATGTCCCTCCACTGTGGCGCGATACCGCGGGCATCGCTTGACCTCGACCATGGTTGAGGTCGCAGTATGCGCCGCCGATTTTTGCAACACGTTCTCATATAGCTGTACCACCCCTCCGTACGGATGCATGCCATGACTTCCCCCAATACCACCCCACATCGTTTCGGCCATCGCATCGCGATGGTCGGCGTGTCGATCCTCGCCGCGGCCGTGCTTGCGGCCTGCAGCGGCGGCCATGCCGAAGAGGCCGGTGCTCCGCCGCCGCCGCAGGTCAGCGCCGCGCCGGTGCTGGTCAAGCAGGTCAGCCAGTGGGACGAGTTCAGCGGCCGCGTCGAAGCGGTGCAGAGCGTTGAACTGCGCCCGCGCGTGTCCGGCTACATCGACAAGGTCAACTACGTCGAAGGCCAGGAAGTGAAGAAGGGCGAAGTGCTCTTCACCATCGACGCGCGCAGCTACCAGGCCGAGTACGATCGCGCGGCCGCCGAGCTGGCCCGCGCCCGCACCCAGGCCACGCTGGCCCGCAGCGAGTCCGAGCGTGCCAAGCGGCTGTCCGAGCAGCAGGCGATCTCCACCGAGACCGCCGAGCAGCGTCGTGCCGCGGCCGACCAGTCCGGAGCCGCCGTGCAGGCCGCGCAGGCGGCGCTGGATGCCGCCCGCCTCAACCTGGAGTTCACCAAGGTGCGTGCACCGATCGACGGCCGCGCCGGCCGCGCGATGGTCACCGCCGGCAACCTGGTCACCGCCGGCGACAGTGCCAGCGTGCTGACCACGCTGGTCTCGCTGGATACCGTGTTCGTCTACTTCGATGCCGACGAAAGCACCTTCCTGCGCTATGCACAGATGGCACGCAAGGGCGAGCGCCCCAGCGAGCGTGACAGCGCGCTGCCGGTGAAGGTCGGCCTGTCCGGCGAAGAGGGCTACCCGCATGCGGGCAAGGTCGACTTCCTCGACAACCAGGTGGCCCGCAGCACCGGCACCATCCGCGTCCGTGCGCTGCTGGACAACGCCGACCGCCAGTTCACGCCGGGCCTGTTCGCCCGCGTGCAGCTGCTTGGCAGCGGCCAGTTCCAGGCCATGCTGATCGATGACAAGGCCGTGCTGACCGACCAGGACCGCAAGTACGTCTACGTGGTAGACAAGGATGGCAAGGCCCAGCGCCGCGACATCCAGCTCGGCCGCACCGCCGACGGCCTGCGCATTGTCGAGCACGGCCTTGCCGCCGGCGACAAGGTGATCATCGACGGCGTGCAGAAGGTCTTCATGCCGGGCATGCCGGTGCAGGCCAAGGCCGTGGCGATGCAGCCGCAGGCTGCGCCGGCACCGGGCCGCGATGCCACCGCCGCCCTGAACCACTGATCCGCCGGCTCCTGATCCGCGTCCCCGCTTAGCTGCCGGCGCCAGCGGCAGCCTTCCCTGCCTTCGTCATCCCGGCGAGGGGCAGGGTGGCTGTTGCCCGCCGGACGCCTTTCCCAGGAATTCCTCCATGGACTTTTCCCGTTTCTTCATCGACAGGCCGATCTTCGCGGCGGTGCTGTCGATCGTGATCTTCGCCGCAGGCCTGATCACGATTCCAATCCTGCCGATCAGCGAGTACCCCGAAGTGGTGCCGCCGTCGGTGGTCGTGCGCACGGTGTATCCGGGCGCCAACCCCAAGGTCATTGCCGAGACCGTCGCCACGCCGCTTGAAGAAGCGATCAACGGCGTCGAAGGCATGATGTACCTGAAGTCGGTCGCCGGCTCGGACGGCGTGCTGCAGATGACCGTCACCTTCCGCCCCGGTACCGATCCGGACGCGGCGGCGGTGAAGGTGCAGAACCGCGTGGCGCAGGCGCAGGCGCGCCTGCCCGAGGACGTGCGCCGGCAGGGCGTGACTACGCAGAAGCAGTCGCCAACCTTCCTGATGGTGGTGCACCTGACCTCGCCGCAAGGCAAGTACGACACCCTGTACCTGCGCAACTACGCCCGCCTGCACGTCAAGGATGCGCTGGCGCGTATTCCGGGCGTGGGTGACGCGCAGATCTTCGGCGGCGGCGACTACGCCATGCGTGCCTGGCTGGATCCGGACAAGGTGGCTTCGCGCGGCCTGACCGCCAGCGACGTGGTGCGTGCCATGCGCGAGCAGAACGTGCAGGTCTCGGCCGGCCAGCTCGGTGCCGAACCGTTGCCGAACAGCCAGTTCCTGACCCTGATCAACGCCCAGGGCCGCCTGAAGACCGAAAAGGAATTCGGCGACATCGTGCTCAAGAGCGGCACCGATGGCGAGATCGTGCGCCTGGCCGACGTGGCCCGCCTTGAACTGGGTGCCGGTGACTACACCCTGCGCTCGCAGCTGGATGGCAAGAACGCGGTCGGTATCGGTATCTTCCAGTCGCCCGGTGCGAATGCGCTGGAGATTCGTGACCAGGTCATCTCGACGATGGACGAGATGCAGAAGACCATGCCGGCCGACGTGAAGTACGAAGCGGTGTATGACACCACCATCTTCGTGCGCGACTCGATCAAGGCCGTGGTCTCCACGCTGCTGGAAGCCATCGCCCTGGTGGTGCTGGTGGTGATCCTGTTCCTGCAGACCTGGCGTGCCTCGATCATCCCGTTGATCGCGGTGCCGGTGTCGGTGGTGGGTACCTTCGCCGCGCTGTACCTGCTGGGCTTCTCGATCAACACGCTGAGCCTGTTCGGCCTGGTGCTGGCGATCGGCATCGTGGTCGACGACGCGATCGTGGTGGTGGAGAACGTCGAGCGCAACATCGAGGAAGGCCTGTCACCCACCGCTGCGGCCCACCAGGCCATGCGTGAAGTGTCCGGCCCGATCGTGGCGATCGCGCTGGTGCTGTGTGCCGTGTTTGTGCCGATGGCCTTCCTGTCCGGCGTCACCGGCCAGTTCTACAAGCAGTTCGCAGTCACCATCGCCATCTCCACGGTGATCTCGGCGATCAACTCGCTGACCCTGTCGCCGGCCCTGGCCGCGCGTCTGCTGAAAGCCCATGGTGCTCCGAAGGATGCGCCGAGCCGCCTGATCGACCGCCTGTTCGGCTGGGTGTTCCGTCCGTTCAACCGCTTCTTCAAGTCCAGCTCGGAGAAGTACGAGCGTGGCGTGGCCCGCATCCTCGGCCGTCGTGGCGCGGTGTTCGTGGTCTACGCGATCCTGCTGGTCGGTACCGGCGTGATCTTCAAGCTGGTGCCGCCGGGCTTCATCCCGACCCAGGACAAGCTGTACCTGATCGCCGGTGTAAAGCTGCCGGAAGGTTCGTCGATCGCGCGCACCGATGAAATGCTGCGCAAGGTCGCCAAGATCGCCCAGGAAACCGATGGCGTGGCCCACACCATCTCGTTCCCGGGTCTGAACGCGCTGCAGTTCACCAACACGCCGAACACCGGTGTGGCGTTCATCCCGCTCAAGCCGTTTGCCGAGCGCCATGGCCGCACCGCCGCACAGATCAATGCCGAGATCAACCAGAAGATCGCCGGCCTGCAGGAAGGCTTCGCGTTCGCGATGATGCCGCCGCCGATCCTCGGCCTGGGCAACGGCAACGGCTACCAGATGTTCATCGAGGACCGTGGCAACCTGGGTTACGGCGCGCTGCAGAATGCGGTGCAGGCAATGCAGGGCACCGTTGCGCAGACGCCGGGCATGGCCTTCCCGATCAGCAGCTACCAGGCCAACGTGCCGCAGCTGGATGCCGAAGTGGACCGCGTCAAGGCCAAGGCGCAGGGCGTGCAGCTCACCGAGCTGTTCGACACCCTGCAGACCTACCTGGGTTCGGCCTACGTCAACGACTTCAACCAGTTCGGCCGTACCTGGCAGGTGATCGCCCAGGCCGACGGTCCGTTCCGCGAGACGGTCGAGGACATCGGCAAGCTGCGTACCCGCAACGACCGCGGCGAGATGGTGCCGATCGGTTCGATGGTCACCATCAAGCAGACCTTCGGCCCGGACCCGGTGCTGCGCTTCAATGGCTATCCGGCAGCAGACCTGGCCGGTGAGGCCGACCCGCGCCTGCTGTCCTCGGCCGAGGCGATGAACAAGCTGACCGAGATCGCCGGCAAGGTGCTGCCGGTGGGCATGACCACCGAATGGACCGACCTGAGCTACCAGCAGGCGACCCAGGGCAAGGCGGCCTTCATCGTGTTCCCGGTGGCGATCATGCTGGCCTTCCTGGTGCTGGCCGCGCTGTACGAGAGCTGGTCGCTGCCGCTGGCGGTGATCCTGATCGTGCCGATGACCCTGCTGTCCGCGCTGTTCGGCGTGTGGCTGACCGGTGGCGACAACAACGTGTTCGTGCAGGTCGGCCTGGTGGTGCTGATGGGCCTGGCGTGCAAGAACGCGATCCTGATCGTCGAATTCGCCAGAGAGCTGGAGATGGGCGGCAAGGGCATCGTTGAAGCCGCGCTGGAAGCCTGCCGCCTGCGTCTGCGCCCGATCGTGATGACCTCCATCGCCTTCATCGCCGGTACCGTGCCGCTGGTGCTGTCGCACGGCGCGGGTGCCGAGGTGCGCTCGGTGACCGGTATCACCGTGTTCGCCGGCATGCTGGGCGTGACCCTGTTCGGCCTGTTCCTCACCCCGGTGTTCTACGTGGCCCTGCGCAAGTTCGTCACCCGCAACGGCGGTGGCCAGCTGGTGCAGCACGGCGAGCCGACCATCCACCACTGACATGGAACCCCGTCGCCGCCGGTCACTGGCCGGCGGCGGCTTTCCACCCACAAGGCATGCATCCATGAATACCCATCAGAACAAGATCGCGCTGGTCACCGGCGCCACCCGTGGCATCGGCCTGGAAACCGTGCGCCAGCTGGCCCAGGCAGGTGTGCATACGCTGCTGGCCGGTCGCAAGCGCGATACGGCGGTGGAGCTGGCACTGAAGCTGCAGGCTGAAGGCCTGCCGGTCGAAGCCCTGCAACTGGACGTGACCGACGCGGCCAGCATCGCCGAAGCGGTCGAGCAGGTGCGCCAGCGTCACGGCCGCCTCGACATCCTGGTCAACAATGCCGGCATCATGATCGAGAACCCGGCGCAGGCGCCGTCGGAGCAGTCGCTCGACACCTGGAAGCGCACCTTCGACACCAACGTGTATGCGCTGGTCGCAG
This sequence comes from Stenotrophomonas sp. YJH_SMC_110, assembly GCF_059369255.1. Taxonomy (NCBI): domain Bacteria; kingdom Pseudomonadati; phylum Pseudomonadota; class Gammaproteobacteria; order Lysobacterales; family Lysobacteraceae; genus Stenotrophomonas; species Stenotrophomonas sp. YJH_SMC_110. The sequence continues at coordinate 333,625 of NZ_JCAFSM010000003.1, read as the reverse complement.
TAACCCAGGCATTCCTGCCGCTGGTCAAGCAGGCCAAGTCCGGGCGCATCGTCAACGTGTCGAGCATGCTCGGCTCGCAGACCCTGCACGCGGATCCCTCATCGGGCATCTACCACTTCAAGATTCCCGCCTACAACGCGTCCAAGGCCGCGGTGAACAGTTGGACCCTGAGCCTGGCCTACGAGCTGCGCAACACCCCGATCAAGGTCAATACCGTGCATCCGGGTTACGTGAAGACCGACATGAACGGCGGCAACGGCGAAATCGAAATCGCCGAAGGCGCGCGCTCCAGCGTGCAGATGGCGCTGATCGGCGAATCCGGTGCCAGCGGCAGCTTCACCTACCTGGGCGAGGTGCTGCCATGGTGATCCGCACGTTGGCGATGGCCGTCTCCAGCCTGGTGCTGGCAGGCTGTGTCAGCGTCGGCCCGAACTACAAGGCCCCGGTGCAGGAACCGGTGGTCCTGCAGAGCGCACAGCAGCCGGTCTTCAGCAGCGTTTCGCCGGTGGCCAGCTGGTGGGCGCAGTTCGATGATCCGGTGCTGGAACAGCTGGTGCATGGCGCCCTGTCGGACAACCTGGACCTCCGCGTGGCCGTGGCCCGCGTCAGCCAGGCCCGCGCAGTGTTCGTCGAAAGCCGTTTCGACCAGGCGCCGCACATCACCGCTGGCGGCAGCTACGACCGCCGCAAGCAACCCGATCCGCAGCTGGGTGGGCAGCGGGTGTTCAGTGAAAGCTACCAGCTCGGCTTCGACGCCGGCTGGGAGCTGGATCTGTTCGGCCGCAAGCGCCGTGCCGCTGAGGCCGCACGCGCCGACCTCGGTGCCGAGCAGGCCAACCTGGCCGATGCGCAGGTACTGGTCGCCGCCGAAGTGGCACGCAATTACTTCGAGCTGCGCGGAACGCAGAAGCGCATCGCGGTGGCCCAGCACACGCTGGAAAACCTGCGCGATACGCAGAAGCTGACCGAGGCGCGCTGGGAACTGGGCGCGGGAAGCGAGCTGGATGTGCAGAGCAGCCGCGCCCGCCTGAAGGCGATCGAGGCCGACATCCCGTTGCTGGAAGTGGCCGAGGCGCAGTCGCGCAACCGGCTGGCCGTGCTGCTCGGCCAGCGCCCGGAAGTGCTGACCGACATGCTCGCGCCGCACGACGTGCCGGCCTTCGCCAAGGCGCTGCCGCTGGGCGATACCCGCGAACTGCTGCGCCAGCGCGCCGACGTGCGCGCGGCCGAGCGTCGCCTGGCGGCTGCGACCGCACGCGTGGGCGTGGCCACCGCGGACCTGTTCCCGCGGTTGTCGCTGTCCGGCTTCGTCGGGTTCCTCGGCGGCGATGCCAGTGGCCTGGTCAATGGCAACAACAAGGCCTGGTCGCTGACCCCGTCGCTGAGCTGGGCAGCATTCGACTTCGGTACCGTGCGTGCACGCCTGCGTGCCAGCAAGGCTGAAGCCGAAGGCGTGGCCGCGCAGTACGAGCAGGCCGTGCTGCTGGCGCTGGAAGATACCGAGAACGCGCTGACCCGCTATTCCAAGCAGCAGGCACGGCTGGCGATCGTGGTCGAGCAGGCACAGGCCGCACGGCGTGCCGAATCACTGGCACAGATCCGCTATCGCGAAGGCTCGGAAGACTTCCTGACCCTGCTGGATGCGCAGCGCACGCAGTTGGCGGCCGATGACGCCCTGGCGGCGGCCGAGTCCGAAGTCAATGTCAGCGTGGTGGGCGTGTACAAGGCGCTGGGCGGCTGGGGGCAATCACCGCAGCAACCGAGCGTGGCGCAGGTGCAGTAACCGCAGGGGACGGAGGCAGTGGCTTCCGTCCCCTCCTGCTTTCAGGGCCACTGATTGGCCGGCACCTCGCGCTCGCGCATGCGCACGATGCAGAAGCGATGGCCGGTCGGTGCTTCCATCACCCACCAGCGTTTGACGAAGCCTATCCGGCGCGCGCCGAGCTTCTCCAGGCGATCGGCCTCGGCATCGATGTCGTCGCTCTCGATGTCCAGGTGCACCCGTGACGGGTGATCGACCCGCTGGACTTCCACGTTCAAGCCCGCCGGTGCACCCAGCAGGTCGGCATACTCGGCGCCCCCTTCGACACGCGCCGCCTGTGCCTGCAGGCCGAGCGCGGCGGCCCAGAAGCCGGCACCTGCGTCGGCGGGAAGGTCCTGGCAGTCGATGATGAATCCAGCCAGCCGGCTCTGGTGGGCCATGTCCTGCTCCGCAGTTCGGGGGAGGAGGCAGGGTAACGCGATGCGTTCCGCGTACATCTTCACCTTCGTGACGTTTCTGACTCTGCCGGAATGCCGGCCCGACGTGTAACAAGTGGGTCAGGCACTCGGGAGGACAGGCGATGGCGGATGGAAGGCGGGATACCCAACGGATGTTGTTCGGCGATCCGGGTCCACCCGGTGCGGGTCTGTCAGTGGCGGTCGTGGTGCTGCTGGTGCTGGCGACGATGGCGGCGGCGGTCGGTTTCCTGCGCCTGCAGGATTCGATGTTGGGGCTGGGCCTGATTGGCGTGGCCGTGTTCCTGGCGATCGGGGCCCGCATCTGCCAGGCGCGCGACCAGCATCAGGCGCTGTATCGCCTGCTGTCGCGGCAGCCACCGCCGTAGCGGCGGCTGCCGTGGCTGCTCAGTGCCTGGGCCAGTCCAGTTCGACCACCAGCGGGAAATGATCCGATGGCAGCACGCCACCGATGCGGCGGTCATCGGTCAGGAAGCTGCGCGCATGGAAGCCGCGCACCAGGACCCAGTCCAGCTGCACGGTGGCCTTGCCGGTGAAATCGTGGAAGGTCAGCCGCGGGCCCTGCGGAGCCTTCACCTGGGTACGGGTGTCCTGCAGCACGCGGGTGAATGCCTTGTAGGTGCCGCCGCCGGGTTCGCTGTTGAAGTCGCCGGTCAGCACGACGGGCAGATCGGCCGGCAGGTTGGCCACGCGCTTGCCGATCAGTTCGGCACCCTTGACCCGCCGCGGCTCGTCTTCGTCGCGGTAGGGCAGGTGGGTGTTCATGAAGTAGAAGCGGCGGCCGTCGTCGATGCGGCGGAACAGCGCCCAGGTGACCATGCGTGGATACAGGTTGCCCCAGGTGATGCTGCCGGGCACATCGGGCGTATCGGACAACCAGAAGTTGCCTGATTCCTCGATCGCCAGCACCTTGCTGTCGTAGAACACGCCCATGTGCTCGTCGCCGCTGCCGCCGCGGCGGCCCTCGCCGAACCAACGGTAGCCGGGGAGGTGTCCTGCCAGGTACTCGGCCTGCTCCTGCACCAGTTCCTGGGTGCCGATCACCGCCGGGTGCGCATCGAGGATGACCTTCACCATCGCGTCGCGACGGTCGGGCCAGCGCTTGCCCGGCTCGGTATCGGCCGGGGTGCGCACATTGAACGACATCACCTTCAACGGCGCGGGGGCTGCGGCCCAGGCGCTGGTCGCAGGCAGGGCAAGCGCCAGCAGCGCAGACAGTACAGGGCGACGGAAACGCGACAACATCGTGGAATCCCTCCATTCCATGAAAACGGTTTCATGGAGCATCGCACGGATTGCCTGTTCATGGCTGTGCGCGCGCTGGCGGTATCCGCCGGTCGCCGCGGCGTATTCAGCAGGGCCTTGACAGCGCATTGACCCGCCCGCGCGGGCCTGCGTGCTAGAACGGCGCTGCCGGCCACTGAACCCGGCACCGCAGCAACCATCAACGGAACCACAAGGAGCTGTGCCATGACACGATTGATTCGCGCCCTGCAGGTGTCGCTGAACCTGCGTTCGGACAATTCCACGCAGTGCATCCGTTCCAAGTATCGCTACTGGAATATCTTCTGACCGGAAGGACTCCACGTATTCGATGACATCGCCAGGGAGGGTCGATGATCTTCCCTGGCATTGGAGGCAGGGCATGGATGAGCGTGCAGCGGATGCGGAAGTGGTTTCCATCGACGACCTGCTCGAACGCGTGCGTCGCGAAGGGCCGGTACTGCGCTTCAACAATGATGTTGTCGGCATCTTTGATCCGGCCCTGGCGGTCAGGATCGACAAGGCCAACACCGACCGGCACACCGTACCGGATTCACTGATTGATTTTCTCGGGCTGCGCAGTGGCAGGGACCCTGTTGCGTGGCGCGAGGTGCGGGCGTTGCTGAGCGAGCAGGCCGGGCGGCTGGCCAGTCCCGGCCACATGCGCGACCTCTACACGCGCATGCACGGCTTCCTTGCTCAGCGCGCGGACAGGCCGCATGACCTCAGCGAACTGAGCTGGTGGACGATCTCGCAGTCGCTGTTGCCGATGCTGATCGACGGCCTCAGTCGATCCGACGTCGATGCGCTCATCGGTGAGCAGAAGACCCGATACAACGCCATCGTGCTGCAGAACTTCTCGTTCTGGCGGCGGATCATCGACTTCCATCTTTCCCGCCGCGCGGCGCGCACGGTGTCGCGGCACATCCGGCGTCGTGCGCGCCAGACCGTGCCACGCGAGGACTTCCTGCAATCCCTGCTGCCGCTGGTGCAGCGGGTCGGGGTGGACCGCGTGGCCTATCTGGTGTCGATGGTGCTGGCCGGCATGTCGGGCCTGCCGGGCATCACGGCGGCCAGCCTGCTGTACGCGATGCATCGATTTCCGCACTGGCAGGCGCGCATCCGCGAGGAAACCTCGGCGCTGAGCCTGGAGCAGTTGTATGCGCTGCCGATCAAGTCGCTGCCGTGCACGTCGCGTTTCGTCAAGGAAACCCTGCGGCTGTGGCCGGGACTGTTCGCCCTGCATCGTCCGGCCTCGCACGATATCGACATCGAGGGCGTGTGCATCCGCAAGGGCGGGGCATACGAGTTGTCGTCCTACTTCCAGCATCATTCGCCGGAGTACTGGCAGAACCCGGACAGCTTCGATCCTGATCGCTGGTTGCCGGAGCGACGCCAGGCCAACAAGGGGGCCTACGTGCCCTTCGGATTTTCCTCGCGGGCCTGCATCGGCAGTGCGGTCGGCCACGCGCAGCTGCTGCTGTTCTGCGCATTGGTGACCCGCGATTTCGAGTTGACGGTACAGGATGAGCCCACGCCGTGGATGCAGCTGGAAGGCTTTGCCATTCCGGTCGATTTCATCGGTACGCTGACGCCGCGGCACGCCTGACAGCATCTGTACTGCCTGGCTCAGTCTTCAATCTCGCCACGGCGGCCTGCCGCGCGCACCGCCTGCGCGGTGGTGGCCACGCCGAGCCGTTGTCGCGCTCGCCGCAGATGGTTCTCCACCGTGCGTGCAGACAGCCCCAGCGTGGCCGCGATCTCCGCCTGGCGCCGTCCAGCAGCGACCCAGCGCAGCACCTCGCGTTCGCGTGCGCTCAACGCGCCTGCGGGGATATCCGCAGGCGCCTCGGCGAACTGGCGCGCCGCACGGAAGGCTGACGTTCCGACCATTTCCAGCAGCAGGCGCGCGCTGGCGGATGCATCAATCGAGGTGCCGGCGAAACTGACCGCACCCTCCAGGCCGGTCGGGCCGAACACCGGCACCTGCAACCCATGCAGGCCATCGCCGCGCGGCTGCTTCACCACCTGATAGCGTTCGCCGCGCACGCCCTGGCGCTTGCTCCAGAAGAACGGCGCATTGCCGTCCAGTACATGGCGGTTGACCGGGCAGGCATGCAGGTAGCGGGCAAGTCCGGTATCGCTGCCGTCGCCGAACCAGTCACCCTCGATCCAGTACACGCGCTGCGCGTCGCGTTCCAGCCCGGTCCCGGTGGCAAACACCAGCAGTCGATCGTAGCCCAGGGGTGAGGCGGCGGCGCGCAGCACGCCGCCCACCGCGGGCAGTGACCGCGCCTGTTCCAGTTCCAGCAGCGCGGGCACCAGCGCAGGCATGTGCTCAGCGCCCCGCCAGTGCATCGAGCAGCGTACGCGCGGCCAGCTTGCCCAACGCGTTGCCGGCCAGCGGACTGTCGCCGGTCAGCAGCAGGCGATCCTGCAGCACGCTGCCATCGATGCCCTCATTGACGATCTGCACGCCCTGCTGGGCCAGTCGTTCACCGAAGAACCAACGCAGCTGCCCCGGCATGTAGCCGATCTCCGGTGTCTGCCGGTCCATTGCGTCGGGGAAGGCGCAGATGCGGTAACCACGGAACAGCGAGCCACCGTCGGCTTCGTCGACGCCCGCCGCCAGCAGCGCCGCCGGGCCATGGCAGAGCGTGATGATGTGGCGCTGCCCGGCCATGGCCCACTGCAGCGTGGCCTTCACCGCCGCGCTCTCCGGCAGGCCGATCAGTGCGCCGTGGCCACCGGGAATGAAGATGGCGGCATAGTCCGAATCGGCTCCCAGGCCGGCCACCACCTCATCCAGCTGCAACGGCTGGCGGAAGCGCGCCTCATAGCGTTCGTACAGGGCGCCGATCTCGCGGTCCTCGCGCGGGAAGGCCCACCATTCGAACTTGACGGCGTTGCCGGACAGCGTCGCCACGTCGATGTCGAAGCCGGCCTTGTCCAGGTGGTACATCGGCAGCAGGGTTTCCACCGGATGGTTGCCGGTGGAGAACAGATGGCCATTGGCGGTCGGCAGATAACGCTCGTCGGCGGCGATCATCAGCACCTTCCAGCGGCCGTCGCGGCGTGCATCCGGATAGTCGGCCCCTGACAGGTCGCTCTGGGGCGAGGTGAACTGCGACAGCGAGTACGGCGACGGGAAGAAGGCATCGCGCTCGGCCGGATCGGGGCTGGGCTGGCGGCTGGGCTCTTGCGTGTTCATGCGGACCTCCGTTGGGGAAAATGAGCCCAGCATAGGAGGCCGCGTGCGCAGGCGCGATGAGGGATTCCCCTCAATGGACCACCACCCGGATGCTGCATCGCGCCACCGGCCCGGTTGGACAGCGGGATTATGTCGTGTTATCTAGCCGGTGCCGGGATAATCCCGGCATAACCACACAGCAAGCAAAGGAATGAAAATGAAAAGATTCGCCCGAGCATTGCGCGTCACTCTGAATATCCATCCGAACGAGAAGAGCAGTGTGTGGAATACCTGGCCGCTCTGGGTCGAGTTCTGATCCTGCGGGGCAACCCCGCGATTGAGCGGTAGCAAGACGAAGGGACTCGTCTTTCGAGTCCCTTCCTGCCGGAGACGCACTGCATGCAAGGGATGTCGAATGAAGGCAGCGCCATTGCTGCCGAGCGCCTGGCTGCGCGGGTGGAGCGCGAAGGACCGGTGCTGAAACTGGAAACGGGCGGTATCGGGGTGTTCTGCCCAGAACTGGCCGGCAAGGTCGACAAGGAGAATTCCGAGCACCTGTTCGTGGTCGAGTCGCTGGCCGACCTGTTCCGCCGGCACGAACGCGTGCGCTGGACCGAAGTGCGCAGCCTGATCGCCACGCGCAGTGCTGAGCTTACCGGAGCGCAGACCCTGGAGGCGCTGCAGTCGCGCATGCGGCAGGCGTTGGACGCACTGTGCGGGCGCGAGCTGGATGCCACGCCAGCCGTGTGGAAGGTGATGGCGCATCCGCTGGTGCCACTGGTGATCGACGGGCTCGACGCGCGCGGTACCGAGGCCATCGAACGCGCCCTGCATCTGCGCTACACCACCCAGGTCGAGCAGGTCATCCATCGGCGTCATCTGCTGCGCAACTTCCTCATCGGTCGTGGCGAATCGCGGGCGATCACCGCCGAACTCAGGCGCCGGGTCCGCAGCGGACGTTCGCCGCTGGACTACGCGCAGTCATTGTTGACCCTTCGCGAGCGCATCGGCCTGGACAAGGTCACCTACCTGGTCACCGTGCAGCTGATCGCCATTTCCGGGGTGCCCGGCATGATGGCCGCCTGCCTGCTGCTGGCGATGCAGATGCATCCACACTGGCGCCAGCGCATCGAGGAGGAATTCGCGCCGCTCTCGGATGCGGAGATCCATGCGCTGCCGATGGCCAGGATTCCCTGCACGATGCGCTTCCTGAAGGAAGTGATGCGACTGTATTCCACACCCTTCAACAACCGTCGGGTGGCCGCCTGCGATCTGCAGGTGGAAGGGCAGGCCATCGCCGAGGGCACGGTGTTCGAGCTGAGCTCGTTCATCCAGCATCGCTCGGCGAAATACTGGGATGACCCGCTGCTGTTCGATCCCGATCGCTGGCTGCCCGAAAGGCGCAAGCGCACCGCCGGCATCTATGTGCCTTACGGCTTCCCCACGCGTTCCTGCGTGGGATCGGCGGTCGGCAATGCACAGCTGGTATTGCTGTGCGCGCTGCTGGCGCGCGAATTCCGTTTCACCCCCAGCGCCGACTACCGGCCCGAGGTGCGCATGGAAGGCTTCGCGATTCCCGCGGCGCTGCACGGCACGTTCTCGCGCCATACGGCCGGTGCCTGATCTGCAGGGGCGGGCGGCTTACTTTGCCGTACGCCCGTGTTCCTGCATGTCCTCATGCAGGATCCGCCGCAGCTCGACGATGGCCGGCGTGGCTTCCTGCACGCTGTGACCGGACACGATCACCTTCTCCGAAACGGCGTGTGGCAGGTGCGAGCTCCAGTAGGGCACCAGCCCGTCATCGGTTTTTTCCAGTGGGCCATCGGCCTTGGCGCGGGCGATGATCGAGTGGTAGTGCACCTTCGGTGACATCGGCAGGTCGGCCACGGCGCGGACGAACGGGTCGTCCTTGTCCAGGTTCTGGATGCTGTTCATCTGGTAGCCGTGCTTGCCATCGTTGCGATCGATCTGGCCGTCGTTGGCCAGCGTCGCCACGTCCTCCAGCACGGTCAGCGGCAGCCGTACCAGGCGGCCGATCCAGCGGCCGAGGCGGGTACCGGCCACGTCGGTGCCGCGATGCGGTGTGGCGATGAAAACCACCCGCGATACTTCCGGTTCCGGCAGGAAGGTCAGTACCGGCGCGCCCTTGGTGCGCAGCAGCTCGCGCTGGGCGGGCGACATCTGCGCGGTGGCCAGCAGGGTGTCGACCAGGTGGTCGCCGGAGGAAGAGACCATCAACCGCGTGATCACCCCGCCCATGCTGTGCCCGACCAGCACCATGTCATGCGAGGCCTGCGCCTTGCCGCTGGGGTCGAAGTGCTTGAGCACTTCGGCCAGCGTGTGGCGCATCGCATCGTGGCTCATCGCGATGGGCATGTTGGTCGGGTAGTAGAACTGCCAGACCTGGAAGTCCTGGCGGATCTCGTCGTCGCGCATCAGTTCGTTGGCCACGTTCACCCAGGCCTCGGGACTGCTGGCCAGGCCATGGATCATCAACAGCACGCGGCGGTTCGGGTCGTAGGGCTGCATCATGTACAGATGCGGCGCGTCGATGCCGCCCTTGCCACCAAACAGCGAGCGCAGCGACTGCTGGCTGAAGTTGGAGCGCGCCAGCCACAGTGCGTAGCCCGCAGTGAAGTTGGCCGCCAACGGCACCTGCTGGCCGTGCAGGGTTACTTCCGAGACCTGGTAGGGATCGTGGATCTCCAGTTCCGGCTCGTCGTCGTGCAGCACTTCCCACAGGTTCTTTCCCGAGAAGCGCAGCAGCACCGTCATCGAAGGCGAGGGCATCTCGCTCCAGCTCTGCGCGGCCGTGGTGCTTGCCTGCGCGGCGGGCGTCGCTGCCGAAGGCGGGGTGGCCGTGCTGCCAGCCGGATCGTCCATCACCGCCACCAGCTCGGCACCGAAGCCATCGCGGCGATGCACGCCGCGCAGCGTGCCGGTGAACGACAGCGAGGCCGCCGGTACCAGCTCGGTGGGGGTACGTGTATCCAGCGGCGATGCTTCGCCCGAAGGGGCCAGCACGAAGGTCCAGCGGCCGAGCTGGAAATGGCTGGCCTGGCTGTGCACGCGCCCGGTGGCGTACGCGTTGTACAGCTGCACCGAGGCTTCCTGCACAGCCAGGTTGTAGTAGTCGCGCACCTGGGTCTGGCGGTCCTCGAAACCACGCTGGTTGGCGGTGCGCTCGGTGAAGAACAGATAGGCATAGGCCTGGCGCGCGACCTGCATCCACGCATCGAGGCGCGGCTGGAAGTCGGCATCCAGTTCGGTGATTGCGGTCTTGGCGCGGCCGGATGCCGAGTACTCACGCTTCGGCGCCGGCAGGGTCATCGCATGCTGCAGCCACAGCTCGGCCAGGCTGGAGCGCTTGTCTTCCTCGCGCACCACGATGCTGCTTTCCATGGCCTCGATGCAGGGCAGGCCGGGCTTGGCACAGACGCCCTCATCGAGCCCGGCCACGCGCAGAGTCTCGGTGGTCGCCGCGCTGAGCTTGCCGGAGGTGAGGATGTCACCGCGCTTGAGCGCGATGTACTGGCCGGGCGTGACCGAGGCGACCTGCACCGACGGCCCGAACTGGCGCAGCGTCGCGCAGCCCCCCAGGGTGAGCAGCACGGTGATGATGAGGGTCGTGCGGCCGATGAAGCCCATGCCCGTGGTAGCCATACGATGCTCCTGCGCGGTGGCGTCACTCTAGCGGCCGACCTGTCAAAGCGGAATAGACCGAACGGTCGGTTTGGGCCTGGCCGCCGTAGGCGATTCAGCCATTCCCGTGTGACACTGCGGCGAATGGAAGGGACACGGTGATCGCGATGGCCTGGCTGGAAACCCGCATTCCCCCGCCCGTGGTGATGCTGCTGTTCGCCGCTGCGGGCTTTGCAGCACGCTGGCTGTGGCCGGGTTTCCACCTTCGGGTGCCGGTGCCGGTTCTGCTCGCAGGCGTGACGGTGACGCTGGGTGTCGTGCTCAATCTGCTGCCCAAGCTGTCTTTCCAGCGCGCCGGTACCACCGTCAATCCTCTGCGACCTTCGGCGTCGAGCGCGCTGGTTACCAGCGGAATCTACCGCCGCACGCGCAATCCGATGTATCTGGGCCAGGCGTTGGTCCTGCTTGGCGCCATGGTGTACCTGCAGAACCTGATCGCGCTGCTGGTGGTGCCGCTGTTCCTGGTGTACATCACCCGGCTGCAGATCCTGCCGGAGGAGCGGGCACTGATGGCCCGCTTTCCCGAGGCGTACGCGCAATACCGTCATCGCGTGCCGCGCTGGCTGTAGCGTCGGCTACGCCATCAGCGGCTGATCTGGCACTTCACCGCAGCCGAATAGCCCTCGTAGTCGTCGCCCGCGATCACGTGCAGGGTGTGGCGCTTGTCGATGCGCTTCACGTACGACGGCTCTTCGGTGTTGGCATGCTCGTTGACCTCGGTCACCGACCAGGCCTTGGCCAGGCGCTTGGAATCGACGCCGTTCAAGTACACGAAGAGGCTCTTCTCGCCTTCGGCCACGTTTACATCGGCACTGGTGACCGTGCCGCCAAACAGCGCGACCGGCTTGTCCTCCGGCTCGAAGGTGCCGCCCGGTTTCTTGGCCAGGCCGGCGGCCTGCAGCGCATCGATGGCGTCGGCCGCACTGAAGTTCGAGCCGGCCTTGCAGGCCAGCAGCGCTTCCAGCGTGGCGGTGCCGGGGGGCGCGATGGCCGGCGCTGCAGCGTGCGTGGCTGAGGCTGCGGCGAGAGTGGTGAGGAGCAGGACGAGCGTGGTTGTGGCGGTTTTCATTGCAGATCCTTCTGGCGGCAGCAGGCCGGGGCAATGCAGCGATGGAGCGAAAGCTCCATCCCGATTATGCCCCACGCTTCCCGCACGACGAGCAGGCACAAAAAAGCCGGAACCCCCTCGACGGGAGATCCGGCTTCTTGCGGCCTCGACAGGCCATACAGATGGTGGAGGTGGGCGGAATTGAACCGCCGTCCGAAGGCACTCCATCCCCAGCACTACATGCTTAGCTCACCGTTGGATCTCGTCCCCGAACAGCACGGTGCGCAAAGCGCATCCGGGAACCAGCCTGTTGTGTTCTAGTGCCGGACTGACAGGCAGCCATCCAGCGCGATTCCATGATAGTGACTCTACACCGCGAGCATGGACACAAGCGGTTTCGAGGCTTAGGCCTTAAGCGGCCAGAGCGTAGTTGTCGTCGTTGGCAACTAGAGTTTTGCAGCTGGATTTACGAGGAAAGCTACCCCCTCGGCATGCGCCAGGCGACTTCACAACCCCCGTCGAAACCAATGCACCCCCGGTTTCTTCAAGTTCTGCAAGGTACAAGGCCTGTTTCGTGTCGCCACGGCCAGTGCCTGCCCAACGCTGCCAATGCTACGCCAAAACAGCTGAACAGTCACCGTGGCAATCCACAACATGTTGTAGAGCCAGCGGCATAGCGGATTGGTAACGTCACTGGCACGAATTTGCGACACACTGGCGGCGACCATCCGGGCCAGGACAGACACGGAGACTGTGGGTGACCGATGCAAGCCAACAACGCAGCCTGCGGCAGCTGATCGGGCCGGTCGGTGCCGACTACCAGCGGCGCGCCCTGCCGCCCGGCTGGGTCTGGGCGGTGCTGGCGGTGTTGCTTGCGGCCACCGCACTGACCGAGCTGCCGGCGACTGCGGCCGCGGCATTGGTGGCCAGTGCGGTGGTTGTGCACTGGTCGCAGCGCGGTCGCATCCATTGGCTGGGCTGGCGCCTGCCGGGCCTGGCCGTGTTGGCGGCCCTGCTGTGGGGGCCGGAAGTGCTGTCGCAATGGTTCGAGCACGGGCTGGCCGTGGTCCTGATGTCGCTGGCCAGCCTCAGCATCGGCGTGCATGTATGGCAGGCGCGACAGATGGCGCGGCAGCTCCAGGGCGCGGCCGATTCGCTGGATGACGCCCAGCTGCTGGCCCTGCTGCCGGCCGACGCGGCCCAGCTGGCGCAGCGGTGGCGCGCCGGCGATGACCGGCATGCGCCGGAACTGGCAGTGGTGATGCACCTGGCCGTGATGCACGCAGCGCTGGCGCCGCGCATGCGCGGGCAGGGCGTGCTGGCAGGGTGACCGGTCGGCGTTTCCGCGGCCGCGGTCAGGACCCTGACAATGGCTTGCGCAGGTAGATCCGCTCGTGCCCGGGCGGGCAATCGGGCAGCCGCCCATAGACGGTGTAGCCCTGCCGCAGGTAGAAAGCTTCGGCCTGCCAGTCGAAGGTATCCAGCATCACGTTGCGGGCGCCAAGCTGGCGCGCGGCGGCTTCTGCTTCCGCCAGCAGGCGCTGGCCGATGCCTTGCCCGCGCAGTTCCGGATCCACCCACAGCACATGTACCTGCAGCCAGCCGGCACAGACGTCGGCCAGCACACCACCGCGCAGCGCGCCGTGCTCGTCATGCCAGGCCAGGCGGACTGGAGTCTCATCGAGTGAATCGCCGCCGTGGGCCTGGTTGAAGGCCAGCAGGCGCGCGCACAACGTGCGCGTTTCATCGGCGCTGGCAGTCACCATGGCGCCGATGGGGGCGGTCATGCGTCGCGGTTGCCGCGACGCATCACACGCTGCTTCTCGATCGCCCAGTCGCGGTCCTTGGCGGCATCGCGCTTGTCGTGGGTCTGCTTGCCCTTGGCCAGCGCGACTTCGAGCTTGATCTTGTTCTTGCTCCAGTACATCGCAGTGGGCACGATCGTGTAGCCATCGCGCTCGACCTTGCCGACCAGCTTGTCGATCTCGCTCCGGTGCAGCAGCAGCTTGCGCTCGCGCCGGTCATTGGCCACCACGTGGGTGGAGGCCTGGATCAACGGGGTGATCTGCGCGCCGATCAGGAAGATCTCGCCGTGCTTCACATAGGCGTAGGCGTCGATGATGTTGCCGCGGCCAGCGCGGATCGACTTCACCTCCCAGCCCTGCAGGGCCAGGCCGGCCTGGAAGCGCTCTTCGATGTGGTACTCGTGGCGGGCACGCTTGTTCAACGCGATGGTTTTGTTGGCCGTCGCGCTCTTTGCTTTATCCTTGCCGCTGTTCTTGCTCATTTCCGTATTGTCTCCGATTCGGGCCCGCCCGGTCGATTGCCGAAACGTCCTGTATTCATGCCTACTATCCGCCGCAGCGCCCTGGTCGAACATTCGGCCGCGCGCATGTTCGACCTGGTCAACGACGTCCAGGCCTATCCGCGCCGTTTCCGCTGGTGCTCGGCTGCCCAGATCCTGGAGCAGGGCGAGGACCGCCTGGTGGCGCGCCTGGACCTGGGCCTGGGGTCGTTCAGTACCTGGTTCCAGACTGAAAACACCCTGCAGCGCCCGCACAGCATCGACATGCAGCTGCGCGATGGCCCGTTCAAGCAGCTGCACGGCCGCTGGGAATTCCATGCGCTGGCCGAGGATGCGTGCAAGGTCACCCTGACCCTGGAGTTCGAACCCAGCTCGCGCCTGCTCGGTCCGGCCCTGGCGATCGGCTTCCAGGGACTGGCCGATCGCATGGTCAATGATTTCGTCCGCGTCGCCGACGAGGGCTGAGCGATGATCGAGGTCGAGGTGGTGCTGGCCTGGCCGGAGCGCGTGCTGTCGCGCCACCTGCAGCTGGAAGAGGGAGCGACCGTGGCCGACGCCATCGCCGCCGCTGCGCTGGAAGGTAGTGCCGACTGTCCGGCCGCCGCGGTGCATGGCGTGCTGGCCCGTCCACAGCAGGCGCTGCTGGACGGGGACCGCGTCGAGCTGCTGCGCCCGCTGCTGGCCGACCCCAAGGACAACCGCCGGCGTCGCGCGCTCGGCGGTTGATCCCGGCAACCCGTCCCTGCGGACGGGCAGGCCTCAGCGGCCCTTCTTCTTCTTGTCCTTCGGCAGGTTGCGGCCGAACTGGCGCACCGTCTGCTGGGCCAGGGCCTTGTCGTTGCCCGGGAAGTAGTCGCCTTCCCAGCGGGTAACGGCGTCATTCTCGAAGAACACCACGAAGTTCTTCACTTCGGTGCGGCCGAGGCGGTTCACGCGCTGGCTGGAGGTGTAGTCCCAGCGCTGGGCGTGGAACGGGTCGGGGATGGACGGGGTGCCCAGCAGCGCGGTGACCTGCTGCTTGCTCTGCCCGACCTGCAGCTTGGCCACGGCATCTTCCCGGATCAGGTTGCCCTGATAGATGGGTTGCTTGTAGATGATGCCGCACCCGGTGGTGGACAGGGCGACGGCGGCGACCAACAGGAGATTGCGCATCGGGACTGGCGGTTGGGGAAATCAAACCGATGATACACTCCCGGCGTGCCACCGCGACCCAATCCGAGGCAGCTGGCGCTAAATCGCCAATGAACGGAGACCTATGGAAACCCACGACCTGCGTAAAGTCGGCCTGAAGGTGACCCATCCGCGGATGCGGATCCTGGCGCTGCTCGAACAGCGCAATGCCCAGCACCACCAGCACCACATGACCGCCGAGGACATCTACCGCCAGCTGCTCGAGCATGGCGACGAGATCGGCCTGGCGACGGTCTACCGGGTGCTGACCCAGTTCGAGGCCGCCGGCCTCGTGCTCAAGCACAATTTCGAGGGTGGCCAGGCCGTTTACGAGCTGGACCGTGGTGGCCACCACGACCATATGGTCGACGTGGACAGCGGCAAGATCATCGAATTCGAAAGCCATGAGATCGAGGAGCTGCAGCGCAAGATCGCGGCCGATCACGGCTACGAGCTGGAAGAACACTCGCTGGTGCTCTACGTGCGCAAGAAGCGCAAGTAGGCCGTTCCGGCCAGCCGCTAGCGACGAAACCCCGGGCTTGCCCGGGGTTTTTCGTTGCCGGGGTCAGGGCCCTTTCCCTCCAGGAAAGGGGGCCGGCCCCGGGCGCTCTGCGGGGTAGGATCCCTTTGCGCCAGCAAAGGGCTCTGACCCCTTGCAACCGAGCAGGATCTCCAGGTCCACCGCCTCGGCCATCGCCCGGTTGCCGGCATCCCCCGGGTGGAGGTGGTCGCCGGAGTCGTAGGCGGCGGCCATCCGTGACGGATCGGCCGGGTCGCGCAGCGCCGCGTCCAGGTCGATCACCGCGTCGAACGGGCTGTTGCTGCGCAGCCATGCATTGAGCTGTTGGCGCAGGGCCTCCTTGTCCGGGTGGTAGTAGTCGTCCAGCGGCGTGCCGGGCAGGGCGCCCGCGAACGGCATCAGGGTGGCGCCGAATATGCGTAGACCCCGCCGGTGGGCCTGTTCGGCCAGGGCACGATAGCCGGCCTGCAGCTCGGGCAGGCTGGGCCGGGGCTGCGCGCGGGCGAAGGCAGTACCGGGCCAGCTGATGTCGTTGATGCCGATCAGCACGATGACGCTGGCGACGCCGGGCTGATCCAGTGCGTCACGCCGCAGGCGGGCCAGAACCGACTCGCCCATGCCGTCGCTCAGCAGCCGATTGCCGGAAATGCCCGCGTTGACCACCGCGACGCCGCGCGGTGCCAGACGCGCGGCCAGATGGTCGGTCCAGCGCTGGTCCTGGTCGAGGCTGGCGGTGGCGCCGTCGGTGATCGAGTCGCCAATCACCACCACGCTACGCGCACTGGCGGCGGCCTCGACCTCGATCCCGGTGAGGAACAGGCGTGCGGTAGTGGAACTGGCACCCTGCAGGTCGCGCGCCCGGGCCTGATTGCCGCCGGCGATCCAGCTGGTCTGGCGGCCGTCCCAATGGAACGTCTGCACCGGCGTCGGCCCCGGCACGAAGACGCTGACCTGCAGCGCCTGGTGGTCTTCCGTGGCCACCGCCAGCGGATCGCTCAGCCGTTCCTGACCGGCACCGATCAACACCCCGGGCTGGCCGTCGAAGCTGAGCGGTTGCGGGGTGGCGCCCGCGGCCACGCTGGCCGCCCCGATCCGCAGCGGCTGGGTGCCGTAGGCATTGCTCAGCCGCACCCGCAGCCGGGACCCGCCCAGGCTGATGCGCGCGGTCTGGCGGAAGGTCTGGTCCTGCAGCGCGGCCGGAACCAGGGTCGGGAACAGGAAATCCGCGTCCCAGACCGGTTGCGGGCTGGCCTGCCAGCTGGCGACCCAGTGCGGGGCGGATGCGGCACTGGCGACGCCGGACAGGGCGAGCAGGGCGGTGGCGGTGAGCTGGCTCAAGCGGTTCATCGGGCAATCCAAGGGGGAGGGAACGCCATGGTGATTCCGGGGTTATCTGTGAACTAGACTGCGCATGGACAATCATCTGTGAACTGGATTCATCGTCATGGCGCGACCCGACATCAACCGATCCGGCGAACTGGAAGTGTTCGTGCGGGTGATCGAGACCGGTGGCTTCTCCGCCGCCGCACGCACCCTGGACATGACGCCGTCAGCAGTGAGCAAGCTGGTGGCCCGGCTGGAGCAGCGGCTGGGTACGCGCCTGCTGCAACGCTCCACCCGCCAGCTGCAGCTGACCCCGGAAGGCTGCGCGTTCTACGAGCGCGGCCTGCGCGTGCTGGCCGACCTGGAGGAGGCCGAGCGCTGTGCCAGTGCCCATGCCGAGCCGCGCGGACGGCTGCGGGTCAACTCCAACGTGCCGTTCGGCCAGCATTTCCTGCTGCCGCTGCTGCCGGCATTCCTCGAACGCAACCCGCAGGTAGGCGTGGACCTGACCCTCAATGACGAGGTGATCGACCTGCTTGAGCAGCGCACCGACGTGGCGGTGCGGGCCGGTCCACTGAAGAGCTCCAGCCTGGTGGCGCGGCGGCTGGGTGCGACGCGGATGATGATCGTGGCTGCACCGGCCTACGCGCAGCGGCACGGGCTGCCACGCACTGCCGAGGAGCTGCAGTCGCACAACCGGTTGGATATCGGCCATGCGCGCGCGATGCAGGGCTGGCCATTGTTGCAGGACGGGCGCGAACGCATGCTGCTGCCCAGTGGCAACGCGCGCGCCAGCAACGGCGATGCGCTGCGCCAGCTGGTGCTGGGTGGGCTGGGCATGGCGCGGCTGGCAGCATTCCAGGTGCAGCCGGACATTGCCGCCGGGCGCTTGCTGCCGGTGCTGGAGGACGCCAATCCCGGTGACCTGGAAGAGGTGCACGCGGTGTTCCTGGGGCAGGGCGGCTACCTGCCGCTGCGGGTGCGCGCATTTCTTGATTTCCTGGTGGAGAACGTCGATCTGACGCAGCCACAGGGGTAGTGCCGGCCGCTGGCCGGCAACCTCATGATCTTCATCCACCCGCATCGGGGTGCCGGCCAGCGGCCGGCACTACCGTGCGGAAGCCGAGCCAATGCTCGGCTCGGCCGGCGTTACACCTGCAGCAGCTTGCGTGCGGCGGCGCGCGCTTCCTTGCTCACTTCCACGCCGCCGAGCATGCGCGCCAGTTCTTCCTCGCGCGCCTTGCTGTCCAGCTTTTCCACTGCGCTCTGGGTCATGCCTTCCACCGGGGCCTTGCTGACCCGGTAATGGGCATGGCCCTTCGAGGCGACCTGCGGCAGGTGGGTCACGCACAGCACCTGGCGCTTCTCGCCAAGGGCGCGCAGCTTCTGGCCGACGATGTCCGCCACCGCGCCACCGATGCCGGAGTCGACTTCGTCGAACACCATGGTCGGCACTGCATCCAGGTCCAGCGCGGCCACTTCGATGGCCAGCGAGATGCGCGACAGTTCGCCACCCGAGGCCACCTTGCGCAGGGCACGCGGTGGCTGCCCGGCATTGGCCGCCACCAGGAATTCCACGCGCTCGGCACCCTGCGGGTCGGGCTTGCCGGCGTCCTGCGGTTCCAGCTCGATCAGGAACTGGCCGCCGCCCATGCCCAGCTCGGCGATGATGCCGGTGGTGGTGGCCGACAGCTCGGCAGCGGCGGCGCGGCGGCTGGCGGTCAGCAGCCCGGCCTGCACGCGCCACGCCGCAGCGGCCTTGTCGATCTCGCCGGCGAGGCGCTGCAGGCGTTCGTCAGCACCACGCAGCTGTTCCACTTCGGCGTGCATGCGCTCGCGCTGCGCGCCCAGCTCGTCCATCGGCACACGGTGCTTGCGGGCCAAGTCGTGCAGGCGGCCGAGGCGACGCTCGTTCTCCTCGAACTGTTCCGGGTCGGCGTCGAGGTCGTCATGCACGCGGTCCAGCAGCGACAGGGCTTCGTGCAGCTGGATCGAGGCGTTTTCGATCAGGCCGTCGACCTCGCCCAGGCGCGGGTCGTGTTCGATCAGGCGCGACAGCTCGTGGCGCACCTGCTGCAGCAGGTCCAGCGCGGAACTGCCGTCGTCGCCATTGAGCTGGTTGCTGGCCGCCTGGCAGGCACTCAGCAGGGCACTGGCATGGGCCTGGCGGCGGTGGCTGGCGCCCAGCGCGGCAATCGACTCCGGTTCCAGGTCTTCGCGGTCCAGTTCGCGCAGCTGGTGCTCCAGGAAGCCGATCCGGTCACTGACGTCGCCCTGCTGCGACAGCGCCAGCGATTCATCGACCAGCGCCTGCCAGGCCGCAGCGGCGCGGCGCACCTGGCGGCGCTCGTCCTCGTTGCCGGCATAGGCGTCCAGCAGGGCCAGCTGCGACGGGCGCGTCAGCAGGGCCTGCTGTTCGTGCTGGCCGTGGATCTCCACCAGCAACGAGGCCAGGTCGCCCAGCTGGGCCAGGGTCACCGGGCGGCCGTTGATCCAGGCCCGCGAGCCGCCATCGGCACGGATCACGCGGCGCAGCTGGCACTGCTCCTCGTCGTCCAGCTCGTTGTCGGCCAGCCACTGGCGCGCGGCCTGCAGCTGGTCCAGCGCGAACTCGGCCGACAGCTCGGCGCGCGCGGCGCCGTGGCGGACCACGCCGCTGTCGGCGCGCAGGCCGGACAGGAAGCCCAGCGCGTCGACCATCAGTGACTTGCCGGCGCCGGTCTCGCCTGAAACCACGGTCATGCCTGGCCCGAACTCCAGTTCGGTGGCGCGGACGACGGCGAAATCCTTGATCGAAAGATGTCTGAGCATGGGTAAGGGGGTGTCAGCAGCCGCGCAACGCTAGCACGCGGGCGCGGGAGGTCCAATGACTTGCCAAGGTGATCCGCCGCCATTATCTAGTGTCCGTGTCTCACAGGTTGATTCCATGCACGGTTCTCCCGACCAGCTTGCCCCGCGTGCGCGCCATCTGCTGCGCACGCTGATCGCGCGTTACATCCAGGACGGTGAGCCGGTCGGCTCGCAGACGCTGGCGCGCGTGGCCGGGCTGGAGGTCAGTCCGGCCACCATCCGCAACATCCTGGGTGACCTGGAAGACCTGGGGCTGCTGGCTTCGCCGCACACCTCGGCCGGGCGCGTCCCGACCGCACATGGCTACCGGGTGTTCGTCGACAGCCTGCTGCAGATGCAGCCGCCGGGCGAAGGCGAGCTGGCCCGGCTGCGCCAGGAACTGGCCGGCGGCGGCAGCACCCAGGCCCTGCTTGGCAGCGCCTCGGAGCTGCTGTCGGCGATGAGCCACTTCGTCGGCGTGGTCAGCGCCCCGCGGCGCGAGCAGTTCGCGTTCCGCCAGATCGATTTCGTGGCGCTGGACGGGCGCCGGGTGCTGGCGATCCTGGTGTTCGCCGACAACGAGGTGCAGAACCGGGTCATCGAGACCCGCCAGGAGTTCGCGCCGGGCCAGCTGGAACAGGTCGCCAACTACCTCAACGCGCATTTCGCCGGCCTGCCGATGGCCGAGATCCGCACCCGCCTGCTGCTGGAACTGCGTGATGCCCGTTCGGAGCTGGAGCAGCTGCTGGCGCACAGCATCGAGCTGGCCGAGCAGGCCCTGCAGCCGGCGGCCGACGACATGCTGGTGGCCGGGCAGACCCGTCTGATGGGGGTGCAGGACCTGTCCGACCTGGAGCGGCTGCGCGAGCTGTTCGAGCTGTTCTCCAGCAAGCGGGAGATCCTGCAGCTGCTGGAGCGGACCATCCAGGCGCCCGGCGTGCGCATCTTCATCGGCGAGGAGACCGGGATGATGCCGCTGCAGGGCGTCTCGCTGGTCACTGCCCCTTACACGGCCAATGGCCAGGTGCTGGGCGTGCTGGGCGTGATCGGCCCCAAGCGGATGGCCTACGACCGGATGATCCCGCTGGTCCAGGCTACTGCCGATGTACTCGGCGCGGCGTTTTCGCCAGCCGGGCGCACTCCTGGAACATCCGACGCTTGAAACGCAGCATCCCGCCCACACTAGGGTGGGTGGAGGCGGAGACTGACCGCCAGGGACCCAGACATGAACCACGAACATCCAGATATCGAATCCCAGCAGACTGCCGCCGATGCGGCCGCCGCCGCCGGCGTCAACGACGAAGTGGAGCGCCTGCGCGCCGAGGTCGAGCAGATCAAGGCCGATGCGCTGCGTGAGCGCGCCGACCTCGAGAACCAGCGCAAGCGCGTTGCCCGTGACATCGAGCAGGCCCGCAAGTTCGCCAACGAGAAGCTGCTGGGCGAGCTGCTGCCGGTGTTCGACAGCCTGGATGCCGGCTTGAAGGCGGCCGGCGATGACCCGCATCCGCTGCGCGAGGGCCTGGAGCTGACCTACAAGCAGCTGCTGAAGGTTGCCGCCGACAACGGGCTGGTCCTGCTGGACCCGATCGGCCAGCCGTTCAACCCGGAACACCACCAGGCCATCAGCCAGGTGCCGGCCCCAGACGCCGCCCCGGGCAGCGTGGTGACCGTGTTCCAGAAGGGTTACCTGCTCAACGAGCGCCTGCTGCGGCCGGCGCTGGTGGTGGTGGCCGCCGACTGACCCCTCCAGGGCCGGAAGGCGGGAATGTCCCGTCACCCGGCCCGACGCTGAACGCGCCGGGCGACCGGAAACACAGCGTTCGGGAGATGGCTTGAATGTTCCACGAGCCTCCCCCACATCGTATTCATCCACCGGCCGAACGGCCGGACTGACCCCAACAAGCATCCTCAGGAGTCTCCCCCATGGGCAAGATCATTGGTATCGACCTCGGCACCACCAACTCGTGCGTGGCGATCATGGACGGCGGCAAGGCCCGCGTCATCGAGAATTCGGAAGGCGATCGCACCACCCCGTCGATCGTCGCCTACACCAAGGACGGCGAAGTCCTGGTGGGCGCCTCGGCCAAGCGCCAGGCCGTCACCAACCCGAAGAACACCTTCTATGCGGTGAAGCGCCTGATCGGCCGCAAGTTCACCGACGCCGAAGTGCAGAAGGACATCGCCCACGTCCCGTACAGCATCCTGGCCCATGACAACGGCGATGCCTGGGTGGCCACCAGCGACGGCAAGAAGATGGCGCCGCAGGAAATCTCGGCCAAGGTGCTGGAAAAGATGAAGAAGACCGCCGAGGACTTCCTCGGTGAGAAGGTCACCGAAGCGGTCATCACCGTGCCGGCCTACTTCAACGACAGCCAGCGCCAGGCGACCAAGGACGCCGGCCGCATCGCCGGCCTGGACGTCAAGCGCATCATCAACGAGCCGACCGCGGCCGCGCTGGCCTATGGCCTGGACAAGGGCGACAACAAGGATCGCAAGATCGTGGTGTACGACCTGGGCGGCGGCACCTTCGACGTCTCGGTGATCGAGATCGCCAACGTTGACGGCGAGAAGCAGTTCGAAGTGCTGGCCACCAACGGCGACACCTTCCTGGGCGGCGAAGACTTCGACAACCGCGTCATCGAGTACCTGGTTGAAGAATTCAACAAGGACCAGGGCATCGACCTGCGCAAGGATCCGCTGGCCCTGCAGCGCCTGAAGGACGCTGCCGAGCGCGCCAAGATCGAGCTGTCCAGCGCCCAGCAGACCGAAGTGAACCTGCCGTACGTCACCGCTGACGCCTCGGGTCCGAAGCACCTGAACATCAAGCTGACCCGCGCCAAGCTGGAAGCGCTGGTGGAAGACCTGATCAAGAAGTCGATCGAGCCGTGCCGCGTCGCCCTGAACGATGCCGGCCTGCGTTCGAGCGACATCAGCGAAGTGATCCTGGTCGGTGGCCAGACCCGCATGCCGAAGGTGCAGCAGGCGGTGACCGAATTCTTCGGCAAGGAACCGCGCAAGGACGTCAACCCGGACGAAGCCGTGGCACTGGGCGCTGCGATCCAGGGCGGCGTGCTGGGCGGCGACGTCAAGGACGTGCTGCTGCTGGACGTGACCCCGCTGTCGCTGGGTATCGAAACCATGGGCGGCGTGTTCACCAAGATCATCGAGAAGAACACCACCATCCCGACCAAGGCCTCGCAGGTGTTCTCCACCGCCGAGGACAACCAGTCGGCCGTGACCGTGCACGTGCTGCAGGGTGAGCGCGAGCAGGCCCGCTTCAACAAGTCGCTGGCCAAGTTCGACCTGTCCGGCATCGAGCCGGCTCCGCGTGGCCTGCCGCAGGTGGAAGTGTCCTTCGACATCGACGCCAACGGCATCCTGCACGTGTCGGCCAAGGACAAGAAGACCAACAAGGAACAGAAGGTCGAGATCAAGGCCGGTTCGGGTCTGTCCGAGGAAGAGATCGCACGCATGGTCGCCGACGCGGAAGCCAACCGCGAAGAAGACAAGAAGTTCCAGGAGCTGGTGCAGGCCCGCAATCAGGCCGATGCCCTGATCCACGGCACCCGCAGTGCCATCACCGAGCACGGCAGCAAGGTCGGCGGCGATGTCATCGGCAAGGTCGAGGCGGCCCTGGCCGACCTGGAAACCGCGATGAAGGGTGACGACAAGGCACAGATCGAAGCCAAGTCGAAGGTGCTGGAGGAAGCCGGCCAGTCGCTGTTCGCCGCTGCTTCGGCCGACCAGGGCGGTGCCCCGGGTGCCGACGCCGGCAACGCCGGCAAGGCGCAGGACGACGTGGTCGACGCCGAGTTCACCGAAGTCAAGGACGACAAGAAGTCCTGATCCGGACCGACACGGGACGCTGGCCATCAGCGTCCCGTTGTCGCATCAGGGTCCTGACCGCCCACCGGCGTGTCGGGGCGCCCGACGCAAGAGCGGACCTGGTTCCGCTCTTCCGCTTTGACGAATCCCGACTTTCCGGAACCAGATTCACCATATGAGCAAGCGCGATTACTACGAAGTGCTGGGCGTTGCCCGCACCGCCACCGACGACGAGCTGAAGAAGGCCTACCGTCGCTGTGCGATGAAGTTCCACCCGGACCGCAACCCGGGTGATGCGGCGGCCGAAGCCTCCTTCAAGGAGTGCAAGGAAGCCTACGAAGTGCTGTCCGATGGCAACAAGCGCCGCATGTACGACAGCCACGGCCACGCCGCGTTCGAGCACGGCATGGGCGGTGGTGGTCCGGGCGGCCCGGACATGAACGATATCTTCGGCGATATCTTCGGCAACATTTTTGGCGGGGGCGGCGGTGGGCCGCGCCAGGCCCGTCGCGGCGCCGACATCGGCTACGTGATGGAGCTGGACCTGGAAGAAGCGGTACGCGGCGTCGAGCGCCGCATCGAGATCCCGACCCTGGCCGAGTGCGGCGACTGCGATGGCAGTGGCTCCGAAGACGGCAAGGTCGAAACCTGCAATGTGTGCCATGGCCGCGGCCAGGTGCGCATCCAGCGCGGCATCTTCGCCATGCAGCAGGCCTGCCACAACTGCGGCGGCCGTGGGCAGATCATCGCCAAGCCCTGCAAGACCTGCCACGGCAACGGCCGTGTCGAGGAAGACAAGGTGCTGTCGGTGAAGGTGCCGGCGGGCGTCGATACCGGCGACCGCATCCGCTTGCAGGGTGAAGGTGAGGCGGGTCCGGCCGGTACGCCGCCGGGTGACCTGTACGTGGAAGTGCGCGTGCGCGAGCATGCGATCTTCCAGCGCGATGGCGACGACCTGCACTGCGAAGTGCCGATCCGCATCTCGCAGGCAGCGCTGGGCGACACCGTACGCGTGGCGACCCTCGGCGGCGAAGCGGAAATCCGCATCCCGGCCGAGACCCAGACCGGCAAGCTGTTCCGCCTGCGCGGCAAGGGCGTGCGTTCGGTGCGCAGCCGCAGCGAGGGCGACCTGTACTGCCGCGTGGTGGTGGAGACCCCGGTCAACCTCACCAACGAACAGCGCAAGCTGCTGGAGCAGTTCGAAGCCACCTTTGTCGGCGAGGAAGCACGCAAGCATTCGCCGAAGTCGGCGACGTTCATGGATGGCGTGAAGGGCTTCTGGGACCGGATGACGTCCTGAGTTTTTCAACCGAAGCGTTGAGCGGTAGCGCCGGGCCATGCCCGGCGTTTTCGTTTGCGATCAGCGGAAAAACGCCGCGGGCGTCTGCCCCAGTTGGCGCTTGAACATGCTGGTGAACGCGCTGGGGCTGTCGTAGCCCATCGCCAGCGCCACATCGATGACCTTGTCGCCGACTGCCAGCCGCTCCAGGGCGGCCAGCAGGCGCGCCTGCTGCCGCCACTGCCCGAAGGTCATGCCCAGTTCGCCGGCGAAATGGCGCTGGATGGTCTTCACGTCCACCTGCAGCGCCTGGGCCCAGTCCTGCAGCGTGGCGGCGTCGGCGGGATGCTTCTGGATGTGCTGGCAGATCCTCTGCAGGCGCGGGTCGGTGGGCGAGGGCAGGTGCAGCGGCAGCACGTCCATGCGGTGCAGCTCGTCCAGCAGCAGGCGCACCACGCGACCGTCGCGGCTGTCGTCCACGTGCGCGGACTCGATCAGGCTGGCCGCCAGCAGTAGTTCGCGCAGCAGCGGCGCCACCTGTACTGCGAACGCCCCATCCGGCAGTTGCGGCGCGAAGTCCGGTTCCACGTACAGGCTGCGCATGTGCACCTCGGCGATGCAGTCCACCGCATGCGCCATGCCGGCCGGAACCCAGATCGCGCGGGTGGAGGGCACGACCCAGCGGCCACCGTCCGCGCGCACCACCATCAGGCCGGACATGGCGAAGACCAGTTGGTGACGGCGATGCCGGTGCGGCGCGATGTGGGTACCGGGCGGGTAGTGCCGGGCGCGGCTGGTGACCGGGCGGTGTACCGGCACTTCGTTCCACGGCGCGGTCTCGCGGATCGGGCAGGGAGTGTCCTTTTTGCGATATGCCATGACCCGAACGCGGCAGAAGGGAGTGGGGGCCCACCGTAGCATGCGTGGCTCACCCCCAACCTGACTGTGTCCATGTCGACCCTGGCTTCTCCCGCAACGACCTCACGCCCGGTGGCTCCCGGCGTGCTGGCCGCCATCTCCACCTCGCATGTCGTCAATGACATGATGCAGTCCCTGATCCTGGCCATCTATCCGGTGATCAAGGGCGGCTTCAACCTCAGCTTCACCCAGATCGGCCTGATCACGCTGACCTACCAGCTCACCGCGTCGATCTTCCAGCCGTTGATCGGCATGGCCACCGACCGCCGCCCGGCACCGTACTCGCTGCCGATCGGTATGGCCTCGACCCTGTGCGGCATGCTGCTGCTCGGCTTTGCGCCGAACTACGCGGTGGTGCTGATGGCTGCGGCGATGGTCGGCATTGGTTCGGCCATCTTCCACCCGGAGGCCTCGCGCATCGCCCGGCTGGCCTCGGGCGGTCGCCATGGCTTCGCGCAGTCGGTGTTCCAGGTGGGTGGCAACTTCGGTACCGCGCTGGGGCCGTTGATCGCTGCGGCCGTGATCGTGCCGTATGGCCAGCGTGCCGCATCATGGTTTGCCGGCGCCGCGCTGATCGGCATCGCGCTGCTGACCTATGTTGGCCGCTGGTATGCACTGCACCTGGGCACACCGCGTCCGGCCAGCACCGCGTCTATGGCCCCGCGGCATTCGTCGCGCACCGTGGCCAAGGTGCTGGCGATCCTGCTGGTGCTGATCTTCAGCAAGTACTTCTACATGGCCAGCATCGGCAGCTACTTCACCTTCTACCTGATCCACCACTTCGGCATTCCGGTGGCACAGGCGCAACTGCATCTGTTCGCGTTCCTGGTGGCGTCTGCCGCCGGTGGTTTCCTCGGCGGCCCGCTGGGTGACCGCATCGGCCGCAAGCCGATCATCTGGACCTCGATCCTCGGCGTGGCCCCGTTCGCGCTGATGCTGCCGCACGCCGATCTGCTATGGACCACAGTGCTGGCAGTGCTGATCGGCTTCGTGCTCTCCTCGGCGTTCTCGGCCATCGTGGTGTACGCGCAGGAGATGATGCCGCACCGCATCGGCATGGTGTCCGGCCTGTTCTTCGGCTTTGCATTCGGCATGGGCGGGCTTGGCGCGGCCGTGCTGGGCATGCTGGCAGACAGGACCAGCATTGAATTCGTCTATCAGCTGACCGCGTTCCTGCCGCTGCTCGGTATCGTCGCAGCGTGGCTGCCACCGTCGCGGCCTGCTGCTCACTGAGGGGGTTGGGTTGCAGGGCTTGCAGCCCTGCACCTGCCGAAGCAACGTCAACAGCAGAAGCGGGCCATCCGTGGGTTGGCGGGGTGGGTTCGGTTGCAGGGGACGCCGTAAACCCATCCCTGGGGGCTTGGCCGCGGCATCCATGCCGCGGACACCCCTGCAACCGGACCCACCCCGCTTTCGACTGTTTTCCGCGATCTGTCGGAACAGCTCGTGGGGTCAGATCCGTTTTCCGAAGGAAAACGGATCTGACCCCGATTTATTTCGGTATCCCACAGATGTGCCGACCAACGGTCGGCACCCACCAAAAGTCGCGGGAATCTGTCAGAGGCGGGGCGGTGTGGGTGGGCAGGACCGTTGGCGCCATGGATGGCGCCATCGAGCCCCCATGGGTGAGGGCGCTTCGCTTGCGAAGCACTGCTTCGCAAGCGCCCGAACGCACAGCCGCCAGCGGCTGGGCCGGACCCCGGAGGGGGGTTTACGGCGTGTCCTGACCACCCACACCGCCCCGCCATCCCACGGAATGCGGCTCTTGATCTTGCTTCGGCTTCGCCTTCGGCAGGTGCAGGGCTGCAAGCCCTGCCGAAAACTCCCTTGGGCGTAGAATGCGGCCATGAGCGAATCCCTTGATAACCACCTGGTCCACGGCCGCCGCCAGCGGCCGGATGGGCCGTCGCCGATCGATGTCATCTCGGTCCAGTCGCAACTTGTGTACGGCCACGCCGGCAACAGTGCCGCCGTCCCGCCGATGTGCGCACTGGGCGTGCGCGTCGCCGAAATCCCGACCGTGCTGCTGAGCAATGCGCCGTTCTACGACACTACGCGGGGCCGCGTGCTGCCCGCCGACTGGTTTGCCGACCTGCTGCTGGGTACCCACGAGCGTGGCCTGCCGCAGCGGGCGAAGATGCTGGTGTCCGGCTACTTCGGCAGCACCGCCAACGGTGCGGCCTTCGCCGACTGGCTGGACAACATCCTGCCGGCCTGCCCACAGCTGCGTTACTGCCTGGACCCGGTGATCGGTGATACCCATACCGGACCCTACGTGGAACCGGGCCTGGAAGCGATCTTCGCCGAGCGCCTGCTGCCCCACGCCTGGCTGGTGACGCCCAATGCCTTCGAACTGAATCGCCTGACCGGCATGCCGGCACTGGCCGAGGCCGATGCCATCGCCGCCGCGCGCACGCTGCTGGATCGTGGCCCGCACTGGGTGATCGCGCACAGCGTAGGCGGCAACCCGGGTGAGCTGGTCACCCTGGCGGTCGGGCACGAGGAAACCTGGCGCTGGACCTCACCGCTGCTGCCGGTGGACGTGGCCGGTACCGGTGACGTGCTGATGTCGCTGGTGGTGTCGTTCCTGCTGCGCGGTGAGTCGATGCAGCAGGCGATTTCGCGCGCGATTGCCGGCACCCATGCGGCGCTGGAGGCGACCCTGGACAACGGCTTCGAGGAGTTCGACGTGATCGCTGCCGCGCCGGCGGCGCTGGCCGAAGGAACGCGCTTCCGCGCTGAACGCGTGGCATGAGCGGCCTGGATCCACGCACGCCGCGCACGGTCGGCATCGTCGGCAGTGCTGGTGCCTATGGGCGCTGGCTGTGCCGCTTCTTCCAGCAGCACCTGCAGCTGCAGGTGATCGGCCATGACCCGGCCGACCCGGACTCGCACACGCCGGAACACCTGCTGGCGCAGGCCGATGTACTGGTGTTCTCGGCACCGATCCGGCACACGCCGGCGTTGATCGCCGAGTACGTGCGGCAATCGGCGGGCCGCGAGCAGGGCAGGCTGTGGCTGGATGTGACCTCGGTAAAGGAGGCACCGGTGCAGGCGATGCTGGCCTCGCAGGCCGAAGTGGTCGGACTGCACCCGATGACCGCGCCACCCAAGGCGCCGACCCTGAAGGGGCGGGTGATGGTGGTCTGCGAAGCGCGGCTGCAGCACTGGCGGGCATGGGTCGATACGCTGTGCACCGCGCTGCAGGCCGAGTGCGTGCGCGCGACGCCGCAGCACCACGACCAGATGATGGCGCTGGTGCAGGCGATGGTGCATGCCACCCACCTGGCGCAGGCAGGCGTGCTGCGCCAGTACCAGCCGCAGCTGGGCGATCTGGCCGCGATGATGCCGTACCGTTCGGCGTCGTTCGAGCTGGGCACGGCGATCATCTCGCGCATCCTGTCGCTGAATCCGGCGATCTACGAAGACATCCAGTTCGGCAACCCGTACGTGGCGCCGATGCTGGAGCGGCTGGTGGGGCAGCTGCAGGCCCTGCAGGTGCAGGTCGGACAGGGCGACGACGGCGCACGGGCTGCATTCCGTGAGCAGCTGCTGTCAGCCAATCGCAGTGCCTTCGGCGAGCAGGCCCTGGCGGATGGCAACTACACGTTCGAACGCGTGGGGTATCTGCTGGCCGATCTGACCGAGCGCAACGCGCTGTCGGTGCACCTGCCGGAGGACCGGCCTGGCTCGCTGCGCGAGCTCTTGAACGTGTTCGAGCAGCATGGCATCAGCTTGGCTTCGATCCATTCCTCGCGCACGCCCGGCGGTGAAGTGCACTTCCGCATCGGATTCGTGGCCGGCAGCGATCCGGCGGCGATCACCCGGGCCGCGGCCGACGTGGACGCCAGCGGCATCGGACGGGTGCTGGGCTGAATTCATCCACAGGCGGTGTGGATGGTTTCTGAGCAAACGTGTGGATAACCCTGCGCAGCCCTTGTCAGGCAAGGCTGTCAAGATGCTTGGTGAAAAATTGATCACGCCTTCTTGTGGAGTCGAGCCTTGCTCGACTGCCCTTGGCAAAGCGCGTGTCGACCGAGGTCGACACCTACCAGAGCAGGGTGACACGGCCAGTGCCCACCAAGGTGGGCAGCGCTAGATCATCAACCGCAGTTCGCCACCGCTGGTGGTGAATTCGCGGCCATTGCGAACCAGATGACGCCCGTCATCCAGCTCGTAACGCGGCGTGGATTCAGAGTGATGCCCGCTGCCATTCGCCTCGGGCTTGAACTCGATGATGATGTGGCTTTCGCCATTGCTGTCGACTGCAGGGAACTGACGGAACGACATCGCGTACCTCCTTCAGCGGATGCTGCTGATGCGAGGCCAGCTTGGTCCGGCCGATGTTAGCCGGCCGTCATCAATCGATGAACTGCAGTCGTGCCAGTTCAGCGTACAGTCCGCCTTCGGCCAGAAGCTGGGCATGGGTACCTTCGGCCACGATGCGGCCCCGGTCCATCACCACGATGCGGTCGGCCTTGAGCACGGTGGCCAGGCGGTGGGCGATGACCAGCGTGGTGCGACCGGCCATCAGCCGCTCCAGCGCCTGCTGCACGCTGTGCTCGCTCTGTGCGTCCAGCGCGCTGGTGGCTTCATCGAGCAGCAGGATCGGCGCGTCCTTCAGCAGTGCGCGGGCAATCGCCACGCGCTGCTGCTGGCCACCGGACAGGCGCGCACCGCGTTCGCCCAACTCACTGTCGTAGCCCTGCGGCAACGCGCGCAGGAAGCCATCGGCCTCGGCCGCACGCGCGGCAGCTTCGACCTCGGCGTCACTGGCCTGCAGGCGGCCATAGCGGATGTTGTCGCGCGCACTGGCCGCGAACAGCGTCGGCTGCTGCGGCACCAGCGCCAGCTGCGCGCGCAGCTCGGCCGGATCGACCTGGCGAACGTCGATGCCATCCACGCAGATGCGGCCGCTGGCCGGATCGTGGAAGCGCAGCAGCATCGACAGCACCGTGCTCTTGCCCGCGCCCGACGGGCCGACCAGGGCCACCGTCTCGCCCGGGCGGACATGCAGGTTGAAGTGGTCCAGCGCGGCCTGGTCCGGACGTTGCGGATAGTGGAACACCACGTCGTCGAACTGGATTTCGCCGCGCAATGGTTGCGGCAGAACGTGCGGCTGCGCCGGCGCACGGATCTCGATGTCTTCCTGCAGCAGCTCGCCAATGCGGCCCATGCCACCGGCTGCACGCTGCAGTTCGTTCCACACTTCGGCCAGCGCGCCCACCGAGCCGCCGCCGATCAGCGCGTACAGCACGAACTGCCCCAGCGTGCCGGCACTGAGGCGCCCGTCGATGACATCGTGCGCGCCCAGCCACAGCACGCCAACGATGGCGCCGAACACCAGCAGGATGGCGCTGGCGGTGACCAGCGACTGCGCACCGATGCGTCGGCGCGCGGCGCCGATGGCATCGCCCAGTGCCTTGTCGAAGCGTCCGCGCTCGTAAGGCTCGCGTGCATGTGCCTGCACCGTGCGCACGGCGCCCAGCGTCTCGCTGGCCAGGCTGTTGGCATCGGCGATGCGGTCCTGGCTGCTGCGTGCAACCGTGCGCAGCTTGCGCGCGCCGATGATGATCGGCAGTACCGCCAGTGGGATGCCGAGCAGCGACCATGCCGCCAGCCTGGGGCTGGTGACGAACAGCATGGCCAGGCTGCCGACCACGGTGACGCTGCTGCGCAGGGCGACCGACATGGTCGAGCCGACCACGCTGCGCAGCAGTTCGCTGTCAGCGGTCAGGCGCGAGACCAGTTCGCCGCTACGGCTGCGGTCATGGAAACCGGCACCGAGCTGGATCAGGTGTGCGTACAGGCGGCTGCGCAGGTCGGCCACGACTTTTTCGCCAAGCAGCGACACGAAGAAGAACCGTGCGGCCGTTGCCAGTGCCAGCACCACCGCCACCAGCATCAGCAGGGCGAAGGCACGGTTGATCTGGCCACCGCTGGTGAAGCCGTGGTCGATCATCTGCTTCACGGCGGGGGGCAGGCTCAGCGTGGCGGCCGAAGAGACCGCCAGCGCCAGCAGCCAGGCGGTGAACAGCCCGCTGTGGCGGCGCACGAACGGCCACAGCGTCCTCAGGCTGCCGAGGCGGCGCAGCGGTGGGGCCGAGGCGGGGGCGTCGTCCTTGTCAGTCATCCTGGTCGTCGTCTTGTATGCGGATACGGTCACGGGTGGCGTCGCGCAGGCGGATTTTCAATGCATCGACCTGATCGGCCGGCAATTCGACCCGCAGGCACACGCCGTTGGCATCGAACTCTTCATCGCGCTTCACGGCGCCGAAGCTGGGAAGGGTGGCATGCAGGGTGCCCAGATCCTCGAAGCCGGCCAACAGCTGCAGCCGGGCCATCGCCACCAGCGGCAAGCGCGGGGCGGTACGCAGGCATTCGGCGGCGGCGCCACCGTAGGCGCGCACCAGTCCACCGGCGCCCAGCTTGATGCCGCCGAACCAGCGCGTCACGACCACCATCACCCGGTCGAAGCCCTGGCCGTCGATCGCAGCCAGGATCGGCCGCCCAGCGGTGCCGGCGGGCTCGCCATCGTCACTGGAGCGGTAGTCCTGGCCGTGCCGGTAGGCCCAGCAGTTGTGGGTTGCGTCGGCTACGGCCACCTGTTGCAGGAACGCCAATGCTGCCGCGGCGCCATCGATCGGCGCGGCATGGGCAATGAAGCGGCTGTGTTTGACTTCCAGCGTGTGGCTTACCGGCTGGGCGAGGGTATCGGGCATTCCCGCCATTCTACGGGGTCGCCGGAGGTCACTGCCCGCTTCAGTCGTCCAGCAGCGGGCGCAGGTCGCGCGGCAGGCGCGCTTCCGGATACTGCTGCACATAGCGCTCCAGGCTGGCGCGGGCCAGGTCGCGCTGGCCGTCATCGCGGCGCGCGCGGATCTTCTGTAGCCACTGCCGTCGCGGCAGCTGTGCATCGGCGTCCACCTCGGCCTGCACGGCATCCGCACTGAGCCGCGCGTCGGCGCCGCGGCGCATGACGCCGGGCGCGGAGCGGCTCGGGGCCTGCCGCTTCATCGAGGTGATCTCTACCCGATCCAGTGCCTGCGCCCGTTCTGCATCGGCAGCGTTGGCCACTGGCGCCTCGGCGGTGCGTGCTTTCAGCGCCCCTGCCGGGGCCGGCGCCAATGCCGGTGCAGGTGCCGAATAGGCAGCCGGTGCGGGAGGCGCGGGCGGTGCCGCTGCCGGTGCGGTGGCCAGACCAGGCGGGAGCGCCGCAAAGGACGTATCGGCGGCCGCATCCGCTGCCATCGATCGTGCAGCCTGGGCCGGAGCTTCAGCAGTCTCGGTCGGCGCAGGCTTGGCTACCCGCGCGACGGACGGCGCCGGGGGAGCGGCAACAGGGGCCGCCTCGGGTGCTGCAGGTTCGGTGGCCGTTTCCGATGCGGCAACCGCGCTGTCGGCTGGACTGCTCCCAGCGGCCTGATCGGCGGCCGCGACGTCTGCCGCAGCGGGCGCCGCGGCAACAGCGGCCTCGCCTGCCGGAACCGGCGGCGGTTCCGGGCGCAGCTGCCAGGCGATGCCGATGGCGAACACCATCGAGGCGGCGATGCCGAACACCGCCGGCCAACGCGGACGTGTGCGCTGCCTGCGCGGCGCCTCGGCGGAGACAGCAGCATCGGCCGCCGGTGCGTGCACGGCAGCGCGCGCCGCGGCCAGGATGGTGGCGTCCAGCGCGGCCGGCGGGGCCTGTTCGACGCGACGGCCGAGCAGGCGCGCCAGCTCGCGTTCTTCCGGCGTCAGCGGTTCGTCTCGGTTCATGCGTTCAATCCCGCACGCAGCTTGTCCATCGCATAGCGCAGCCGCGATTTCACGGTTTCCCGGCCTACGCCGGTGATCTGGCCGATCTCCTCCAGGCTCAGTTCCTGATCCAGCCGCAGCTGCAGCACTTCGCGCTGCTCGGGCGGCAGTTGCTCCATCGCCAGCTGGATGCGGCGACGTTGTTCGAATTCGGAAAGCTCGGCTTCCGGGGTCTGCCCGTCCTCGATCGCGGCCAGGCGCAGGTCGGCGTCGGCCGGTGCGGCAGGGCGATGGCGAGCGGCCCGCCAGTGGTCGTTCAGGCGGTTGTGGGCGATGCGGAACAGCCAGGTGCTGAATGCAGCGTCAGGCTGCCAGCCCGCGCGCGCGCTGATCACCCGCTGCCAGACATCCTGGAAGATCTCCTCGGCCAACGCGTTGTCGCGCAGTTGCCGCAGCAGGAAGCCGAACAGGCGCTTGCGATGGCGTGCATACAGGCTTTCGAACGCGCGCAGGTCGCCACCGGCCCAGGCCAGCATCAAGGCTTCATCGGTTGGCAGTGCGCTGGCTTCCACGGCGTACAGGGTAAGGCCTGCAGGCGGTGGCGCATAGCCGGTGACGGGGGCGGGCAGGGCGAGGTTCATGGCGTGGAAGCGGCTACGGGCAGGAGGAAAAACGTACGGGCGCACGATTCGGGGTTTACGGGCTTCCATTGCCCCCCGGGTGGCGCGCTATGCTCGGCGGCTCAGGGGAGGCGACGCACAGACGGCGCCGAGAGATTGTCATTTGTCCACGCACGTTGAACCGGCGGAAGAGCCACCACACGAGGCCGTGCTGAGCACGGCGCTGGTGCGCGCATTGCATGCGCTGCTGCCGGACTCGGCCGTGGTCCGCGTTGGCTGGGATGACCCGCAGCTGGGCCGCGGACAGGGCGGCTGGCCGGCTGTCGCGGCGGCCGACGCGTTGACGGTGCCCGGCGTGGGCAACGGTTGCCATGGCTGGGAATATGACGGTGCCCGCCTGCAGTTGTCGGTCGAAGGTGCCGTGCCTTCAGCGGCGTGGTGGGGGCTGGCCCGGCAGGCCATGGAGCTGGCGCTGCAGCGCGGTCGCCAGGCCGGGCAGATCAAGGCGCTGGAAGAAGCTGAACGGCTGCAGCAGGCGCTGTTCCAGATCGCCGATCTGGCTGGCGCCGACCTCGAGATGTCGGAGATGCTGCGTCACGTGCACGGCGTGCTTGGCACGCTGATGTACGCGGAAAACTGCTACATCGTCGAGTACGACGATGTCCGCGACCAGATCCGCTTCCTGTACTTCGCCGACCAGGTCGATGACTTCGTCGCCGATCCGTCGCAGAGCCATGACGCCGATGAGATGCCGCGCAGCCTGACCGTGGCGTTGCTGCGCCACGGCAAGCCGCTCAGCGGCCCCTCGCGCGAGTTGCTGGCGCGCGTGGTCGAGCAGGAGCACGACCCGCAGCGTGGACCGGAGAGCCTGGACTGGCTGGGCGTGCCGATGCTGCGCGATGGCCGGGTATGCGGCGCCATCGTGGTGCAGAGCTATGAGCTGGCGGCCCGTTATGGCGAGGCCGAGCGGGCGCTGCTGGGTTTTGTCGCGCAGCACGTGCAGACCGCGA
This sequence comes from Stenotrophomonas sp. YJH_SMC_110, assembly GCF_059369255.1. NCBI lineage: Bacteria > Pseudomonadati > Pseudomonadota > Gammaproteobacteria > Lysobacterales > Lysobacteraceae > Stenotrophomonas > Stenotrophomonas sp. YJH_SMC_110. The sequence goes on along the minus strand of NZ_JCAFSM010000003.1, from coordinate 298,645 downwards.
TGGACCGGCGCCAGGCGCAGGTCCGGCTGGAACAGCAGGTGGAGCGGCGCACGCTGGAGCTGCAGCGTGCCAACCACAGCCTGCAGGATGAAGTGGCCGAGCGCCGCCGCGCAGAGCAGCTGCAGACCGCGCTGTACAACATCGCCGAGATGGCGATGTCGGCCGACAGCCTGGCCCAGTTCTACGGGCAGGTGCATGGCGTGGTCGGGCGCCTGCTTGACGCGCGCAATTTCTATATCGCGCTGGTGAACGGGGCCGGCAGCGGCCTGGACTTCGTCTACTCGGTGGACGAGCACAACGCCAGCCGTGCGCCACGCCCGTTCAGCCGCGGCCTGACCGAGTACGTGGTGCGCAACCGGCGTCCGTTGCTGGCTTCGCGGCAGCAGATCGACGCACTGCTGGCCAGCGGTGAAGTGCGCGAATCGGGCGCACGTTCGCATTGCTGGCTGGGTGTGCCGCTGCTTCGCGATGACGAGGTGGTCGGCGCGATCGTGGTGCAGAGCTACAGCGAGAACAGCACGTTCAGCGTGCACGATCAGCGCTTGTTGACCTTCGTTGCACAGAACATCGGAACCGGGCTGGCGCGCCAGCGCGACCAGCAGCAGCTGCGTTCGGCGCATGCCGAGCTGGAAAAGCGCGTGGAGGAACGTACCCGCGAGCTGGCCGAGGTCAACGAGAAGCTGCTCGGGCAGATCGGCGAGCGCCTGCGTGCCGAGCAGCGCCTGACCCATCAGGCCATGCACGATGCGCTGACCGGCCTGCCCAACCGCCTGCACCTGCTTGATCGCCTGCAGGATGCGCTGGCGCTGGCCAAGCGCGAGGGTGGGCCGGTGTTCGCCGTGCTGTTCCTCGACCTGGACCGCTTCAAGCTGGTCAACGACAGCATCGGCCACGCTGCCGGCGATCGCATGCTGGTGGAGGTGGCCAAGCGCATCGTATCGATGGCCGGCACCGATGACGTGGTGGCGCGGCTGGGCGGCGATGAGTTCGCGGTGCTGCTGCAGTGTCCGCAGGGGCTGGCACAGGCGCTGGAGTTCGGCCAGCGCCTGTTGCTGGTACTGCAGGAATCGATGTGGATCGCCGGGCGCGAACTGTTCCCGTCCGGCAGCCTGGGCATCGCCTTGTGGAACCCGCGCTACCGGACCGGTGAAGAACTGCTGCGCGACGCAGACGCGGCGATGTACCGGGCCAAGGCGCAGGGTCATGACCGCTGCGCGATCTTCGACGAAGACATGCGCGAAGAAGCGATGCGCAGCCTGGACCTGGAAGCGGATCTGCGGCGTGCGATCAACAACCGCGACTTCGTGCCGTTCTACCAGCCGATCGTGCGCCTGTCCGATGGCGAAGTGGTGGGGCACGAGGCCTTGCTGCGCTGGCGCCACGAGCGTCGTGGCCTGTTGCTGCCCGGGGCGTTCCTGGAGCTGGGCGAGGAAAGCGGCCTGATCGAGCAGGTCGACTGGCTGATCTACGAACAGGTCATCGTGGGACTGGCCGAAGGCGGCCACGGCTATGTCTCGGTGAACGTATCGCCACGCCATTTCCGCTCGGCCGAGTTCAGTGGCCGCCTGTTCGGTCTGCTCGATGCATGCGGTGCCGACCCGCGCCGGCTGCGCCTGGAGATTACCGAGGTGGCGCTGCTGGATGATGGCCCGCACACGCTGCGCATCCTGCAGGGCCTGCGCGAGCGTGGCATCCAGGTGCAGCTGGACGATTTCGGTACCGGCTTCTCGGCGCTGTCCTACCTGCACCGCTTCCCGATCAGCACGTTGAAGATCGACCAGAGCTTCATCGCCGGCCTGCATGGGCCGGAAGTGCAGAGCACGCGCGCGCTGGTCGAGGGCGTGCTGTCACTGGCCCGCACCTTGGGCATCGAAACCATCGGCGAAGGCATCGAGACCGAAGCGCAGCGGCAGACGCTGCGCGAACTTGGTTGCGACTACGGCCAGGGCTACCTGCTGGGCCGCCCGGCGCCGTGGGACGGCGCGGTGGCCTGAGCCACCGCGCCGGGTCGCCTCAGCGCAGGGCGGAGCGACGCTTCTCGTCGATCCACTTGGAAGCCTGGGCCGGCTGATAGTTCTGCATCCACTCCAGCATTTCCTCGATGTCCGAGCCGTACCACAGGTCCTGGCGCTGGTCCGGATGCAGGAAGCGCTCTTCCACCATGCGATCGATCATGCCGATCAGCGGGGCGTAGAAGCCTTCCACGTCGAGGAAGGCGCATGGCTTGTTGCCGATGCCCAGCTGGCGCCAGGTCAGCATCTCGAAGATCTCTTCCATGGTGCCGAAGCCGCCGGGCAGGGCGACGAAGCCATCGGCGAGGTCGAACATGCGCGACTTGCGCTCATGCATCGAACCGACGATCTCCAGTTCGGTCAGGCCGCGGTGGGCCACTTCCCAGTCGGCCAGCTGGCGCGGGATCACGCCGGTCACCTCCCCGCCGGCGGCGAGCACGGCATTGGCCACGGTTCCCATCAGGCCGACGTTGCCGCCGCCATACACCAGGCGCAGGCCGTCACGGGCGATGCGATCACCCAGGGCAATGGCGCGTTCGGTGTAGGCCGGCTTGCTGCCAGCGTTGGAACCACAGTACACACAGATCGATTTCATGGATCTTCCTGTCTCTTGGCCGGAAACGAAAACGCCCCGTCGCCAACCGCAGGGCGGTCAGGGACGGGGTGTCGGTGGATTATGAGGCCTTGACAGGCCTTCTGTAGAACCGAGCCACGCTCGGCTGCGCTTCGTTCAGATCGCGGCAAAGGCTGAGTCGAGCATGGCTCGACTCTACAAACGCCAAGCAGGCTTACGCGGCAGCCGCCTGTTCGCGACGCGGGCCTTCACGCAGGGCGCGGCCCACCATGCCGACCAGCAGGTCCAGCTCATCGCTGTCCATGCCGAAGTGCGGGGTGAAGCGCAGCGAATTCTCGCCGCCGTGGATCACGTTGATGCCGTGCTGGCGCAGCCATTCCTCGGTGGAATTGGCGCCGTAGCACTTGAACTGCGGGGCCAGCTCGCAGGAGAACAGCAGGCCGGTGCCCTGCACCTTGGTGATCAGGCCACCCAGTTCGCTCTTGAGCTGTTCCAGCTTGCGCACGGCCTCGGCACCGCGCTCGGCGATGTTGGCACGCACCTGCGGGGTCAGCTGCGCCAGGGTGGCACAGGCCACGTCCAGCGCGCGTGGGTTGCTGGTCATGGTGTTGCCGTAGATGCCCTTGCGGTACAGCTGCGCGGCGTGCTCGGTCACCGCCAGCACCGACAGCGGGTACTGCGCGGCGTTGAGCGCCTTGGAGTAGGTCTCCATGTCCGGCGGATCCAGGCCTTCGAAGCCCGGGTAATCGACCACCGACAGCACGCCATGCGCGCGCAGGCCAGCCTGGATCGAGTCCAGCAGCAGCAGGCTGCCGTGCGCACGGGTCAGCTCACGGGCCACGGCATAGAACGCCGGCGGCACCGAACGGCCCGGGTCGCCTTCGCCCATTACCGGTTCCAGGAACACCGCCTCGATGAACCACTGGTTGCGTGCGGCGTCCTCGAACACATTGCGCAGGCCGGCCTCGTCGTACGGCGCCACGGTGATCACCGAATCCTCGCCGCGGTAGCTGGCCAGGTGCTGCATGTAGCTCTTGCGGCTGGAATCGGAATACAGGGCAGGGCGGTCGGTACGGCCATGGAAGCTGCCCTTGACCACCACGCGCTTGATCGTGGCACCGGCGTGGCGCGCGCCCGGGTCGGTCTGCAGCTTGGCGTTGACGTCGGCGATGCGCGCGGCCAGGCCCACCGCCTCGGAGCCGGAATTCAGGCACATGAAGCGCGCGAACGGGCAGCCGCCACGGCGGTGGCCGATCTCGGCGCGCAGGGCCGTGATGAAGCGCTGCTGCGACAGGCTGGGGGTCATGATGTTGGCCATCACCTGCGGGCGTGCCATCGCCTCCAGCACGGCATCCGGGGTGTGCCCGAAGCCGAGCATGCCGTAGCCGCCGGCGTCGTACAGCACCGCGCCCTTCAGGGTGACCACCCAGGGGCCACGCGCGGCCAGCGCCACGTACGGGGTCACTGCATCATCGGCGTAGAAATTGACGAAGCCGTCCTGCATCGCGTCGATCTGCGCCTGTTCGTCCCGCGCCAGCAGCGGCCCCAGGTCGGCCTGCACGCGCGCGAACTCCTCGGCGGCGGCATCCACTGCGGCGATCAGCTGCGGGTGGCGGACGGACAGGGCGGTCAGGGTGGCGTCGTCCAGGCCGGTGGTGAGGCGGGTGCCGGGCTGGGTGCGCAGGGGGGCGAGGCGTTCGATGAAGCTCATTGCAGATCTCCTGAAACGATGGGTCGCACGGGCCTTCAAAAGCAAAACGCGCGTCAACGCGCGCTTGGGGGCAGGCTCGTGCAGCGGACTTCCGACTCGATGCTAGCACTTGTTTTTTTGCGCGATAACCCCGCAAAAACCTGCTGCATAGCAGCATTTTGCGCGACGTTCGCCGCGAAGCACGCCGGCTCGCAGACGCTGGACGTACAATGCGCGCCATTGTCGACCTGTTGCCGCCCACTGCCTTGAAGAAGTCCGATTTCAACTACGACCTGCCGGCCGAACTGATCGCGCAGGCGCCCCTGGCCGAGCGTTCCGCCAGCCGCCTGCTGCTGGTGCCGCAAGCCCCCGCCGCGTTCACCGACCTGCAGGTGCGTGACCTTCCGTCGCTGCTGCAGCCGGGCGACCTGCTGGTGTTCAACGACACCCGGGTGATCCCGGCGCGCCTGTTCGGGCAGAAGGCCAGCGGCGGCCGCGTGGAGATCCTGATCGAGCGCTTGCTCGGCGGCCAGCAGGCCCGTGCCCAGGTCGGCGCCAGCAAGTCGCCGAAGGCCGGCAGCCGCATCGCGCTGGATGCCGGTGGCGAAGCCGAGGTGCTGGGCCGCGATGGCGAGTTCTACGTGCTGCAGTTCCACGTGCCCGAGTCGCTGGAGCAGTGGCTGCTGCATGCCGGCCGCCTGCCGCTGCCGCCGTACATCCAGCGCGAGCCGGGCGTGGACGACCGCGAGCGCTACCAGACCGTGTTCGCGCGTGAAGTGGGCGCGGTGGCGGCACCGACCGCGGGCCTGCATTTCGACGAACCGTTGCTGGCCGCACTGAAGGAAAAGGGCGTGGAGTTCGGCCACGTCACCCTGCACGTGGGCGCGGGCACCTTCCAGCCGGTGCGTGCCGAAGACCTGAAGGACCACGTGATGCACCGCGAGTGGCTGAATGTCGGTGCCGAACTGGTGCAGCAGGTGCGGCGCACGCGCGCCGCCGGCGGCCGCGTGATCGGCGTCGGCACCACCGTGGTGCGCGCGCTGGAAAGCGCGATGCGCGATGGCGAGCTGCTGCCGTTCGCCGGCGAGACGCAGATCTTCATCACCCCCGGCTACCGCATCCGCAGCGTGGACGCGATGGTGACCAACTTCCACCTGCCGGAAAGCACGCTGCTGATGATGATCTCCGCGTTTGCCGGCAAGGAGCGCGTGTTCGAGGCCTACCAGCACGCGATCGAGCAGCGCTACCGCTTCTTCAGCTACGGCGACGCGATGCTGCTGTTCCCGCAGGCGGGGTAGCGCGCCCCGGGAGGGCAGGATCCCCCTGTGGGTGCGCACCTTGGTGTGCACGCCTTCTTGGGAGACAATAGGCAACTATTTGCCCCAATGACCGCTCCATGTCCCGACTGCAGTTCCAGCTCCAGACCCGCGACGGCCGTGCCCGCCGTGGCCGCCTGACCTTCCCGCGTGGCACGGTGGAAACGCCGGCCTTCATGCCGGTGGGGACCTATGGCTCGGTCAAGGGCATCCTGCCGGACCAGGTGCGCGCGCTGGGCGCCGAGATCATCCTCGGCAATACCTTCCACCTGTACCTGCGCCCGGGCCTGGACATCATCGCCGACCACGGCGGCCTGCACGGCTTCTGCCGCTGGGATGGCCCGATCCTGACCGACTCCGGCGGCTTCCAGGTGTTCTCGCTGGCGCACCGCCGCAAGATCACCGAGCAGGGCGTGACCTTCGCCTCGCCGACCGACGGCGCACGGGTCTTCCTCGGTCCCGAGGAGAGCATGAAGATCCAGAAGGTGCTCGATTCGGACATCGTGATGATCTTCGACGAATGCACCCCGTACCCGGCCACCGAGGACGTTGCCCGCCGTTCGATGGAGCTGAGCCTGCGCTGGGCGCAGCGCAGCCGCAACGCGCATGACGAACTGGGCAACGACGCGGCCCTGTTCGGCATCGTCCAGGGCGGCGTGCATACCGACCTGCGCAGCCGCTCGGCCGATGCCCTGCAGGCGATCGGCTTCGACGGCTACGCCATCGGCGGCCTGGCCGTGGGCGAGCCGGAGCACGAGCGCAACGCCATGCTCGACCACCTGGACCCGGAGCTGCCGGGCGACCGCCCGCGCTACCTGATGGGCGTGGGCCGGCCGGAGGACCTGGTCGAGGGTGTCGCACGTGGCGTGGACATGTTCGATTGCGTGATGCCGACCCGCAACGCCCGCAACGGCCACTATTTCACCTCGTTCGGCACCGTCCGCATCCGCAACTCCCAGTACGCGCGCGACATGGACCCGATCGAGCCGGGTTGTGGCTGCGTGGCCTGCACCGGCGGCTACACCCGTTCCTACCTGCGCCACCTGGACCGCTGCAACGAGATGCTGGCGCCGATGCTGGGCACCCTGCACAACCTGTTCTACTACGAAAAGCTGATGGCCGACATCCGCGCGGCGATCGAGGCGGGAACCTTCCTGGCCTTCCGTGAGTCCTTCTACGCGGCACGCGGGGCGGTGGCCCCGCCGCTGTAACCCGAACGCCCCCTGCCAAACGGCCCAAGGACGAACGCCCGGGGCCGTGGCATACTCCAAGGCTGACCCAGATCCGCGGTCGACACCCCCGTCCCTGAAGGGACGGGAGCGCCGCCCAACCAAAGGACCAACGATGAACCTGCTTGCTTTCCTGATTCCCGCCGCCCACGCCCAGGCCGCCGGCGGCCAACCGCAGGGCATGGGCCTGACCACGCTGCTGTTCCCGATCGTCCTGATCGCCATCATGTACTTCCTGATGATCCGCCCGCAGATGAAGCGGCAGAAGGAACACAAGTCCATGCTGGAGAAGATCAAGCGTGGCGACGAAGTGCTGACCAACGGTGGCATCGCCGGCAAGGTCACCGACATCGGCGACAACTTCATCACCATCGAAGTGGCCGAGAACGTGCGCATCCGCGTGCAGAAGGGCGCTGTCGGCAGCGTGCTGCCGACCGGCACCCTGGATTCGGCCAAGTAAGCCACTCCCTTTCCGAAGCACAACCGCGGCGCCGGGGATGGCGCCGCGCGGGACCCAAGCAATGCTCGAATTTCCACGCTGGAAGTACGTCGTCATCCTGATCGTACTGGCGCTCAGTGCGCTGTACGCGCTGCCCAACATCTACCAGAAGGACCCGGCCCTCCAGATCACCGCCAACCGTGGCGGGCAGATCGACGATGCGCTGCGCGACCGTGTGCTGGCCGACCTGAAGAAGGCCGGGGTCACTGCCATCGGTGCCGAAAAGGAAGGGGAAAGCCTGATCGTCCGTCTGCCGGACCTGAAGTCGCAGTCTGCGGCCAGCGATGCCCTGCGCGACACCGTCGGCGAGAAGTACACGGTGGCCCTGAACCTGGCCTCGACCGTGCCGGACTGGCTGGCCCGGCTGGGCGGTCGCCCGATGGTGCTCGGCCTGGACCTTCAGGGTGGCGTGCACTTCGTGCTGCAGGTCGACCAGAAGGCCGCCCTCGACAAGCGCCTGGATGCCTACACCGAAGACGTGCGCAGCACCCTGCGTGACGCCCGCATCGCCTACCAGTCGGTGGAGCGCCGTGCGGACAACAGCATCGTGGCCAACCTGAGCCCGTCCGCCGGTGACGACGCCGCGCAGCGTGCCCGTGCCGCCCTGGTCAAGGCACAGCCGACGCTCGGCTATGACGTCAGCGGCAACCGCATTACGGTCACCGTGCCGGAGACCGAGATCACGCAGATCGCCAACGGCGCCATCGAGCAGAACATCAACACCCTGCGCAACCGCGTGAACCAGCTCGGCGTGGCCGAGCCGATCATCCAGCGCCAGGGTGCCGACCGTGTGGTCGTGCAGCTGCCGGGCGTGCAGGACACCGCCGAAGCCAAGCGCATGATCGGCGCCACCGCCACCCTGGAGTACCGCGCGGTGGTCGAGGGCAATGCGCAGGACGCCATCAATTCCGGCCGCATCCCGCCGGAAGCGAAGGTCTACCAGCAGCGTGATGGCCGCGGCCCGATCCTGCTGAACAAGCGCGTGATCGTCACCGGTGACCAGATGGTCGGCGCGCAGGCGGTGACCGATTCGAATAGTGGCTCCCCGGCCGTCAGCGTGACGCTGAACAATGTCGGCGGCCAGCGCATGTTCGACTTCACCAGCGCCAACGTGAACAAGCCGATGGCGGTGGTCTACACCGAACGCGTGCCGACCGTGACCGTCGTCGACGGCCAGGAAGTGCGTGGCTTCAAGGTCAACGAGGAAGTGATCTCGGTGGCCAACATCAACGGCGTGTTCGGCAAGAACTTCCAGACCACCGGCCTGCAGAAGAAGGAAGCCGAGGACCTGGCCAAGCTGCTGAAGTCCGGCTCGCTGGCCGCGCCGATGGACTTCGTCGAAGAGCGCGTGGTCGGCCCGAGCCTGGGCGCCGAGAACGTCAAGAACGGCATGCGCGCGGTGGTGTTCGCGTTCCTGTTCACCCTGGTGTTCTTCAGCATCTACTACCGCATGTTCGGTGTGATCACCTCGGCGGCGATGCTGTTCAACCTGCTGATCGTGGTGGCGGTGATGTCGCTGTTCGGCGCCACCATGACCCTGCCGGGCTTCGCCGGCCTGGCGTTGTCGGTGGGCCTGTCGGTGGACGCCAACGTGCTGATCAACGAGCGTATCCGTGAAGAACTGCGCGCCGGCGTGCCGGGCAAGACCGCGATCGTGACCGGTTACGAGCGTGCCTCGGGCACCATCCTCGACGCCAACCTGACCGGCCTGATCGTCGGCGTGGCGCTGTTCGCATTCGGTACCGGTCCGCTGAAGGGCTTCGCGCTGACCATGATCATCGGTATTTTCGCCTCCATGTTCACTGCGATCACCGTGTCGCGTGCGCTGGCGACGCTGATCTACGGCCGTCGCAAGAAGCTCCAGAACGTGGCCATCTGACGGGACGACACGCACAATGAAACTGTTTCCGCTGCACATCCTCCCGAACGACACCAAGATCGACTTCATGCGCTGGCGCCATGTCGCCATGGCAGTCACCATCGTGGTGTTCCTGGCCTCGGTCGCCATCATCGGCATCAAGGGCTTCAACTACGCACTGGACTTCACCGGCGGCACCCTGATCGAAACGCGTTTCGAGAAGGCCGTGGACGTCGAGCAGGTCCGCGCCAAGCTGGAGCAGAACGGCTTCGACGGTGCCCAGGTGCAGAGCGTCGGTGGCAATACCGACCTGCTGATCCGCCTGGCGCCGCACGGCGAGCATGCGCCGGGCACCGGTGATGCCGCTGCCGAGGACAAGGCCACCGCCGCGGCCGTGGTGAAGGTGCTGTCCAGCGCCGACAACCAGGCCACGGTGATGAGTACCGCATTCGTCGGCCCGCAGATCGGCAAGGACCTGGCGAAGAACGGCCTGTACGCCACCATCTTCATGCTGGCCGGCTTCCTGATCTACATCGCGGTGCGCTTCGAATGGAAGTTCGCGGTCACCGCCAGCATCGTGGCGATGTTCGACCTGATCGTGACGGTCGCCTACGTGTCCCTGCTGGGCCGTGAGTTCGACCTGACCGTGCTGGCCGGCCTGCTGTCGGTGATGGGCTTTGCGATCAACGACATCATCGTGGTGTTCGACCGCGTCCGCGAGAACTTCCGCAGCCTGCGCGTGGACTCGATGGAGGTGCTGAACCGTTCGATCAACCAGACGCTGTCGCGTACGGTGATCACCGCGGTGATGTTCTTCCTGTCGGCGCTTGCCCTGTACCTGTACGGCGGTGCGTCGATGGAAGGCCTGGCCGAGACGCACATGATCGGTGCGGTGATCGTGGTGCTGTCCTCGATCCTGGTCGCGGTGCCGATGCTGACGATCGGCTTCCTGCGCGTCAGCAAGCAGGACCTGCTGCCGAAGGCGAAGGACGTCGAGGCCCTGGCCCGTCGCCCGTAAGCATCTGCTGCATGCGGCACACAGAGAACCCCGCGCAAGCGGGGTTTTTTGTGTGCAGGGCTTGCAGCCCTGCACCTGCGGTAGTGCCGGCCGCTGGCCGGCAACAGCAACAGCAACAGCAACAGAGTGCATTCCGTGGTTGGGCGGGACGGTGTCGGAGTGCGGGGACGCCGCAAGTACGTCCGTGTAGGCTCGGTCGCCGCATCCATGCGGCTGACACCCCGCACTCCGACACCGCCCCGCCTCTGACAGATTCCTGCGGCTGTTGGTAGGTGTCGACCTTGGTCGACACATCTGTCAGATATCGATAATCAAACTGGAATCAGATCTACCGTGTCGACCAAGGTCGACACCCACCAGAGAAGAATGCTGTCCCGACAGGTCGCGGAAATCTGTCGAAGGCGGGGTGGGTCCGGTTGCGGGGCGTGAGCCGCATGGATGCGGCGACCGAGCTTACATGGACGTACTTGCAGCGCCCCCCCGCAACCGGATCCACCCCGCCAACCCACAGGAACCCCGCTTTTGACGCTGCTGTTGAGGTTGCCGGCCAGCGGCCGGCACTACCGCGTGTGCAGGGTGCAACCCTGCAAAGAGAAACCCCACCCTACGCCAGCGTCGGTTGTGCAATCGTCCCCCGCGCACTACGATCCTGCGGTTCGCGCGCGCAGGCGCGCGCCCGTATTCCTGCTGAGCGCCCCGTGCGCCGCATCTGCCAACCCGAGGTATCCATGGTCATCAAACCGCGCGTCCGCGGCTTCATCTGCGTCACCACCCACCCGACCGGCTGCGAGGCCGCGGTCAAGCAGCAGATCGACTACATCCGCGCGCGCCCACCGATCCAGAACGGTCCCAAGCGGGTGCTGGTGATCGGTGCCTCGACCGGCTACGGCCTGGCCGCGCGCATCACCGCTGCCTTTGGCAGTGGCGCCGCCACCCTCGGCATCTTCTTCGAACGGCCGGGCAGCGAGACCAAGCCGGGCACGGCGGGCTGGTACAACTCGGCTGCGTTCCACAAGTACGCCGACGAAGCCGGCCTGTATGCCAAGAGCATCAACGGCGATGCCTTCTCCGATGAAGTGAAGGCGAAGACCATCGAAATGATCAAGGCCGATCTCGGCCAGGTCGACCAGGTTGTCTACAGCCTGGCGGCGCCGCGCCGCAAGCATCCGAAGACCGGCGAGATCATCAGCTCCTCGCTGAAGCCGATCGGCGAGCCGATCACCCTGCGTGGCCTGGATACCGACAAGGAAGTGCTGACCGAGACCCACCTGCAGCCGGCTACCCCGGAAGAGATCGCCGGTACCGTCGCGGTGATGGGCGGCGAAGACTGGCAGATGTGGGTCGACGCGCTCGCCGATGCCGGCGTGCTGGCCAACGGCTGCACCACCACCGCCTTCACCTACGTGGGCGAAGAGATCACCCAGGCGATCTACTGGAATGGCTCGATCGGTGCGGCCAAGAAGGACCTGGACACCAAGGTGCTGGGCCTGCGCGAGAAGCTGGCCAAGATCGGTGGCGATGCACGCGTATCGGTGCTGAAGGCGGTGGTGACCCAGGCCAGCTCGGCCATTCCGACCATGCCGCTGTACCTGTCGCTGCTGTTCAAGGTGATGAAGGAAAAGGGCACCCACGAAGGCTGCATCGAACAGCTGGACGTGCTGTACGACATCCTCTACGGCGGCAAGGCCGAGGGCGTGGCGATCGATCGCCTGCGCCACGACCTGGTCGATGGCGATGGCCGCACCGTTGCGCTGATCGACGAGGAAGGCCGCCTGCGCGCCGATTACAAGGAAATGGCCGCAGATGTGCAGGGCAGGGTGGTCGCGCTGTGGCCGCAGGTGACCAACGAGAACCTGTACGAGATCAGCGATCTGGCCGGCTACAAGGCCGACTTCCTGCGCCTGTTCGGCTTCGGCGTGGAGGGCGTGGATTACGAGGCCGACGTCAATCCGGACGTGAAGATCGAAAATCTGGTCGACATGACCTGATCAACGAAAAGGCCGGCGAACGCCGGCCTTCTCGTTTGTGTAGAGCCGAGCCATGCTCGGCTGCTCTTCGCTTGAGTCCCGCAGCCGAGCGTGGCTCGGCTCTACAGAGAGGCGTCACCCGAACTCGAAGCCCATCTCCGGCAGCGCCGGGCCGACGAAGTCGCCCTGCACGTAATCCACGCCGGCACTGAACAGCAGCGTCATCGAGTTGGCATCGCTGACGAACTCGGCAATGGTGCGGATACCCGCTTCCTGTGCGCGCGCGGTGATCTGGCTGATGCGGTCGATGTTCTCGCGCGTGGCGGCCAGGTCGCTGGTGAAGCCCCGGTCCAGCTTGAGGAACTGCGGCTGGAAGTGGGCCAGCAGCTGGAATGAATCCAGCCCCGAACCGAACTGCTCCAGGCCGATGCGGCAGCCCAGCGGCGCCACTTCGGCTAGGAACTGCTGCGCACTGCGCAGGTGGGTGAAAACCTTCGCTTCCGGCGCATGCAGCCACAGCCGTTCGCCGGGCACGCCCTGTGCCTGCAGTTCGCGGCGCAGCGTGGCGATCATCTGCGGGTCCTCGAACGATTCCGGCGTCACCTTCACCAGCACCTGGGTGGCGTTGCCTTCGCGTGCCCGCTGGCCGAGCACCGCGATGGCCTGCGAGACCACCCAGCGATTGATGTCGGCCAGCAGGCCGTGTTCCTCGGCGATGCCCAGGAACGCGGTCGGGCTCAGCAGCTCGCCATTGTTCTCCAGGCGCAGGTAGGCCTCGTACAGCTCCAGTGGCTCGCCCTGCAGGTTCAGCACCGGCTGGTAGTGCAGCTGGAAGCCGTCGCCGGCCAGCGCCTCGCGGATGCGCGCAACCCAGCGCTGTACGCGTTCTTCCTCGACACGGTCGGCGGCAGCCGGGTCGAAGATGCGGCAGGTGTTGCCCAGTTCGGCGGCGGCCTGGGTGCAGTCGCTGGCGCGCGCCAGCACCTGGCCGATGCTGGCGATCTTCTCGCCCACCTGCACGCCACCGATGCTGACCGTCACCGTGGCCGAGCGTGCGCCGATGCTGAAGACATGTGCGGCATAGGCTTCGCGGATGCGCTCGGCCAGCGCCACGGTCTGCGCGTAGGGCCCGGCCTGCAGCACGGCGAAATTGTGTTCGCCGAAGCGGGCCAGTTGCGCGTCCTCGCCGACCACCTCGGCCAGCAGGGCGGCGAGAGCGCCGATCAGGATGTCGGCCGACGCCAGGCCGATATCCGGCAGCAGGCGCGCGTAGTGGTCAGGCTCGATCAGCAGCAGGCCGAACTGACCCTCGCTGCGCCCGGCCTGGGCCACCGCGCTTTCCAGCTGCAGCATGAAGGTCGGGCGATTGAGCAGGCCGGTGACCTGGTCGCGCTGGCGCAGGTCCTCGACCTCGCGTGCCAGCTCGGGGTCGAACTCCATGCGGCGGCGGAGCACCACCTGCAGGCAGGACTCGCCCTCGTAGGTGGCCGCGGCAAATTCCATCGTCGCCGGGAAGGAACTGCCGTCCTCGTGGCGCGCGTCGAGCTGGTACTGCGGCGGCGGCGCCTCGCCACGGCTGAGGCCTTTGAGCAGCTGTTTGAAGCCCTCCACGTGCTGGGCGGCGACCATGTCCAGCAGCGAAATGCCTTCGATGTCCTCGAAATGATCGTAGCCGAACATCTCCAGATAGGCGTCGTTGGCGCGGATGTGCATGCCTTCATGCACATAGGCGATGGGGTCGCGCGAGGAGGCGATCAGCGCGTCGCAGCGGCGCTCGGTCTCGCGCATCTGCGCCTCGATCCGGCGCAGGCCGCGACGCGCCTGCAGGTCGACCCACTGGTCGCGGACCACGGCGAGCAGATGCTCGGGGCGCTGGCGCAGGGCGAGGGCGCGGATGCCATGGCTGCTGGCCTGCACCAGTTCGTCCTCGTCGATGCGCTCGGCCAGCAGCACCAGCGGGATGTCCTTGCCGCTGGCGGCGATGTGCTGGGCCGCCAGCTGCAGCGGGATGCCCTGCGAAGGCGAGGCCAGCACCAGGTCGATGGCCTGGCTGGCCAGCACCTGGGCCAGCTCGGCCGCATCCTGCGGGCGCCACGGGCGTACCGCGATGCCGCTGTTGCGCAGGGTGCTGACGATGGCTTCGGCATTCTCGCCGCTGTCATCGACGATCAGCAGGCGGATGGTGATGTCGTTCGCGTTCTGCATGCACTGCTCCCCAATCTGCGAATCTAGATACACGATGCGCGGCGAACCGTCCATGCGCGCACCCCTGGCGCGCGTCGAACGGCGAAGTGGTTCACACCACGCCGCCCGCTGCGTGGCCGCTGGCCCAGGCCCATTGGAAGTTGTAGCCGCCCAGCCAGCCGGTCACGTCCAGCACCTCGCCAACGAAGTGCAGGCCGGGCACGCGCTTGGATTCCATCGTCGAGGATGACACTTCGGCGGTGTCCACGCCGCCCAGGGTGACCTCGGCGGTGCGGTAGCCTTCGGTGCCGCTGGCCACCAGCGGGAATGCGCCCAGCAGCTGCGCGGCCTGGCGCAGCACCGGCTCGTCCAGCTGGCGCACGGGCCGGTCGGGCAGCCAGTGCTCGCACAGGCGTTGCGCCAGCCGCTTCGGCAGTACCTCGCCCAGCACCGTGCGCAGCTCGGCGGCCGGGCGGTCGCGCTTCATTTGGCGCAACCACTCGCCGGCATCCTGGCCCGGCAACAGGTCCAGCTCCAGCGCATCGCCGGGCTGCCAGAACGACGAAATCTGCAGGATGGCCGGGCCGCTTACGCCACGGTGGGTCAGCAGCATGAAGTTCTGGAAACTCTTTCCGTTGCAGCGCGCCTCGATCGGCAGTGCGACGCCGCTGAGGTCGGCCAGCCGCTCCTGGTGCTTGCCGCTGAGGGTCAGCGGCACCAGCCCGGCGCGGGTCGGCAGTACCTGGTGGCCGAACTGGCGGGCCACCTCATAGCCAAAGCCGCTGGCCCCCATGCTGGGAATCGACAGGCCACCGGTGGCAACCACCAGCGAGGCGCAATGGAACAGGCCCTGGGTGGTGTGCACGCGGAAACCATCGCTGCCGTGCTCGATGCGCTGCACGCTGCACTCGGTACGGATCTGTACGCCGGCCGCCTGGCACTCGTCCACCAGCATCTTCACGATCTGCTTGGACGAGATATCGCAGAACAGCTGCCCCAGTTCCTTTTCGTGATAGGCGATGCCGTGCTTGTGCACCAGCTCGATGAAATGCCAGGGCGTGTAGCGGGCCAGCGCCGACTTGCAGAAGTGCGGGTTGGCCGACAGGAAGTTGGCCGGGGTGGTGCCGGTGTTGGTGAAGTTGCAGCGGCCACCGCCGGACATCAGGATCTTCTTGCCGACCTTGTTGGCATGGTCGATCACCTGCACCTGGCGGCCGCGCTGGCCGGCAGTGATCGCGGTCATCAGCCCGGCTGCGCCGGCACCGATGACCACCACATCGCAACGGATGGTGCTCATGCCTTGGCGCGCTTGCGCCAGTCCGGGATCACGTCGAGCTGGATCTGGTCGTTGAGCAGCTGCACTTCGCCGTCCTGGATCAGCACGCTCCAACGCATGGCACGCTGGATCTGCTGGCCCCAGCGCTCGACGAATTCGCCGTCCAGAGCGACCACCGAAAGATTGTCGAAGCGCGCCAGGCCCTTGCCCTGCTTGCTCCACCAGATCTCCGAGGCGTTGCCGCCGTAGTTGACCACCTGCACCTGGCGGCTGCGATTGCTGGCCTTGCGGATGCGCGATTCGTCCGGATGGCCCAGGTCGATCCACTGCAGGATGTCGCCGGTGTAGTCGTGTTCCCACAGATCGGGCTCGTCATCGGTACTCAGGCCGCGGCCGAACTCCAGGCGATCGCCGGCGTTCAGCGCGAAGGCGAGCAGGCGCACCATCAGGCGCTCGTCGGTCTCGGACGGATGCTGGGCCAAGGTCAGGTTGTGGGTCGCGTAGTAGCCGCGATCCATGTCGCTGATCTGCAGTTCGGCCTTGCGGATGGTGGCGGTAAGAGCCATGGGGGATCCGTGGACTAAAGAGGACAATGATAGAGGTTTGCTCCGGGGGTGTCCGTGGCCGGACTGTCTGCGCACCGTCAACGGTGGCACTCTTGCGCTCTTTCCCGTGGCCGGAGTGGACGCCATGATCTTGCCCAGCCGGCTGCAGCTGCCGCCCGGCCCCTGGATCAGCCTGCTCGATGGCCTGTGTGCGCGATTCCCGCGCATCGCGCGCGCGCAATGGCAGGATCGCTTCGCGCGCGGCCGCGTGCTGGACGCACAGGGCAGGGCGCTCACTGCGGACATGCCCTGGCAGGTCGGGCTGGACATCCAGTACTTCCGCGAGGTGGCCGACGAACCGGTGATCCCCTTCACCGAAACCATCGTCCATCTGGATGCGCACCTGCTGGTGGCCGACAAGCCGCATTTCCTGCCGGTGACACCGGCGGGCGGGCATGTACGCGAGACGCTGCTGGCGCGGCTGGTCGCCCGCACCGGCAATGCCGATCTGGTGCCGCTGCACCGGCTGGATCGGCTGACGGCCGGGTTGGTGCTGTTCTCGACCCAGCGTGCGTCGCGCGATGCTTACCAGCGCCTGTTCCGTGAGCGGCGCATCGAAAAGACCTATGAGGCCTTGGCACCGGCGCTGCCGGGGCGGGAGTTTCCGCTGCAGCGGTACAGCCGCCTGGTGCCGGGCGAGCCGTTCTTCCGCATGGCCGAAGTGCCCGGCGAGGCCAATGCGCGCAGCCGGATCGAGCTGATCGAGGCCGAAGGGCCGATCTGGCGCTACCGGCTGCTGCCGGAAACCGGCCGCAAGCATCAGCTGCGCGTGCACATGGCCATGCTGGGGGCGCCGATCATGGGTGACGACCTGTACCCGCAGCTTCGGCAACGGGCACCGGACGTAGCCGAGGCGCCGCTGCAGCTGCTGGCGCGGGCCCTGGCTTTCGATGACCCGTTGAGTGGTGCACGACGGATGTTCAGCAGCGGCTGCAGCCTGAGCCTTCCGGCTTAGGGCGGCCAGGCGCTCAGCGGGCCGGGCGTCGCGCCAGCCAGCGGTCCAGCTCGGCGGCGAACAGCTGCCGGTCGCGGGGGCCCAGGGGCGGCGGTCCGCCGGTCTGGACCCCGGCGCCGCGCAGTTCCTCCATGAAATTGCGCATCGACAGTCGCTCGGCCATGTTGTTCGGTGTGTACAACTGGCCGCGCGGGTTCAGCGCGACGGCCTGCTTCTCCAGCACCAGCGCGGCCAGCGGGATGTCCTGGGTGACCACCAGGTCCCCCGCGGCGACCCGCTCGACGATGGCGCTGTCGGCCACGTCCAGCCCCTGCGGCACCTGGATCGAGCGCAGCCAGCGCGAGGGCGGGGTGCGGATCCACTGGTTGGCGACCAGGGTCAGTTCGATCCCGACCCGTTCAGCCGCACGGAACAGGATGTCGCGGATGACGGTGGGACAGGCGTCCGCATCCACCCAGATGCGGGGAGAGGCGTGTTCAGCGGGGGTTTCAGCTTCAGTCATTTACCCAGTGTAGGGTAGGAAAAACCTGAATGGGGACTCGGAGTTAGCCGCGAGAGGCTGCCAACCCTTGTCACGCCTAGCGGGTGACGTATTCCCATGAACGTCGGGGCTATCGCTTTTTGCAGAAAACACGCGTATCGTGCGACCCACTGTGTTTGCTAGGGTCACCGTGAATCGTGGCCTGGTGCAGTTGATCTCACGATCCGCTCATCGATCCGCTTTACCAACGCCTGCAACTCAGTCTCGGCCCCGATACCCGGTGGCTGCGATTTTTTTCAACATGTGTTTCAGGAGTTAGTAAAAATGTCTGAACGTCAGACCGGTACCGTCAAGTGGTTCAACGACGCCAAGGGCTTCGGCTTCATCACCCCGGAAAGCGGCCCGGACCTGTTCGTGCACTTCCGCGCGATCCAGGGCACCGGCTTCAAGACCCTGCAGGAAGGCCAGAAGGTTACCTTCATCGCCGTCCAGGGTCAGAAGGGCATGCAGGCTGACCAGGTGCAGGCGGTCTAATCCGTCTGCTACCGTTGGGTAGCCAGAACGCCGGAAGCGAAAGCTTCCGGCGTTTTTTATTGCCCGCCGTTTTTTTTTGTAGAGTCGAGCCATGCTGGACTGCGCCCAAAGACAGTCGAGCATGGCTCAACTCTACAAAGGACATGCAGCCGGCGCGGTACGATGCGCGTCTCCCCAAGGGATCACCCCCATGCGCATCGTCCACCATCTGGAAAACTCCCGTTCGCTGCGCGTGCTGTGGATGCTGGAGGAGCTGGGGTTGGACTACGAACTGCGCCGCTATCCGCGCGATCCGAAGACGCTGCTGGCGCCGCCGGAACTGCGCAGCGTGCATCCGCTCGGCAAGTCGCCGGTACTGCAGGATGGTGAGCTGGTACTGGCCGAGTCCGGCGCGATCCTCGACTACCTCGCTGACCGTTACGACACGCAACGCCAGCTGTCGCCGTCACCAATGCCGGCCGACGGGGCCGAACGCATCGCTTACCGCTACTGGCTGCACTACGCCGAAGGCTCGGCGATGCCACCGTTGCTGCTGACCCTGGTGATGGGCCGCATACGCAACGCGCCGATGCCGTTCTTCGCGCGCCCGATCGCACGCAGCATTGCCGACAAGGCCGAGCGCGGCTTCATCGGCCCGCAGCGGCGCCTGCACCTGGACTGGATGGAGCGCCGCCTGGCCGAAAGCCCGTGGTTTGCCGGCGAGCGTTTCAGTGCGGCCGACATCCAGATGAGCTTCCCGATCCAGGCCGCTGCCGCGCGCGGTGGTGGCCTGGACGACAAACCGGCACTGCGTGGCTTCCTCAAGCGTATCGGTGAACGCCCGGCCTACCAGCGTGCCGAGGCCCACGGCGGCCACCTGCAGGCGCTCGGCGGCAATTGAGGAGGGCGGCCGTCGCCCTCATCTCCAGCACCATGGATACCGACACTCCCCGTTTCGACAACCGCCTGCTGCACACCCTGCCGGGCGACCCCGAATCCGGCCCGCGCAGGCGCGAAGTGCTGGGCGCCGCCTGGTCGCCCGTGATGCCGACCCCGGTGACGGCGCCCACGCTGTTGGCCTGGGCGCCGGACGTCGCCGAAATGCTTGGCTTCGATACCGCTGAAGTCGAAAGCGAAGGTTTCGCGCAGGTATTCGGCGGCAATGCGCTGTACGCCGGCATGCAACCGTGGGCAGCCAACTACGGTGGCCATCAGTTTGGCCACTGGGCCGGCCAGCTCGGCGACGGGCGTGCGATTTCGCTGGGTGAGCTGGTTGCGCCGGATGGCCAGCACTGGGAGCTGCAGTTGAAGGGGGCCGGGCCAACGCCGTACTCGCGGGGGGCCGATGGACGGGCAGTGCTGCGCTCATCGATCCGCGAATTCCTGTGCAGCGAGGCGATGCATCACCTTGGCGTGCCGACTACGCGCGCGTTGTCACTGGTCGGCACCGGTGAGGACGTGGTGCGCGACATGTTCTATGACGGCCATCCGCGTGCCGAGCCAGGCGCCATCGTATGCCGGGTCTCGCCGTCGTTCCTGCGCTTCGGTTCGTTCGAACTGCCGGCCTCGCGCGGTGAAACCGCCCTGCTGCAGCAGCTGGTGGATGCCTGCATCGCCCGCGACTTCCCCGAACTGCAAGGGCAGGGCGAGGCGCTGTACGGCGACTGGTTCGCGCAGATCGCGGTGCGCACGGCCGAGATGATCGCGCACTGGATGCGTGTCGGCTTCGTGCACGGCGTGATGAACACCGACAACCTGTCCGTGCTCGGTGTGACGCTGGATTACGGCCCCTATGGCTGGGTCGAGGACTTCGATCCGGACTGGACGCCGAACACCACCGACGCCCAGGGGCGCCGCTACCGCTTCGGCACCCAGCCGCAGGTGGCGTACTGGAACCTGAGCCGATTGGCGCAGGCGCTGTCGCCGCTGTTCGCCGATGTCGCACCGCTGCAGGCAGGCCTGGCGGCTTACCAGTCCACGTTCGTGGCCTGCACGCGTCGCGATGCTGCAGCGAAGCTGGGGCTGGCTGCTGCCGACGATGATGACCTGCAGCTCTACCAGCGCTGGCAACAGCTGATGCAGGAGGGCGCAATGGACATGACCCTGGCTTGGCGCGCACTGATGCGCATCGACCCGGCGGCAGCAGATGCGACGGTTCTGGACGCGGTGTACTACGACGAGGCGCGGCGACAGGCAGTGCAGGCACCGCTGCGGCACTGGCTGCAGGACTACGCAGCGCGCCTGCGCCGCGATCCGCTGGCGGCCAGCGAACGCCAGGCGAAGATGGCAGCGGCCAACCCGCTGTACGTGCTGCGCAACTGGCTGGCCCAGGAAGCGATCGACCGCGCAGAGCAGGGGGATCTCGGCGGCGTCCATGCACTGCAGGACGTGCTGCGCGACCCGTACACCGAGCGTGCCGGCCTGGAACACTTCGCTGGCAAGCGCCCGGCGTGGGCCGACAATCGCGCCGGTTGCTCGATGCTGTCCTGCAGTTCCTGAGGGTGGGTTTCGGCAGGGCTGAGCCCTGCACCTGCGGAGGCCAGATCAACAGCCAGAGCAAAAGCGGATTCCGTGGTTTGGCGGGGCGGTGTCGGAGTGCGGGGACGCTGCAAGTACGTCCCTGTAAGCTTGGCAGCCGCATCCATGCGGCTGACACCCCGCACTCCGACACCGCCCCACCTCCGACAGATTCCCGCGGCTGTGGGTAGGTGTCGACCTTGGTCGACACATCTGTCAGATATCGAATGAAATTCCGGGGTCAGATCCGTTTTCCTTCGTAAAACGGATCTGACCCCATGAGCAATTCCGACAGATCGCAGGAAACTGTCGAAGGCGGGGTGGGTCCGGTTGCGGGGGCGTGAACGCCATGGATGGCGCGACCGAGCCTACGCGGACGTATCTACGGCGTCCCCCGCAACCGGGCCCGCCCCGCCATCCCCCGGGATGCAGGCAGTTGCAGTTGCAGTTGCAGTTGCTGTTGAGGTTGCCGGCCAGCGGCCGGCACTACGGCAGGTGCCGGGCGCAGCCCGGCCGGACACCACCAACAGGCAGGCGGCGCCCGGAACAGGTACCCTATGCCGCCATCAGATAGCCAATGTGACATGACCGACGCCATCGTCGCTCCGCAGTGGGCCTCCCGCCTGCGCGACATCGCCGACTTCCCCAAGCCCGGCATCCTGTTCAAGGACATCATGCCGCTGCTCGCCCATGGCGAGGATTTCCGCGGCGCGATCACCGCGATGGCCGACCGTTGGCGCGACCAGAAGCTGGACGCAGTGGTCGGCATCGAATCGCGTGGGTTCATCCTCGGTGCCGCGATGGCGCTGGAGCTGGGCGTCGGCTTCGTGCCGGTGCGCAAGCCGGGCAAGCTGCCGGGCCAGGTCCTGCGCGAGGAATACACGCTGGAATACCGCAGCGACTGCATCGAAGTGCATGCCGATGCGCTGCCGGCCGGCGCCCGCGTGGTGATCATCGACGACGTGCTGGCCACCGGCGGCACGCTGGTCGCTGCGCTGTCGCTGGTGCGCCGCCTGGGCGTTGAAGTGGTCGGCGCCGGTGTACTGGTCGAACTGGACGGCCTCGGAGGTCGCGCCCGCTGGGAATCGGACCTGCCGCTGCACACCGAACTGGTGTTCTGACCGAAGGGTGGGTGCCAACCAGGGTTGGCACCTGCCAGAGCGAATGGCCGGGAGCCGGTCGTTGCCAACCTTGGTTGGCAGCACTTTTCGCGACGGGTGCCATGGACGGGCCAACCAAGGTTGGCCGCTACCAGGCCAGATCGTTACCAACCGTGGTTGGCAACGCTGCTTCAATCACATCATCCGCACGCGGAAACGACGGCCCTTGATCTTGCCGGCTTCCAGCTTGGCCACGGCCTTGTTGGCCTGCTCGCGCGCGATCGCCACATAGGAGCGGGTCGGGAAGATCGCGATCTTGCCGATGAACTTGCTCGACAGGCCGGCATCACCGGTCAGCGCACCGAGGATGTCGCCCGGGCGCAGCTTGTCGGTCTTGCCACCGTCGATGCGCAGCGTGCGCATCGCGGCCTGCGGCAGTTCGGCCGGGCGCGAGGTTGCCAGCGGCGTCTTCTGCCAGTCCAGCGGCTGCCCCATCTGCGCTTCGATGGCGTCGGCGCGGGTCTTCTCGCGGCCGGCCACCAGGCTGATCGCCAGGCCGCTGGCACCGGCGCGCCCGGTACGGCCCACGCGGTGCTGGTAGCTTTCCACGTCGGTCGGAAGCTCGTAATTGATCACTGCCGCCAGCTCTTCCACGTCCAGGCCGCGCGCGGCGACGTCGCTGGCGACCAGCACGTTGCAGCTGCGGTTGGCCAGCAGCAACAGCACTTCCTCGCGGTCGCGCTGCTCCATGTCGCCGTGCAGGGCCAGTGCGGAGAAGCCGAACTGCTGCAGCGAGTTGGCCACTTCGTCCACGTCCTTGCGGGTGTTGCAGAACACGACCGCCGATTCCGGCGTGTACTTCAGCAGCAGGCCGGCCAGCGCCTTCTGGCGATGCGCCGGTTCCACCTCGCAGAACAGGTGGCGGATGGCCGGTGCCTGGTCGGCGCCTTCCACGGTCACTTCCACCGCGTCGCGCAGCAGGTCACGCGCCATGGCGCGGATGCTGTCGGGGAAGGTGGCGGAGAACAGCAGGCTCTGGCGGTCCCTATGGGTGCGGCCGGCGATCTCGCGGATCGGCTCCTCGAAGCCCATGTCGAGCATGCGGTCGGCCTCGTCCAGCACCAGCGTGCGCACCGCGCCCAGGTTCAGCGCGCGCTTGCGTGCCAGCTCCTGCACGCGGCCGGGCGTGCCGACCACCACATGCGGATCGTGGCCTTCAAGCGAGGCCAGCTGCGGGCCCAGCGGCACGCCGCCCACCAGCAGCAACAGCTTCAGGTTGGGGATGCCGGTGGCCAGCTTGCGGATCTGCTTGCCGACCTGGTCGGCCAGTTCGCGGGTCGGGCACAGCACCAGCGCCTGCACGCGGATCAGGCTGGGGTCGATGGCCTGCAGCAGGCCCAGGCCGAAGGCGGCGGTCTTGCCGCTGCCGGTGGGTGCCTGTGCGATCACATCACGGCCATCGAGGATGGCCGGCAGGCTCTGCGCCTGCACGGGGGTGAGGGTGGTGTAGCCGAGGGCATCCAGGCCGGGCTGCAGGGCCGGGCTCAGCGGCAGGGTCGAGAAGTCAGTCATGGCGCATTGTACCTGCCTGCGCGGCCGGTCCCGCCTGATCGGATGGGGTCGAATCCCTTTCCGCAGGAAAGGGCTCCGACCCCATCGGAGTCGTCATCCACGCAGGGCGTGAATATACCCGGGGGGCGTCCACGCATGGCGTGAGTACACCGGGGGCATCCACGCATGGCGTGGATCTACGGGTGGATGCCGACCTGGGTCGGCACGCTCCTGCTCAGCCAAGCACCGCCAGTGCACCCTGATGGATCGCCAGGCCACCGAACAGCAGCCAGGCGAACAGGATCAGCGCCAGCAGCAGCGGCTTCAGCCCGGCCTGGCGCAGCGCCGAGACGTGGGTGGTCAGGCCCAGCGCGGCCATCGCCATCGCCAGCAGCACGGTATCCAGCTGCACCAGCCCCGCCTGCAGGCCCGCCGGCAGCAGATGCAGCGAGTTGAACCCGGCCACCGCCACGAAACCAAAAGCGAACCACGGCACCACGATGCGCGCCTTTTTGCCGTCGGCGCTGGCCTTGCCGCCACGCGCCAGCCACAGCGACAGCGCGACCAGGAACGGCGCCAGCAGCATCACCCGCACCATCTTGGTGATCACCGCCGTGTCGGCCGCTGCTTCGTTGACCGCGCGGCCTGCCGCCACCACCTGTGCCACTTCATGCACCGTCGCACCGGTGAACAGGCCGTACTGCCGCGCGTCCATTGCCAGCCAGCCGTGCGACTGCACCAGTGCATACAACGCCGGGTAAAGGAACATCGCCAGCGTGCCGAACACCACCACCGTAGAGACCGCGACGGTGACCTGCGCAGCGCGGCCGCGCACCACCGGCTCGGCGGCCATCACCGCCGCCGCGCCGCAGATCGCGCTGCCGGCGCCGATCAGCATCGCCGCTTCGCGCTCCATCTTGAACACGCGCATGCCCAGCCAGCAGGCCAGCCCGAAGGTGCTGGCGACCACCAGCACGTCCATCAGCACGCCGGCCACGCCGACGTGGCCGATGTCCTGGAAGGTCAGGCGCAGGCCGTACAGCACGATGCCGGCGCGCAACAGCCAGTGCTTGGAGAAGCCGACACCGGCCGCGCTGCTCGGCGCCAGCCGCGGGTAAAGGGTGTTGCCGACCACGATGCCGGCGACGATGGCCACGGTCAGCGCGCTCAGGCCATGCGCCTGGAGCCAGGGAAGCTGGGCCAGGTACAGCGACGCCGCCGCGATCAGGCCCACCAGCAGCAGGCCGGGCAGGCGAGGCTGCCAGCGTTGGCGCAGGGCGGGCAGGGACCAGGAGGAGAGAGCGGTGGCGTTCATGGCGCGACAGGACTGGAGTGATGGGCCAAGCGTGCGCCTGTGTCACTGACCTGTAAAACGAATAATATGGGTGAAACCTACCTATAAAGCGGGTACATTCCATGCGCCTGACCTTGCGCCAGCTGCAGGTCTTCGTCGCCATCGCCGACCATGGCACCACCACTGCCGCCGGCCAGGCCGTCGCGCTCTCGCAGTCGGCCAGCAGCGCCGCCCTGCAGGAGCTGGAGGCGCACTTCGGCACCCCGCTGTTCGACCGCATCGGCCGCCGCCTGGCGCTGAACGGGCACGGCCGCGCGCTGCTGGAGCCGGCGCGCACCTTGCTGGTCAACGCCGCCGATCTGGAGCGGCAGCTGGCCGCCGGCGGCGACCCGTCGCAGGGCGCACCGCTACGGCTGGTGCTGGCCGCCAGTACCACCATCGGCAACTACCTGCTGCCGCCACGCATCGCCGAACTGCTGCGGCAGGCGCCTCAGGCCGAGGTCGATCTGCGCATCGACAACAGTGCCGGCGTGGTCGCCGCGGTACAGCGCCTGGACGTCGACGCCGGCCTGATCGAAGGCCCGTGCCATGAGCGTGGCCTGCAGGTGACCGCCTGGCAGCAGGACCCACTGGTGATCGTGGCTGCCGCCGATGCCCGCGCACGCTGGTCGCTGGATGAACTGCGCCGCGCACGCTGGCTGCTGCGTGAGCCTGGCTCCGGCACCCGCGAAGCCGTGGAACAGGCCCTGCTGCCGCACCTGCGTGGCTTCGCGCAGACCCTGCAGCTGGGCAATACCGAAGCGATCAAGCAGGCCGCCATCGCCGGCCTCGGCCTGGCCTGCCTGTCGCGCCACGCGCTGGAAGAGCCGCTGGCCCTGGGCCGCCTGCGCGTGCTCGAGACTCCGCTGCCGGCCCTGCAGCGCACCCTGTGGCTGGTGCGCCACCCCGGCAAGCAATGGCTGCCGGGGTTGCAGGCGTTGCTGGGGGAGGTGGGGTAGCCATCAGATTTCCAGTCGATTCCATCCATCGACCCTTCTTGTAGCGCTCATCCACGCATGGCGTGGATCTACCGTGTCGACCAAGGTCGACACCCACCAGAGCAGAATGTAGTTCCGACAGATTGCAGGAATCTATCGAAGGCGGGATGGGTCCGGTTGCGGGGGTGTCCGCGGCATGGATGCCGCGGCCAAGCCCCCAGGGACGGGTTTACGGCGTCCCCCGCGACCGGACCCATCCCGCCATCCCACAGGAAACCAGCTTTTGACGTTGCCGTTGAGGTTGCCGGCCAGCGGCCGGCACTACCGCGGGTGCCGGGTGCAACCCGGCCGACGCCCCCAACCCGTACAATATCCGGATGCCTCTGATTACTCTGCAGAACGTCGACTTCAGCGTCGGCGGCCCGTTGTTGCTGGAAAAGGCCGAACTGTCGATCGAGCCGGGCGAACGCATCGCCCTGATCGGCCGCAACGGCGCCGGCAAATCCACCCTGCTCAAGCTGCTGTCGGGCGACCACAAGCCCGATGACGGCGAAGTCCGCGTGCAGCAGGGCGTGCGCGTCACCCGCCTGGAGCAGGAAGTGCCACACGGCGCAGCCGGCTCGGTGTTCGACGTCGTTGCCGATGGCCTCGGTGAACTGGGCCAGTGGCTGGCCGAGTTCCACCATCTCAGCCATGCCGAGGTCTTCGATGGTGAAGCCCTCGGCAATGTGCAGGCCAAGATCGATGCCGCCAACGGCTGGGGCCTGGACCAGCGTGTCAGCGAAACGCTGACCAAGCTCGACCTGGACGGCGATGCCGAATTCGGCCGCCTGTCCGGCGGCATGAAGCGCCGCGTGCTGCTGGCCCGTGCACTGGTATCGAGCCCGGACGTGCTGCTGCTGGACGAACCGACCAACCACCTGGACATCGAAGCCATCGACTGGCTCGAAGCGTTCCTGAAGGGCTGGAGCGGCAGCGTGGTGTTCGTCACCCATGACCGCCGCTTCCTGCGTGCGCTGGCCACCCGCATCGTCGAGATCGATCGCGGCCAGGTCACCAGCTGGCCGGGCGACTGGGCCAACTACGAGCGCCGCCGCGAGGAACGCCTCAATGCGCAGGCGCAGGAAAATGCCCGCTTCGACAAGCTGCTGGCGCAGGAAGAAGTCTGGATCCGCCAAGGCATCAAGGCCCGTCGTACCCGCGACGAGGGCCGCGTGCGCCGCCTCAAGGCGATGCGCACCGAACGCTCGCAGCGCCGCGACCTCAGCGGTAACGTCAAGATGGAAGCCGCGCAGGGCGTCAGCTCCGGCAAGAAGGTCATCGACGTCAAGGACATTTCGTTCGCCTTCGGCGAGCGCACCATGGTCCGCGATTTCACCACCACCATCCTGCGTGGCGACCGCATCGGCCTGATCGGCCCCAACGGCAGCGGCAAGACCACGCTGCTGAAGCTGCTGCTGGGTGAACTGCAGCCGGCCAAGGGTGAGGTCAATGCGGGCACCAACCTGCAGATCGCCTATTTCGACCAGTACCGCGCGGTGCTGCGCGAAGACTGGAGCGCGATCGAGAACGTGGCCGAAGGCCGCGATTTCCTCGAGTTCAACGGCAAGCGCAAGCACGTGCATGCCTACCTGCAGGACTTCATGTTCACCCCCGAGCGCGCGCGTGCGCCGATCACCCGCCTGTCCGGTGGCGAGCGCAACCGCCTGCTGCTGGCCAAGCTGTTCGCGCAGCCGTCCAACCTGCTGGTGATGGACGAACCGACCAACGACCTCGACGTGGAAACCCTGGAGCTGCTGGAAGAGCTGCTGGGCGAGTACACCGGTACGCTGCTGCTGGTCAGCCACGACCGTGACTTCATCGACAACGTGGTGACCTCCACGCTGGTGATGGAAGGCGACGGCGTGATCGGCGAGTACGTCGGTGGCTACAGCGACTGGCAGCGCTATGCGGCCAGCGTGGCTGCGCCTGCCGCGGCCCCGGCTGCCAAGGCGGCGACTGCTGCACCGGCCGCTGCTGCGGCCGCGACTCCCGCAGCCCCCAAGCGCAAGCTGGCGTACAAGGAAGCGCGCGAGCTGGAGCAGCTGCCAAAGACCATCGAGAAGCTGGAAGGCGATGTCGAAGGGCTGACCTCGGCGATGAACGACCCATCGTTCTACACCCGCAGCAGTGCTGAAGTGACGGCGCACACCCAGCAGCTGGCCAAGGTGCAGGCCGAACTGGATGCCGCTTACGCGCGCTGGGAAGAGCTGGAAGGCTGAGCGTTGACCGGCGCCAGCGATCGCGCCGATTGATGTAGAGCCGAGCTCACGCTCGGCTCAGCAGATCCACGCCAGGCGTGGATATCCGGAATCTGTGCGGACCAACGGTCCGCACCTACCAACCAACGGTCCGCACCTACCAACCGACGGTCCGCACCGACCGGGGGGCCGGCCGTCATTTGACCCCGTGCAGATCCCGCAGCTGGCTCGGCCGGCTGCCGAAGTACGCCGCCAGATCGGCGATGTCCTGATCACTCAGGTCCTTCGCCTGCGGCGTCATCAGCGCATGCTGGCGGTCACCGGCGCGGTAGGCCTGCAGCGCGTGCGCCAGGTAGTCACCGTACTGCCCACCCAGCTTCGGATAGGTCGGATCGATCGGCGCATTGCCGTCGGCCCCATGGCAGTCGATGCAGCTCTGGTTGGTGGCTTTGCCCTTCACCTTGGCGCGGGCCTCACCGGCGGCCTCGCGACCTGCCGGCAGGCCGGCGGAGGACGATGAACCGTGCTCGCCGCTGGCATGGCCCGGGTCGGCGGCCGATTTTTCGCTGTTTTCCACCTGCGACTGTGAGCAGGCGGCCAGCAGCAGGGCAACGGACAGGGCGATGGCGTGACGCATCGGATGCGCGGCTTTCGACATGGGCGGGCCTTACTTGACGGTGGACAGGTAAACAGAGAGATCGGCGATCTCCTGTTCGCTGAAACTCATCGACTGCGCCTGCATCGTCGGATGCCGGCGCTTGCCCTGGCGGTACTCGGTCAGGGCCTGGGCCAGATACTGCTGGGTCTGGCCGCCGATCTTCGGCACCCGGTAACTGGGGTAGGCGTTCTTGTAGCCGGTGATCCCGTGGCAGCCCTGGCAGGTGTAGGCCAGGACGCGGCCATTGTCGAAGTTGCCGGTGGGTGCGGCGGGCGCTGGCGCAACGGCGGGAGCCGGGGCCGGGGCGGGTGTGGCAGGAGCAGGAGCGGGCTGTGCGGCGGCCCCAAGGGGCAGGAGGACGGCCAGAGCGAGACAAGCGGCGAGCGGCTGCGGGCGCATGGTGTCGTTTCCGGGGATTCGGGTCTGGTCGTTCCGGCGTGGGGTACGGAACGACCCGAGTATAGCCTCAGGTTTCATCTAGCTGAAATGGGGGCGCGCCGACCAGCGGCGTGAAGGCACCATGACCTTTGGGATATGGTGTTGCCGTGAAGTGGTGCATTACTTTGCCACCACACCTGTCCACGCATCCTTCAGGGACCCGACGATGTCGCACCCAACCTTCCTGTCCGGCCGTCGCAGCGGAATCTGCGCTGCCGCACTGCTGATCTCCACCTCCCTGCTGCTGGGCGGTTGCGCCGCAGGGCCCAATTCCGAAGCCAAGGCTGCCGAGACCAAGGAGGAGAAGAAGGTCGACGCAGTCCCGGTCGAAGTGGCGGTGGCCAGCCATCGTGCCGTCGCGGCCAGCTACACCGGCACGGCCGCGCTGGAACCACGCGCCGAGTCGCAGGTGGTCGCCAAGACCTCCGGCGTGGCGCTGGCGGTGCTGGTCGAGGAAGGGCAGCGGGTCACCGCCGGCCAACCGCTGGTGCGGCTGGACCCGGATCGTGCACGGCTGGCCGTTGCACAGAGCGAAGCGCAGATGCGCAAGCTGGAAAACAATTACCAGCGCGCACAGAAGCTGGTCGGCCAGCAGATGGTCAGCGCCGCCGATGTCGACCAGCTGCGCTACGACCTGGAAAACGTGCGCGCGCAGTACCGGCTGGCCACGCTGGAGCTGTCCTACACCACGGTGGTGGCGCCGATCTCCGGCGTGATCGCATCGCGCTCGATCAAGACCGGCAACTTCGTGCAGATCAACACGCCGATCTTCCGCATCGTCGACAACTCGCGGCTGGAAGCCACCCTCAACGTGCCCGAGCGTGAACTGGCCACCCTGCGCGCCGGCCAGCCGGTGACGCTGGCGGCCGACGCGCTGCCGGGGCAGAGCTTCACCGGCACCGTTGATCGCATCGCGCCGGTGGTGGATTCGGGCAGCGGCACGTTTCGCGTGGTCAGCGCCTTCGACGGCGCCGCACACGCGCTGCAGCCCGGCATGTTCGGTCGCATCCGCATCGACTACGACCAGCGTGCCGATGCGCTGGTCGTACCGCGCCTGGCGTTGCTCGACGACGGTGAGCCGGCGGTGTTCCGCGTGCGCGAAGGCAAGGTCGCACGCGTTCCGGTCAAGCTGGGTTACGCCGAGGGCCCGTGGGTGGAGATCCGTGATGGCCTGGCGGCCGGTGATCAGGTGGTCACCGCCGGCAAGGTCGCCCTGCGCGACGGCACCACGGTGCAGGTGATTGCCGATCCGAAGGCGAAGACGGTCGCTGCGGCCGCCAAGCCCGCAGACAAGGCCGGGAGCAAGCAATGACCGCCCCGGGCCACGACCACGGTGCCTCGCCGGCGAGCGACGGCGCCGCCGCCGGCATGCGCGGCGGCCTGGTGGAGTTTGCCACCCGCCGCCGCGTGACCATCGCCATGTGCACAGTCACGCTGCTGCTGTTCGGCCTGATCGCGCTGGGCAATCTCAAGGTCAACCTGCTGCCCGACCTGAGCTACCCGACGCTGACCGTGCGCACCGAATACACCGGTGCAGCGCCGACTGAAATCGAAACCCTGATCACCCAGCCGGTCGAAGAAGCGGTCGGCGTGGTCAAGAACCTGCGCAAGCTGAAGTCGGTCTCGCGCACCGGCCAGAGCGACGTGGTGCTGGAATTCGCCTGGGGCACCAACATGGACCAGGCCAGCCTGGAGGTGCGCGACAAGATGGAAGCGCTGAACCTGCCGCTGGAGGCCAAGGCCCCGGTGCTGCTGCGCTTCAATCCGTCAACCGAGCCGATCATGCGCCTGGTGCTGTCGAACAAGACGGCGCCGACCAGCGATGCCGATGCGGTGCGCGAGCTGACCGGCCTGCGCCGCTATGCCGATGAAGACCTCAAGAAGAAGCTGGAGCCGGTCACCGGTGTGGCGGCAGTGAAGGTGGGCGGCGGCCTGGAGGACGAGATCCAGGTCGACATCGACCAGCAGAAGCTTGCCCAGCTGAACCTGCCGATCGACACCGTCATCAAGCGCCTGAAGGACGAGAACATCAACATTTCCGGCGGCCGCCTGGAGGAGGGCTCGCAGCGCTTCCTGGTGCGTACCGTCAACCAGTTCGCCGACCTGGAGGAGATCCGCAACCTGCTGGTGACCACCCAGGCCGCCAATGGCAGCGCGGCGGACTCGGCGCTGCAGCAGATGTTCAACATCGCCGCGTCGACCGGTTCGGCGGCCGCCATCGCGGCGGCGTCGGCGGCACAGAGCGCATCGTCCGGCGGTGGCTCCAGCGTGGTTGCCAACGGCGTGCCGGTGCGCCTGAAGGACGTGGCCACCGTGCGCCAGGGCTACAAGGAGCGCGAAGCGATCATCCGCCTGGGCGGCAAGGAATCGGTCGAGCTGGCCATCTACAAGGAAGGCGACGCCAACACCGTGGCCACCGCTGAAGCGCTGCGCAAGCGCCTGGAGCAGATCAAGGGCACGTTCCCGTCCGATGTCCAGCTGACCACCATCGAGGACCAGTCGCGCTTCATCGAGCACGCCATCGCCGACGTCAAGAAGGATGCCGTGATCGGCGGCCTGCTGGCGATCCTGATCATCTTCCTGTTCCTGCGCGATGGCTGGAGTACGTTCGTGATCAGCCTGTCGTTGCCGGTCTCGATCATCGCCACGTTCTTCTTCATGGGCCAGCTCGGCCTGAGCTTGAACGTGATGTCGCTGGGTGGCCTGGCATTGGCCACCGGCCTGGTGGTGGATGACTCGATCGTGGTGTTGGAGAGCATCGCCAAGGCCCGTGAGCGTGGCCTGGGCATCCTGCAGGCGGCGATCGCCGGCACCCGTGAAGTGAGCATGGCCGTGGTCGCCTCGACCCTGACCACCATCGCGGTGTTCCTGCCGCTGGTGTTCGTCGATGGCATCGCCGGGCAGCTGTTCCGCGACCAGGCGCTGACCGTGGCGATCGCCATCGCGATCTCGCTGCTGGTGTCGATGACCCTGATCCCGATGCTGAGCTCGCTGAAGGGGCGGCCGCCGCTGGCGTTCCCGGAAGAGGCGCCGAACGCAGCATGGCAGCCGCAGAAGCGTTGGCAGAAGCCGGTTGCACTGGGCCGCCGTGGCCTGCTCGCCAGCGTGCGCTGGAGCTTCTATGCGCTGGCCTGGCTCGTGGTGCGCCTGTGGCGCGGCGTGGTGGCGGTGGTCGGCCCGGTGATGCGCAAGGCCAGCGACCTGGCGATGAAGCCCTATGCAGGCGCCGAGCGAGGCTACCTGCGCCTGCTGCCGAGTGCGCTGGCGCATCCCGGCAAGGTGCTGGGCGTGGCAGCCATCATTTTCGTGGCGACCATGGCGCTGGTGCCGATGCTTGGCGCCGACCTGATCCCGCAGCTGGCGCAGGACCGTTTCGAAATGACGGTGAAGCTGCCGGCCGGCACGCCGCTGAAGCAGACCGATGCGCTGGTGCGCGAGCTGCAGCTGGCGCATGGCAAGGGCGAAGGCGTGGCCTCGCTGTATGGCGTCAGTGGCAGCGGCACCCGGCTGGATGCCAGCCCGACCGAAAGTGGCGAGAACATCGGCAAGCTGACCGTGGTGATGGAAGGTGGCGGCAATGCGCACACTGAAGCGGCGATCACCGAGCGCCTGCGCGGCACCATGAGCCAGCACCCGGGTGCCCAGGTCGACTTCGCGCGGCCGGCGTTGTTCAGCTTTTCCACGCCGCTGGAAATCGAACTGCGCGGGCAGGACATGGCGACCCTGGAAGTGGCCGGCCAGCGCCTGGCGGCGATGCTGCGCGGCAACGCCCACTACGCCGACGTGAAGTCGACGGTGGAAGAGGGCTTCCCGGAAATCCAGATCCGCTTCGACCAGGAGCGCGCCGGTGCGCTGGGCCTGACCACCCGCCAGATCGCCGACGTGGTGGTGAAGAAGGTGCGTGGCGACGTCGCCACCCGCTACAGCTTCCGTGACCGCAAGATCGACGTGCTGGTGCGCGCCCAGGAAGGTGACCGCGCCAGCGTGGAGAGCATCCGCCGGCTGATCGTCAATCCGGGCAGCACCCGCCCGGTGACCCTGGACGCGGTGGCCGACGTGGTCGCCACCACCGGCCCCAGCGAGATCCATCGTGCCGACCAGACCCGGGTGGCGGTGGTGTCGGCCAACCTGCGCGACATCGACCTGGGCGCCGCCATGCGCGAAGTGCAGCAGATGGTGGCCGAACAGCCGCTGGGCGCAGGCGTGGGCCTGCACATCGGTGGCCAGGGCGAGGAGCTGGCGCAGGCGGCGAAGTCGCTGATCTTCGCCTTCGGCCTGGCGATCTTCCTGGTCTACCTGGTGATGGCCTCGCAGTTCGAATCCCTGCTGCACCCGTTCGTGATCCTGTTCACCATCCCGCTGGCGCTGGTCGGCGCGATCCTGGCGCTGATGCTGACCGGAAAGCCCATCTCGGTGGTGGTGTTCATCGGCCTGATCCTGCTTGTCGGCCTGGTCACCAAGAACGCGATCATCCTGATCGACAAGGTCAACCAGCTGCGCGAGGCCGGCGTGGCCAAGCATGAGGCGCTGGTGGAGGGTGCGCGTTCCCGCCTGCGCCCGATCATCATGACCACGCTGTGCACGCTGTTCGGCTTCCTGCCGCTGGCGGTGGCGATGGGCGAGGGCGCCGAAGTGCGTGCACCGATGGCGATCACCGTGATCGGTGGCCTGCTGGTGTCGACGCTGCTGACGCTGCTGGTGATCCCGGTGGTGTACGACCTGATGGATCGTCGCGGCGACGCCTACTACCGTGAGCGCGGCCGCAAGCACGCCGGTGAAGGCCTGCATGGCGACGAGGGCGGCACAGCGGGTGTGGAGGAACCGGCATGAGTGTTGCCGAGTTCTCCATCCGCCGTCCGGTCACCACCATCATGTGCTTCGTGTCGCTGGTGGTGATCGGCCTGATCGCTTCGTTCCGGCTGCCGTTGGAGGCGCTGCCGGACATCTCCGCGCCGTTCCTGTTCGTGCAGATTCCCTACACCGGCTCGACCCCGGAAGAAGTGGAACGGACCATCATCCGTCCGGTCGAGGAATCGCTGGCGACGATGACCGGCATCAAGCGCATGCGCTCGTCGGCCACCTCCGAGGCGGCGCTGATCTACATCGAGTTCAGCGACTGGGACCGCGACATCGCCATTGCCGCGTCGGACGCGCGCGAGCGTATCGACGCGATCCGCAGCGACCTGCCCGACGACCTGCAGCGCTACAACGTGTTCAAGTGGTCCAGCAGCGACCAGCCCGTGCTGAAGGTGCGGCTGGCCAGCACCACCGACCTGACCACCGCCTATGACATGCTCGATCGTGAGTTCAAGCGGCGCATCGAGCGTATTCCCGGTGTGGCCCGCGTCGATATCACCGGTGCGCCGCCGAACGAGGTGGAGATCGCCATCGATCCGAACCGGCTCAACGCGCATGGGTTGAGCATCAACGAGCTGAGCGAGCGCCTGCGCACGCTGAACTTCTCGATCTCGGCCGGGCAGATCGATGACAACGGCCAACGCGTGCGCGTGCAGCCGGTAGGCGAGATCACCGACCTTCAGGAGATGCGCGACCTGGTGATCAACGCCAAGGGCCTGCGCCTGGGCGACTTCGCCGACGTGCGCCTGAAGCCGGCGCGGATGAACTACGGGCGCCGCCTGGACGGCAACCCGGCGGTGGGCCTGGACATCTTCAAGGAACGCAGCGCCAACCTGGTGGACGTTTCGCGTGCGGCACTGGCCGAGGTCGAGGCGATCCGCGCGCAGCCGTCGATGCGCGACGTGCAGATCAAGGTGATCGACAACCAGGGCAAGGCAGTGACGTCCTCGCTGCTGGAGCTGGCCGAGGCCGGCGCGGTCGGCCTGATCCTGTCGGTCACCGTGCTGTTCTTCTTCCTGCGCCATTGGCCGTCGACGCTGATGGTGACCCTGGCCATTCCGATCTGCTTCACCATCACCCTCGGCTTCATGTACTTCGTCGGGGTGACACTCAACATCCTGACCATGATGGGCCTGCTGCTGGCCGTCGGCATGCTGGTCGACAACGCGGTGGTGGTGGTGGAGAGCATCTACCAGGAGCGCGAGCGCATGCCGGGGCAGCCACGGCTGGCCTCGATCATCGGCACCCGCAACGTGGCCATCGCGCTCAGCGCCGGCACGCTGTGCCACTGCATCGTGTTCGTGCCGAACCTGTTCGGCGAGACCAACAACATCAGCATCTTCATGGCGCAGATCGCGATCACCATCTCGGTCTCGCTGCTGGCCTCGTGGCTGGTGGCGGTCAGCCTGATCCCGATGCTGTCCGCGCGCATGGCCACGCCCAAGCTGGTGCACTCGCAGACCGGCCTGATCGCGCGCCTGCAGCGACGCTATGCGCAGCTGCTGGACTGGTCACTGCATCACCGCGGTTGGAGCCTGCTCGGCATCCTGCTGGTGGTGCTGGTCAGCCTGGTGCCGATGAAGCTGACCAAGGTCGACATGTTCGGTGGTGAGGGGGGCAAGGACATCTTCATCGGCTACATGTGGAAGGGCGCCTACACCTACCGCCAGATGTCCGAGGAAGTGGCGCGGGTGGAGAACTGGATCGACCAGAACCGCGAACGCCTGCACGTGAAGCAGGTGTATTCCTGGTACAGCGAGCAGGAAGGCAGTTCCACGGTGGTCACCCTGGACGAAAAGTACGCCAAGGACATCAAGTCGCTGCAGGAGGAACTGCGCAAGGGCCTGCCGAAGTCGGCCCGCACCGATTACTTCGTCGGCAACCAGGGCGGCGATGGCGGTGGCGGCAGCAACCAGGGCGTGCAGGTGCAGCTGGTGGGCGACTCCAGCTCGATGCTGCAGGAGATCGGCCAGGAAGTGGTGCCGTTGCTGGCGCAGCGTGCCGAGCTGCGTGACGTGCGCATCGACAACGGCGAGAAGGGCGGCGAGCTGAAGGTGCGCGTCGACCGCGAGCGTGCCGCAGCGTTCGGCTTCAGTGCCGAGCAGGTGGCCAGCTTCGTCGGCCTGGCGCTGCGCGGCGCGCCGATGCGCGAGTTCCGCCGCGGTGACAACGAAGTGCCGGTGTGGGTGCGCTTTGCCGGCGCCGAGCAGAGCAGCCCGGAAGACCTGGCCGGTTTCAGCGTGCGCACCGGCGATGGCCGCAGCGTGCCGCTGCTGAGCCTGGTCACCGTGGACGTTGGTTCGTCCGCCACCCAGATCGGCCGCACCAACCGCCAGACCACGTTGACCATCAAGGCCAACCTGGCCGAGAAGGTCACCGCGCCGGACGGACGCAAGGCGATCGAAGCCGTGCTCAAGCCGATGAACTTCCCGGCCGGCTATGGCTTCACCTTCGACGGCGGCGACTACGGCAACGACGACGAGGCCATGCAGCAGATGGTGTTCAACCTGCTGATCGCACTGGTGATGATCTACGTGGTGATGGCGGCGGTGTTCGAGTCGCTGCTGTTCCCGGCGGCGATCATGAGCGGAGTGCTGTTCTCGATCTTCGGCGTGTTCTGGCTGTTCTGGATCACCGGCACCTCGTTCGGGATCATGTCCTTCATCGGCATCCTGGTGCTGATGGGCGTGGTGGTGAACAACGGCATCGTGATGATCGAGCACATCAACAACCTGCGGCGCAGCGGCATGGGCCGCACCCAGGCGCTGGTGGAAGGCTCACGCGAACGCCTGCGCCCGATCATGATGACCATGGGCACGGCGATCCTGGCGATGATCCCGATCTCGCTGACCGATACGCAGATGTTCGGCAATGGCCCGGAGTATTCGCCGATGGCGCGCGCGATTGCGGGCGGCCTGGCGTTCTCGACGGTGGTCAGCCTGCTGTTCCTGCCGACGATCTATGCGGTGCTCGATGACCTGCGCAATGCCGTGACGCGGTTGATCCGCCGTGCACGCGGGCTGGAGAGGATGGAGCCGGGCGCTGCCCGGCTGTAATGCGCGCCAACGTGTTGTGGTGTGGGGGAGGCCGGTCGTAGTGGGGCGGTCTCCCCCTTTTTTTCTGCTCGCCGCGTCGCGGCTTCGCCCGAGCATGGGCTCGGGCGCTACAGATTCTGTGGCCGGTTGAGAGGCTTACCCCGCCACCTTGCCCCACACCTTGAAGGTGGTCAGCCACAGGCCGAGCATGCTGCCGATGTTGGTCAGCATGAAGGTCAGCACCACGCGGGTAACGCGATTGCGGTACCAGCCCTTCAGGCTCTGCGCATCGTCGCGCAGCTTCAGGAAGTCCTCGTAGGCCGGCTTGCGCAGGCGCGCTTCCACCAGCGCCGAGAATGCGCCGGTCGGGATGCTCAGGCGGAACGGCTTGAACGGGGCCACCGCGATCGCGGTGAGAATGCTCAGCGGGTGACCGCCTGCCAGCAGGCAGCCCAGGCCCGCCAGGCCGCCGGTATACATTGCCCAGGTCGCCAACAGCTCGGTGCCCACGCCCAGGCCGCCGCGGTAGAAGCCCACACCGATGCCGGTCGCCACGATCGCCAGGATGCCGAGCGTGAACCACGGGATGTTGCGCTTCTTCGGCACCGCCTCCAGCTCGGCGCGCAGCGGCGCCGGTGCCTCGGTATCGGTTTCCAGGTAGCGCGCCAGCCCGGCCAGGTGACCGGCACCGACCACCGCCAGCACTTCACGCTGCTGCGGGGTGTGCTCCTCGCGCAGGCGCGTGGCCATGTAGCGGTCGCGCTCGCCGATGATGGTTTCGTACAGCGCCGGGCTCTCGCTGGCGAACTCACCGAAGCTCGATTCCAGCATGTCGCCCTGCTTGAGCTTTTCGATCTCGTTCTCGCCCACTTCCTCGGACGAGAACAGGCCGGCGCCCAGCCCGGCAACCAGCTTCAGCTTGCCGAAGAACCCAAGCCGCTGCGACGCCCGGCGGAAGGTCAGGCCGACCTCGCGGTCGATCAGGTGCACCGGCAGGTCGCGTTCGCGCGCCAGTTCCACCGCGCGTTTCAGTTCCGCGCCCGGCTCGATGTCGAGCTGTTCGGCCAGGCGGCGCTGGTAGGCGGACAGGGCCAGGTTGGCGGCGAACAGGGCGACGCGGCCC
Source organism: Stenotrophomonas sp. YJH_SMC_110 (assembly GCF_059369255.1). NCBI lineage: Bacteria > Pseudomonadati > Pseudomonadota > Gammaproteobacteria > Lysobacterales > Lysobacteraceae > Stenotrophomonas > Stenotrophomonas sp. YJH_SMC_110. The sequence goes on along the minus strand of NZ_JCAFSM010000003.1, from coordinate 260,678 downwards.
TTGCGGATCACCTCGACCAGGTCGAGCTTGGCCAGCGTGTCCGGGTCGCTCAGCGCCTGCAGGCGCTGCGGGTCCAGTTCAACGGCCACGGCGTCGAAGCGACCGCTGTCGATGGCTTTCTCCACCGCCTCGACGCTGGCGCGTGAGACATGGGCGGTGCCCAGCAGGGTGTAGCGCACGCCGTCGCGTTCGACGACGCGCACCGGCTGGCCGGCGAACAGGTCGTCACCGGTCTCGGGAAGGGTTTCGGTCATGGGTTCATTCATTGGAAGGTGCGGTGTCGGCGCCATCGCCGAGCGCGCGCTGCATCTGCACGGTGTCCAGCCAGCGGCCATGCTTGCGGCCGAGGCCACGGAACACGCCGACCAGCTCGAAGCCGAAGCGTTCGTGCAGCTTGATTGAAGCGGTATTGGTCGGTTCGCCGATCACCGCCACCATCTGCCGGTAGCCACGCGCCACGCAGGCGTCGATCAACGCCTGCAGCAGGCCGGTGCCGACGCCCTTGCCCTGGAACGCGGCATCGACGTAGACCGAGTTTTCCACGGTCCACTGGTAGGCAACGCGGGTGCGGTAGGTGTTGGCGTAGGCATAGCCGGCCACCTGGCCGTCAATCTCGGCGACCAGGTAGGGGAAGCCGCGGTCGATGATGTCGCGCATGCGGCGCAGCATCTCGGACGCGTCCGGAATGTCGTACTCGTAAGTGTTGACGAAGTCGGTCACTTCCACCGCGTAGATCGCGGTGATCGCGTCGATGTCGGCCGGGCCGGCATCACGGATGAGGACGGCCATGCGCGGGCTCCGGCTCAGTCGATGTAGCGCTTGAGCAGGTCGCCGTAGGCATCGATGCGGCGATCACGCAGGAACGGCCAGATGCGGCGCACGTGCTCGCTGCGCTGCAGGTCGACGTCGCACAGCAGCACGGTGGCCTCGGTGCCGGCCTCGGCCAGGAACTCGCCCTGCGGGCCGAGCACGTGGCTGTTGCCCCAGAACTGGATGCCCGACGCGCCCAGCGGCGAGGCCTCGTGGCCGACGCGGTTGCAGCTCAGCACCGGCAGGCCGTTGGCCACCGCATGGCCGCGATGGCTCAGCACCCAGGCGTCGCGCTGGCGGGTCTTCTCGTCCTGCACGTCGTCCGGATCCCAGCCGATCGCAGTCGGATACAGCAGCAGCTCGGCGCCGGCCAGCGCCATCAGGCGCGCCGCTTCCGGGTACCACTGGTCCCAGCACACCAGCACGCCCAGGCGGCCCACCGAGGTGTCGATCGGCGTGAAGCCGATGTCGCCCGGGGTGAAGTAGAACTTCTCGTAGAAGCCCGGGTCGTCCGGGATATGCATCTTGCGGTACTTGCCGAGCAGCGTACCGTCCTTCTCGAACACCACGGCGGTGTTGTGGTACAGCCCGGCAGCGCGGCGCTCGAACAGCGAGCCGACCAGCACCACGCCATGCTTCTTCGCCAGCGCGCCAAGGCGCTCGGTGCTCGGGCCCGGAATCGGCTCGGCCAGGTCGAACTCGTCCACCGATTCGTGCTGGCAGAAGTACGGGCCGTTATGCAGTTCCTGCAGCAGCACCAGCTTGGCACCCTGCGCAGCCGCCTCGGCCACGCGTGCTTCGATCACCGCCAGGTTGGCGGCGGCATCACCGTGGTTGCGCTCCTGGATCAGGGCGACGGTAAGGGGGCTGCGCGAGTTCATGCGGGGCGTTCCTGCGGGGGAAAACCAGCATGTTAGCGCGGATGGGCGGCGACGGCGTGTCGCGCGCTGAATGGCGCAGCGGGTAGTGCCGGCCGCTGGCCGGCAATCCCGTGGATCCATCAGGCATTGCAGGGTTGCCGGCCAGCGGCCGGCACGACCGTTACGCCTTCAACAGCCCAGCCGGCAGCTGCATGGTGATGCAGTGCAGGCTGCCGTTCTGCCAGATCAGCGAGCGGCAGGGCACCTGCACGATCTCTCGGCCCGGGTGCGCCTGTGCCAGCACGTCGCGGGCCAGGTCATCGGCCGGGTCGCCATAGGCCGGCATCAGCACCGCGCCATTGACGATCAGGTAGTTGGCGTACGAGGCAGCCAGGCGACGGCCTTCGTCGATCACCGGCCGGGCCCACGGCAGCGGGAACAGGCGGTACGGCTGGCCATCCCTGGTGCGTAGCGCGGCCAGCTCATTGCCCATCGCCTGCAGTTCGGCGTAATGCGAGTCGCTCTCGTCGTCGCAGGCCTGGTAGACGATGCTGTCAGCGGAGGCGAAGCGGGCGAGGGTATCGATGTGCGCGTCGGTGTCGTCGCCTTCCAGGTAGCCGTGGTCCAGCCACAGCACGCGGTCCTGCTGCAGCCAGTCGGCCAGGTCGGCGCTCAGGCTGGCGCGGTCGCGGTCCGGGTGGCGCTCGTGCAGGCACTTCCAGGTGGTCAGCAGGGTGCCTTCACCGTCGGTCTCGATGCCGCCGCCTTCCAGCGCGAACGGAATGCTGCGGACCGGCGCATCGTTGAATACGCCGGCCTGGTCGAGCACGCCCACCAGCTGGTCATCCAGGGTGGCGTCGAACTTGCCGCCCCAGCCGGTGAAGCGGAAATCCAGCAGCTGGAAGCCGCCGTCGGCACGGCGCAGGGTGATCGGGCCGGAGTCGCGCAGCCAGGTATCGTCGTAGGCCGCCGTGGTGAAGTGGACCTTGTCCATGTCGATGCGGTTGGAGCGCAGCCGCATCTCGGCGTAGGTCTCCACATCGTCGTCGGCCACGCAGATCAGCACCGGCTGGAAGCGGGTGATGGCCGCGACCAGGGCGATGTAGGTCTCTTCCACCTGGCCCAGGCGGTCAGCCCAGTCGGTATCGGCGGTGGGCCAGGCAATCAGGACGCCGCTCTGGGCTTCCCACTCGGCAGGAAAACGAAGGGTCTGGTTCATGGTCTCGCTACACAGGCCCGCCCACGGCGGGTAATGGGATCAACGGATCGGCGGTTTCGGGCCGATTTCGTTCGGGTCCGCCTGGTTGGCCACCACGTCGATCACCTTCTGCTTCTCGAAGTAGACGGTGAACTGCGGGTACACCCAGCGGTTGATGGTCGGCCATTGCCGCTTCTGCCCGCCACGCGGCTGCAGCTGCTCGCTGGGCGCGCCGAACTGCGCCTGCACCTGCTGCATGCTCTGGCCGCGCACGGGCAGGGCACCGGCCGGCTTCTCGCGGGCACGGTCGACAAGCAGGGTATCGGCCAGTGCCGGTGTGGCGGCGGCCAGGGTGGCCATCACGGCCAGGGCGGACAGGTAACGCTTCATCTCGATCTACTCCCCAGTGGTCAAGAAAGGCGATTACAGCAAAAACGGCAGGAAAAAGCCGCATAAACAAAAAACCGCCCGAAGGCGGTTTCTTGCATGGGGTCGGCCCCGCGTAGGGCCAGCCGCAGCCGGAAGGCTGTGAGGCTTAGCGCTGACGCGCCTTGAAACGCGGGTTCGACTTGCAGATGACGAAGATCTTGCCACGACGACGCACGACCTTGCAGTCACGGTGACGGGCCTTCGCCGACTTCAGGGAGGACAGGACTTTCATGGCATACCTCGGCGTAAACAGTAGTTGTTCGGGTGGAGCGTGGCCGCGATATGCGAAAGACAATCGGCAGTTGACGCTCGTTCAAGCCCGCCATTCTACCGGGCTTTTCCTCGTGGTTTCAAGTGGTTGCACAAAAGATCCCGCTGGGGGCGTCTGGCAGGGGCTAGAATGGCCTCTTCACACGCTCTGGGACCCCCATGAATCCACTCGCTCCCGTCCTGACCATCGACGGCCCATCCGGGGCCGGCAAGGGTACCATCAGCCGCATCATCGCGCGCCGGATGGGCTGGCATTACCTGGATTCGGGCGCGCTGTACCGGGCGGTGGGCGTGGCCGCAAGCTGGGCCGACATCGATACCTCCGACGCCTCGGCGCTGGTGCGTTGCACCTTCGACACCCACGTTCAGTTTGTCGAGCAGGGCGATGCCATGCGGGTCATGGTCAACGGCACCGATGCCACCGACGAGCTGCGCCTGGAGACCACCGGTGCGCTGGCCTCGGCCATTGCCGCCATTCCCGAGGTCCGCGCTGCCCTGAAGGAGCGCCAGCGCGCATTCAGGGAGCTGCCGGGCCTGGTCGCCGACGGCCGCGACATGGGCACGGTGATCTTCCCGGACGCCTCCTACAAGGTCTTCCTGACCGCCAGTGCCGAGGAGCGCGCCGAGCGCCGGCATAAGCAGTTGAAAGACAAGGGGGTTTCTGTTAACTTTGATGACCTCCTGCGCGAGATCATGGCCCGCGACGCCCGTGATGCCCAGCGTACCGTGGCGCCCCTGAAGCCGGCAGACGATGCTGTCCTCATCGACACCACAGGCATCGGCATCGATGATGTCGTTGCCAGAGTGATGGATCTGCTTCCGGTTCCGGCTGCCTGATCCGTTCGCGCGGGAGCGCTGCCAGCAGCATCGGCGGTGGTCGCGCATAGCAGTGCTGTACCAGCTCCGTCGCGCAATGATGCGTGGCGGTTTTCCTACTACACACGACCTGCGTTTCCGGGGTCGACCAACAGGCGGGCGGTCGCCATTCCCCTGAAGGGGACGCCACCGACCCATGTGTCCAACAGAGTAAATCTAATGACCGAATCATTTGCCGAACTGTTTGAAGCCAGCCAGGCCAATCTGGCCAAGCTGAAGCCGGGCGCCATCGTCAGCGGTACCGTTGTTGAAGTCCGCGGCGACGTCGTGGTGATCAACGCTGGCCTGAAGTCCGAAGGCATCGTGCCGATCGAACAGTTCCGTAACGACGCTGGCGAAATCGACGTCGCCGAAGGCGACATCGTCAAGGTCGCCCTCGACTCGATCGAGAACGGCTTCGGCGAAACCGTCCTGTCGCGCGAGAAGGCCAAGCGCGCGATGGTGTGGGACGAGCTGGAAGAAGCGTTGGAAAAGAACGAAACCATCACCGGCCGCATCAGCGGCAAGGTCAAGGGTGGTTTCACCGTGGACATCAAGGATGTCCGCGCCTTCCTGCCGGGTTCCCTGGTCGATGTGCGCCCGGTGCGCGATCCGGCCTACCTGGAAGGCAAGGAACTCGAGTTCAAGCTCATCAAGCTGGACCGCAAGCGTAACAACGTCGTGGTCTCGCGCCGCGCTGTCGTCGAAAGCGAGCACTCGGAAGAGCGCGAGCAGCTGATGGACAAGCTGCAGGAAGGCGCGATCCTGAAGGGTGTCGTCAAGAACCTGACCGATTACGGCGCGTTCGTGGACCTGGGCGGTATCGACGGCCTGCTGCACATCACCGACATGGCGTGGAAGCGCGTGCGTCACCCGTCGGAAGTCGTGAACGTCGGCGACGAGCTGGACGTCCGCGTGCTGAAGTTCGACCGCGAGCGCAACCGCGTTTCGCTGGGCCTGAAGCAGCTGGGCGAGGATCCGTGGGACAACATCGGCCGTCGTTACCCGGCCAACAGCCGCGTCTTCGGCAAGGTCTCCAACGTCACCGATTACGGTGCGTTCGTTGAGATCGAGCCGGGCGTCGAAGGCTTGGTGCACGTCTCGGAGATGGATTGGACCAACAAGAACGTCAACCCGTCCAAGGTTGTCCAGGTTGGTGATGAAGTCGAAGTGATGGTGCTGGACGTCGATGAAGAGCGTCGCCGTATCTCGCTGGGCATGAAGCAGGTTGCCGCCAATCCGTGGGAAACCTTCGCTGCCACCCACAAGAAGGGTGACAAGGTGTCGGGCCAGATCAAGTCGATCACCGACTTCGGCATCTTCATCGGCCTGGACGGCGGCATCGACGGCCTGGTCCACCTGTCCGACATCAGCTGGAACACCACCGGCGAAGACGTCGTTCGCAACTTCAAGAAGGGCGATACCCTGGACGCCGTCGTCCTGGCTGTCGATCCGGAGCGCGAGCGCATCTCCTTGGGCGTGAAGCAGCTGGAGCAGGATCCGTTCGGCCAGTACATGGCTGCCAATCCGAAGGGCTCCAAGGTTGAAGGCGTGGTGAAGGAAGTCGACGCCAAGGGCGCGATCATCGAGCTGGCTGACGGCATCGAAGGTTACGTCTCGGCCCGCGACATCGCCAACGAGCGCGTTGACGACGCCACCCAGCACCTGAAGGTCGGCGACAAGGTCGAAGCCAAGTTCGTGGGCATGGACCGCAAGGGCCGTACCCTGCAGCTGTCGATCAAGGCCAAGGACGACGCGGAAATGCGCGAAGTGCTGGAGGAATACCAGTCCTCTTCGGCTTCCAGCGGCACCACCCAGCTGGGCGCGCTGCTGCGTGCACAGCTGAACGGCAACAAGTCCGAGTAATCGGCCTTACGCTTTTCGTTGTTTCCTGGACGGCCCGGGCATTGCCCGGGCCGTTTCAGGCTGAGATGCCCCTGATGTGAGCCGGTAATGACCAAATCCGAACTGATCGAAATCCTTGCGCGCCGCCAGGCGCACCTGAAGGCCGATGATGTCGATCTGGCGGTGAAGTCGTTGCTGGAAATGATGGGCGGATCGCTGTCCGCCGGGGATCGCATCGAAATCCGTGGATTTGGCAGCTTCTCGCTGCACTATCGTCCGCCGCGCCTGGGTCGCAACCCGAAGACCGGCGAATCGGTTGCCCTGCCGGGCAAGCATGTCCCCCATTTCAAGCCGGGCAAGGAACTGCGCGAGCGGGTCAGCAGTGTGCTGCCGCTGGACGCCGATCCGGCCTGAGCCTTCCGTCGCGCCACCGCGTGCGAATCCAGCCGCGAGTCGGATAAGCTACGGACTCCTGCCACTGGAGCTGTCGCATGAAGGTTTTTCGTCTGCTGGTCCTGCTGGCGGTACTCATTCTTGGGTTGATCATCGGTGCCATGAACATGGACGAGATGACCATCAACCTGCTGTTCACCCAGCTTAAGACCTCGGTCGGCGTGGCCATCATTGCCGCGTTGCTGATCGGCGTCATCGTTGGCGCTGGCCTGGTGCTGGTGAGCGTGGTCATTCCGCTCTACAGCCAGCTGCGCCGCGCCAACAAGTCCGCTGCCGCCACGCCGGCACCGGTTGCTTCCCCTCAATCTTTTGATGGACGCTGATCGAAGATGGATTTCGTCACCGAGTGGTTCTGGTTCTTCCTGTTCGTTCCGCTGGCCGCCCTGGCTGGGTGGGTGATCGGGCGGCGCGGTGGTCAACGCCACGGTGACAGCCAGGTCAGCCGCCTGTCGAGCACCTATTTCCGTGGCCTGAACTACCTGCTCAACGAGCAGCCGGACAAGGCCATCGAGCTGTTCCTGCACATCGCCGAGCTGGACAAGGAAACCTTCGAGACCCAGGTCGCGCTGGGCCACCTGTTCCGCCGCCGCGGCGAAGTCGACCGCGCCATCCGCCTGCACCAGGGCCTGGTCAACCGCCACGACCTCAGTGATGCACAGCGCGTGCAGGCCCTGCTGGCGCTGGGCGAGGATTACATGAAGTCCGGCCTGCTGGACCGTGCCGAGACCGTGTTCACCGAGCTGGCGCAGCTGGATCAGCGCGCACCGCAGGCGCTCAAGCACCTGATCGGCATCTACCAGGCCGAGCGCGACTGGGAAAAGGCGATCGACAACGCGACCCGTTTCGAGGACGTCACCGGCGAGCCGATGGGCAAGCTGATCGGACAGTTCGAATGCGAACTGGCCGAACGTTTCCGTGGCGCCGGCAAGCTGGAAGAGGCGAGGGCAGCGATCGCCCGCGCCTACCAGGCCGACGCGATGTCGGTGCGCGCCGGCATCATCGAGGGCCGGCTGGAAACCGACGCGGGCAATCCAGAGGCCGCCGTGCGCGCCTTCGAGCGCGCCGCGCGCAACGACCCCGAATACCTGCCGGAACTGCTGCCGGCACTGATGCAGAACTATCGCAGGGTCGGCGATCTGGCAGGTGCACGCGCGTTCCTGTCGGAGATGACCGAGCACTACCGCGGCATCGCCCCGGTATTGGCGCTGACCCGGTTGATGGAAGAGCAGGAAGGTGTGGCGCCGGCCCGTGCCTACCTCGGTCGCCAGCTCAAGGATCGCCCGTCGGTACGTGGCGAATCCGCGCTGATCGATCTGACCCTCGCCGAGGGAGCCGATTCCACCGCCACCCTGCATGACCTCAAGCACATCACCGACCAGCTGCTGGTGCGCAACCCGGCCTATCGCTGCACGCGCTGCGGCTTCGGTGCGCGTACCCACCACTGGCAGTGCCCGAGCTGCAAGGAGTGGGGGACGGTCAAGCCGCTGCTGAACTACGCGGTGCTCTGATCCATGCCCTGGCTTGTGATGGGCGCGCTGCTGGGGCTCGCCCTGCTCAGTGCGTTGCTGACCTGGGCTGCGCGGGGCTATGCACTGCGCCAGCAGTTGATGGACCAGCCGGGCGAGCGTCGCAGCCATAGCGTTGCCACCCCGCGCGGTGGCGGCATCGCCATCGTCATCAGCCTGCTGGTGACCGCCGGCGTGGCCATCTGGGCCTGGCCCGAAAGCACGCCGACGGTGCTGGTGGCCAGCCTTGGGCTGGTGCTGGTGGCCGGTATCGGCTGGTGGGACGACCACAAGCCCCTGCCGGCGATGCGTCGCCTGCTGGTGCATTTCATCGCCGCAGCGCTGTTGGCCGGCCTGGTCAAGGTGAATGGTGGCAGCTGGCTGTTGGCGGTGCTGGTGCTGCTGTTCACCGCGTCGCTGATCAACATCTGGAACTTCATGGACGGCATCAATGGCATCGCCGCCAGCCAGGCCGTCGTGGCGATGCTGGGGCTGGCGCCGGTGCTGCCGTGGCCCTATTCACTGGCCGCCGTGGCGCTGGGCCTGGCCTGCCTTGGATTCCTCCCGTTCAACTTCCCTCGCGCCCGGATCTTCATGGGCGATGTCGGAAGCGGTGCGCTGGGGTATGCGGTCGCAGTGGTGCTGGCGATCGCCAGCGTGCGTACCGATATCAACTGGATCCTGCTGCTGGTACCGGTTTCGCCGTTCCTCGTGGACGCGGGCTTCACACTGCTGGCGCGCATCATTTCCGGACAACGCTGGATGGAACCCCACACCCAGCATGTCTACCAGCGCGCGGTGCAGGCAGGAGCCAGTCACCCGCAGGTGACAGGGATGTACTTTGCTTTGGGTCTGTTCAGTATTACAGTGTTCAATGTCTGCTCCGATTTGCAGCCGAGGTGGGAGGCTGTCGTGGCGATCGCGTGGTTCATCGCGCTGAGCGTCCTCTGGCTCCTCCTGCGCAATGGAATGCGCCACCGACAAGGAATTACCTGAATTATGGCTTCACCCTGGCGGGACAGAATCCTCGGCCTGATGCCGCGTTCGGCCATCGTCTGCCACGACCTCTTCATGGTCTGGGCATGCTGGCAGCTGCTCCATGCAGGGCGTTACTCGATCCTGCCCAACGCCCCGGCGCTGCCCCTGTGGAACGTCGATACCACCCTGGTCCTGCTGCTGCAGGGCCTGGTGTTCTGGCGCGTGGGCCTGTACCGCGGCCTGTGGCGGTTTGCCAGCGTCAGCGACCTGCTGAACATCTTCAAGGCCAGCTTCATCGGCATGGTGGCCATCATCCTGGTGCTGATGTGGAAGCGCTTCGACGGCGTACCCATGTCGGTGCTGGTGATCTACCCGTTCGCGCTGTCGGCACTGCTCGGCGCGCCGCGCCTGCTGTACCGCGCCTGGAAGGACTACCAGGCACTGCAGTCCGATTCCAGCGCCCGCCGCGTGCTGATCCTCGGCGCCGGCCAGGCGGCCGAGACCCTGGTGCGCGACCTGCGCCGCTCCGGCAACTTCGAGCCGGTCGGCCTGCTCGACGATGCACCGCACCTGCGGGGTGCCAAGCTGCAGGGCCTGCCGATCCTGGGCACGCTGGATGACGCGCCGACGGTGGTCCGCGAGACCGCTGCCAAGCTGCTGGTCATTGCCATGCCGTCGCTGGACGCCGCAGGCATGCAGCGCGTCGTCGCGATCTGCGAAAGCACCGGCGTGCCGTTCCGTACCGTGCCCAAGCTCAGTGACATCCTGCAGGGCCAGTCGCTGCCGGGCCAGCTGAAGGAAGTGGCGATCGAGGACCTGCTGGGGCGCAAGCCGATCATGCCGGACTGGAACCTGATCCGCGGCTGGTTGGGTGGGCGCACCGTGATGGTTACCGGCGCCGGTGGTTCGATCGGCTCGGAGCTGTGCCGCCAGTGCGCGCGGCATGGTGCCGGTCGCATCATCCTGCTGGAGATCAGCGAGCTGCTGCTGCTGACCATCGAGGGCGAGCTGCGTCGCAGCTTCCCCGATGTCGAGATCGAGGCGGTGCTGGGCGACTGCGGTGACCCAGCGGTGATCCGCCACGCGCTGTCGCTGCACCCCGTCGATACCGCTTTCCATGCGGCCGCCTACAAGCATGTACCGGTGCTGGAACGCCAGCTGCGTGAAGCAGTGCGCAACAACATCCTGGCGACCGAGAACGTCGCGCGCGCCTGCCTGGAAGCCCGCGTGGAGCATTTCGTGTTCATCTCCACCGACAAGGCGGTCGACCCGGTCAATGCGCTGGGCGCGAGCAAGCGCTACGCCGAGATGATCTGCCAGAGCCTGGACCAGAAGTCCACGCATACCCGTTTTGTCACGGTGCGCTTCGGCAACGTGCTGGCGTCGGCCGGCAGCGTGGTGCCGCTGTTCCGCGAGCAGATCCTGCGCGGTGGCCCGGTCACGGTCACCGACCCGGAAGTCAGCCGCTACTTCATGACCATTCCCGAGGCCTGCCAGCTGATCCTGCAGGCGGCCGCATCGGCGTCGCATGGTGCGATCTATACCCTCGACATGGGCGAGCCGGTGCCGATCCGCGTGCTCGCCGAACAGATGATCCGCCTGACCGGCAAGCAGCCGTACAAGGACATCCAGATCATCTATACCGGCCTGCGTCCGGGCGAGAAGCTGCACGAGACGCTGTTCTATTCGGACGAAGATTACCGCTCCACCGCGCACCCGAAGATTCTTGAAGCCGGCGTGCGTACGTTCTCGCGCGACCTGGTGCTGGGCAACGTTCCGCGCCTGCGCGAGGCGATTGCCAGCTACGACACCGCCCGCATCCAGGAAATCCTGTTTGCGACGATGCCGGAATTCTCGCCAATCGAACAGGATGCTTACATTTCATCCGCTAAAGTCGTGCCTTTTCCGGCACGTGAGGCCAACAGGCACCAATGAGCAAGCGAATTCGCAAAGCAGTTTTCCCGGTGGCAGGATTGGGGACGCGTTTTTTGCCAGCAACCAAGACTGTGCCGAAGGAGATGCTGCCGATCATTGATCGGCCGCTGATCCAGTACGCGGTGGATGAGGCGATCGAAGCCGGCTGTGACACGCTGGTGTTCATCACCAACCGCTACAAGCACGCCGTTGCCGACTATTTCGACAAGGCGTACGAGCTGGAGCAGAAGCTTGAGCGCGCTGGCAAGCAGGAGCAGCTGGAACTGATCCGGCACGTGCTCCCCAATGGTGTGCGCGCGATCTTCGTGACCCAGGCCGAGGCGCTGGGCCTCGGGCACGCGGTGCTGTGTGCCAGGTCGGTGATCGGTGACGAGCCGTTTGCCGTACTGCTGCCCGACGACCTGATCTGGAACCGCGGTGCGGGCGCGCTGAAGCAGATGGCCGACCTCAACGAAGCCAGTGGCGCCAGCGTGATCGCGGTTGAAGACGTGCCGCACGATAAGACCGCCAGTTACGGCATCGTCGCCACCGACGCGTTCGATGGCCGCAAGGGCCGTATTTCGCAGATCGTCGAGAAGCCGAAGCCGGAGGACGCGCCGAGCGACCTGGCGGTGGTGGGTCGTTACGTGCTCAGCCCGAAGATCTTCGAGCTGCTGGAACAGACCCAGACCGGTGCCGGCGGCGAGATCCAGCTGACCGATGCGATTGCCGAGCTGCTGAAGACCGAAGAAGTCGATGCCTATCGTTTCGAGGGCACCCGCTTCGACTGCGGCACGCACCTGGGTCTGGTGGAGGCGACGATCCGCTTCGCGCTGGACAACCCGAAGCTGGCTGGCCCGGCGCGGGAGAAGCTGGCGGCGATGCTGGCGGAATAAGGGTTTTATCAAGCGCTCCGTGCGGCGCCTTGATTGATACGTGGGGGAGAGGGGGGATGGCCCTCTCCAAAGCACGCCAAAGCCCTTCCATGGTGCTCGATGGCGCCATCCATGGCGCCAACGGTTTTGGAGAGGGCCATCCGCCCCCTCTCGACAGTTTCCGTGTGACGCGGACGGGAAGGGCGGAATCAAAGGCAGAAGCAAAAGCAAATAGGCAGCCACTGGCTGCCTTTTTTCGTGGGTTGGGGTCAGATCCCTTTGCGCAGCAAAGGGATCTGACCCCAGCCTTTGACCCTGCCTTTGCTCATCCCTCCGCCGCGGGGAGGCTGGAATGGCCGGGTTGGCAGGGCTGCCCGGGACCGTTGGCGCCATGGATGGCGCCATCGAGCCCCATGGAAGGGTTCACGGCGTGTCCCGGGCAGCCCTGCCAACCCGACCCACGCCATGAAGCCCAACGAGGCAACGCCTTGAACCTTACAGCGCCTCGAAAATACCCGCCGCACCCATGCCGGTGCCGATGCACATCGTCACCATGCCGTACTTCTGCTGGCGACGACGCAGGCCGTGCAGCAGGGTTGCGGTACGGATCGCGCCGGTCGCACCCAGCGGGTGGCCCAGGGCAATCGCGCCGCCCAGCGGGTTGACCTTGGCCGGGTCCAGGCCGCAATCGCGGATCACCGCCAGCGACTGCGCGGCGAAGGCTTCGTTGAGCTCGATCCAGTCCAGCTGATCCTGGGTCAGGCCGGCCTGCTTCAGTGCCTTCGGGATCGCGGCGATCGGGCCGATGCCCATCACTTCCGGGCGCACGCCGGCCACCGAGAAGCTGACGAAACGGGCCAGCGGGGTCAGGCCGTAATCCTTGATCGCCTGCTCCGAGGCCAGCAGCACGGCGCCGGCGCCGTCGCTCATCTGCGACGAGTTGCCGGCGGTGACGGTGCCGCCGAACTGGCCGTTGCGGAACACCGGGCGCAGCTTGGCCAGGCCTTCGGCCGAGGAGTCCGGGCGGGGGCCTTCGTCGGTGTCGGCGATCTTGTTGCGGGTGATGATGCGCTGGCCGTCGGCCAGGTCCGGCAGGTGCGAGACGATCTCGTACGGGCTGATCTCGTCGTTGAACTCGCCGTTCTGGATCGCGGCCATGGCCTTCTGGTGCGAGGCCAGGGCAAAGGCGTCCTGGTCTTCGCGCGAGACCTTCCACTCTTCGGCGACCTTCTCGGCGGTGATGCCCATGCCGTAGGCGATGGCAACGTGGTCGTTGTCGAACACGCTCGGCGCCATGGCGATCTTGTTGCCCATCATCGGCACCATCGACATCGACTCGGTGCCGCCGGCCAGCATCAGGTCGGCGTTGCCCAGGCGGATCGCGTCGGCGGCCTGCGCCACGGCCTGCAGGCCGGAGGAGCAGAAGCGGTTCACGGTCTGTGCGGCGATGGTGTTCGGCAGGCCGGCCAGCAGCACGCCGATGCGGGCCACGTTCATGCCCTGCTCGGCTTCCGGCATGGCGCAACCGATGATGGCGTCATCGATGCGGTTGACGTCCACGCCCGGGGCCTGGGCGACGACGCTGCGCAGCACGTGCGCAAGCATGTCGTCGGGGCGGGTGTTGCGGAACATGCCCTTGGGCGCCTTGCCAACCGGGGTACGGGTGGCGGCGACGATGTAGGCGTCCTGGATTTGCTTGGTCATTGCAGTGATCTCTTGAATTTTTTAGCCGGAGTGCCGACCAACGGTCGGCACCCACCGGAAGCAGGGATGGGCGATCAGTTACGCAGCGGCTTGCCGGTCTTCAGCATGTGCGCGATGCGGGCCTGGGTCTTTTCCTGCTGGGCCAGTTCGACGAAGTGCTTGCGCTCCAGGGTCAGCAGCCACTCTTCGTCGACCAGGGTGCCGCGGTCGACCTTGCCACCGCACAGCACGGTAGCGATGCGCTCGGCGATCTCGTAGTCGTACGGGCTGATGAAGCGGCCTTCCAGCATGTTGACCAGCATCATCTTGAAGGTGGCGATACCCACGTCACCGGCCACCTGGATGCGGCGTGCCGGCAGCGGCGGGCGGTAACCCGCTTCGGCCAGGGCGCGTGCTTCGGCCTTGGCGATGTGCAGGGCCTCGTAGCTGTTGAACACCACCTTGTCGGTGCTGCGCAGCAGGCCCAGTTCCTTGGCGTTGACCGCCGAGTTGGACACCTTGGCCATCGCCACGGTCTCGAAGGTCTTCTTCAGTTCGGCGAACACGTCGCCGCCCGGGCCCGCGGCCTGCGAGGCGCGCACGGCCAGTTCCTTCAGGCCACCACCGGCCGGCAGCAGGCCGACGCCGGCCTCGACCAGGCCGATGTAGCTTTCCAGGAAGGCCACGGTCTTGGCGCTGTGCATCTGGAACTCGCAGCCGCCACCCAGGGCCAGGCCGCGCACGGCAGCCACCACTGGCACCAGCGAGTACTTGATGCGCTGGCTGGTGCGCTGGAAGTTGGCAACCATTTCTTCGAACTGGTCGACCTTGCCGGCCTGCAGCAGGCCGAGGGCACCGGCCAGGTCGGCACCGGCGGAGAAGGGTTCCTTCTGCTGCCAGATCACCAGGCCCTGGAAGTCCTTCTCGGCGCGGCTCACGCATTCCTGCAGGCCGTCCAGCACCTGGTCGGACACGGTGTTCATCTTGGTCTTGAAGCTGACCACGGCGATGCCATCACCGTCGTGCCACATGCGCAGGCCGTCGTTCTCGAACACGGTCTCGCCCGGCGCGAACGTCTCGCCCAGCAGCGGATCGGGGAAGCGCTGGCGCTGGTACACCGGCAGCGACGAGCGCGGCAGCTTGGCGTTGCGCGACGGGCTGTAGCTGCCTTCGGCGGCATGCACGCCATCGCGGCCATCGAACACCCAATCCGGCAACGGGGCATTGCTCATGCTCTTGCCGGCGACGATGTCATCGGCGATCCACTGCGCCACCTGCTTCCAGCCGGCGGCCTGCCAGGTCTCGAACGGGCCCAGCGACCAGCCGTAGCCCCAGCGGATGGCCAGGTCGACGTCGCGCGCGGTCTCGGCGATGTCGGCCAGGTGGTAGGCGCTGTAGTGGAACAGGTCGCGGAAGGTCGCCCACAGGAACTGCGCCTGCGGGTGCTGGCTCTCGCGCAGCTTGGCGAACTTCTCGGCCGGGTTCCTGATCTTCAGGATCTCGACCACTTCCGGCGCGGCAGCGCGATCGGCCGGACGGTAGTCCTGCTTCTCCAGGTCCAGCACCACAATGTCCTTGCCGACCTTGCGGAAGATGCCGGCACCGGTCTTCTGGCCCAGCGCGCCCTTGGAAATCAGCGCGTCCAGCCACTTCGGCGACTTGAAGAATTCATGCCACGGGTCATTCGGCAGGGTGTCGCCCATGGTCTTGATGACGTGGGCCATGGTGTCCAGGCCGACCACGTCGGAGGTGCGGTAGGTGGCCGACTTCGGGCGGCCGACCAGCGGACCGGTCAGGCCGTCCACTTCATCGAAGCCCAGGCCGAACTGCTGGGTGTGGTGGATGGTGGACAGGATCGAGAACACGCCGATGCGGTTGCCGATGAAGTTCGGGGTGTCCTTGGCGTACACCACGCCCTTGCCCAGGGTGGTGACCAGGAACTCTTCCAGGCCTTCCAGCACGGCGGCGTCGGTGGTGGTGGCCGGGATCAGCTCGGCCAGGTGCATGTAGCGCGGCGGGTTGAAGAAGTGCACGCCGCAGAAGCGGTGGCGCAGCTGCTCGGGCAGCACGTCGGCCAGCTTGTTGATGCCCAGGCCCGAGGTGTTGGAGGCCAGCACCGCGTGGTCGGCCACGAACGGCGCGATCTTCTTGTACAGGTCCTGCTTCCAGTCCATGCGCTCGGCGATGGCCTCGATGATCAGGTCGCAGTCCTTCAGCTGCTCCAGGCCGGACTCGTAGTTGGCCGGAGTGATGGCTTCGGCCAGCGACTTGCTGGCCAGCGGTGCCGGGCTCAGCTTGCCCAGGTTGGCGATCGCCTTCAGCACGATGCCGTCGGCCGGACCCTCCTTGGCGGGCAGGTCGAACAGCACGGTGTCGACGCCAGCGTTGGTGAGGTGGGCAGCGATCTGGGCACCCATGACGCCGGCACCCAGCACGGCGGCGCGGCGGACTAGCAGGGAATTGGACATGGTGTAGGGCCTTTGTTGGTCAGCAGTTACTGGGTGGAATCAAAGGGAAGCGGGCAGGGCGCTGGCGCGAGCGGCGGCGCGGAACCCGGCTTCGGCGAAATGGATCAGTTCGTGGGCGGCATGGGCACGATGCGCCGCTTCAGTGACACCGGCGGGACGCTTGATCAGCCCGAAGTCGGCCATGGCATAGGTGAGCGAGCCGGCCAGGAAATCCAGGCGCCAGTACAGCTCTTCCTTGCTCAGGTCGGGTACGCACTCGCCGATGGCCTTGCCGAACGCACGCAGCACATGGCCGTAGTGGTCGGACAGGAACTTGCGCAGGTTGTCGTTCTTCTCGGCGTAGGCGCGGGCGATCACGCGCACGAAGGCACCGCCGTTCTGGCGGTCCTGGGCCAGCGCCAATGCCGGCTCGACGAACGCGGCCAGCACCGGGCGCAGCTGCCCGGGATGTTCGCTGCGGGCGCGTTCGAGCTGCGACAGGCGGGCGCCGGTCATCTCGTCCATGCGGCGGCGGAACACCTCGTTGACCAGGTTCTCCTTGGAGCCGAAGTGGTAGTTGACCGCTGCGATGTTGACGTCGGCCTGGCTGGTCACCTGGCGCAGCGAAGTGCCGGCGAAGCCGTGCTGTGCGAACAGCTCCTCGGCCGCGCCGAGAATGCGGTCCTTGGTCGAGAAGTGGGCGGGTTTGGCCATCGGCGGGCGGACCTTAATCAAACGATTGTTTGATACTAGGACCAGACGGTAGCGTATGGCATTTTGCAGTGCAGCAAAAATGGCCCGGACGGTCAGAATCCACTCAGCTGGGTGAATGGGGTAGGGGTCGGATCCCCGCAGGGGCTCCGACCCCGACACTGGGCCCGGAATGGGGTCAGAGCCCCTGTGGGGATCTGACCCCTGCCATGAGGGTTTGCCGGCCGGCGACCGGCACTACCACGCCAGCGCTTTATCTTTTACAATTCGCCTACGTTTATCAGGCTAAGCCCGCGTCCCGACGCGGGTTTTTTTCATGTTACCCTTCGGGCCATCAGCGGCCCGATTCCATTG
The DNA here is from genome assembly GCF_059369255.1 of Stenotrophomonas sp. YJH_SMC_110. Lineage (NCBI taxonomy): Bacteria > Pseudomonadati > Pseudomonadota > Gammaproteobacteria > Lysobacterales > Lysobacteraceae > Stenotrophomonas > Stenotrophomonas sp. YJH_SMC_110. Next base: position 243,491 of record NZ_JCAFSM010000003.1, on the reverse strand, counting down.
GAGACATCCCATGGCGCTGGAGCGCACCCTTTCGATCATCAAGCCGGACGCCGTTGCCAAGAACGTCATCGGCGAAATCTACGCCCGCTTCGAGAAGGCCGGCCTGAAGGTCGTGGCCGCCAAGTACAAGCAGCTGTCGCGCCGTGAAGCCGAAGGCTTCTACGCCGTGCACCGCGAGCGTCCGTTCTTCAACGCGCTGGTCGAGTTCATGATCTCCGGCCCGGTGATGATCCAGGCCCTGGAAGGCGAGAACGCCGTCCTGGCCCACCGCGACCTGCTGGGCGCCACCAACCCGAAGGAAGCCGCGCCGGGCACCATCCGCGCCGACTTCGCCGAATCCATCGATGCCAACGCCGCCCACGGCTCGGACTCGGTCGAGAATGCCGCGATTGAAATCGCCTACTTCTTCGCCGCCACCGAAGTCGTTTCGCGCTGAGAGTAATGCCGTGAACGAGGTCGTACAGTCCCCCGCCATCCAGCCGCTGCCGAAGTCGGCACCCACGGCTGGCAAGCAGAACCTGCTCGACCTCGATCGCGCGGGCCTGGAGAAGTTCTTCGTCGAGGTTCTCGGCGAGAAGAAGTTCCGTGCCCATCAGGTGATGAAGTGGATCCACCATCGCTACGTCACCGATTTCGATGAAATGACCGACCTCGGCAAGGTCCTGCGCGCCAAGCTGCAGGCCCATGCCGAGGTGCTGGTTCCGAACATCGTGTTCGACAAGCCCTCCGCCGACGGCACCCACAAGTGGCTGCTGGCGATGGGCGTGGATGGCAAGAACGCCATCGAGACCGTGTACATCCCGGACAAGACCCGCGGCACGCTGTGCGTGTCCTCGCAGGTCGGTTGCGGCCTGAACTGCACGTTCTGCTCCACCGCCACCCAGGGCTTCAACCGCAACCTGACCACTGCCGAGATCATCGGCCAGGTGTGGGTTGCCGCGCGCCACCTGGGCAACGTGCCGCACCAGATGCGCCGCCTCACCAATGTGGTGATGATGGGCATGGGCGAGCCGCTGATGAATTTCGACAACGTCGTGCGCGCCATGAGCGTGATGCGCGACGATCTGGGCTACGGCCTGGCCAACAAGCGCGTGACCCTGTCGACCTCCGGCCTGGTGCCGCAGATCGACCGCTTGTCCGCCGAGAGCGACGTGTCGCTGGCAGTGTCGCTGCATGCGCCGAACGATGCGCTGCGCGAGACCCTGGTGCCGCTCAACAAGAAGTACCCGATCGCCGAGCTGATGGCCTCGTGCGCACGCTACCTGCGCGCCAACAAGCGCCGCGAATCGGTCACCTTCGAATACACCCTGATGAAGGGCATCAACGACAAGCCCGAGCATGCCCGCGAATTGGCCCGCCTGATGCGCCAGTTCGACAACGCGGTGCAGGCCAAGGATTCGGGCAAGGTCAACCTGATTCCCTTCAATCCGTTCCCGGGCACCCGCTACGAGCGTTCGGAAGAAGCGCACATCCGCGCCTTCCAGAAGATCCTGCTCGACAGCAACGTGCTGACCATGGTCCGCCGCACCCGTGGCGACGACATCGACGCCGCCTGTGGCCAGCTCAAGGGCCAGGTGATGGACCGCACCCGCCGCCAGGCGGAGTTCAACAAGACGCTGCAGGCGGGGAAGGGGAGCGATGCCGCGGCCTGACCGCCTCTGGCTGGCGCTTCTCGCAGGCGTGCTGGCCGTTGCGGTCGGCGGCTGCAAATCCCATCCCAAGGCCAAGCTCGGTCCGAGCCAGGCGCCGGTCTACTCGGTGGGTGACCCGGAAAGCGTGCGGCGCGAAGTGCGCTGGCGCGACCTGTTGACGCTGGCGACCCGCGACATGCAGGTCGGCAATCTCGATGCCGCCGAGCGCAAGGTGCGCGAAGCACTGAAGCTGGCGCCCGAGGCGCCCGATGCGCTGGTGCTGCAGGCCGGCATCGATGACCGTCGTGGCCGCACCCGCCAGGCCGGCGAGAACTTCCGCAAGGCCGCCGAACTGGCGCCGCAGCGCGGCGACGTGCTCAACAACTACGGTGCCTGGCTGTGCCAGCAGGGCCAGCCGGCCGAATCGCTGGTCTGGTTCGACCGCGCGTTGCAGGCGCCGGGTTATGCCACCCCGGGCGAAGCCCAGGCCAATGCCGGCAGCTGCGCACTGGATGCGGGCCAGCTTGAACGTGCCGAACGCGACCTGCGTGCCGCGCTCGTGGCGGCCCCGGCCAACCCGGTCGCGCTGGAGTCGATGGCCCAGCTAAGCTACCGCCAGGGCCGCTACATGGAGGCCCGGGCCTTCGCCGAACGTAGGATTGCGGCTGCACCCGCAACGCGTTCCGTGTTACAACTTGCGTCTCAAATCGAAGTGAAGCTGGGCGATCGGGCGGCATCTGATCGTTATCTGCAGCGGATTCGACAGGAATTTCCGCAGGACGCGGGCTCCTAACTCCAGGGTTGATGCATTGTGATTGATGACCAGACTGTGAGCGCTCTCGAGACTGCGGCCGGCTGCGGCACCCGCCTGCGCCAGGCCCGCGAAGCGGCCGGACTGACCCTCGAAGATGTCGGCTCGCGCCTGCGCATGCCGGTCCAGGTGGTCAAGTCGCTGGAAGAGGAACAATGGCAGAAGCTGGGGGCGCCGGTGTTCGTGCGTGGCCAGCTGCGCAGCTATGCGCGCCTGCTCGACGTGGATGTCGGCCAGCTGCTGGAACAGGCCCAGGTCGGCCCGGTGGTTCCGCCCACCCTGGTCAGCCATACCCATACCCCGCGTGCGCGCCGCATCGCCGAGAACCTCGGCCGGCGCGTGCTGTATGTCGGCATCACCGCCGTGCTGGCGGTGCCGGTGTGGTTCGCCACCCGTGGCCACTTCGACGGCAGCGCGACCCCGTCGCCGAGCACCGCCTCGCTGGATGTGATCCCGGCCGCCGTGCCGGTCACCCCGTCCACGGCCGGTGCCGAGGCTGTTGCGCCGGCCGAAGCGGCCACTGCCCCGGCCAGCAAGCCCGCGGCCACCCCGTACGTGGCCTCGCTGGCCCCGGTGCCGCGCCCGGCGCCGGCTCCGGCGGCTGCCGGCAACGCGCTGGAAATGCAGTTCAGCGGCGACAGCTGGGTCGACATCGGCGGCCCGGACGGCAGCACCGTCGAGAAGGCGCTGATCAGGTCCGGCGAGACCCGCAGCTTCACGCCGGGCCAGGTGACCCGGGTGACCCTGGGCAACGCCTCGGCGGTCCAGGTTCAGCAGAACGGCGCTATCGTCGATCTGACCCCCTACCAGCGAGCCAACGTGGCACGCTTTCAGGTATCCTCTGAAGGCTCCGTTGTCCCGGTTTCGCACTGAGGCGCGGTTTCACCACCTTCGATAATCCCAATGGTCCCTCCCGACGGGCGGGGCGAGAGTACGCATGGCGATCGACGATCTGCTCGACGAGCACGAACAAAGTGAACGCGTCCGCAGCTGGCTGCGGAAGAATGGCGCCAGCATCCTCGGTGGCGTAGTCATCGCCATCGGTGCCATTGCCGGCTGGCAGTGGTACCAGAAGGATCAGGGCGGCAAGCTGGCCTCGGCCAATGTCGAGTACCAGAAGGCCCTGCAGGGCCTGCAGCAGAACAAGCTTGACGATGCCGCCAAGGCGGTCAAGGCGCTCGAAGCCGGCCCGTCCAGCATCTACGGCGACCTCGCGGCGCTGCAGCTGGCCAAGGCCCAGGTCGACGCCGGCAAGAATGAAGAGGCACTGGCAACCCTGCGCAATGTGAAGGTCGAAGGTGACCTGCAGCGCGTGGTCGACCAGCGTGTGGCCCGCCTGCTGGTGGCCACCGGCAAGAGCGACGAGGCCATCAAGCTGCTGGGCAGTGCGACCGACAGCAGCAGCCTGGAAATCCATGGCGATGCGCTGATGGCGCAGGGCAAGCGTGATGAGGCCCGTGCACAGTACGAGAAGGCGCTGAAGACGCTGGACGTGGCAGCGCCGCAGCGGCGCCTGCTGGAAACCAAGGTTATGGACGCCGGCGGCACCGTCGCCGCCCCTGCGGAGTCGGTTTGATGAGTCAGAAGGTCATGATCACCCGCGTCGCCACCGTGCTCCTGATGGGCATGGCCCTGACCGGCTGCAGCACCATGAAGGGCTGGTTCGCCGGCAAGGACGCGGCCGCGAAGAAGGCACAGGAACCGGCTGAGCTGGTCAAGTTCGAGCCGACCGTGAAGGTCAGCAAGGCCTGGTCGGTCAACCTCGGCAAGGGCGAGCGCCGCATCGGCGTGCGCCAGGGCCCGGCGGTCGCCAACGGCCACGTGTTTGCTGCCGCGATCACCGGTGGCGTGCACGCCATCGACCTGCAGACCGGCAAGAAGGTCTGGACCTGGGAGCCGAAGAAGGAAAAGAAGAAGGCGAAGCTGCGCCTGTCCGGCGGCCCGGGTGTCGGTGAGAACCTGGTCGTGATCGGCACGCTGGATGGCCAGGTCATCGCGCTGGATATCAACGATGGCAGTGAGAAGTGGCGCGCCCGTGTTCCGGGTGAAGTCATCGCCGCGCCGGCCGTGGCCCAGGGCATGGTCTACGTGCGCAGCAACGACGGCCGCGTTACCGGCTTCGATGCCGGCAACGGCACCCAGAAGTGGTTCAACCCGAGCGAGCTGCCGGCGCTGACCGTGCGTGGCAACGCGCCGGTGGTGACCGGCCCGGGCGTGCTGTTCATCGGCAAGGACGAGGGCGCGGTTGCGGCCCTGGCCCAGCAGGATGGCCGCACGCTGTGGGAACAGAACCTCGGCAACGGCGAAGGCCGCACCGAGCTGGAGCGCATGGCCGACGTCGACGGCGCTCCGGTGCTGGAGGGCAACACCCTCTACGTGAGCAGCTTCAAGAACCAGACCATGGCCATCGAAGGCCCGACCGGTCGCCCGCTGTGGGCGCGCGACCATGGCGGTGCCGGTGGCGTGGCGGTGTCGTCGGGCAATGTGTTCGTCACCGACAACAAGGGCGGCGTGTTCGGCCTGGACAAGGCCAGCGGCGCGGCCATGTGGTCGCAGACCGCGCTGGCCCGTCGATCGCTGACCGGCCCGGCGCTGCACGGCGACTACGTGGTGGTCGGCGACTACAAGGGATACGTGCACTGGTTGCAGGCGTCCGATGGTGCGATGGCGGCACGGGCAAAAAGTGGCGGCGACGCCCTGCTGGCCCAGCCGGTCGTCGCAGACGGGGTGCTGCTGGTGCAGAACGTTGATGGCAAGCTGACCGCCTTCCGGTTGGCAAATTAAAAATTGGAGTAATCGCGATGCTGCCTTTGGTCGCCCTGGTTGGACGGCCGAATGTCGGCAAGTCGACTATTTTCAATGCGCTTACCCGCACCCGTGACGCGCTGGTCCATGACCAGCCCGGCGTCACCCGCGACCGCAACTACGGTGTCTGCCGGCTGGACGAGGACAATCATTTCCTCGTCGTCGACACCGGCGGTATCGCGGAAGAGGAAGAGGGTCTGGCAGGGGCTACCACCCGCCAGGCCCGCGCCGCTGCGGCGGAAGCCGACCTGATCCTGTTCGTGGTCGACGCCCGTGAGGGTACCTCGGCGATGGACGACGAGATCCTGGCCTGGCTGCGCAAGCTGTCGCGCCCGACGCTGCTGCTGATCAACAAGATCGACGGCACAGACGAGGACACCGTGCGTTCGGAGTTCGCCCGCTACGGCTTCGGCGAGATGCTGACCGTGTCGGCCGCGCATCGCCAGGGCCTGGACGACCTGCTGGACGAAGTGATCCAGCGCCTGCCGGAAGAAGGCAGCGGCGAAGAGCTGGACAACGATCCGAACCGCATCCGCATCGCCTTCGTCGGCCGCCCGAACGTGGGCAAGTCGACCCTGGTCAACCGCATCCTCGGCGAGGAGCGCATGATCGCCTCCGACGTGCCGGGCACCACCCGCGACTCGATCGCGGTGGACCTGGAGCGTGATGGCCGCGAGTACCGCCTGATCGATACCGCCGGCCTGCGCCGTCGGTCGCGCGTGGACGAGGTCGTCGAGAAGTTCTCGGTGGTCAAGACCATGCAGTCGATCGAGCAGTGCCAGGTGGCCGTGCTGATGCTCGACGCCACCGAAGGCGTGACCGACCAGGACGCCACCGTGCTCGGTGCCGTGCTCGATGCCGGCCGCGCGCTGGTGATCGCCATCAACAAGTGGGATGGCCTGACCGAGTACCAGCGCGAGCAGGCCGAAACCATGCTGTCGCTGAAGCTGGGCTTCGTGCCGTGGGCCGAGTCGGTGCGCATCTCGGCCAAGCATGGTTCGGGCCTGCGTGAGCTGTTCCGCGCGGTGCACCGCGCGCACGAATCGGCGAACAAGACCTTCACCACCAGCGAAGTGAACAAGGCGCTGGAAGTGGCCTACGAGACCAACCCGCCGCCGACCATCCGCGGCCACGTCTCCAAGCTGCGCTACGTGCACCCGGCCGGTTCCAACCCGCCGACCTTCATCGTGCACGGCACCCGCCTGAAGGAGCTGCAGGAGTCGTACAAGCGCTACCTGGAGAACTTCTTCCGCAAGCGCTTCAAGCTGATAGGCACGCCGGTGAGCTTCATCTTCCGCGAGGGTACCAACCCGTACGAGGGCAAGAAGAACGTCCTCACCGAGCGGCAGGTCAAGGCCAAGCGGCGCTTGATGAAGCACGTCAAGGGCAAGTGATTCACGAGAAGGCGGCCGCAGGGCCGCCTTTCTTGTTTGTGGTAGTGCCGGCCGCTGGCCGGCAACCTCGCGTCGTCCGGTGCGTTCATGGCCATGCCGGCCAGCGGCCGGCACTACCCATGTTTGCAGGTATCGGTCAACGCGGCCTGCCGCCACGTGCGCGATAATGCCGCCATGAGCATCCAAGAGCTTTCCCCCGCGCAGGCGCGCGAGCGCCTGGCCCATGGCGCGGTGCTGATCGACGTGCGCGAGGCGCACGAGCGGGCCGGCGGCATGGCCGAGGGCGCGCGCGGCGTGGCCAAGGGCGAGCTGCAGGCCGACCCGGCCGCGCATCTGCCGCGGCATGACCAGGAGATCCTGCTGATCTGCCAGAGCGGCAAGCGCTCGGCCGATGCCGCGCAGTTCCTGCTGGAGGCCGGCTACACCCACGTGGCTTCCGTGACGGGCGGCACCGTGGCCTGGCGCGAGCAGTCGCTGCCGCTGGTGCAGCCGCTGGCCAGTGCTGCCGACCGTGACTTCTTTGATCGCTATTCGCGCCACCTGCTGCTGCCGCAGGTGGGCGAGGCCGGGCAGCGCCGGCTGCAGCAGTCGCGCGTGCTGGTGCTGGGCGCGGGTGGGCTGGGCGCACCGGCTGGGTTCTACCTGGCCGCCGCCGGGGTAGGGCACCTGCGCTTCGCCGACCACGACCGCGTGGAGCGCAGCAACCTGCACCGCCAGATCGTGCATACCGAAGCCAGCGTCGGCCAGTTCAAGGTCGATTCGGCGCGCGAGCGGCTGCTGGCGTTGAACCCGTCGATCGACGTCGAGGCGGTGCCTGAGCGGGTCACGTCCGAGAACGTGGATGCGCTGCTGGAGGGCGTGGACGTGGTGCTGGATGGGTCGGACAACTTCCCGCTGCGCTACCTGCTCAACGACGCCTGCATCAAGCACGCCACGCCGCTGGTGTATGCCGCCATCGAGCGCTTTGACGGCCAGGTAAGCGTGTTTGACGCTGGCCGCCAGCGCGGCGTGGCGCCGTGCTACCGCTGCCTGTTCCCCGAGCCGCCGCCGCCGGAGTTCGCGCCGAACTGTTCCGAGGCCGGTGTGCTGGGCGTGCTGCCCGGCCTGGCGGGCGTGCTGCAGGCGACCGAGGTGCTGAAGCTGCTGCTGGGCATCGGTGAGCCGCTGGTTGGCCGCCTGCTGCGCTTCGACGCGCTGGGCATGCGCTTCCGTGAGACCGGCATCCGGCCGGACCCGCATTGCCCGGTGTGCGCGCCGGGCGTGCCGTTCCCGGGATATATCGATTACGCCGCGTTCTGCCGGGGTGGGTGAACCCGGCCGGGCGTCATCCACGCATGGCGTGGATCCACGGCGGGGAACCTGGCCGGGGATTCATCCACGCATGGCGTGGATCTACTGTAGAGCCGAGCCCATGCTCGGCTGCTTCTGGCCTCGGCACGAAGAGCAGCCGAGCGTGGGCTCGGCTCTACAGGTTGTGGTTGTGCCAACCAAGGTTGGCACCCACCGACGCGGATGCATGGTTTCGGGATGATGCTGGGGGTCACTCCCGGTATCGTTCCATCTCCAAGACAATCCGGCGCAACATGCGTGCTATTGCCGTCATCGGCATTGCTCTATTGTTGAACGCGATTCTGGATCTTGGGGAACACACCGCATGGCGGTAGAAGCAGCGACCAGCGAGCTGGTCAAGGTCGTCGCCCTGTTGGGCGCGGCGGTGGTGATGGTGCCTTTGTTCCGTCGCGCCGGCCTGGGCTCGGTGCTGGGCTACTTCGCCGCTGGCCTGGCGATCGGACCGTTCGGGCTGGGCTGGTTCTCCGACCCGCAGGCGATCCTGCATACCGCCGAACTCGGCGTGGTGATGTTCCTGTTCGTGATCGGCCTGGAGATGCGGCCCTCGCACCTGTGGAGCCTGCGCAAGGAAATTTTCGGGCTGGGCACGCTGCAGATCGTCACCTGTGCGCTGGTGCTGACCAGCATCGCCAAGCTGTTCGGGTTGCCGTGGCAGGTGGCCTTCATCGGTGCCACCGGCTTTGTGCTCACATCCACCGCAGTGGTGATGCAACTGCTGGCCGAGCGCGGTGACATCGCGCTGCCGTCGGGGCAGAAGATCGTCTCCATCCTGCTGTTCGAAGACCTGCTGATCGTGCCGCTGCTGGCGCTGGTGGCGTGGATGGGCCCGAGCGCGGGCAGTGCCGACGGCGAGGGCTCGCGCTGGCTGTCGGTAGCGATCGGCGTCGGCGCCATCGTCGGCCTGGTGCTGGTCGGCCGCTTCCTGCTCAATCCGCTGTTCCGCGTGCTGGCCGAATCGAAGGCGCGCGAGGTGATGACCGCCGCCGCGCTGCTGGTGGTGCTGGGCGCGGCGCTGCTGATGCAGCTGTCCGGCCTGTCGATGGCGATGGGCGCGTTCCTCGCGGGCGTGCTTCTGAGCGAGTCGACCTTCCGCCACCAGATCGAGGCGGACATCGAACCGTTCCGCGGCATCCTGCTGGGCCTGTTCTTCCTCAGCGTGGGCATGGCGCTGGACCTGGGCGTGGTGGCTGGCAACTGGCAGCTGATCCTCGGCCTGGTGCTGGCGTTGATGGTCGCCAAGGCGCTGTGCATCTACGTGGTGGCGCGCATCATGGGTAGCGACCACGCGCAGGCGCTGGACCGCGGCGTGCTGATGGCGCAGGGCGGCGAGTTCGCCTTCGTGCTGTTCTCTGCCGCGGCATCGGCCGGTGTGATCAACCTGGAGATCAATGCCAACTTCACCGCCGTGGTGGTGTTGTCGATGGCGCTGACCCCGCTGGTGGTGCTGGTCTACAAGCGCATCGCGCCGAAGCCGACGGTGAACATGGACGGCGTGGACGAGGCCGAGGGTCTGTCCGGCAGTGTGCTGCTGATCGGCTTCGGCCGCTTCGGCCAGGTCGCCAGCCAGTCGCTGCTGGCGCGCGATGTGGACGTGACCATCATCGACAACGACGTGGAGATGATCCAGAGCGCCGCGCGTTTCGGTTTCAAGATCTATTACGGCGACGGTACGCGACTGGACGTGCTTCATGCCTCGGGCGCGGCCACCGCGCGTGCGATTGCGGTGTGCGTGGACAAGGCCGAGGCCGCCGACCGCATCGTCGAACTGGTGTCGCACGAGTTCCCGCAGGCCAAGCTGATGGTGCGCTCGTTCGACCGCGAGCATTCGCTGCGGCTGATCCATGCCGGTGTCGATTTCCAGATCCGCGAGACGTTTGAGTCGGCGGTGCTGTTCGGCCAGGCCGCGCTGGTGGAACTGGGTGCGGATGAAGACGACGCGGTGGAGATTGCCGAGCAGATCCGTCGCCGCGATGCCGAGCGTTTCGAGCTGGAGATTGCCGGTGGTGGCTTGAATGCCGGCGCCAAGATGGTGTTCGGCAATTCAGCCCAGGGCGTGCCGACGCCGACGCCGTTCACCGCGCCGAAGCGGGCAAGCAAGACGTTGAACCCGCAGGACGTGCCGGAAGAGGAAGAATAACGTTTGCGGGTCGGATCCCTTTCCAGCGGAAAGGGCTCTGACCCGCTACGTCGTGCTGGGGTCAGAGCCCTTTGCCTGTGGCAAAGGGATCCGACCCCGTCAGGACCCCATCCTGCGGTGGGCGAGGGGGCCTGAATCAGGGACAATAGCGTCCCCGCCGCCCCACGCCTGCTCCCGATGACCGATTCCGCCCCCCAGCACCCTGCCCGCATCCTTGATGGCCGCCGCATCGCCGAGGACCTGCTCGACAGCCTGAAGGTGCGCGTCGACGCCCGCGTGGCGGCCGGTGGCAGCCGCCCGGGCCTGGCCGTGGTGCTGGTCGGTGGCGACCCGGCCTCGACCGTATACGTGCGCAACAAGCGCCGTGCCGCCGAGAAGGTCGGCATCGAGGCACACGACTACGATCTGCCGGCCGGTACCACCGAGGCCGAGCTGCTCGAGCTGATCGACCAGCTCAACGCCGATCCGAAGATCAACGGCATCCTGATCCAGCTGCCGCTGCCGGGCATCCCCGATGCGCGCCGGCTGATCCAGCGCATCGACCCGCGCAAGGACGTGGACGGCTTCCACCCGGAAAACGTCGGCCACCTGGCCCTGCGCGAGTTCGGCCTGCGCCCGTGCACCCCGCGCGGCATCACCACGCTGCTGGGCCACACCGACCAGCCGGTGCGCGGCCGCAACGCCACCATCGTGGGCGTGAGCAACCATGTCGGCCGCCCGATGGGCCTGGAGCTGCTGATCGCCGGCTGCACCGTGACCAGCTGCCACAAGTTCACCCCCAAGGACGTGCTGGAACAGGCCGTGCGCAACGCCGACATCCTGGTGGTGGCGGTAGGCCGCCCCGGCATCGTGCCGGGCGAGTGGGTGAAGCCGGGCGCGGTGGTGATCGACGTCGGCATCAACCGCTTGGATGACGGCCGCCTGGTGGGCGATGTCGGGTTTGAGGCGGCTGCCCAGCGGGCGAGCTGGATCACCCCGGTGCCGGGTGGCGTGGGCCCGATGACCGTGGCCACGTTGATGCAGAACACCCTGGAAGCGGCGGAAGCGCTGAGCTGACCTTTTGGGGTGGGGGCAACCGTTGGCCTGCTCCTGGTAGGTGCCAACCTTGGTTGGCACACATCCATCGGGGCCATCGGCCCATCTGGGGTGCCGGTGCCGGACGGATCGTGCCAACCAAGGTTGGCACCTACCAAAGGCGGTTCCGTGGGGGTTCCCAAGAGGCGCGTGGCCCCGGTCCGTCGCCCTGAACCAATCGCCGCCGGCGCGACACTGCGTCGCATCTACCCCCTGCCACGCGGCGCGAAAAAGGGGTAAAATGTCGCGCTTCCCCACATCTCGGGTATGCCGATGCTGCGCATCCAGGCTGAAGCACTCACTTACGACGACGTCTCGCTCGTCCCCGCCCACTCGACCATCCTGCCCAAGGACGTCAACCTCGAAACGCGGTTGACCCGAGACCTGAAGCTCAAGCTTCCGATCCTGTCCGCCGCGATGGACACCGTCACCGAAGCCCGCCTGGCCATCGCCATGGCCCAGCTCGGCGGCATGGGCATCATCCACAAGAATCTCAGCCTGGAACAGCAAGCCGCGGAAGTGGCCAAGGTCAAGAAGTTCGAGGCCGGTGTCATCCGCGACCCGATCACCGTCGGCCCGGAAACCACCATCCGCGACGTGCTGGCCCTGACCCAGGCGCACAACATCTCCGGCGTGCCGGTGGTGGGCAGCGACGGCCAGCTGGCCGGCATCGTGACCCACCGCGACATGCGCTTCGAGACCGAGCTGGACGATCCGGTCCGCCACATCATGACCAAGAAGGATCGCCTGATCACGGTCAAGGAAGGCGCCGCGTCTGACGAAGTGCTGCAGCTGCTGCACCGCAACCGCATCGAAAAGGTGCTGGTGGTCAATGATTCGTTCGAACTGCGTGGCCTGATCACCGTCAAGGACATCCAGAAGAACACCGACTTCCCCAACGCTGCCAAGGATCTGTCGACCCGCCTGCTGGTCGGCGCTGCCGTCGGCGTGGGTGGCGATACCGATCGCCGCGTGGAAGCGCTGGTCGCCGCCGGCGTGGACGTGATCGTGGTCGATACCGCGCACGGCCACTCGCAGGGCGTGCTGGACCGCGTCAGCTGGGTCAAGAAGAACTTCCCGAACGTGCAGGTCATCGGTGGCAACATCTGCACCGGCGAAGCTGCACTGGCGCTGCTGGACAGCGGCGCGGACGCCGTGAAGGTCGGCATCGGCCCGGGCTCGATCTGCACCACCCGCGTCGTCGCCGGCGTCGGCGTGCCGCAGGTCACCGCCATTGATCTGGTGGCCGAAGCGCTGCAGGACCGCATCCCGCTGATCGCCGACGGTGGCATCCGCTACTCGGGCGACATCGGCAAGGCGCTGGCCGCCGGTGCCTCGACCATCATGGTCGGCGGCCTGCTGGCCGGTACCGAGGAATCGCCGGGCGAGACCGAGCTGTACCAGGGCCGTTCGTACAAGAGCTACCGTGGCATGGGTTCGCTGGCTGCAATGGAGAAGGGGTCGAAGGACCGCTACTTCCAGGACGCCGCCACCGCCGACAAGCTGGTGCCGGAAGGCATCGAAGGCCGCGTGCCGTACCGCGGCCCGGTGGGCGGCATCATCCACCAGCTGATGGGCGGCCTGCGTGCCACCATGGGCTACGTGGGTTGCGCCACCATCGACGAGATGCGCAGCAAGCCCAAGTTCGTGAAGATCAGCGGCGCCGGCCAGCGTGAGAGCCACGTCCACGACGTGACGATCACCAAAGAGCCGCCGAACTACCGCGCCTGATGCGCTTGCGAACTGCTCTTGCGATTACGGGCAGCCTGCTGATGGCAGGCTGTTCGTTGTCCGAACCGCCGCCGCGCTCCGGGTCTCCGGGCGCGGCGGTTTCGCAATTGCAGGACGTGCAGGCGTGCCAGAACGCGTTCTCGCTGCCGAAGGGCTGGCAGGTGCAGGCCGCTGGCGAGCAGCGCTGGCTGCTGAAGGGCGCCGGCGAGCGTCCGCTGCAGGTCATCCTGCGGTGCGTTACCGATCTGGGTGACAGGCTTGAAGACCCCGTGGTCACCGCCGAGCTGGGGCCACTGGAGCCGAAACGGATGAGCGTACAGTCCGCGTTCTGGGGCAACGCCGTGGATTCCGGTTACCCGATGCGCGCCTTTCAACGGCGCATCGTGCCCGGCACCGAAGTGCAGGAAATCGCCGAGCTGCCGCGCGCTGATCGCGCCAACCCCAACGCACCGCATGGCCTGCTGATGCTGCGCTGGGACGAGGAAGACCCCTCACATATTCAACAACGCGAGGCGTTCATCGCCACGCTGATGCAGAGCCTTGAAGCGCCGGGCGCTGCGAAAAACACCACTGGAACGGCACCATGACCAACATCCATAACGACAAGATCCTCATCCTCGATTTCGGCGCGCAGTACACGCAGCTGATCGCCCGCCGCATCCGCGAGCTGGGCGTCTACTGCGAAATCTGGGCTTGGGACCACAACCCGGCCGAGATTGCCGCGTTTGGCGCCAAGGGCATCATCCTGTCCGGTGGCCCGGAATCGACCACGCTGCCGGGTGCGCCGGCCGCGCCGCAGGAAGTGTTCGACAGCGGCCTGCCGATCTTCGGCATCTGCTACGGCATGCAGACCCTGGCCGCCCAGTTGGGTGGTGCTACCGAAGCCGCTGACCAGCGCGAATTCGGCCACGCCGAAGTGAACGTGATCAACCCGGATGCACTGTTCAAGGGCCTGAGCGACCACGGCGGCGAGCCGAAGCTGAATGTCTGGATGAGCCACGGCGACCACGTCTCCGTGGCACCGCCGGGCTTCACCATCACCGCCACCACCGACCGCATTCCGGTGGCCGCCATGGCCAACGAAGAAAAGCGCTGGTACGGCGTGCAGTTCCACCCGGAAGTGACCCACACCCTGCAGGGCCAGGCGCTGCTGCGCCGCTTCGTGGTGGACGTGTGCGGCTGCCAGACCCTGTGGACCGCCGCCAACATCATCGATGACCAGATCGCCCGCGTGCGCGAACAGGTGGGCGATGACGAAGTGATCCTGGGCCTGTCCGGCGGCGTCGATTCGTCCGTGGTGGCTGCGCTGCTGCACAAGGCCATCGGCGAGAAGCTGACCTGCGTGTTTGTGGATACCGGCCTGCTGCGCTGGCAGGAAGGCGACCAGGTGATGGCGATGTTCGCCGAGCACATGGGCGTTAAGGTGGTGCGCGTGAATGCCGCCGACCGTTACTTCGCCGCGCTGGAAGGCGTGAGCGACCCGGAAGCCAAGCGCAAGATCATCGGCAACCTGTTCGTCGAGATCTTCGACGAAGAGTCGAACAAGCTGAAGAACGCCAAGTGGCTGGCGCAGGGCACCATCTACCCGGACGTGATCGAGTCGGCCGGCAGCAAGACCGGCAAGGCGCACGTGATCAAGAGCCACCACAACGTGGGCGGCCTGCCGGAGCACATGAAGCTGGGCCTGGTGGAGCCGCTGCGCGAGCTGTTCAAGGACGAAGTGCGCCGCCTGGGCGTTGAGCTGGGCCTGCCGCGCACCATGGTCTACCGCCATCCGTTCCCGGGCCCGGGCCTGGGCGTGCGCATTCTGGGCGAAGTGAAGCGCGAATACGCTGAACTGCTGGCCAAGGCCGATGCCATCTTCATTGATGAGCTGCGCAAGGCCGATCTGTACGACAAGACCAGCCAGGCGTTTGCCGTGTTCCTGCCGGTGAAGTCGGTGGGCGTGGTGGGTGACGCGCGCGCTTATGAGTGGGTGATTGCGCTGCGTGCCGTGGAGACGATTGATTTCATGACGGCGCATTGGGCGCATCTGCCGTATGAGTTCCTGGGTACGGTGAGCAACCGGATCATCAATGAGTTGCGGGGGGTGTCGAGGGTTGTTTATGACATCTCGGGGAAGCCGCCGGCGACCATTGAGTGGGAATGAGTTGAGAGAACGAGGGCGCCGAGAGGCGCCCTTGTTGTTGGTCGTGCCCGCTATCTATTCATCAGGCGAATGGGAGATAGTGGGCAGGTCGTCTTCCACAGGTCCCATCGCCCGCAAGGGGGACCTGGTACGCGTGCATTGAGAGGGCATCGACTATGCGCTGCTCGACGAATTGACCCATCTGAAGACGCACAATTTCAGCCCGGCGCTCTACCAGTTCCTAGCTCGACACCTTCCCGACGAGATACAAGCCAAGACCCACCTGGACGGAATAGTTGACCTGATGTTTATTCGATTTCTCAATGGGGTTCTTGGGAGAAGCAGCTACTGGGTAAGCGGCTCCTCGGCAAAGAATTGCCAGGCTGCTGGTTGCAAGGCCGCGGCCCTTTTTGACCCGAACGGGTGTCGACTGGGGCTTTGGTCGGTGGTCAAGCCTCTCCGGATAATGTTAAATGCCGAGTTGTCGGCCGGAGATTGAGACTCTAAGATCAATCCGCGTCAAGGAACGATCCCAAATCATGGTGTGCTCTGAATACGGCATATCGGGGGAACCACGCGACAGTGCATTCTAGGAGGGCATGGCTGCACTAAGATCCAGTTGTACAAAGGGGGGAAGGTCAACCACAGGTTGCTTTGCGGATAGGTCATTTGACCGAACCAAGGGGCCGGTTATTGGATAGTAGCGCGCTAACGAGGGACTGATGCTCAACGACTACGGATTTGAAAGTGCGCAATGGGATGCGGCTAGGCAGCAAGCAAAAGCTATCCTCGTTGATGTTGCGACGCGCAAAGGCACGATTGCCTACTCTGAGCTCGTCGGCCAGATTAGTGCGCTCCGCCTAGAGCCACATGACGCGAGGTTGTTTCATCTTCTCGGGGAGATCAGCAGCGACGAGGACAAGGCCGGTCGAGGTATGCTTACTGCTATCGTCGTACACAAGTCTGGCGATATGCAGCCCGGGCCGGGGTTCTTCGAGTTGGCCAGATCTCTAGGTAGGAACACTACGGATCCGTTGGTTTGCTGGATATCTGAGTTCAACAAAGTGCATGACTACTGGGCCAATAGGCACGACCGAGCATAAAGATTCATTCAATCCAAATCCGCGTCGCGGCCCGGCTTTTTTTTGGCTTGGAGCCTCGCAGGGGAGGGCATATGGCGAGCTTCGAGTTCACGGCAAACCAGTCGTTTCTGCATGCTTCTGGCCATCCCATCACCATCCCAAAGAGTCAGCTCACCCATGATGAGTTGCTCTCTCTCAGGCTTGATCACAAGCATGTCTTAGTTACGCTCCCTCATGGTGAGCGATTTGAGGCCGAGATCTATTATGGCAATGCGGGATATGGTGAGTATTATCAAATTCGCTTCAATGGTGGCAGCCGCAGCCTTCCCGGCTACATCAAGCTCAATGACCAACTGATTGTCCTGCTAGAGAAAGCTGCCGGCCGTAGTCACGCAACGCTGGAGTATCAGGTGTGAGCCTGGCGATTCATTCAAGTCGAAGAAATTTCGTGGCACGGCCTAATTCTTGCATTGTAAATGTCCGTTCCTTTCCCCTAAAGGACACTGGGAATTGTGGGCCAGCGCCGCGACATGCCTGTTGGAATCTTGATTCTCGCAGAAAATGAGGTTGCAGTTTTCATCTTCACGGCATTGCGACTAGAAACTATATTCAAGCCGGACTCGCTTCGCGGATCGGCTTAACTCACACGTTGGCACCGCAAACAAGCTCATGACGGATCTCACGCACAGCAAGAAGGTAACCGTGTCCCTTGAGGAGCTGGCAAGTGATTCGCAGCAGTTAAAGCGCATCATGATCGAACTGGTTTCTCCTCCCGGGAGCCCTATGTTCCCATTGGATTTCCTAGCCCTCGCGGCTACGAAGCGCCATGCCAGTACTACCAGTGCATTTGTGTCTGCCATCAATTCTTGGAACATGGTCGTCGCAAGATCACTTCTGAGAATTCATATCGACACTTCGCTGAGATTTTCCGCAGCGTGGCACGTTGAAAACCCCCATGAGTTCTCCATGGAGGTTCTAAGGGGCGGGCGGATAGACAAGTTGAAGACTAGGTCCGGGGATCGTCTTACGGATGCGCATCTGGTGAAGCTCCACACGGACAAGCATCCTTGGCTCCCCAATGTCTACGAGCATCTTTGCGGATACGTGCACTTCTCCGGCTCCCATATCATAGATTCAATCAATGATCTGAGTGGCGGGGACCGGGCAATTGAGTTCTTGATCTCCGATCAAGACCGAAAATTTCCAGACTTCAGTTGGCTTGAGGTGACGGAGTGCTTCCGAGAAGCAACGGGGATCCTTGAGACCTATTTGCGTGGTTGGGGTGCAACCAAGCGATTGTCACCGGATCAGCTTAAATCACTACGAAGAGATACCTAACGTTATTCCAATCCGAAGCTGCTTCGCAGCCTGGCTTGTACGGCCATCCAGGGGTGCGGAGGATGGGGCTAGATCAGAAGTTTGCAGATATTTTCCAGTTGTTCGTGATTTCGGGGTCAAACCGCGGTTGTTCGCCGGCTTGTTAGCCGGACCCCGCCATCCTAAGATCGCACTGCATCAAGGGGAAGGCCCGCCATACGGCGCATCGTGGGTAATTCGTATAGCCGGACCTGCGGATCCTTTTGTCTATTATGTAGTTTGGCCTACAGGGGAAAATCATGGAAGCTGATACTAGGGCGTGTGTCGCTTACGTAGCACTGCGGCTAATTTCAGGAAAACAGTCAAGTTCGGTGTACGACTACTCTCAAGGTAGGTACATCAGTATCGGAGGTGCCATATCCGAGTCAAACGTCAAGGTTTATGACTACAGTCGTTCTGCGCATTTTGGGGGAAATGGCCACGATGGCCGCTTCAAGCTCTACGACTACGGCCATTCGCGCCACCTGAGCCTTGAGGTCAGTGGGAACCAGTACAAAGGCTATGACTATGGAGCTGGCAGCCATTTCAGCGGCAAAGTCAATGGTTACTCAACAGCGCTGTACGACTACGCCAATGGCGCATATTTCAATTATTCGGTGTAACCATAAATAATACACTCAAGCCGACGCCGCCTTCGCGGCTTGGCTTAACCAAGGCGTTAGGTGTCAATGTCCCTTTTCGACTTCAGAGCCAATTGGAAGGAGGAGTTGGTCATAGATCCTAAGGCAGGGGTCTACTAGCGGCGGCAGCGCTCAACAATTCATTCAAGCCTAGCAGCGATGCGGATGACTTGAGTCGACGCTGTGAACGACCGCTGCTGGCCGGAAGCTGCCCCGCGGTCCAGCTGGTTTCGATAGAAATGCAACCATCCACTTGTTGGGCAGTGTGGACATGATCCGGCGAAGAATTGACCTACGCCTGTGCCACCGATTACTGCGACTTCGCGGTACCGTTTGCAATTGCATCGGACCCGCAGAGTCGAGCGGTGTCTCTGGTTGAAGAATGTTTCCAAAAGGAATAACTCTGAATGCAGTTCATCGTCGACGGACCTGATATCCCGGACGCGCTCCTGCAGGCGCACGAAGAGGGTCGTGTGGTGTTCTTCTGTGGCGCGGGAATTTCCTACCCTGCTGGCCTGCCAGGTTTCAAGGGGCTGGTAGAAAGGATCTACCGCCTGAACGGTACGGCTCTCTCGGACATTGAGCGCGAGGCCTTTGATCGAGGTCAGTTCGACGCAACCCTCGATTTGCTCGAGAGACGCTTGCCTGGCCAACGTCTGGCCGTTCGTCGAGCATTGGCAGAGGCACTCAAGCCAGAGCTTCGCCGCAAAGGAGCAATCGATACACAAGCGGCGCTGCTACGTCTTGCGCGCGGTCGCGATGGCGCAGTCCGTTTGGTCACTACAAACTTTGACCGCATATTTCACGCAGCTGCCAAGCGCACAGGTCAGACGTTCCAAACCTACGCCGCGCCGATGCTGCCAATTCCGAAGAACAGCCGTTGGGACGGGCTCGTCTACCTACATGGCTTGCTGCCTGAAAGGACGGACGCCACTGCATTGAACCGGCTGGTGGTCACCAGCGGCGATTTCGGTCTGGCTTACCTCACGGAGCGCTGGGCCGCGCGGTTCGTAAGCGAGCTGTTCCGCAACTACGTGGTGTGCTTCGTGGGCTACAGCATCAACGATCCGGTGCTGCGTTACATGATGGATGCACTGGCAGCCGATCGGATGCTGGGCGAAGTTACGCCGCAAGCTTGGGCGCTGGGCGATTGCAAACCGGGTGAGGAGCGCCGGGCAACCATAGAGTGGGAGGCCAAGGGCGTAACGCCCATCCTTTACTCCACCTCTGCCGGAAGCTACCCCCATTCGGCACTGCACCATACCTTGCGCACCTGGGCTGATACCTATCGCGATGGTGTTCAAGGGAAAGAAGCCATCATCGTCAAACATGCTTTTGCACGTCCTCAGGACAGCACTCGGCAGGACGACTTCGTCGGGCGCACTTTGTGGGCACTATCGGATAAGTCCGGTCTACCGGCAAAGCGCTTTGCGGAGCTCAATCCGGCCCCGCCACTAGACTGGCTTCTGGAGCCACTGTCGGACGAGCGCTTTACGTTCATCGATCTGCCGCGCTTCCGTGTTCCGCCTCAGGCAGAAGTAAATAGCAAGCTGCGATTCAGTCTGATTCGCCGGCCCGCGGCGTATGACCGCGCCCCTTCCATGTTGCTGGTGAGTGGCGGTGTGAGTAATAGTGATTGGGACGATGTGATGTTCCAGCTCGCACGCTGGTTGGTGCGACATCTCGATGATCCGAGGCTGATCATTTGGATTGCCGAGCGCGGGGGGCAGTTGCATGACCGCTGGAAGTGGTTGATCGAGCACCAGCTCGATCTCGTTGCAAGGCTGGAGCGCGATGGCAATACCTCTGAACTCGACGAAATTCGCTTGCAATCACCCAAAGCTGTTCCCGGTTTGTTGATCCGCACCTTGTGGCGACTTCTGCTTAGTGGACGGTTGAAGTCACATTGGCGCAATGGCGATCTGTACCGATGGAAAGGTCGTCTAAAGCGTGAGGGGTTGACCACTACCATGCGCCTAGAATTGCGAGATTTGCTTGCGCCGAAGGTGGTATTGAAGAAGCCGTTTCGTTGGGGCGAGGACGATTCGAGTGACAGCCAGGAACTCACGCGCATCAAACAACTGGTTGACTGGGAGCTAGTGCTGAGCGCAGATCACGTGCACTCGACCTTGCGCGACCTTTCCGACGAGTCGTGGAAGTCTGTGTTGCCGGTTTTGCTCGAGGATATCCAGCAACTTCTACGTGACGCATTGGACTTGTCGAGAGAGTTGGGCGAGGCGGACGACCGCAGCGACCGCTCATACTGGGATTTGCCGTCCATCACGCCGCACTGGCAGAACCGTGGTTTCCACGACTGGGTAAGCCTGATCGAACTACTGCGCGATGCGTGGCTGATGGTCCGCTCAAGCGATAGCGCGCGCGCGCGCCGTTACGCCGAGGGCTGGTTCGAGTTGCCATACCCAACGTTCAAGAGGTTGGCTCTTTTCGCCGCAAGCGAAGAAGACTGCGTCCAGCCCGAGCAATGGGTGGACTGGTTGCTGGCAAACGAAACTTGGTGGCTGTGGTCGCCTAACACGGGGCGCGAAGTATTTAGGCTACTCGTTCTGCGGGGCAGGCACTTGGAGGGGGAGTTGCAGGGGCGTCTGGAAAGCGCGATCTTGGCTGGTCCACCGCGTGAAATGTACCGCGACGACTTGGAAGCGGGGCGCTGGCAAGAGTTGGTGACTCGGTCCATCTGGCTACACTTGGCTAAACTGAGTTCATCGGGACTTGTTCTGGGTGTGCCAGCGGCGGAGCGTTTGGCTGAAATATCCGTTTCTTATCCGCAATGGCGGTTGGCCACCAACGAGCGTGACGAGTTCTCACATTGGATGAGCGGCACCGGTGACCCTGACTACCAAGAGACCCGCGACGTCGACATTGCGCCCCGGAAGCGGCAGGAACTAGTGCAGTGGCTAGCAAAGCCAATACCCGAGCGGCGGCCTTTCTACGAAGATACGTGGCGTGACGTCTGCCGTACGCGCTTCTTCCACAGCTTGTTCGCCCTTGGCGATCTAGCAAGAGAAGATGTGTGGCCAGCTGAGCGATGGCGCGACGCGCTTCAGACTTGGGCCGAGGATGAGACGGTCGCGCGATCTTGGCATTACGCCGCGCCGATAGTAGTGACAATGCCTGATGCCGTGTTTCAGGAAGCTAGCCGCGCCATCACGTGGTGGTTGGAGGCTGCCTCTAAGTCCATCAGTTGCCATGAAGAAATCCTACTTAGCATCTGCCGGCGCGTCTTGGCGCTTCCGCTGGATGAAGATTTAGGCTCTCGCCTCATACGTGATGGAGTGGAGGTGTATAACCCCGTCGGCGCTGCGATCAATCATCCCGTCGGACAGGCTACGCAGGCCTTGATCAACCTGTGGTTCAAGGATGCTCCAAGTGACAATGATCTGCTTGCAGTGAACATCAAGCCGATCTTTACCCTTCTGTGCGACGTGGAGGTAGATCGATTCCGCCACGGTCGAGTTTTGCTTGGGTCACGGCTCATAGCAATCTTTCGAGTTGATCGACCCTGGACCGAACAGTACCTCCTGCCGCTGTTCAGCTGGGATAATCCCGCTGAAGCGCAGGCTCTGTGGGAAGGTTTTCTTTGGTCGCCACGCTTGTATCAACCGTTGTTGATGGCCTTCAAGTCGCAGTTCCTGGATAGCGCAAATCACTACCTCGATTTGGGAGAGCATCGGCGGCAGTTTGCGACCTTCTTGACATACGCCGCGTTGGGGCTAGTCGATGGATACACCGCTGAAGAGTTCCGATCTGCGTTTGGCGCGCTCCCACAAGAAGGCTTGGAAGAATGCGCCCAAGCGCTATTGCAAGCACTTGAAGGCGCAGCCGATCAGCGTGAAGACTACTGGAAGAACCGTGTGCAACCTTTCTGGCATGAGGTTTGGCCAAAATCTCGCGACATTGCTACGCCGCGCATTGCCGATTCATTGACCCGTCTGGTGATTGCTGCCCGCGGCGAATTTCCGGCAGCCGTAGGTGCAGTGCAGGATTGGCTACAGCCGGTCGAGCACCCGGACTATATCCTGTACCTTTTGCACGAGTCGGGCCTGTGCAGAGCCTTCGCGGACGTTGCATTGACCCTGCTGAATGCCGTGATTTGCGATCCACAAGGGGTGCCAGTCGAGCTAAGTCAGTGCTTAGATGAGATTGCAGAGGCTGTGACAGAGCTTGAGCAGGATGCACGTTACCTGCGGCTTCGCGAAATCACGCGCAGACGCGGTTAATCGCCGAGCGCGATCTGTGCTCCAGTTTGCTGGTTTTGGTAATCAATGGCAGTGAATGGAGTTTTCCCGTCGCCTAACAGAACGTTCTGTGCGTCCGCTACTAGTCGGAAGCGGACATTGTTCGATGTGATGCTCGACGAAGTCTGCCGTAGGTATGGTCCGGAAAGCACGTCACTCCGGTCTGACTTCGTGGCAAGCCCACTCAACCAACCCCCGGCAAGCCAGAAACAACCCATCCACTACCCCTTCATCCAAATGCCGCTCCGGATCCGCTGCCACGCGGCAGCGGTCTGCAGCGTGCAGCAGTTCCAGGACCGTGAGTGCCCCGACCACCGCGCGCTCCGTCCTCGCCAGGCTCACACGGCGGCCGGGTGACACATCGGTTTCCGGCCAAGGATGCCCATCTGCACCTTCGCAGCCGCGCATGCGCTTGAGGATGCCGAGGAGGTAGTTCAGGTCGGGCAGGGGAGTGTCGTCGTTGATGGGTTCAACAACGGTGTACGAAGAGAAGGTGTCGGATTCGTTCATGGCGTCGGCTTCCGTGGCTGTGCTTAACAGCGCCACCGCGAAGGGTGGCGGACGATGCGTGGCTGCAAACCGGAAGAAGCGATGTCATAAGACCGGCGGGCCCGAGGGCCCCCACGCACCGCCCGCCATACAGGCCGACGGATTGCCCGCCGGCACCGGTTAAGGACGGTGCCGACGGGCAAGCGCAAACTACAGACATCGCTTTCTTCGGGTTTGCAGACCCGACCACCCTTTGTCGGTGGCGCGCCATGGTGTTTACGCCGCCGCTTCGAATGCCAATAGAAATTCGCGAAGGAATCGCGGAATCCGAGAGCGAAGAGCTATTGTTGCACGCACCATTCGTGTAGCACGCGACACCAGCAGACGCATTCGCGCAGCTGCTCTGCTGATGGCGAATCAAAGTGGCGCAATCGACCATGCCACAAGCGAATAGCGCGACGGCCTTCTTTGCAACAGTTCTTAGTCCGCCTCGCCAGACAACGGCGCGCGATCAGCCGCACACCCCAAAAAAAGTTCAATCGCGACATCGTTAACAAGCCCCCGACCTCAACCAACGCCAGCCTCAGCCGCATTCCCCACCAGCAACTCGATCATCGCCCGGGCCGCCGCCGACTGCCGCCGATGCGGCGCATAGATCACCGAGAACGGGCGCGATCTCCCGCGCAGTTGCGGCAGCACTTCCACCAACTTCCCACGCAGCAACCGCTCGCGCACGATGAACGCATAGCTCTGGCAGATGCCGATGCCCTGTTCGGCCAGCGATACCACGCCCAGCACATCGTCGGAGGTCTCGATGGACGAACGCGGCAGCCAGTCCACGTCGCGCCCGTCGTCTCGGAAGATCCACGGGGCCAGCCGCCCGGTACGCGGCATCACGAAGGGCAGGCACAGGTGCTGCTGCAGGTCGTCCAGCGTCTGCGGCGTGCCGCGGCGTTGCAGGTAGTCCGGCGCGGCCACCAGCAGCAGCGGCGCGTCCTCCAGCTTTCGCCCCACGAGCCCGCTGTCCGGCAGCTGGCCCAGGCGGATGGCCAGGTCGAAGCCCTCAGCCACCAGGTCCACGTTGCGGTTGGTGATGTTCAGTTCCACCTGCACCTGCGGGTACTGCTGCGCAAAGCGCGCCAGCACGGGCGGCAGCCGGTAGTGGCCATAGGTGGTGGGCACGCTCAGGCGCACGCGGCCGGCCAGCGCACCGTCCTGGGCCAGTACGTCGCGCTCGGCGTCGTCCAGCAGCCCGAAGGCGGTGCGCACCTGTTCCAGATAGAGCCGCCCGGCGTCGGTCAGGCCCACGCGGCGGGTGGTCCGCTGCAGCAGCTGCCGGCCCAGCCGCGCTTCCAGGCGGGTGACCGCGCGGCTCAGCACCGAGGGTGTGGTGGATAGGGCCACCGCGCCGGCCGTAAACGAACCGTGCTCGACCACCGCAAGGAACACCTCCACATCGCCCAGGTAGTCGAACTTGCGGCTCATTTGGCTCTCCGAGGAACAGATGTTTTGCGATGGGGCCAATTTATCGCCGCTGGGGCGATGAATAAAGTGGCGGCCATTCCCCGATAGGAGCTACCCCATGAACCTGATGACCCGGCTGGCCGCAGCGCTGGCCCTGACCCTGGCGGCGACCGGCGCGCATGCCGCCAACGTGCTGGTGGTGCTGTCCGACGAAAACCACCTGGACTTGAAGGAAGGCAAGGTGCTGTCCACCGGCTTCTATCTCAACGAGTTGATGCAGCCGGTCAAGCTGCTGCTGGACGCCGGCCACGCGGTGACCTTCGCCACGCCGCAGGGGCGGGCGCCGACGGTGGATGCGTCCTCGGTGACGCCGGCGTACTTTGGCAACGATGCCGCGCAGCTGACGCTGCACAAGAATCTGCTGGAGAAACTGGCGCTGACCTCGCCGACGGCCTCGCCGGTGGTCAGCCTGGCGCGCGTGGAGCAGCAGGGCTACGGGCGTTTCGATGCGGTCTACATTCCCGGTGGCCACGCGCCGATGCAGGACCTGCTGAAGAGCCCGGCGCTGGGCCGGCTGCTTGCCGACTTCCACCAGCGCAACAAGACCACCGCGCTGGTCTGCCATGGGCCGATCGCACTGCTGTCCACGCTGCCGGATGCGGCGGGTTTCGTGGCGAAGCTGGAAGCGGGTGCGATGCCGGCTACGCCGAAGTGGATCTACAGCGGCTACCAGATGACGGTGATCAGCAAGCAGGAAGAAGAGCAGGCCAAGCCGCTGCTGGGCGGCGGTGAGATGAAGTTCTACCCGCAGACCGCGCTGCAGCGGGCGGGGGCGAAGTTCAGCAGCAACACCACGCCGTGGACCGGGCATGTGGTGGTGGACCGCGAGCTGATTACCGGGCAGAACCCGGCTTCTGCGCTGGAGGTGGGGCAGCGGTTGGTGGAGCGGTTGAAGTAGGGCGGGGCTGCACAGCAGGTTGCCAGCCTTGGGGCCGAGGGGCCAGCGCCTCGGCCTGTCTATGGAAGTGCCACCGTGGTCGGCAGAGAGGGCATCAGCCCTTCGCGAGCGCTATTCCTGACAGATCTTCAATCTGGGAAAGCGCGTGACGCGTCGCGGTCCAATCGCTGGCGTGCCTGATCGCCACGCCTCCGGCCGCTGTCCAGGCATCACAGTTCGCTTCGAAATCGTCGATCAGAACATCGCCCGGCTGGTGCATGAAAAGAGGCTTGTGCCTGCCGCCGAGTACCGGCAACACCAGGCAGGTTGCTGACAGGTGTTCGCGGACCCACTGTCGCTTCTGCATCGCGGCGAGCGGATAGTTCGATTTCGGGCAGGCTGTGAGAATCACCGGGTTCAAGTGGTGGATGCTGTGGAAGAACTCCACCGCACCGTGCATCGGCGGAAGGTCGCGGAAGAATGACGGGTGGTTGTTGATGTGCCCCCACATTTCATCGTCGGCGAGCACGCGGTGGTCCAGGCCAAACAGGGCGGGGAATGCCGCGTCGAAGTCGGCCATGACACCATCAAGATCTACGTAGATGGTGCGTCTGGATGCACTCGATCCATCTATGTGTTGGTTGGTGAGCGGGTCCATTACCGGCATGGTCTTCACATCATCAGCGTTCATTTGCGCGTTCTCCTTTCAAGAGTGGGCATTCTTCTTCATCGGTTCCCCAGTAGAGGGGCAAAGTGCTTGGTGATTGCGACAGATATGGCAGCAATCGCGATGCTGCCGGCGTCGGTCCAGAGCGAAAGAGTGATAGCCTGCAACCCCGCCAATGCGGAACGCCAGAGTGACTTTTGAGTCCATCAGGCGCTGCTGCAGCGGGATGGTGCACCGCGCCGTAACAACACAATATGGGCGCCACCAACCAGAATTGAAACTGAGATGGGCATCGCCTCACGGCGACGCCGCCCGGCAGATGCCGTAATCGGCACGCTTGAAACGCGGTATATATCGCCGCGATTCTTCAGAGGCATGCCGAGTGGCTGCTCCGGCCGTTGCCCAAGACGCATGGCCCCAGCCACTGGCTCATTTCGCAAACCAAGGAGCAATCTGGCGCGCTGGTGATTGGATAATCCCCAAGCGCTACGGAAAGGCCGAACGGGGATATGCCTGTGGCGCTCGTTCCAGACTCAAAAGGACGTCAACGAAATGGATGCTCAGCCACATTCAATGTACCACGCCGACCAGCGCGACCAACCCTGCCGAGGCGGTGCTTGAGGCCTTCTTCGCCAAGCACCGCACCCCGGCCTTGGTGCTGCAGCGTTTCTACCCGCCGGCGGCATTCCCCAGGGTTCGCAGCCGTCTAGGCGGTCTGCCGCAATTGCCCGATGGGATGGATTGGCCGGTTGGCGAGAGTTATGGCGAAGCGGCGCCGATGCACTTCCTGGCGCGATCGATTGGCCCGAGCTGCCACGCGTGGATCCCGATATGCCCTCGCAAGGCATGCTGTTCTTCTTCGCCATGAACGACGAAGAGCAGATATGGGACACGGACGAACCACAGCAACGCGTGCGAGTGCTGTACGCGGCTGAGGTCGCGGTCGGTCAGCACGTGGGTGCGCTGCCGGACGGTATGCGTCCGATTCTGGATGAAGGCCCCTCGGACCATGCGTACCGCAATCCCGCATGGCTGCTACCTGAGGAGGACGGGCCGTGCGTGCATGTTCAATGGCCCTTGGTGGCGCGGCGCATGGATACTTGGCCGGACGAGCTGGAGCTGCCGCCAGGTGAGGAAGATCGGCCGTATTACGATATCTACCCCTCGCGCCGGGACGAAATGCGCTTGGGTGCGGTGGTGGCGGTCACGGGCCTGTTTCCGCGCGCGGATGCAGCCACGGAATAGGAGCGCGCGCAGTCACCTGCGTGGACCTTCCCGGTGCAATGGCTGCGTTTCCAAGCCGATTTTCCCCAGGTAGGCATCATCATTGACCGCATTTCGCGGGTGATCGGCAATGAGCGGCGTGCAGGCAAGCGCGGGGGTATTGATTTCGCCGATATACGCGCATGGCTGAAGCGCGCCGCCGCCATTGGCCTGGATGAAGCCCTGGATGATGCAACGCGGGAGGCATTCCGTGAGTGGATTATCGGACAGATAAGCGGCGACTTCGGACGTATGACGCTGACCGACCTGGGCATGGGCCGGGCGTTCACAAAGGGGCTCCTGGCGGCGGTTGCCTACGCGGCAGGCTCACCCGTTGCGGCCGCACGCGTTCCTGCACTGATGTACCGCCACATGCAGGAAGAACATCTGCCGTTTGATGAAAGCCTAGGCACGTTGCCTGATGGCCGCAAGCGCTGCGCCGAGACGCGCGTGCACCAGATGCTGGGGCACGTACCGCGCTTGCACGGCATCGCGCCCGAGGTGGAGGGCAAGGGTGACGCGGTCTGCCTGCTGCAGTTGGCGTGTGATCCGGCGATTGATCTGGTCTTTGGTGACTGTGGCCAAGCCACGTTCTGGTTGAGTCGTGAGGATCTGCGCAACTGTAGGTTTGACCGCGCCGTGGGTCTGGTGGAGTTGCGCTGACAATCACGAGGCGCCCGTTGCGCTGGCGCGGTCATGCCGTGCCAGCAGCCTAAACCTGCTCGGCGGTGTCGCTGGGAGTGTTGGGCCATTTGTCCGGTAATGGGCCGCTAAGCAAAGCTAGAACAATTCGAGTCGGGTGATGTGGATCAGGAGTCCTACTGCTGTTGAGTCCGGGGAGAAATGATTGTTCGCTCCGTTCGTCGGTATATCGCTTGAATCTTAAGTCATACCCGCGCGCTGGGCTTGAATTGTTCATGACATTCTCTAAGATTGGCAGGAGCGCGGGGCAGCTTAGGGGAGGAGATTCACAGGTCGGCTCGATCCCGCGACCAGAAAATACTGGATAAAATAAGTGCTATGAACAAACCCAATGCAATAAAGTTTTCTTATTTTCTGAAGGGGTGGACCTTCCTGGGAGGCGACAAGTCTGAGCTGAAAGTCAAATCGGTCAAGGTGCTTCCCTCGGAGTACCTGCAGCACATGAAGGGGCACATCTTCTGCCCCGAATGCAGTGCGCCTCTCTTTCGTTCGCCGGAGGAGAAGGACTTCGCAAAGGATGGAAGGAAAGCATTCTTTGCCCATGCGCGGGGTATACAGACTGATTGTAGCTTGCGCGTGAAGAAAGTTGATGGGAAGCGGTACGAAAACGAGGAAGAAGCTGCAAAGGCAGTGGAGGATGATGAGCTGGTTGTGGTTCACGCTTTCATGCATGAAAGACCATTGCTACCTCAACTAGATGGTCCACTTGCTTACGACAGGGAGCCCAACGAAGACTCGAAGGGGCCACTGACAATTGCTCCGATTGGTCGGCATAATGGGGAAGAGTTTAAGTTGCCCAGCAGGGTAACTACTATTCGCGGACTGTGTCGAAATTTTGATAGCAATCTAAATAAGTATTTCTTGCTGCCTGGGCAGAGATCCGCGCGGGCTTTGCAAGATCAATTGATTCCCGTGAGCAATGTAATGGGGGTTGGCGAGACTCCGAGACTCTACGTTGGTCGCATTGCAGGATCGAAGAGCTATGGGTCCAATCCTTGGAATATGCGACTAACCTTCCTCGACTTCACAAACAAGAGCGAGTTCAAGGATTTTTGCCTAAAATCAAACAACAAGATAAGCGATGAGCACGGTATAGCAGACGATTCAAAGGGGCGAATTGCATTGGCTTACGGGAAGGTTACGGAGAGTGGCATAGGCTTGTGCATCGCAGATCTTGGATGGGGTGAAGTTGCATTGCTACCGAAGAAGTATGAGCACTTGTTGGATCTATAGAAGAGCCCGACTGGCATACTGAAGCGAAGGCCAAAATGGGCTGTGTCTCCAATTGCCTATGGGTCGGTTTTCATTACCAGTAGAGGTGGGCATCAGCTGATTCTGATGATTCCTCCTACATCTAGGAAATGTCAGAACAACTAGAGTCGGATGCATGGATCGGCAGTCTTGCTGCTGACGATTTGCGCAAGTCATTGATTGTTCGTTCCGCCCGGCACCGTTGCGCATGAACTTCAATCCCATGCCGCTCCGCGCTGGGGAGGCTCAGACTCTCCTTAGGCACAGGAGGTGCCGCATGGCATCATGCAAATGGGCTTTACTCTATGGGTGGGGCTGTTTCCCTAGGGAATTCATTCAACACGACATGCGAACGTCTTTTTTCATTCTCTCCGCCCTGTGCCTTGGACTGCTGTCTGGCTGCGCCAGTGGGCCGGACTACCACCATTCCAATCGCGAGATTACCGGCGCATTCGTGGCCGACGACGGTAAGCTGTACCTGCTGCCGGTCTATGACGAGTCGATGCGCTTCGACGCCGCGCCGTTCCGTGATTACCGCGCCTTGATGGACAGCCCGCTGCGCGAGGCCGTGGTCTGCGCGCAGCTGTACTTCCGTGAGGACTGGCGCGTGCCGGCCGACAGGACCAAGGTGCATGGCAGTTACGCGCTGCTGCTGCGACCGGAGCAGGTGACGCCGGAACAGGCAGCGCAGTTCAAGCTGGAGCGGTTGGAGATCAGCCCGCGGGTGGCCAAGGCCATCGCTGCGTTGACGCGCCAGCCATACATCCTTGAAGCCCGGACCCGCTACGAGCTGGCGGCCAACCCGGACTGCAATCTTTCCAGGAGGGCGGCAGCTATTACAGCGCGCTGTTCGAGAGTGATGGCGAGCGAGTGAAATTGCCGGATGCTGCGGCGCTGGCCGCGAAGGCGAAGCTGCCGCAGTCGATCACCGCGCGGGCGGAGCGGATTCGGCCGGACGATACGGACAAGCCGGGGGTTGGGACGGCGGCCGGAAAGGTGCTGGGTGCAGCGATGGTGCCGGTGGCGGTGCCGGTGTTTGTGTTGAGCCTGCCGTTCCTGGGGCCGGATCATTGGAAGTGATGGGGCGTTGAGGGAGCGCCATCCACGCACGGCGTGGCCCTACCGCCGGCCAGCTATCAGGTGGAGGCGCTCAGGCCTCCATCTCTACAGCCTGTTCATCAGCTGCCACGCACTGCAGTCGGGCCTTGAAGTATGCGGCAACCTGCGGGTCGGTCGCGTAGACGTAGCAGCCCTTCATCCCTCGGGTCATCAAGGTGCGGTAGGTGTTCTTGATGATGGTGTCTGCAAGCTCGGCTGCATGGGCGGGATGGGACTTTGAGAGCTTCACGAAGCCCTTCATGGTCTTGTCGTGCCGATCACGCGCGCGAGGCACGGTTCTGAGGGCGCCGTTCTCCATGATGAGGTCCGGCCCGATGATGACGCCGATGTAGTCGACTTCCAGCCCCTGGCAGGTATGGATGCATCCCACTTGGTCGATCGAGTCTGGCGAGATGATCCAGAGGCTTCCGTCGTCACTGAGGTTCCATTGCCGTCGGTAGTTGCCGATGACAATGTCCATATCCTTGCTGTTCTTCTTGCTGTTCCAGGGCCAGCAGTAACCTGCTACTACGCGTGCGCGGTTGCCGGCGTTCTTTGACTCGATGGCAGCATGCAGCGCGGTCGGGTCGTCGAATATTTGGAAGTCGTAATTGATCCCGTCCAGTGTAGGGTTCGCGGTTGGGCGGATCTGCAGCACGTCATCCAGCCATGCCAGGTAGCCGTCCGAGCCGGCGCAGCGGAACTGCGATGACAGGGCGTACTCTTCCACGGTAGCACCACGGGCAATCGCAAATTCCCGGATGGCTTCCTTGGTGCCGATATCCTTGAGCGTGACTCGTTGATCCTCATCAATGAAGAACACGCTGCACAGGGCAGCGTTGATCAGCTCCATGATCTGGTTCTTGCCCTCGTTTCCGTAGAATCCGCCTTGCTCGGTAAGCCGGTGTGCTTCGTCGACAATCAGCGCGTCGAATTCGTTCTCAGGGGAATCAATGAACGCCCCGGAACCGCCAAAGAAATGGTGCAGGCGCCCGTTGTCCTTCGATTTTCCAAGCGCATTGCTGTAGACCGCACGCGGTGCAGCATTCTTCGAGATGTACTTTACGTTCAGGCCATCGCGTAGCGTGGCCAGAAGATTCACAGCGACGACTGACTTGCCCGTACCTGGGCCGCCCTCAACAATGACGACACGGGGTTTCCTGTCTGCGTGGGCCTGAGCACATGCCGCCTTGGCTGCTTCGAATACATGTTTCTGCTCGTCCAGCAAGGTGAACGCGCTATTTCCCAACAGCAGCCGATACACTTCGTCGGCGAGTGCCTTGGAGGGTCGAATGCGCCCGCTGTCCAGTTCGGCCAGTACAGGCAGGCCGTTACCCTTGCCGGTGTACTGGCCAATGAAAGTGCGCAGATCCTCGAGGTCAGATGAGCCTTTCAGAAAGAGCGGCGCACGCTGGATGTAGGGCTGGTAGTGCGGCGAGTCGATTACGCCGTCCCGCGCATAGTTGTGCAGATAGGCACAGGGGTGAAGCTGGAGCTTGCCTTCATGGACAGCTTCGTTGAAGCCCTCCAAGAAGGCAGCATAGGACCACGCCTGATAACTGGGATGGACGCGCATGTCTCCCGGGCGTAGCTCGATCATGGCGTCGCGTGCGGAAGGCTTGATCGCCGACCATTGCTTAAGTTCTACGATGATGACGTGAGGCGACCCATCTGCGGCGTGACCGGTTAGGACAACATCGATGCGCTTTCGCGATTGCGGAAGAATGAACTCCACCGCCACGCCGATGTCCCCAGGAATGGAGGGGTGGTTCAGCGCGCGAGCAACGTATCCTAGTGAGGAACGCCAGGAATTGACCTCAGAATCGCTGACCTTGGTGCTCGTCGCTGCCTTGTAGCTGGCGAGGATGACTTCCTCGATCTCCTCATTGTTGCAGTGGCGAAGGAAGGCGTCCTTGTCCGCCTGATAAACGATCATGGCTGCGCCAGCTTGTTGTACTTGGTACTGACGCCACGCGAGAGATCGACCGGGTACTTGGCGGCATTCATGACCAGCTTGCTGCTGACGGCTTCATTCAGATCGATGCCGAGCACGTCCGACAGCCGGATGAGGTACAGGGCTACATCGGCGATCTCATCGCGCACGGCCTTGGCGGTGGCTTCTGAAGACGCTGCCTTGAAGGAGTCGGCCTCGGTCATCCACTGGAATATTTCGTTCAGCTCTCCGACTTCACCAGAGAGGGCCATGACAAGGTTCTTGGGGGAGTGGAACTGCGCCCAATCACGGGCTTCGGCAAATTCCTTGAGCGCTTGGGCAGCGCCCTGAACCTCGACAAGAGGGTGTTCCATGGCATGGCCTTATACGACACGATATGGCCAATTCTACCCATCCCGGCGGGGCGTAGGCGACATTTCACGCTGTGGCATCGGGAGAAGCGACGGGGATCTGGAGCAGATCTGGTGAGTCAAGGGTTGCGTTGCAACAGCGTCAGTAGGGCCGACGACAGTGGATACAATGGCTTTCTGCACCCGATGAAGCCCATCATCGTTGAAAGTAATGGGGCGATAAGGCGATAGCATCCACGCATGGTGTGGATCTATTAGGCCCGGCGAGCGGGTCGTCGCCCATGTTGAACGTTCATCCAGGAGATCTGTGTGCCCGGCGCACTGGAATCTGTTTTGAAGGCTGTTGCCCTCGTTGTCCTCGCGGCACTTCCGTTGGTGATCCTCTGGTTCATTCTTCGGCGAATGTCAGCGACCGCGCGTTCCGGGTTGGGATCCGGGCTGCGTTTGAATCCCCCTCGCCGGATTTCCGGTAAGTCCATGACCCTGGTGATGGTGGATGGAAAAGAGGATCGGGAGCACTACTTCTTTGATGCGGCGTCCTTTTACCTGCGGCGTGGGCCGGTGCCCACGGCGGTTCCGCTTTCGCAGATCAACTCAGTCACTCGCACCTCCGACAAGATCTACGGACGTTATGTCTGGCAGGTGTGCTTCAGCAAAGCATCGGGCAGAAAGTGCGTGACGTTCACCAACAACCTGACGCTGTTCAACCGCGACTTCCTGCTGTTCCTTGAGGCGGTGCGGAAGGCCAATCCACTGGCGACTGTGGATCAGGCGGGTCTGTTCTTCTGATTGCGCGGGGACATCAGCGGCGCTGATTGGCAAATGGAGGGGACAGGGGGCGAGTTGCCTTGGACACGGTGGTGGGCGATTCAGTTGTGCGGGCGTTGAGGGAGTTAATCCACGCATGACGTGGATCTACTGGCACCTCTGCCTGCCGCCAGCCACACAGCTTGCCCGCCAGCGCTCCCAGGTCTTGCCATCGATGCCGGCCTTCAGCGCAATGCCCTGCAGCTCGGCCCAGTTCCTCGGCGACGGCGCGGCCAGCAGCCCGCGCATGAAGGCCTGCATCTTCGCTTCGCCCACCTGTTTCTCCAGCGAGAGCAACAGCAAGGGGGCATAGACGTAGCGATACATCTCGCCCAGATCGGAGTTGCCGTCGATGGCATCGAATGCTGGCAACGGCTTGTCCTG
This sequence comes from Stenotrophomonas sp. YJH_SMC_110, assembly GCF_059369255.1. NCBI lineage: Bacteria > Pseudomonadati > Pseudomonadota > Gammaproteobacteria > Lysobacterales > Lysobacteraceae > Stenotrophomonas > Stenotrophomonas sp. YJH_SMC_110. The sequence continues at coordinate 209,729 of NZ_JCAFSM010000003.1, read as the reverse complement.
CGTGTCGATGGCCGATTGCAGTCGCGCAATATAGCGATCGGCCGCGGCATCGCCACTGATCTCGCGCAGCGCCTTGATCGACAGGAACTCGGCGCTGGACTCCAGCAGCACCCAGAAATACGGCCCCTGCGGACGGTTCAGTGTGCCGAAATAGTAATGGCCCATTTCGTGTGCGATGTACTGCACGCGCCGTTCGGCCTGCTCGCCCCCGGCCAGCAGCGAGTCGGCCACGTTGCCGATGCTGCCGCTCATGGCGATGGTGGGCCAGGTGGCAAAGCCCCATTCGCTGCCTTCGCGATCGCGCTCGATCTGGTTGAGCGTGACCATGCGCAGGAAGGTGGGGCGGTCGGCCAGCGGCATGCCCATGTAGCGGCTGTGCACGTCGGCTACCTTCTGCACCGTGCTGGACAGTGCATCGACCTTGGCCGTGGGCAGGGTCTCGTTGAGGATCGTGACCTGCGCGGTGCGGGTGATCGGGCCGCTGCCGCCGAACAACAGGATCGGCCGCGCGTTGTCGCTGCGGAATCGCCCCTGCGCGCCTTCGATGGCCGGGCTGCCGTTGAGATACAGGAAGCGGCAGCCGGCGCAGTCCACCTGCAGGTCGTAGCGGCTTTCGTTGCTGCGCACGCGGGCCTTGGGGTCGAATGCCTGCGGCAGCCACGCGGACTGTTCGGTGAAACGGGCGCTGTCGCCGTTGAAGGCCATCATGCCCTTGAAGTCGCCCAGGGCATCGTGCTTCGGGTACAGCGGGAACGCGCCCACGTACTGCACGCAGAGCGTGGCGGTGGGCTCGGCCAGGGTGTAGACGCGCGCCTCGCCATCCACGCCCGGGTCGTACCAGCCATCGAACCCGACCGGTTTACCCTCGCCATCTGTGACCCGCGCGACGTTCAGGCCGGCGTTGAGTACGAACGCGCCCCTTGATTCGGCTGGGAGGTTGGACATGCAGACATCGCCCTCGACACGGCCGCTGGCAATATCCAGCCGCACGCTGCCGGTGGTGAGCGGTGTGGCCGGTTGTGCGGCCGGTGCGGCCACGCTGGTGGCGGGAGCGAGCAGCGCGATCAGGGCGGCAGGCAGTAGGGCGTTGCAGGGGTTCATCGGGCCATCCTTGGGTGGATGGCGTTGACTATAGGGCCAACATCGATGGACGCGGAGAGTCTTCTGGTCACCCGGTCTTGTGGGGCTGGCGCAATGCCCTGGCCTGGTGCAGGCATACTGTCAGCCGGGCGAATGGTTGCCCGCGAACAGGAAGGAAGCCTGTGCCATGACGAACATGCCAACCCAGCTCACGACCGACTTCGATGCGGTGCTCGACCGTGGTGACATTGCCGAGGCGCGGCGGCTGTTGGCTCCGCAGCTTGCACGCGGCTGTGCCGAAGCGTTGTTTCTCTCTTCCTCAATGCCTGTGGGGGAGGACCACGCACATGCCGAGGCGGACAGCTTCGCGGCTCTCAAGCAGGCCGCAGAGAAGGGCTATATGCCGGCGATCCATGCGGTAGGGCTGTGCCTGCTGACCGGTGACCGCGTCGAGCAGGACGTCATGCGGGCGGCCGCGCATTTTGAGCGGGCATCGGAGGCCGGCTATCCGTCGGCCATGTACGAATTTGGCCTGGCGTTGTTCCATGGCAAGGGTGTCCCCAGCGACGTGCCACGTGCGGTGTACCTGATCCGCGCTTCGGCGCAGGCGGGGAATGAGTACGCCAGGGAGTTCCTGCTGGCGTACTCGTTGGACGTGGGCACATAGGAGGAGGGTGCGGAGGCCGATAACGCTACACTGGCGTCCTACCCCCGATGGAAACTCACCCATGTTCAGTGGAAAGGTTGCGGTGGTCACCGGCTCCACCAGCGGTATCGGTCTTGGCATTGCCACCGCGCTGGCGCGGCAAGGCGCCGATATCGTGCTGAACGGCTTCGGCGATGCGGCGGAGATCGAGCGCATTCGTTCCCGGTTGGAAACCGAGTTCGGCGTACGGGTGGCGCATGACGGTGCCGATCTTTCCCGTGGCGAGGCAGTGCGCGGCATGATCGACCACGCCGTCGCGACGATGGGCCGCATCGACATCTTGTTAAACAACGCCGGCATCCAGCACACGGCGTCGATCGAGGAATTCCCCGTCGAGAAGTGGGACGCGATCCTGGCGCTGAATCTCTCGGCGGTGTTCCATGCAACGGCGGCGGCCTTGCCCCACATGAAGCAGCAGGGCGCCGGCCGCATCATCAACATTGCGTCGGTGCACGGGCTGGTGGGCTCGGTGAACAAGTCGGCCTACGTGGCGGCCAAGCATGGCGTGGTGGGCTTCACCAAGCTGACCGCGCTGGAGAATGCGGGTACCGGCATTACCGCCAATGCGATCTGCCCGGGCTGGGTGCGGACGGCGCTGGTCGAGCAGCAGATCACCGCGTTGGCCGAGCGCGAAGGCACGGATCAGGAGACCGCCGCGCGTGCGCTGCTGGCTGAGAAGCAGCCGTCGTTGCAGTTCGTGACGCCCGATCAGCTGGGTGAGACGGTGGTGTTCCTGGCCTCGGACGCTGCGGCGCAGATCACCGGAACGGCGCTGCCGGTGGATGGGGGCTGGACGGCGCGCTAGCTGGCTGGCTGCGCCTTGCGCTGCAGCATCGGCAGTGCCACCAGCGTGGCGAGCAGGGTGAACAGCACCAGCGACGAGCCGACTGTGCCGAAGCCCAGGCCGCCCTTTTTCAGCGGCTTTGTGAGCAGATCGCCGAAGGTGGCACCGAACGGGCGGGTGAGCACGAAGGCGATCCAGAACAGGATGACCCGGTCGATGCCCTTGATGCGGCTGGCCAGTGCGGTGAGCGCGATGAGGGTGCCGATCAGCAGTGCGCCGCCGGTGAAGCCCAGCCCGGAATCGTCGGCGAGGAAATCACCCAGCGCGGTGCCGAGCGTGTTGGAGAACAGCACGGCGGTCCAGTAGAAGCCTTCGGCGCGGCGCGATGCGATGTTGCTGACCGAGATCGACTTTTCCGACACCCGCCAAGCCAGCAGCACCAGCGCCAGGCAGCCGGCCAGCAGACTGGCGCCGGTGGCGTAGCCCAGGCCGAGCGTGCGGTCGATCAGGTCGGACAGGGTGGTGCCGGCGGTGCTGGTCGCCAGCACCACCGACCAGAACAGCACTGGGTGGAAGCGCCGCGCCGACAACTGCATGCCCAGCAGGCCGGCAAAGATCGCCAGCAGGATGGCCGAGCTGGCCACGTAACCGAGGTTGAGCGTCATCGACAGCAGGTCACCCGCAGTCTCGCCGAGGGTGGTGGCGGCGATCTTCATCACCCAGAAACCGAGAGTGACCGCCGCCACTTTGCTGTGCAGGGAATCTGCGTCTGAAGCGCGCATCGAACGTCGCCTGGGGAGCCCGCGGGTGATGCTGTGGCGGGCGGCGTCGGAGTGCAGTCGGAACCAGGTTTGGCGAGGGTGAGCGTGGGGGCGGCGTTCAGCCGGCGCTGGCGGGGGCCGAAAGGCGCGCCAGCAGGGCGCCCCAGCCGGCCACGAAGCAGCCGTCGCGGCCGCGGTTGCATTCGGTGATCCACGCGTCCAGCGATTCGCTCTGTGCGCGGTAGGCGCTGACATCGCCCAGGACGGCGAAGTGCAGGCGGTAGTTCACCAGCATCTGCAGCCATTGCCCGGCCATGCCGGAGCGCAGCTCGAAGAAGTCTGCCGATAGGCGCTGCACCGGCACGGCGATCCACTCGGCTTGGTGCCCAAGGGCATCGCCGACCAGGTCGCGCAGGGCGTTGCCATCCAGCAGCGGGCCTGTATCGGCGCTGCGCAGGACGCGGGTGCTGCCGATCTGTTCTACATGTGTGTGCATCGTGCGCTCTGAAGTTCGTATCGTCCGCCCAGTATGGCCATGGGAGAGGCCAACAGTAAGCAGATGCAGCATGAATCTGGCGAACGAACGCGCTAGGCTGCGCCCGGCACCTGCACGACGCAGGTTCATCGAAACGGGGAAGGGCATGGCAGGGTGGAGGAGTCGTTCGTTGTTGAGCGCGGTGCTGGTGTGTTCGGGGCTGCCGGTTGCAGCCGCCGAGCTGTGCACGGTCAGTGCCTACGGTGACGGGCAAGGCAACATCGTGGTGCTGGGCGCACCCGCTGCGGCGCCGGCCACAGGCCAGCGCTATCTGATGCTGGACGGGCGACGTGGCGCCACCGGTGATGCCAGCGCGCCGGTGAGCTGCAGCGACGATGTGGTCAGCTTCAGGTCGCCTGCGGGAGCGACGCAGCGCTGGCAGCGACTGCCGACCCGCGATACCGAGACGACCTTCAGCAGTGCGGGAGCCAAGCTGGTCGGGCAGTTGATCGAACCGGCCGGCCCGGCCGACCCCAAGCGGCCGTTGGTGGTGCTGGTGCACGGCTCGGAACGCACGATGGCAGTGGCGGCCATCTACCAGCGCATGCTGGTGGCGCAGGGAATCTCGGTGTTCGCCTACCAGAAGCGTGGCACCGGCGATTCGGAAGGCGAGTACACCCAGAACTTCGAGCTGCTGGCTGACGATGCAGCGGCGGCGCTTGCCAAGGCGCGCGAACTGGCGAGAGGCCGGTTCGGCCGCGCCGGCTACTTCGGTGGCAGCCAGGGCGGGTGGATCGCACCGCTTGCGGCGACGCGCTCGCAGGCGGATTTCGTGGCGATCGGTTTCGGGCTGGTGGTGTCGCCGATCGAGGAGGACCGCGAGCAGCTGTTCGAGGAGGCACGGCGCATGCAGCTGGATGCAACGGCGATGAAGCAGGTCGGCCAGCTTTCAGACGCGACCGCGCAGTTGATGCGCACGCATTTCAATGAAGGGTTCGAGGCGCTGGCGAAGGTGCGTACGCAGATCGGTGCCGCACCGTGGGCAAAGAACATCAGCGGCGAATACAGCGGCGACATGCTGCGCATGAGTGACGCTGACCTGCGCCGGATCGGTCGCGCGCGCTTCGACAACCTGGAGCTGATCTGGGACTACGACGCCGAGGCCGCGCTGCGCCGCCTGAAGGTGCCGTTGTTGTGGGTGCTGGCCGAGCAGGACCGCGCCGCGCCGATTACAGCCACCCGCAGCATCCTGGGGCGCCTGCGCGTATCGGGGCAACCGATCGACACCTACCTGTTCCCGGATACCGACCACGGCATGGTCGAGTTCCGCACCGATGCCGAGGGCAACCGGGTGTCGACGCGGATCACCGACGGCTACCTGCGCCTGCTGGCCGATTGGATCAAGCAGGATGTGCATGGCAGTTATGGACGTTCGCGCAGATTGAGCGATTGACCGGCCAGGGAGCGCTGGCGGCGGATGGCGCTCCGCCGCCGATTGCGGCACGACTCAGTTCGGCTTCGCAAACACATCCAGCCCCTTGCCCGTCTCCAGCAGCGACTTCAGGCTGGACAGCACGATCGGCCAGCCCTGGCGGATGCCGGTATCCATGCCGCTGCCGGGTTCCAGTTCCTCATGGGTAACCGTCAGCCGCACCATGTCCTGGTAGGGCACGATGTCGAAGGTGACGCGGCTGTAGGCAGCGGGATTGTCGGCCTGCGAGGCGGCTGCCCAGGTGATGACCAGGCGCGAGGGCGGGGTGCTTTCCACCACTTCGCCGACCAGCTCGACCGAGCGCGTTTCATTTGCACGCACGTGCTGCCAGCGCGAGCCCGGTTTCCAGTCCGAGACGTTCTCGTGGCCCCAGTAGCGACTGGCGATCTCGGGGCGGGTGATGGCCTCGAACACCTTCTGTGGCGTGGACGCGATATAGATCACGTGGATGAAGCGGGTTGACTCTGCGGACATCGTCATTCTCCTTCCAGTTCGCGTTTCAGGTCATGCAGCAGGCTCAGGCGCTGCTGCTCGAACTTGCGTACCCAGCGTTCGTAGACTTCATGCAGGGGCACCGGGTTGATGAAGTGCAGCTTCTCGCGGCCACGGCGCACGGTGCTGATCAGGTTGGCGTCTTCCAGCAGGCCCAGGTGCTGGGTGACCGATTGCCGGGCCATGTCCAGGTGTTCGCACAGCTGGCCCAGCGTCTGCCCGTTGTCCTTGCAGAGCAGATCCAGCAGCGTGCGGCGCGTGGGATCGGCCAGTGCCTTGAACACCTTGTCTGCGTCGCGTACGTGGTCTACCGCCATGGGGAGGTCTTCAATTCCAGTTGTCGATCCTGACGTCGTGTGGGTTGGGCTGGCCCTTGCCGGTTTCCAGCAGTGCCTTCAGGCTCATCAGGAACACCGCCCACTTGGTGCTGCAGTGGGAGGTGAACTCGACACGTTCCTTCCAGCCTTCGTGGGTGAACAGCACGATGCAGTAGTCGCCTTCCTGCTTCAGCGCGAAGCGCGCGTGGGTGCCGATCCATTCGGCGGGGCCGGCGTGGAACCGCCACAGCACGAGCTCGCCTGGAACAAGCTGCTCAAGCTTCATCTCCATGGCGCCGATTTCCTGGCCGTTGTTGGTGAAACGGACCTTGACCGTGCCGCCGGCTTCGCGGTCGCCGTGCGCGTCTTCGGCCCACCAGGCGGCCACGCCTTCGGGGGTGGCCAGCGCCTGGTACACCTGGCTTGCGGGGGCCTTGATGCCGACCCTGTGTGCGATATCCACCATTGCAGTTTCCTCGCGATGGGCTGGCAGGCGCCGCCCTCGAGTGGACTATATGCAGGTAAATGCCTGCATGTCAAACCCGCCACGAACGCCCTCGCGTGGTAGTGCCGGCCGCTGGCCGGCATCCCGGTGGCGTTGGGTGCGTGCAGTTGCCGGCCAGCGGCCGGCACTACCGGGGCGATGGCTCAGTTCTCCGCGTCCTGAAGGGCGGCATGCAGTTTGTCGGTGATCCGCTGCAGTGCGGCACGATCATCCGCGGAGAGATGGTCGAGAAAATACCGGCGGACACCGGCGGCGTGTACCGGCCGTGCCGCGCGCAGCTGCGCGTGCCCTTCTGTGGTCATGCGGATCACTACGACGTTTTCGCTGTCGGTATCGCGTTCGATCAGGCCACGGCCCGCCATGCGGGTCAGCTGGTGCGAGAGGCGCGTCTTGTCCCATTCCAGGTAGTCCAGCAGTTCGCGCTGGCGGCGGCAGCGATCCTTGGACTGGTTCAGCTCCATCAGCACGATGAAGTCGGCCCTTGAGAGCCCGGTGCTGCGGGTGATGTCCTGGACGATGCGGCCCGAGGTGATTTCTGCCATGCGCCGGAAGCCGCGCCAGGTGGCCCATTCGTCGGGTGTGATGCTGGGGGAGGTCATGGCCGAACGTTGCCGGGCAATGGTTGACATGTCAACCCTTGCGGCATACGGTTGACGTATCAACTAACCTGGATCGCCCCATGGAGCACCCTCCCCGTATTGCCGTCATCGGCGCAGGCCCCGCTGGCCTCACCGCTGCGCTCATCCTGCATCGGGGCGGTCACCGCGTGAGCGTGTACGAGGGCGAAGCATCCGGGCAGCAGCGCACACAGGGCGGCACGCTGGATCTGCACGACGATTCCGGGCAGGTGGCGCTGCAGCGCGCGGGCCTGCTGGAGGCCTTCCGTGCGGTGGCGCGGCATGAGGGGCAGGAGGCGCGGATGGGCGACCCGTGGTCCGGGGAGATCACCACCGGCGGGTTCGGGCCGGAAGGGAGCAAGGACAAGCCGGAGATCGACCGCGGCGACCTGCGCCAGCTGCTGCTGGACGCGCTGCCGGCGGACACGGTGCAGTGGGGCCACAGCCTGACCGCGCTGGTATCTGCACAGGCGAACGGCCACGGCCTGCGATTCGCCAACGGCGTGCAGCGCGAGGCGGACATCGTGATCGGTGCCGATGGTGCGTGGTCGAAAGTGCGCGCGGCCTTGAGTACGTGCCAGCCGGTGCCCACCGGCATTACCTTCTTCGAAGGTTGGATCGCACAGCCTGCTGCGGACATCGCAGCGATGGTCGGGCAGGGCAGCCTGTTCTGCTTTGGCGGCGAGGAGGCCCTGTTCGTGCAACGCAACAGCCGCGATCGGCTCTGCGTGTATGCGGCGCTGAAGCGCTCTTCCGAGTGGCTTGACGCGCAGATCGCGCAGCACGGCATACGGACGCTGGTGACAGGCTGCTATACCGGGTGGGCCACGAACCTTCGGCGCCTGCTGGAGGCCTGCACGGACTTCGTGCGGCGGCCGATCTACAGCCTGCCAGCGGATTTTTGCTGGACCCCGCGCGATGGCGTGACCTTGATCGGCGATGCGGCGCATCTGATGCCTCCGGTGGGCGTGGGCGTGAACCTGGCGATGCTGGACGCGTCGGATGTGGCGATGGCGTTGTGCGCGCGGCCGGATGCGATCAGCGCGATGCGCGACGCCGAAGTGCTGGTGCGTGAACGCGCCCGCGCCCTGATGCCGGATGCGGTCGAGGGGTTCCAGCGCTGGTTCATTGCCGGAGGGGATGCTCCACGCGGTTGATGAAGCATCGAGTCTGTACGCACCTGCGACACTGGGAACAGCAGCAGATTCCTGGCGGCGCGCTGGAAGTCACATGGACTTCCGACTGCTTTGGTCCGGTACAGGTGGCCACGCTGGGGTACGCGCTAGACTGGTTGAACCGGCCGATGCTCCCCCTGTTTTCCAGGGTTGGGGAGCGTGGTATGACAGGAGCGGAACCCATGACTGAAACCGGAAAGGACGCCTTGAACATCCGCCGCGCCAGCGCGGCCGATGCCCCCGCAGTGTTGGGGCTCTTTGACGAGGTGATCGAGTGGTTCGTGTCGATCGGCAATGTGCAGCAATGGGGCAGCGAACCGTGGTCGACGATGCCGCGCCGGATTGCCCAGGTCACCGAGGCGTGTGCACTGCCAGGCGCATGGGTGGCGCAGAACGAGCAGGGCGACGTGCGGGCGTTCCTTGCACTGGGCGAGTCGATGCCCTATGTGCCGGCCCCCACCGGGCCGGAGCTGTATGTGCGGGTTCTGGTGGCCTCGCGTGATGTGCGCGTGCGTGGCATCGGCCGCCGCCTGATGGCGTTTGCCGACGAGCAGGCGCGCGCTGCCGGTGTCGACCATCTGCGTGTGGACTGCTACGCCGGAGGCAGCGGCGACCTGGTGCGCTTCTATGAATCCTGCGGGTATACGCGCATCGCGCCGTTCAACGTGGACGGCTGGCCAGGCATGCTGCTGGGAAGGACGCTCTGACGCGGCTGCGTCATTCCGTCGCAGCCTGCGTGCAGGAAACGATAGACCGGTTCGGCGCTAGAGTAGGGTCATGACCTGCATCGGATGGCTGTGTCATTCCGCTGCCGGTTCCTGATGACCCCCTCCAGGAAGGTGCAACGCATGTATTACAGCAGTGGCAACTACGAAGCTTTCGCGCGCCCGCGCAAGCCGGCCGGTGTGGATGGCAAGCGCGCCTAGTTTGTGGGCTCGGGCCTGGCCTCGCTGGCCGGCGCCGCATTCCTGGTGCGCGACGGGCGCATGGCCGGTGAACGCATCACCATCCTTGAACAGCAGCAGATTCCTGGCGGCGCGCTGGATGGCCTGAAGGTGCCGGAGAAGGGCTTCGTGATCCGCGGCGGCCGCGAGATGGAAGACCACTTCGAGTGCCTGTGGGATCTGTTCCGCTCAATTCCGTCGCTGGAGATTGAAGATGCCAGCGTGCTGGACGAGTTCTACTGGTTGAACAAGGACGACCCGAACTATTCGCTGCAGCGTGCCACCATCAATCGCGGCGAAGATGCGCACACTGATGGCCTGTTCACGCTGACCGAGCAGGCCCAGAAGGACATCATCGCGCTGTTCCTGGCCACCCGGAAGGAGATGGAGAACAAGCGCATCGACGAGGTGCTAGGCCGCGACTTCCTGGACAGCAACTTCTGGCTGTACTGGCGCACCATGTTCGCGTTCGAGGAGTGGCACTCAGCGCTGGAGATGAAGCTGTACCTGCATCGCTTCATCCACCACATTGGCGGCCTGCCGGATTTCTCGGCGTTGAAGTTCACCCGGTACAACCAGTATGAATCGCTGGTGCTGCCGCTGGTGAAGTGGTTGCGGGACCAGGGCGTGGTGTTCCAGTACGGCACCGAGGTGACCGACGTCGACTTCGATCTGCAGCCGGGCCGCAAGCAGGCCACGCGTATCCACTGGATGCGTGATGGTGTAGCCGATGGCGTGGATCTGGGCGCCGATGATCTTGTTTTCATGACGATCGGTTCGCTGACCGAAAACTCGGATAATGGCGATCACCACACCGCGGCGCGTTTGAACGAAGGACCGGCGCCGGCCTGGGACCTGTGGCGCCGCATCGCCGCGAAGGATGCGGCGTTCGGGCGCCCGGATGTGTTCGGCGCGCATATCCCGCAGACCAAGTGGGAATCGGCGACAGTGACGACGCTGGATGCGCGCATTCCGGCTTACATCCAGAAGATCGCCAAGCGCGACCCGTTCAGTGGCAAGGTAGTGACCGGCGGCATCGTCAGCGTGCGCGACTCGCGCTGGCTGATGAGCTGGACGGTGAACCGCCAGCCGCATTTCAAGAACCAGCCCAAGGACCAGATCGTGGTCTGGGTGTACTCGCTGTTTGTGGATACGCCGGGCGACTATGTGAAAAAGCCGATGCAGGAGTGCACCGGCGAGGAGATCACCCGCGAGTGGCTGTACCACCTGGGCGTGCCGGTGGAAGAGATTGATGCGCTGGCCGCGACCGGTGCGAAGACGGTGCCGGTGATGATGCCGTACATCACGGCGTTCTTCATGCCACGCCAGGCCGGTGACCGCCCGGACGTGGTGCCGGACGGTGCGGTGAACTTCGCCTTCATCGGCCAGTTTGCCGAATCGAAGCAGCGCGACTGCATCTTCACCACCGAATATTCGGTGCGCACGCCGATGGAAGCGGTGTACACCCTGCTGGGGATCGAGCGCGGCGTGCCGGAGGTGTTCAATTCCACGTATGACGTGCGCTCGCTGCTGGCCGCCACCGGTCGCCTGCGCGATGGCAAGGAACTGGACATTCCCGGGCCTGCGTTCCTGCGCAATCTGCTGATGAACAAGCTGGACAAGACCCAGATCGGTGGCCTGCTGCGCGAGTTCAAGCTGGTGCAGGAAGACTGAGCGGGCAGGGGGAGGCCGCCGGTGAGGGCATCGGCGGCCTCAAGATCTCACGCTACGCCGTCGGTCGAACGGCTCAGCTGTTCCCACGCGTCGATGCTACCGGCCATCGATGCCAGCTTTGCCCTCACCAGCTGCAGTGCATCACTGCCCAGCAGCAAGTGGCGGGGAGGAGCGTCGCTGTCGATGACCTGCAGCATGGCCTGCGCAGCCTTCACTGGATCACCGGGCTGGTGGCCACTCTTCGCCTCACGCGCGTTGCGGATGGGATCGAACAATGCGTCGTAGTCGTCAATGCTGCGCGGTGCCCGCACCATCGAGCGGCCTGCCCAGTCGGTGCGGAAGGAACCCGGCGCGACGGCCGTGACGTGGATACCAAACGGCGCGACTTCCTTGCCAAGCACTTCACTGATGCCCTCCAGCGCGAACTTGCTGCCGCAGTACCACGCGATGCCCGGCATCGTGATGAAACCGCCCATGGAGGTGATGTTGAGGATATGGCCGCGGCGCCGGGCGCGCATGTGCGGCAGCACGGCCTTGATCAGCGCGGCCGGAGCGAACACGTTCACCTCGAATTGTTGCCGCAGCTCGGCGAGCGTGGATTCTTCGAGGATGCCTTCGTGGCCGTAGCCAGCGTTGTTGACCAGCACGTCGATGCTTCCGATGTTGGTTTCGATATCGGCGACGAGCGCATTGATGGCGGCGGTATCGGTTACGTCCAGCAGGCGACCGAATGCGCGGCCGGGAGCGAGCGCTTCGAGTACCTGGCGGTCGGTTTCGTTGCGCACGGTGCCGACCACGCGGTGGCCGGCCAGCAGGGCCTGCTGGGCAAGGGCGCGGCCGAATCCACTGCTGACACCGGTGATGAGGAGAAAGCGGGAAGGGGGCATGAGGGGGCGTTCGTGGTGGGCAGGGCTTGCACGTTAGTTCTTGAACGACCGGGGTCACAGGCCTAGGATTCGGCCATTCTTGCCTATTCCTCTGGAGTGCCTGTGCCTGTGGTCGATTCCCTGCAACGGCAGGTGCAGGCGCGCATGGTCGGCCTGCTGAAGACGCTGGCGGTGGAGGAGGGCTATACGCTCACGCGCCTGCCGGGGGTGCGGTTGCTGCGATCGGACCGGCCACTGGCGCGCACGCCGGTGTTGTACGACCCCGGCATCGTGATCGTCTGCCAGGGGGTGAAGCGTGGCTATCTGGGCGGGCAGGTCTACCAGTACGACGCGCAGCACTATCTGGCAGTGTCGGTGCCGGTGCCGTTCACGATGGAAACCGATGCGTCGGCCCAGGCGCCGCTGCTGGCGATCTATTTGCATCTGGATCTGCAGCTGGCGGCGGATCTGCTGATCGAACTGGGTGAACAGGAGGGCACCCCGGCGACACCGGCGCAGAGCATGATGTCCAGTCCGATGCAGGCGCCGATGCAGGCCACGGTGCTGCGCCTGCTGGAGGCACTGGCTGAACCGTTGGAGGCTGCCGTGCTCGGCCCTGCGTTGGTGCGTGAGGTGTACTTCCGCGTGCTGACGGGTGCACAGGGCGGCGCAATGCGCGAGGCGCTGGCCATGCGCGGGCGCTTCGGCAGCATCGGCAGAGTGCTGCGGACGATCCATGCCGGATATGCCACCACCCTGGACGTGGGGCAACTGGCCACCGAAGCGGGCATGAGTGTGGCGACCTTCCACGACTACTTCCGCGCGATTACCGGCACGTCGCCGAAGCAGTACGTGAAGTCGACCCGCCTGCACCAGGCACGGTTGCTGATGCTGCGGCAGGGGATGACTGCCGAAGCGGCATCGCTGGCGGTGGGGTATGCCAGCCCGTCGCAGTTCAACCGTGAGTTCAAGCGCCTGTTCGCGTTGCCGCCGGCGGCCGAGGTCGCGCGGATGCGGCGCAGTTTCGCGCTGCCACCTCCGCCAGCCGATGCGGTATACGTGTCTTCGCATTGAGGGGCAATCGAAGGTCACGTTGCCAGCAAGCCGGCCAGCGGCCGGCTCTGCCGGGAATGATGCCTGGCGGGTGCAGCAGAGAGGGGTTGACAGGCCGTCTACCTACTAGTAGGTTTATTTCCATGAAACAGTCGCTCTCGCCCAAGGCCCAGGAAATCCTGGCGCATGCCCGTGCGCTGCTGGAAGCCGGTGGCTACAACGGCTTCAGCTACGCCGACGTGTCGGCGCGGGTGAACATCAGCAAGGCCAGCATCCATCACCACTTCCCCAGCAAGGCGGATCTGGTGCGCACGGTGGTCGAGCTGTACCGGGCCGAGGCGCGCGAAGGCCTGGCGCTGCTGGACCGGCAGCTGGCCGACCCGCTGCAGGAGCTCAACGCCTATGTGGATTACTGGTCCAGCTGCATTGCAGGGGGTACGTCCTCGTTCTGCATCTGCGCGATGCTGGCCGCCGAAGCGCCGATGATTCCGGCAGAGATCGCTGAGGAAGTGCGCGGCCATTTCGAGGACCTGAGCGGTTGGCTGGCAGTGACGCTGGAGAAGGGCGTTTCGATGGGCCAACTGCAGTTGCAGGGCTCGGCGGCCGATGAGGCCAAGGCGTTCATGTCATCGGTGCACGGCGCGATGCTGGCCGCGCGCGGTTTCGGTGATGCGGCGACCTTCGCGGCACTGGCGCGGTTGGCGATCGCGCGGGTGAGCGCGGCGTCCTGAGAAATGTGTGGTGGGCCTGCGGCGACGCGGGCCTTCTTTTTGAGTCCTATGCCTACCTACTAGTAGGTTCATTCTGTCCCTGGAGATGTCCCATGTCCCACCCTCTGTCCACACTTGGCGTGATCCATACCGCTGTCAGCCTGATCCCGGTGTTGAGTGGCCTGTATGCCTTCATTCGCCACCGCGCAATCGATCCCGCCACGCGCGCGGGCAAGCTGTACCTGGTGGGGCTGGTGCTGTCGGTGGCCACCTCGTTCACCGTGTCCAGCACGGGCGGGATCAACGCCGGCCACGCATTCGGGGTGATCGTGCTGCTGGTGGCATTCGGCGGCGTGCTGGCCGCGCGGCTGCGCTGGCTGGGGCGCGCCGCGCGTTACCTGTCGACCTTCGCACTGTCGTTCAGCTTCCTGCTCTCGTTGGTGCCCGGCGTCAACGAAACGCTGACCCGCCTGCCGGCAGCGCATCCGATTGCGGCGGCGCCGATGGCCCCGGTGGTGCTGCACACGCTGCTGGCCTGCCTGGTGGTGTTCGTGATCGGCTTTGCCGCGCAGTGCTGGAGGCTGCGAAACCGTGGTTTGGCAGGACGATCCTGAGACGCCGCCGGTCAACCCGGCGCGGCAAGTGCGCCCAGCAGTGCCGCCGGTTCGATCAGTGCAGCCGAGCGCGCCGGATCGAGTTGAATGTGCCGGCTGCAGAAGCAGAACGATTGGCCCGCTGCAGGCTCGGGGGTGTTCGCGCTCGCGTCCGGCGTCTCGATCTCCAGCACTTCGTCCACGGCCAGCGCCAGGGTTGCGGTGCCGGCGTTGATCAACAGCATGGCCGGGCTGCCACCCTCGAATGCCGGTTGGCCGCTCATGCGGCGCAGGTCGACGACGGGTAATGGCTGCCCACGAACTTCCAGGGTCGGCCTGCCGTTGCGGTCTGCAGGGCCGAATGCCTCCGGACCGCGGATTTCGACCGCTGCCTGGATGTCGATGGCGAACAGGACGGTGCCTGCACGCACGACGACGATCTCGAACAGGTCGGCAGGCGATGCGCGTGTTTCCGTTACAGGGTGGGCGGGTACGGGCATGCGATGGGCGTGGCGAAGACGATGGGAAAGGAGATCTGGATGATGACGCCTGGACGCAACGCGCGGCCGCGTCGGCGTGCGCGTGCAAGGCGATGGTTCAGTGTCTATCAGGCGGCTGCGCGTGGCGCGCCGACGGTGCCGACGCGTGGAAAATGCGGACGCAGCAGGCCGACGAGCTGGTCCATGCCCGGAATGGAGTGGCCGAACTCGTCCCAGCGCGCATTCACCAGGCCGGACACCACGATCTGCCCGGTCTCGATGTGGGTCATTGCCCAGTACGGAACGGCACGCGCGCTGATGGCCATGTCCAGTACCGGCACGACGGCAGAATGCGAGCGGCTGTCATGGATGCGGCGCTTGACTGCTTCCAAGGCGTCGGGCGGGCCTTCGATGTACTGGAAAAACCGCTGCCCGTCGACGATCAGCGCACCGGTAACGTCCACCCGGCGATTGAACGTGGCAGATTGCGAGACGATCTGGTGGAGGGCTTGATTGGACAGCTCAGCCGACATGCGGCTGGAGTAAGCAAATGCATGGAGCATGGAAGGGGCTTCTTGTGACGCACGTCACTATACGCACGCAAGCCCGGACCGTCGTGAGGCTTTGCTCACGCCGCGATTGGCTCCGCGCACTGGATCAACAGCCCACCAACCGGTCGGCACCGAGACCGCCGCGATGCTGGCTGCGGTACTCGGTAGGGCTCGCGTCGACCTGACCGCGGAAGTGCCGACGGAACGATTCCTGCGAACCAAAGCCGGCCTGTTCTGCAATCCACTGCAGCGGCCGGTCAGTGGTTTCCAGCAGCTCGCGCGCGAAAGCCACGCGCTCGCGGATCAGCCAGTCGATCGGCGACAGGCCGGTGGCGTCCAGGAACTGCCGCTGCAGCGTGCGTTGGCTGAGCGCGGCCTGCTCGGCGAGGCTGCCCAGCGAGTGGGGCTCGCGCAGGTTGCGGCGCATCCATTCCATCAGCTTTGCCAAGCGGGTGGGCTCGCCGTGGGGAATGGCGCGGCTGACGCGCTGGCTGCGCCCGGCATCACGCCACGGTGCCAGGACCAGCCGTTCGGCCACCAGGTTGGCCACGCGCGCGCCGTAATCCTTGCGCACCATGTGCAGCATCATGTCCATGCCGGTGGCCGAGCCGGCCGAAGTGATGATGCTGCCGGTATCCACGTACAGCGCATCCTCGCGCACGTCGATGCGTGGGAACTCGCGTGCCAGCGCTTCGGTGAGGCGCCAGTGGGTGGTGGCCTGGCGGCCATCGAGCAGCCCGGCCCAGGCCAGCACGAAGGCACCGGAGCAGATCGAGGCGATGCGCGCACCACGTGCGTGGGCACGGATCAGTGCATCGAGCAGTGCCTGCGGTGGGCGCTCGCTGGGTTCGCGCCAACCGGGGATGACGATGATGTCGGCCTCATCAACCGCGCTGAGATCGTAGGGAAGCTGCACCTGCGCATTGCCGAGCATGCGCAGCGCACCGGGTTCGCCCGCGCACAGCTGGGTGCGGTACCAGGCCACGCCGAGTTCCGGCCGCACCGGCGCGAACAGGCCGACCGCGCAGCCGAATTCGAACAGCCCCTGGCCGTGGCAGGCGACGATGGCAACGAGCGGCGCGGTGGGATCGGCGGGTGGGCTGGGCATGGCCTGATGCTACGGGTGGCGGTGCGTGGCGTTGCGTGATGCGCGGGCATGAGGTGATGCCGGGCGGGCATATGGGAACCGGGGTCGGATCCCTTCCGCAGGAAGGGCTCTGACCCGGTGGTGGGGAGGCGTGCGTGGGGTCAGAGCCCTTTCCTATGGAAAGGGATCCGACTCCGTGGGGGACCCTGTGCGTGTGCGCCGCCTAACGTCATTACCAGCGGTCATGTGGGTGGCCGGATGTTACGGCTGGGTGACGCGATCGCGCCTGTCGCACCAGGTGAACAGGCCCTTGAATGGAAGCGTGTTTCCGGCCCCCCCACGAGCCCCCATGCCTGCCGCCCACGCCCCTGTCCTGAGCACTCTCGCTGTTCTGATCACAGCCATCCTTGCCGCCTCGCCCAGCCATGCGGCTGAAGCAGACGCAGATCCTGCTGCCACCGCCGCGACGGCCAACGTGGCCGCGTCCACGCTGGATGCGGTGGTGGTCACCGGCTCACGCACCAGCACGCGCACGGTGAAGAACAGTTCCACGCCCATCGATGTGATCTCTGCAGAGGACCTTGCCGCGACCGGGCAGGGCAACCTGCTGGAAGCGCTGCAACGTGCGCTGCCGTCGCTGAGCCAGATCGGCGGCTACCAGAGCGACCAGGAGAGCCTGATCCGTGGCTACCAGCTGCGCAACCTGTCACCGGGCTACACGCTGGTGCTGGTGAACGGCAAGCGCCGCAATGCCAGCGCTTACGTGAGTGGCGCAAACGGTGGTGGCTTTCCGGGCCACGCCTGGGCCGACCTGGCGTTGATTCCGGTCTCGGCCATCGACCACGTGGAGGTGCTGCGTGATGGTGCGTCGGCCATCTATGGCTCGGACGCGATCACCGGCGTGGTCAACGTGATCCTGAAATCGCAGGCGCACGGTGGCGATGTGTCGGTGGAGAGCGGGCAGAGCATCGATGGTGATGGTTCGCGTACCAGCGTGCGCGCCAATGTCGGGCTGCCGTGGGGCCAGGATGGCTTCGTCAACCTGTCCGGCGAGAACACGCGGCAGCACCACGCGATCCGCACCCGCCGCTACATCGATGGCTACCTGAGCTATCCGGCAGTAGATGCCAACGGCAACCGGGTCGCACTGCGCCCGAACAACCGCTTGCCGGTGGGTGCATCGCCGAACCCGGCCGAGGCCAACCGCGATGCCGAGGCCAACACCATCCTCAGTTCGCCGTCGTACGCGTTGAGGGCTTTCGCAGTGAATGCAGGCCATGGCCTGGGCGAGAGCGCGCAGTTCTACGCCAACGCCACGGCCAGTGACCGCACCGCGCAGGCGATCCAGAACTTCCGCCTGCCGGCGACCATCTTCACCACCTACAAGGCACCCGGCGTGCTGAGCGTGTTTCCCGATGGCTTCCTGCCGGTGCTGGAGACCAAGGAAAAGCAGTACACCGGCACTGCGGGCGTGAAGGGGCAGATCGCGGGCTGGGATTACGACGCCAGCCTGACCGGCAACCGCAGCACGGTGCGCACCTATACCCGCAATTCGGTGAACTACTCGCTGCCGTATCCCGGTTCGCCCACTGACTTCTATGACGGCAAGCTGGACTACCAGCAGGGGATCGCCAACCTCGACCTGCGCCGTGGCTTCGAGGTGGCCGCCTTTGCGTCGCCGCTGGAAGTGAGCGCAGGCGCCGAGTACCAGCACGAACAGTACGAACGCGGGGCCGGGCAGTGGGAGTCGTACACCGGCTTCGGTGCCGCAGCCTTCGTCGGCTATTCGACTGCCGACGCGGTGAAGGCGACGCGCAACAGCAAGGCGGTCTATGTGGGCGCGGCCAGCAACATCACCTCGCGCTGGTATCTGGATGCCGCGGCGCGCTGGGAAGATCATTCCGACTTCGGCAGCGTGTCCACTGGCCGCCTGACCACGCGCTTCGACTTCACCGACGCGTTGGGTGTACGCGCGACGGTCAGCAACGGCTTCCATGCGCCCAGCCTGGGCGCACAGTACTACCAGGCCACGGGCAGCTGCCCGTGCGGGACCACGCTGGTGGCGCAGGTGTCTTCACCGGCGGCGGTTGCGCTGGGTGCTGCGCCGCTGAAGCCCGAGAAAGCCACCAACTACAGCCTGGGCGTGACCTGGGACCCGAGCCCGGCGTTCCATCTGGCCGTGGATGCGTACCAGATCGACATCCGTGGCCAGCTGGGCCAGTCCAGCCAGATCGGCTACAACGCGCAGGATCCGGCGCGCATCACCGACAACAGCGGTACGGTGCTGAGCGCGGCGCAGAAGAACACCATCGATGCGCTGCTGGGTTCCGCCGGCATCAGCATCCTGCCGGGTGATGCGTTCTACGCCAGCTACTTCACCAATGTGGGCAATACCCGCACGCGCGGTGTCGAGCTGACCCTGGAAGCCAACCAGGACACTGCGTGGGGCAAGCTGCGCTGGAGCTACGCGGCCAACGTCGGCCGTACCACCATCCAGAAGGTGAGCGACATTCCGGCGGCGCTGCAGGGGCTGCCGAACATCAACCTGCTGACCAAGAGCAGCGAATACGCGCTGCGCTTCCGCACGCCCAGCTACACCCAGGTAGCCGGGCTGGGCTGGCAGAACGGGCGCTGGCGCTCGAACGTCGATTTCACCTACTACGGCCCGATCAAGCGCCTGAACAACGGCGTGGAGTACAAACAGCCGCCGGTGCTGGTGACCAACCTGTCCGGCGGCGTGGAGCTGGGGGCGGGCTGGAGCGCGGCGCTGGGGATCAACAATGTGTTCGACAAGCGCACGCGCAAGGTGCCGGAGTACGCGCGCAGTGCTACCGATGTGGCCAGCATCGAGACGACCTGGGACAACGGCGACGTGTTGGGCAACGTCGGGGCGTATTGGTATGGGCGGATCAGTTACCGGTTCTGATCTGGGGCAGCCGAGCATGGCTCGGCTCTACAAAGGCGGGAAGCAGCCGAGCATGGCTCGGCTCTACAAAAGACGAAGTGCGGCCGGAGGTAGTTCGGCATTATCGAGGAGCAGTTCATGTCTTCTGCATTGAAGGTGGTTGCATTGGTGGGGTCACCGACCAGTTCGGCGACATCGCGCACGTTGCTGCTGGTGCGGCATCTGCTGGCGTCGCTGCAGCAACGCGTGCATGCCAGCGTGGAGCTGGTGGAGCTGACGCCGATCGCGCGCTCGCTGGGCCAGTCGTTGTCGCGCGATGAGGCGGGGCCGGAGGTGGAGCAGGCGCTGCAGAGCATCGAGGCCGCAGAGCTGCTGGTGGTGGCCGCGCCGGTCTATCGCGGCTCGTATCCCGGGTTGTTCAAGCACCTGGTCGACTTCGTCGGGCTGGAGGCGCTGGTGGATACGCCGGTGCTGCTGGCGGCGACCGGTGGCAGCGAGCGCCATGCGCTGGTGATCGACCACCAGTTGCGGCCGTTGTTCAGTTTCCTGCAGGCGCACACGCTGCCGATCGGGGTGTATGCCACGCCTGCCGACTTCGACGGCGAGCACATCAACAGTGCTGCCTTGCAGGCACGCATCGCGCTGGCAGCCGAGCGTGCGGCCGGCCACCTGGCGACGCAGGCGCTGGCGGTAGCGGCGCCGCTGCGACGCATCGCCTGACGCCATAACCGGCGGCGCTTTGCTTATGGCCACGCTGCATCTGCATGGCCGGATCTGACCGCCGATTGTCGCCAGGCGTCGCTGCCGCAGCCGCAGGCATCTCTAGCATCGATATCGAAGCGGCATCGCATTGCCGGCCCAGATGAGGACCCCCCCAGTGAAGCTCGACGCAGCAAGCAAACCCATCCTGTTCCTGCTCGATCGCGAGTTCGAGGACGGCCAGATTCCCGGCCAGCGCTTCTTCTGCCGGCACAGCCTGTTGCTGGAAGGTGCACTGTCGAGCATCGACGGCCTTGATGCGCAGCTGGACGTACGTCGCATCGGCTTCGCGCGGCCGCGCCGCGAGGTGATCGCCGAGATCGGCGAGCAGGACCAGTCGTTGCCCAAGCTGGTGCTGCCGCAGGGCGTACGCAGCGACCTGGCCAGTGGCGCGCACCAGGACCGGCAGTACATCTCCGGTGCCGAACCGATCCTGGCCGCACTGAACGGATTGCTCGGCATTCCCGTGGCCCACCCCTGAGCGAGGACGCGACCGTGAGCTATCAGATCAGCGTGCTGGACAAGAGCCCGGTAGCCGAGGGCGCTTCGCCGGAGCAGGCGCTGCGCAACAGCCTGCAGCTGGCGCAGCGCGCCGAACAGCTGGGCTATCACCGCTACTGGTTTGCCGAGCACCATGCCGCACCGACGTTGGCCAGCCCTGCACCGGAAGTGCTGGCGGCCTGGGTGCTGGCGCAGACCCGGCGCATCCGCATCGGCAGTGGCGGGGTGATGCTGCGCCACTACGCGCCGTACAAGGTGGCGGAGAACTTCAACCTGCTGGCGGCGCTGGCGCCGGGGCGCGTGGATCTGGGCGTGGGCAAGGCCCCCGGCGGCCTGCCGGCCTCGACTGCCGCGCTGGCAGCCGGGCGTCCGCCGTTCGCTGATTTCGACCAGCAACTGCGCGACCTGGAGGGTTATCTGGCCGGCGCCGAAAGCGAGGCGCTGGCGCGGCCGCTTCCGCAGCAGGCGCCGGAGCGTTTCCTGCTCGGCGCAAGTCCACAGAGTGCAAAGCAGGCGGCCGAACTGGGCTGGCGCTTCGTCTACGCCGCGCACTTCGATGGTGACCCGAAGCACATCGAGGCCGCGTTCGACGCCTACCGCAGCGTCGCCTCGCAGCCGCCGCTGCTGGCCACGGTGGCCTTCGCCGCACCGACTGCGGAAGCCGCAGCGCGTCACATCGGTGCGCTGCGCGTCTACAAGCTGCACCTCGGTCCCGGGCAGGCGGTGAACCTGCCCAGCGCCGAGGCAGCTGCCGAGTACGCGCGCCAGGTGGGGGTGGCCGACTTCCGCATCGAGGAAACGCGCCCCAGCGTGCTGTCCGGTGATGCGCAGCACGTGCGCGGCGAACTGGATGCGCTGCACCGGCGTTTCGGCGTGGGCGAGTTCATCCTCGATGCGCCGGTGGCCGACCTCGACGCACGCCTGACATCCCTTGAACTGCTGTCGCCCGCGCCGCGCGCGGCGGTGGCCTGACCTGCAGGAGCGTTTCCCATGAGCACGACCCCGCGCCACGTTCCGTTCGGCATCATGCTGCAGGGCCCCGGCAGCCACATGCATGCCTGGAAGCACCCGTCCAACCCGGCCGATGCCAGCGTCAACCTGCAGTTCTACATCGACATCGCTCGCACCGCCGAAGACAATGGCATCGCCTTCGGCTTCGTGGCCGACGGCCTGTACATCAACGAGAAGTCGATCCCGCATTTCCTCAACCGCTTCGAGCCGATCTCGCTGCTGTCGGCGCTGGCCACGGCCACGAAGAAGATCGGCCTGGCCGGCACGCTGTCGACGTCCTACAGCGACCCATTCACCGTCGCCCGTCAATTCGCCTCGCTGGATCTGCTCAGCGGCGGCCGCGCCGGCTGGAACGTGGTGACGTCGCCGTTGGAGGGCTCGGGTCGCAATTATGGCCGCCCACATCCCGAGCATGCACTGCGCTACCAGATCGCCGACGAGTACCTGGAGGTGGTGCAGGGGCTGTGGGATTCCTGGGATGACGATGCCTTCGTGCGCGAGCGCGACAGCGGTACGTTCTTCGCGCCGGAAAAGTTCCGCCGCCTCGACCACAAGGGCCGCTTCTTCCAGGTGGAAGGCCCGCTCAACATCCAGCGTTCGCCACAGGGCCAGCCGGTGATCTTCCAGGCCGGTTCGTCCGACGATGGCATCGCGCTGGCCGGCAAGTACGCCGATGCGGTGTTCACCCATTCGCCGTCGCTGGAAGAAACCCGCGCGTTCACCCAGAAGGTGAAGAACTCGGCGATCGCGCATGGCCGCAGCGGCAACGACGTGAAGATCTTCCCGGGCATCGGCCCCATCGTCGGCCGTACCGCAGAGGAGGCCGAAGCCAAGTACCAGGCAATCGCCGCACTGGCCACGCTGGAGGATGCACTGGCGTACCTGGGACGCTTCTTCGATCACCACGATTTCAGCCAGTACGATCCGGACGCGCCGTTCCCGGAGCTGGGTGAGATCGGCAGCAACTCGTTCCGTTCCACCACCGATCGCATCAAGCAGGATGCGCGGGAGAAGGGGCTGAGCCTGCGCCAGGTGGCACTGGAAGCCGTGAGTCCACGACCGAACTTCATCGGCACGCCGGAGCACGTGGCCGATGAGTTGATCCGCTGGTTCGATGCCGGTGCCAGCGACGGCTTCATCCTCGGTTTCGCGGCGCAGCGCGAAGGCCTGGACGATTTCGTGACCCAGGTGCTGCCGATCCTGCAGGCGCGCGGCTACCACCAGCGCGAGCTGGAAGGGCAGACCCTGCGCGAGCATCTGGGCCTGCCGTACAAGGCCAGCCGCCATTCGACCGATGCCGAGCCGGCGCGGAAGGCGGGGTAGGGCAATGAGCGGAGACACTGCGGTAGCACCGGGGCATGCCCGGCGGATTTCCCAATCGACGGGCATATTGCCCGAGATCGCGGCACGCGCCGAGGCCACCATCGCGATCCGCCATGACCTGCACCGCCACCCGGAGCTGGCCTTCGAGGAGCACCGCACCAGCGCCCGTGTGGCCGAGTTGCTGCAGCAGTGGGGCTATGAGGTGACCACCGGTCTCGGCGGCACCGGCGTGGTCGGCACGTTGCAGCGTGGGCAGGGCAGCCGTCGGCTGGGGCTGCGTGCGGACATCGATGCCTTGCCGATCCACGAAGACTCGGGGCTGGCCTACGCCAGCCAGACCGACGGCCTGATGCATGCCTGCGGCCATGATGGTCACACCGCCATCCTGCTGTCTGCCGCGCATTACCTGGCCCATCACGGCACTATCGACGGCACCTTGCAGCTGGTGTTCCAGCCAGCCGAGGAAACCGGCTCGGGTGCATCGAAGATGATTGCCGACGGCCTGTTCGAGCGCTTCCCGGTGGATGCGATCTATGGGCTGCACAACTGGCCCGGCGTACCGGTCGGCCACTTCGGCTTCGTCGACGGCCCGGCGATGGCGTCGGTCGACTGGGCGCGGCTGAAGGTGATCGGCAAGGGCGGCCACGGTGCCGAGCCGCAGGGCAGCGTGGACCCGATCCTGGTCGCCGCGCACATCATCACTTCATTGCAGAGTGTGGTGTCGCGCAATGTCGACCCGCGGCAGATGGGCGTGGTCACCGTCGGTTCGATCCACGGTGGGCAGGCCGCCAATGTGATTCCGGACGTGGTCGAGCTGAAGCTGACCGTGCGCGCCTACCTGCCCGAGTTGCGCGACACGCTGCGCCGCCGGGTGACCGGGATTGCCGAGCAGACCGCTGCCGCTTTCGGGGCACGCGCCGAAATCGAGTTCCCGCGTGGCTTCCCCAGCGTGATCAACCACCCGCAGCAGACCGCCTACATCCGCGACGTGGCCGTGCAGGGCTTCGGCCACGAACAGGTGGTGCCGGAGTTCGCGCCGCGCACCGCCAGCGAGGACTTCGCTTTCCTGTTGCAGGCGCGGCCCGGGAGTTTCGTGTTCGTCGGCAACGGCGACAGCGCGCCGTTGCACAGCCCGCGCTATGTGTTCAACGACGCGGCCATCGCACCGGCCGCCAGCCTGTGGGCGCGACTGGCCGAAGACTATCTGGTGAAGGACGTGGCATGAGCAGCAACGAACGCTTCCTCTATACCTCGGTGGATGATCCATTGGCGCGGCCGCTGTTCGATGGCCTGGAGCAGGAGTACGACAGCCGCTACGCCGACGTGCGCCGACGCATCGGCGGCAGCGCCCGCGAGGAGCTGCAACGCTATCCGGCGCAGGCCTTCGCGGCGCCGGTAGGCGCGTTCGTGCTGCTGCTGCGCGATGGTGTGGCGATCTCCGGCGGCGCCTTCATGCCGCACCGCGATCCGGACACCGCCGAATTCAAACGCATCTGGACGCTGCCCGGGCTGCGCAGGCAGGGCATCGCGCGTCGCGTGCTTCAGGAACTGGAAGACCAGGCGGCGCGGCAAGGGTACCGTCGGGTGTTCCTGACCACCGGCTTCCGCCAGCCTGAAGCCGTCGGCCTGTACCTCAGCCACGGCTATACCGCGCTGTTCGACCTGCAGGCCGACCCGGAAACCATCGCGCATCTGCCGTTCGAGAAGCATCTACGTGCGCCGGCGCCAGTGCTTTCGCCGTCGCAGACCGTGTTGCACGGAGCCCACGCATGAGCACGCCTTCGACTGCGCTGGATGGCATTGCCGCACCCCCCGCGCCAGCACCGGCGCTGAAGATCGTGCCGGCCCGGCATCCGCTGCAGGTGGTCGGAACCCTTCTGGCGTTGGCGTTGATCCTGATCGGGCTGCAATCGGTGCTGGGCAATCCGCGCTGGGGCTGGGGCACGTTCGCCGAGTGGTTCTTCGCGCGCCCGGTGCTGGAAGGCCTGGGTCGCACGCTGCTGCTGACCGCACTCGGTACTGGCCTCGGTTTCGCGCTGGGCACCTTGCTGGCGTTGGCCCGCGTGTCCGGCTCGCCGCTGCTGTCGGCGGTGTCGTGGGGCTATGTATGGCTGTTCCGTTCGATCCCGCTGCTGGTGCTGTTGCTGCTGCTGAACAACCTGGGCTACCTGTACAGCACCATCGAACTGGGCGTGCCGTTCACCGGCATCAGCCTGTTCTCGTACCCGACCACGCAGCTGATCGGCGTGTTCACCGCCGCAGTGCTGGGCCTCACCTTGAATCAGGCCGCGTTCTCGGCCGAAGTGATCCGTGGTGGCATCCTCTCGGTCGACCATGGCCAGTACGAGGCGGCAGCGGCACTTGGCCTGCCGCGTGGCCGCCAGGTGCGCCGCATCATCCTGCCGCAGGCGATGCGTTCGATCCTGCCGGCCGCGTTCAACGATGTGATCGGCCTGGCCAAGAGCACCTCGGTGGTCTATGTGCTGGCGCTGCCGGAGCTGTTCTACACCGTGCAGGTGATCTACCGCCGCAATCTGGAAGTGGTGCCGCTGCTGATGGTGGCCACCGTCTGGTACCTGGTGATACTTACCGTGCTGTCGCTGTTGCAGCGGCGCGTGGAGCAACGCTTCGCGCGCGGCCAGCTGCAGCGCGAGCGCTCGGTGTCGCGGGTGTCATCGCCCCCGCGTGTGCAGAGCGAAGCCGCACCGCGCGCAGCAAGCCGCCCGCGTATCGCCCCCCAGGTTGAAGCGGGCGAGGGCGCGGCGGTGTCGCTGCATGGCGTAGGCAAGGTGTTTGGCGACCAGCCGGTGCTGGAAGACGTGAACCTGGACCTGCGCGCCGGCAGCGTGACCGTGCTGATCGGCCCTTCGGGCGCCGGCAAGTCCACGCTGCTGCGGCTGATCAACCACCTGGAACGCGCCGACGGCGGTTACGTGACTGTCGGCGGCCAGCTGATCGGCTACCGCCGCGAGGGCGACACCCTGTACGAGCTGCCCGAGCGCGAGATCCGACGCCGCCGTGCAGAAGTGGGCATGGTGTTCCAGGGCTTCAACCTGTTCCCGCACCTGACCGCGCTGGAGAACATCATCGAGGCACCGATCGCGGTGCGTGGCGTGCCGCGCGCGCAGGCCGGGCAGCAGGCGCGCACGCTGCTGGAACGGGTCGGCCTGGCCGACAAGGCCGATGCCTTCCCGCGCCAGCTGTCCGGTGGCCAGCAGCAGCGCATCGCGATTGCCCGCGCGCTGGCGCTGCAGCCCAAGGTGCTGCTGTTCGACGAACCGACCTCGGCGCTGGACCCGGAACTGGTGGCCGAGGTGCTGAGCGTGATCGAGGAGCTGGCCCGCTCCGGCACCACGCTGGTGATCGTCACCCATGAGCTGAGCTTCGCCCGCCGCGTGGCCGACCACGTGGTGATGATGGACCAGGGCCGGGTGATCGAGCAGGGCACGCCCGAGGTGCTGTTCGAACGCCCGCGCCAGCAGCGCACCGCCGATTTCCTGGCCAAGACCCTGTAACCGAGAAAGGAACACCATGAGCCCTGCAGCACCGCGTCGTCCCTCACGCAGCACCCTGTTGATCGTGGGCGTGCTGGTCATCGGCATCACCGGTATCGTCTATTCGCGCGTGCGGCAGGCACCGGATGCCGGCACCGTGGCCGCGACCAGCCTGGCCGGTGCGAACACGGCGGTGTTGAAAGGCACGTTCGATCCAGAGGCGCAGTCATTGATCCCCAAGGGGTATCGCTTCGTCACGCCCGGGTCGTTCACCGTGGCCACCCATCCAGGGCAGCTGCCGCTGGCCGACTACGGGGCCGACAGCAAGGACGTTGTGGGCATCGAGCCCGACATCGCGCGCCTGATCGCCGATGCGCTGGGCCTGAAGCTGGTGATCGTGCCGGTGGCCTGGGCCGACTGGCCGCTGGGTCTGGAATCAGGCAAGTACGATGCGGTGCTGTCGAACGTGACGGTTACCGAAGAGCGCAAGAAGAAGTTCGATTTCTCCAGCTACCGTTTCGACCTGCTGGGCATCTACACGCGCGCAGACGGGCCGATCCAGAAGATCGAGAAGCCGGCCGATGTGGCCGGGCTGAAGGTGGTGGTGGGTGCCAGCACCAACCAGGACCAGATCCTGCGGCAGTGGGACCAGCAGAACATCGCGGCGGGATTGAAACCGGTGGAGTACCAGTACTTCGATGACGCCGTGGTCGGGCGGCTGGCGGTGATCACCGGCCGTGCCGATGTGTCGTTCGAGCCCAACGCCACCGGCGCCTATTCCGCACGCGACGGTAAGGTGCGGCGCGTCGGCCTGTTCCCCGGTGGCTGGCCGAACGCTGCGGCGATCTCGGTGACCACGCGCAAGGGCAGCGGCCTGGCTGATGCAGTGACGCAGGCGCTGAACACCCAGATCGCCAGTGGCACCTACGCGCAGGCGCTGAAACGGTGGAATGTGGCCGAGGAAGCCGTGCCGCAGTCGCAGACCAACCCGCCGGGATTGCCGACGTTGCAATGACACCGGGCGTGGCCCGGCGCGACCTCCGCTTTTGTAGAGCCGAGCCATGCTCGGCTGCTTTACCAACGCGCCTCCAGCGTTCTGAACGGTTTCGCCAGGCGCACGCCCTCGGCGTCGAAGTCGGAAACGCTGCGTCCGTCCACACGCACCGTCTTCGGCATCGTGCGCGCCGGCCACCAGACCTTCACCGCCGTTCCGCCGCGCAGCCCTTTGCCAAGCCCCACCTTCAGCACCCCGTCGCGCTGCCGCGCCTGCATCTGCAATGCGCCATACGCCGTCGGCAGGCGTTCCACCGCCAATCCATTCCCCGCCACCCACGAAGGCGGTGTGCCCGGCAGCAGCGAGAGCGCATCATCGTCTTCGCGCATCAGCATGCCGAACAGGGTGCGGCCGTATTCGGCGCCGATCCAGGTATGCGGCATGTCGCCGAGGTAGCGCGGGAAGCGCAGCCGTGAATGCACTACTTCGGCCAGCACCTGCCATTCAAGCGGGCGCCGGTCATGAAGCAGGCCCTGCAGCAGCTCGTCAGCCACGTCTGGCTGGCCCAGGTGCACATAGCTCAGCACGTTGCGGATCTCGTACGGCGTGTAGGCATACAGCGCACCGGGCTGGCTGCGCTTGCGCACGTCTTCCAGGTAGCGGGCGAAGGTGGTCCGCAACGCATCTGCCGGCAACACGCTCTGCGCGCCGGTCGGGTCCAGGGCGATCGACACGCCGGTGGGGTCACCATCGCCAAGATCGGCCGATGACGGAATGAAGTCGATGCCCTTCCACGCCATCGTTGCGCGGATCGAGGCACGCAATGCGTCGTACAGCGCTTTGTACTGCTCGCGCGCCCAACGGGCGGTTTCGTGGTCGCCCAGCGCCTCGGCCAGCCACGCGCCGTCGTGCCACCCCTTCAGGCCCCAATAGTCATCCCAGTAGCTGTGGGTGGGTGATGGATAGCCCTCATGGCTGATCGATGGTGCAAGGATGCCCGCAAAGCGTTCCGGGGCAGGCTGGTCAGCCTTGTAACCGGGCACCAGCGTGCGCTCGCGCAGTTCCTGCAGGAAGTGCAGCGCGGCCTTCACCTTCGGCAGGTAGTCACGCACCGACTCGGGTCCGCCATCCAGCCGTGCAACGTCGGCGACCAGCGCCACGTACTGGCCCTGGCTGTCGTACTCGATGTCCGAACCGAAGCCGGTGTTGACGCTGCCATCGTCATTGAGGATCGGCGAGACCAGGCCGTTGGCATGTACGCCGTGTTCGCTGTACCAGGCCAGGTAGTCGCGCGCGACCTTGGCCTCGCCCATGCGCAGCAGCACGGCCGAGGTGGCCATGCCGTCGCGGATGAAGGAGCGGTTGTAGTTGCGCGGGCCGGGCTGCATCGCCGGGCCGGTCTGGTTGATCAGCATGTAGGCGGCCTGCGCGCGCAGCATGTCCACCAGTGATGGGTCGGGCAGGCGCAGGCCGACCTGGCCCAGCCGTGCCTGCCAGTCCGCGGACGCCTGCGTGGCCAGTGAATCGAACGCCGCATTGGCATCGCGGGGAAGCGTGGCCAGATCCAGCGCAGGCGCTTCGGGCAGCACGCCATTGGCATCCGCGGCGGCGGTGCCCAACGGGAACGCGACCACGATGGCATCGCTGGTTCCCGGCGCCAACGAGACGCGGTAGTCCAACGCAGCCGAGGCAAGACCCTGGTCATCATGCGCCTGTTGCGCGGAAGGCAGTTGGCCGGCAGCGATGTCCGCGGTGATTTCCGTGGCGCCATCCCTGCCGAACGGCGCCGCGCCGGACGCAGCCACTGGCGTGAGCGAGTGCAGCAGCGTGCGGCCATTGATGCGCACGGATTGCCTGTCGATGGCCACATCGCGGATCGGCGACAGCCCGCCGTTCTGCCATGGCGGGTTCATCTGCATCGGGCGCACGACCAGGCTGAGCGTGCCGTCGATCCGGGTTTTTCCGGTGTTGTGCAGGCGATGACGCAGGAACGTTACCGGCTGGCCGTTGCGCTCGATGGCGAATACCTCGCTGCGCAACTCCAGCCCGGGCTGCGGTGACCACGTAGCGGAGGGCATCGGCTTCCAGCCATCCCGCAGCGCGTGCTGTATCGGCTGTCCTGCCGCGCCAGCGGCGCGGCCGTCAGCACTTCGCCAGATCGGCTGCACCAGTGGCGCGCCCTTGAAGGCTTCCAGATTGCCGTATTCGTCGAAGATCGACTTCTGCCGGCCTGCATGCACGCCCACTGCGGTCCAATAGGTCTGCTGCATCTGCAACGACGCCGGGAACAACGCGCGCTGCGCGCCGCTGGCAGCGATCTGGTAGCGCTTCATCGGCGTCATCACGGCTTTCGGGCCGAGCAGGCGCAGGCGCGCGATCTGCGGTGCAGCGCCGTCCACGCTCAGGCGGAATGTACGTAAGGGTTGTGCTGCAGTGGCGGCCAGCCAGCTTTGTCGATGATTGGCCGCTTGTGCATCGTGTGCGAGGTCCTGCCAACGGCCCTGTGCATCCTGCACCTGCAGTCGCGCGGCGCCGCGCGCGCCATCGGCCCAGTCGACGACCAGGCCAGCCGTTGATTGGGCCCGCGGCAGCGTGATCTCGAACGTATGGGATCCATTTGCCCCGGCCGGCATCGCGACGGTGCCGCCGCCTTGCCAGAGCGCCGCTGCCTGCGTTGCATCGATACCGCTGATGCGTGCGCTGAGCGTGCTGTCCAGTGGCTCCATCTCGAAGATCGACACGCCCCAATCGGAGGTGCGCTGCGGGCTGGCCAGCCGCAGGTAGCGTGCCTGCCGCGGCGCGAAGTACAGCGTTTCCACGTCGCCCAGCGAATCGGCCATCGTGTACGCGGTCTGCCACTGCGTGCCGTCCAGCGAGGCCTGCAGTGAATAGCCTTCCGGATTGGAGACATCCCAGGTAAGGCGCGCACCGGCCAGCAGGGTGGGCGCGCCCAGATCGATCTGGAACCAGTGGCCGGGGCTGAAGGCGCCGCCGGTCACGGTCTTCGGGTCGCCGTCGATCAGGTGGCCGATCGCCATCGCCGGTACCTGCTGCGAGGAACTGCTGGCCTGCCATTGGTTGCGCGGGGGGAGGGTCTGTGCCTGTGCGTTGGAGGCCAGGGCGGCCAACAGCAGGGCGGCGGCAGATCGCCATGGGATAGCTGAGCGGGAGACCTTGGAGCGTTCGGCGCGCAACGTCATTACAGACAGCCTCGCAGGTTCGACCGGAATCGGGCGAGCGCTACGCTAGCAAGGGATGTAATCGGTTACATGACGCACTGCAGCGCCGCAGGCCGCTTCCGTGGTTGACGCAGCCGAGCATGGCTCGGCTCTACATGGCTTCCGGCAGGTCAAACGGCATCCCCCGCTAAAGCTCCACCGTCTCCCACCATCGCGTACCCGCCTGCGGCGCCTGCATGTCCAGTGCTTCGCCCATCATCGGCGTGGCCACCGGCACGTTCTTTGCGGCCGCCAATGCCGTGATGCGCTCGAACGGCTGCTGCCATGCGTGCAGGGCCAGGTCGAAGGTGCCGTTGTGGATCGGCAGCAGCCACTTTCCGCGCAGGTCCAGGTGCGCCTGCAGGGTCTGTTCCGGCTGCATGTGCACGAACGCCCAGCGCGGATCGTAGGCGCCGGTCTCGATCATGGTCAGGTCGAACGGTCCGTACTTCTCGCCGATGGCCTTCAAGCCATCGAAGTAGCCGGTGTCGCCGCTGAAGAAGATGCGGAAGTCGCCGTCCTGGATCACCCATGACGCCCACAGGCTGCGGTCGCTGTCACCCAGCCCGCGGCCGGAGAAGTGCTGGCCCGGGGTCGCGGTCAAGCGCAGGCCACTGGCTTCAGTCGACTGCCACCAGTCCAGCTGTTCCACCTTGCTGGCGTCCACACCCCATGCAATCAGCTGGTCGCCGACGCCGAGCGGTGCGATGAAGCGCGCGGTCTTGCCGGCCAGCTGCATTACCGCGGCATGGTCGAGATGGTCATAGTGGTTGTGCGAGAGGATCACGCCGGCGATGGGCGGCAGTTCGTCGATGCTGATCGGCGGTGCGTGGAAGCGCGCCGGCCCCATCCACTGCACCGGTGAGGCGCGCTCGGAGAACACCGGGTCGGTCAGCCAGTACTGGTCACGCAGCTTCAGCAGGATCGTGGAGTGCCCAAGCCGGAACAGGCTGCGATCCGGCGCAGCATCCAGGGAGGCGCGGTCCAGCGGCTTCACCGGAATCGGGTGGGCGGGCACGGTGCCCTTGGGCTTGTTGAACAGGAACGTCCACCAGATCTCCGCACCGTCGCGCAGGCCCATCGCCGGACGGGGCAGGGCATTGCGGAACTTGCCGTCGCGGTACTGCGGCGAATCGGGGAAGTCGGGGAGGGACCAGGACTTGCAGAAGGTGTAGGCGGTCACGGCGAGGATTCCAAGCAGGAGGACAAGGAGCAGGCGCTTCATGGGTGACGTCCGCTGGGTACACTGCACAGTGTAGTTTCGCATTTTTCAAAAGTACACTACCGGGTGTAAAATGGTGGCGTCCGTTCAGCTATCCGGTCTCCGCCATGCCCCGTGCCCCACAACGCCTGACCGACCGCAAACGCGAGGCCATCGTGCGCGCGGCGGTGGAGGAGTTCCGTGCATCGGGCTACGAGGCGACCAGCATGGACCGCATCGCCGAGGTGGCCGGGGTCTCCAAGCGCACCGTCTACAACCACTTCCCGAGCAAGGAAGCGCTGTTTTCGATGATCCTGGAGGAGCTGTGGGAACGCAGCGTGGCCAGCGACGCACTGCCGTATCGCGCGGACCAGCCGTTGCAGGCGCAGCTGCTGCAGTTGCTGGGCCAGAAGCTGGAACTGCTCAGCGATGCCAACTTCATCGACCTGGCACGGGTGGCGATGGCCGAGGTCATCCACTCACCGGAGCGGGCGCAGGCCATCGTCTGCCGCATGGGCGAGAAGGAAAGTGGCGAGAGTGCGTGGATCCGCGCAGCGATCGCCGATGGCCGGTTGCGAGAGGTTGATCCGGAATTCGCCGGCCACCAGCTGCATGGGCTGGTGAAGAGCCTTGCGTTCTGGCCGCAGGTGACGATGGGGCAGCCACCGTTGACCGCGCAGGAACGCGCACGCGTCGCCGAATCGGCGGTGGCCATGTTCCTGGGTTTCTACGCGGTCTAGCTGGCGGCGAAGCGACGGAACTCGTCGGCCGGCAGTGCGGCCGAGTACAGATAGCCCTGGCCGACATCCACGCCCAGCGCGCGCAGGTGCTGTTCCTGCGCCAGGGTTTCGGTCCCCTCGGCCACCACGATCGCGCCGCAGCGGTGCGCGACTTCGACGATGAAGCGAACGATCGACTGCGACTTGGCGTCGGACAGCGTGGCGATCAACGCCTGCTCGATCTTGACCTCGGCGATGGCCAGCTGCGAAAGCAGGATCAAGGTCGAATAGCCCGCGCCGAAATCATCCAGCGACAGGGTGACTCCGGCGGCCATCAGCTGTGCGATGTTGGCATCGACCACATCGCGCTCGACGATTTCGGTCCACTCGACGATTTCCAGGCGCAGCATCGCGCCGGGGATGTCGTGCAGCTGCAGCAGTTCCTGCAGGCGCAGGCCGAATTCGGGCAGGCGCAGGGATTCGGCTGACACATTGACTGCGATGGTCAGCGCCGCGCCGTCCTGCCGGCAGTGCTGCAGGAAGTGCACCGCCGACTGCAGCGTGGCCCATTCCAGGTCTGCCAGCCGGCCCTGCCGGCGCAGCAGCGAGATCACCCGCATCGGTGCAATCGGCCGGCCTTCGCCATCGCGCATGCGCAGCAGCGCTTCGGCGCCGACCAGCTGGCGGTCCTGCAGGCGATGCTTGGGCTGGTAGCACAGCGGTGCGTCGCCCTGCTGCAGCCAGCGTTCGAGGGCGACTTCGATCAGGGCGTCGATCTCGCCGTCGCGCTGGATCGGGTCGTCGAAGAACACGACGCCGGATTCGATCGCGCTCAGTGCCACGGTGATCGCGCGGA
Source organism: Stenotrophomonas sp. YJH_SMC_110 (assembly GCF_059369255.1). Classification (NCBI taxonomy): domain Bacteria; kingdom Pseudomonadati; phylum Pseudomonadota; class Gammaproteobacteria; order Lysobacterales; family Lysobacteraceae; genus Stenotrophomonas; species Stenotrophomonas sp. YJH_SMC_110. Next base: position 176,387 of record NZ_JCAFSM010000003.1, on the reverse strand, counting down.
ACGGAAGATGTCCTTCGTCGGCATCAACGGGGGGCTTCAATTCAACCACCGCACAACGGAACAGTGGCCGGAAGCCAGGCCAATCGCGGCCGACCCGATCGGCCAGGTTGCTGGCCAGCTCGGTGATCTGCGGTTGTATGCGCAGTTCGGACAAGGTCATGCCGCGCACCAGGATCGCCAGCGCGGCATCACCGAACTGGTAGACCTCCACGTCGTCCACCGCCAGCGATGGCAGCAACCGGTGGACGTCGGCCGGTGTATCGCGCTGCCACAGGCCGTTGTCCTGCAATGGCCCGTAGCGCAGGCGCAGATCGCGCAGGTTGCCCATCTCGGCCACGATCAGGCAGGCCTTGCCGATGCCGTCGTTGTCGCGCCAGTACCGCTGCAGGCGTTCACCGAGCGCACGCATGTTGGGCAGGCCGCTGATCGGATCGATGCGCAGCCACGCCTGTTCGCGCTGGCGCTGCGCATCGATCTGGGCATCGTTGTAGACCAGCGCGAACACTGCGCCGAGTACCAGCAGCGAGACCGGCAGTGCCAGCACGCGCTGGATTGCCAGTTCGGCCACCGGTAGTTGATCGGCCCCAATGATCGCCACACCCAGCGCCAGGCCCAGAGCGGTCATCCCGATACGCACGGACCACGCCTGCAGGATCATGCGTGGCGAGAGTTCGTTGAGCATGCGCGGGTGCAGGCGCCTGCGCAGCCAGACGCCGGCCACCATCTGCAACACGGCCTCGAGGCTGGCAGGCAGGAAGAACTGGGTGCCGACGAACTGGTAGCGGGCGAGCAGGGCGGCGGCCAGGCAGGCCAAGCCGCCGCGCCAGCCACCGAGCAGGCCACTGACCAGCAGGATGTCGAAGCCGAGGTGCAGCTTGACCACACCCTGGGTGTAACGGGCCACGAACCAGGAATTGAACAGGTAGATCAGGCCCAGCGCTACGCCGACATACAGGCGCCGTCCTTCAATGGCGTGCCCGGCGCGACGGGTGGCGATCAGCAGCACGCCGATCATGCCGATCACCGCCGTGGCCTGCAGCAGGTACAGCGGCAGGCTGGGCAGGGCGCTGTCCAGGACCTGGGCCGAGACCCGTGAAAGCGCATCCATAGCAGGTTCCCGCCTGTGACCGACGGCCAGTGACGAGCAGGGTAAACCACAGGCGCCTGTGCGGCCACCAAGGGCCAGGCCAAGGTCCCTGCGGTCAGTAGCGCGGGTCGGCGATGGCGGGCAGCACCAGTTCGCGCACGAAGGAGGACGGTGACAGCTGCAGCAGGGTGCGTACCATCGCCACGACATCATGGACCGGAACCAGTGCGCCGTCGCCGCGCGCTGCGGCGTCCGCTACCGGCACTGACAGTGCATCGTCGGTGTTGAGGTAGCCCAGCTGCAGGCTGGTTACCGCCAGGCGCCGATCCCGGAAGCCTTCGCGCAGCGCATCGGCGATGCCGTTGAGCGCGAACTTGGATGCGCCGAACGCCACTTCCGGGCGGCCGCTGCGCGGCAGCGCCGAGGTCGAGCCGGTCAGCACCAGCTGTGGACGTGCTGCGCCCAGTACCCTCGGCAGCAGGCGCCGCAGCAGCACCAGGGTGGCGGTGATGTTGACGTCGACCAGCTGGGCAAGCGCGGCATCGCTTTCGTCGAGGAAGGCGTACTCGTCGCTGAAGGCCGTCTCTTCCCAGATGCCCAGGTTGTGGATGAGCACATCCAGATCGGCCGGCGCCTGCGCTGCGATGTGATTGGCAGCAAGTGTGGGCTGGGACAGATCCGCTTCGATCCACTGCAGGGTGACGCCCTCGGGGCATTCAAGGTCGTGCGGGCGGCTGCGCGAAACGCCGATGACGGTGTCGCCCGCACTGCACAGGCCTTCGACGAACGCTCGACCGAGGCCCCTGCTGGCGCCGATGACCATCAATTTCATGTTGCTTCCTTGTTGTGCTGCGGCGGCCTCAGTCGGTCGCCAGAATGGTGTCCCAATCGGCGAACGCGCGCAGGCCGCTGCGTCCGGCGGTGATGATCGAGGCGGTGTTGTCGAGCTGGCAACGGTATTGCGGCTGCAGCCCGGACGCCCGCGCGGACACGGCCATGGCGTGTACCAGCTGTCGCGCGTGACCGCGACCGCGGGCCTCGGGCAGGGTCAGTACGCCCATATCGGCGAAGGCTGGATCCAGGCTCCAGGGGTACATGCTTCCCGCAGCGACCAGGCGCTCGCCGTCGAAGGCACCGAACACCTGCCAGTGATCCAGCTCGACCCATGCGGCATCGAGATCGTCCTCGCTGGCGGTGGCCTGGAACGCGTTGAACGCTGCCGCGTCGGTCGCGCCGAGGCGGCGGATATGTGGTGGGGCAGGGTGTTCGGCGAGGGCGGCGAGTGTTGCGGTGGGGAAGTAGAAGACACGATCCGCGCCGTGCGTATGCTGGCCGAGCTGCTGCAAGCGCTGTTGCAGCTGCGCCAGTGTCCAGTGCGGTTGCGCACGCAGTTGCAGGCGAGCGGCCAGGGCAGGACGCAACAGCGCTCGGGCGGGGCCCGCGACCGGCTGTAACAGCATGCCGTCCTCACCCTCATCGACATCATCGCTGCACGCCAGGTGCAGCTGCGGCCCCTGCTGCAACGTGCGCTGGCCGGCGAACACGCGTTGCCAGGCAGCATCGATCAACGGGGAAATCGCATCATCCATGACAAACGGTTCGCTCAGTGTCGGGGCAGTTCAACCTGCAGGCCTGCGGCCTTCCATTCGGGATAGCCGGCGGCCAGTCGCTGCGCGCTGAGGCCGGCTTCGCGCAGCATCATCACTGCATCGTTGGACAGCACGCAGTAGGGCCCGCGGCAGTACGCGACAATGTGGACGGCGCGCGGCAGTTCGTCCATCCGCGCGTGCAGTTCCGTAGCGGGAATGTTCAGCGCGCCGGGCAGGTGCCCCAGATCGAATTCCTCGCGCGGCCGCACGTCCAGCAGTACCACGCTGTCGCGTTGCTCCAGCAGCTGCTCGACGGTCAGCCCTTCCAGTGCATCGCGGCGCTGCAGGCTGTCGGTGAGGACGCCCTGCATTTCGCTGCGCTGGTGGTCGGCATAGTCGCGCAGCGCGGCCAACAGGTTGGCTAGTGGGCCGTCAGCGCTGCGGTAGAGGATGCGCTTGCCGTCACGGCGGGTCTGCACCAGGCCGGCACGACGCAGCTGCTGCAGGTGCTGGGAGGTATTGGCCACCGACAGGCCGCTCAGTTCGGCCAGGCGCTCGACCGCACGCTCGCCCTGGGCGATGTGCTCCAGCAGGGCCAGGCGGTGCGGGTGGCCCAGGGTGCGGGCGATCTCGGCCAGCGCTTCCAGCGCGGACGGCGGCAGCTCGGTTGCAGCGTTCATGCCGGGCACGCTAGCATCGCTCTATCATTCAAGCAAATAATTGAAGGTGGGCGGAATGAGTGGCTGGGCGACGACATTGGTGATCGATGCGGTAGTGATCGGCGTGGGCGCGACCGCGCTGATGGATCTGTGGGCGTTGCTGCAGTGCAGGCTGCTCGGCATTCCGTCGCTGGATTTTGCGATGGTCGGCCGCTGGCTCGGCCACCTGCGGCGTGGGCGCTTCCGCCATGAGGGCATTGGTCGTTCGCTGCCGGTGGCCGGCGAGCGCGCGCTGGGGTGGACCGCGCATTACGTGATCGGTGTGGTCTTCGCCGCGGTGTTGCTGGCCGTGGTCGGGAACGGTTGGGTGCAGGCACCGACCCTGTGGCCGGCGCTGGCCTTCGGCATTCTCAGCGTTGCGGCGCCGTTCTTCATTCTGCAGCCGGGCATGGGCGCCGGCATTGCCGCTTCGAAGACCCCGGCGCCTGGGAAGGCGCGGCTGCGCAGCCTGGTGGCACACAGCGTGTTCGGCGCAGGCATGTACCTTTCCGCGCTGCTGTTGGCCGGGGTCCGTGCAGGATGAGCGAGAATCCGTGGGTCACCGGCAGCAGGAGCATCCCGCCATGGAAGCACCCGATCCCTTCACTGATGGCATGCCGCTGCCGTGGGCGTGGCGGGAAACATTGGCCGATGCGCGCATCGAGCGACAGTCGATCGGCGTATCGCGCGCAGACGTCGCCCGTGTGCATCGCCCGGGACAGGCTGATGCCTTCCTGAAATCGGAAGTGATCGACGCCTTCAGTGAGCTGGGCGATGAAATTGCCCGCCTGCGTTGGCTGCAAGGCCAGGGGCAGCCGGCGCCTGCAGTGATTGCCACTGCCGAAGAAGCGGGCCGGCGCTGGTTGCTGATGAGCGCGCTGCCCGGCCGCGACCTGGCCTCGTCGCCTGAGCTTCCGCCCCAGCGCCTGGTGGAACTGCTGGCCGATGCGCTGCGGGGCCTGCATGCCATACCGGTGGCAGCCTGTCCGTTCGAACAGCGGCTGGCCTCGCGCCTGCAGGCCGCGCAGGCACGGGTCGAGGCGGGCCTGGTCGACGCCGATGACTTCGATGACGAGCGCCTGGGGCAGAGCGCACAGCAGGTGTTCGCCGAACTGCGCGCTACCCGGCCCGATCACGAGGATCTGGTGGTCAGCCACGGCGACGCCTGCCTGCCGAACCTGCTGGCAGCCGAAGCCCGTTTCAGCGGTTTCATCGACTGTGGCCGGCTGGGTGTGGCCGATCGCTACCAGGATCTGGCGCTCGCCGCGCGCAGCCTGGTCCAGAACTTCGGCGACACGCGCTGGGTCGCGCCGCTGTTCCGGCGCTATGGCGTTGTGCCCGACGAACGGCGGCTGGCGTTCTACCGTCTTCTCGACGAGTTCTTCTGAAACCGCACAGGGCAGCGTAGGGCAGGGCTGAACGGTGCCCTACTAGCGGATGCGCGCGCCCTCAAAAATGGACGAACGTTCGTTCACTATTTGTAGCATGAACCGAACCGACCGCAACGAGCAACGCATCGCGCAGATCCTGCAGGCCGCCCTGCAGTGCTTTCTCGTGAAGGGCTTCCACCAGACCAGCATGCGTGACATCGCGCAGGCGGCCGGCGTCAGCCTCGGCAATCTCTACAACCACTTCCCGGGCAAGGAGGCGATCATCCTTGCGGTGGCCGTGGCCGAAGGCGAGGAACTGGCACCGTTGCTGCAGCGACTGGCCGCGTCCGATGGCGAGCGCGCACGGGTGCTGGTTTTCCTTCAGGACTTCCACGCACTGTGCCAGCAACCGGAGTGGGCAACGCTCGCCGTCGAAGTGCTGGCCGAGAGCGCACGCAATCCGGCCGTGGCCGAGGCATTTGCGGCCAATCGCAGGCAATTGCAGGCGACGCTGGCCGAAGCCCTGCAGCAGGTGGCACGGCGCGAACGTCGGCGCCCCGTGCTGGCCCCGGCACTGCAGGCACAGGTGCTGCTGGATGCCATCGAAAGCGATGCCCTGCGCCGAGGGCTGGGCGAAGCCGGGGGCACCGATGAGGCATCGCTGGATCTCGGCCTGCTTGCGCTGCTGCTGGGCGCACGCGCATGAGCGCCGTCGACCGGCGACTGCACGGCGTTGATCTGGCGCGTTACCTGGCCTTGGCCGGCATGGTGCTGGTCAACTTCCGCCTGGCGATGGCCGTGCCGGCAGAGGGCGCCGGATGGTTGGCAGGCGTCTTCCACTTTCTGGAAGGCAAGGCTTCGGCGACGTTCGTTACGCTGGCCGGGTTGGGCCTGGTACTGGGCACGCATCGGCAGGGTTGGTGGCCGGCCAGTGTGCAGACCTGGCGGCGCGCACTGTTCCTGCTGGTGCTGGGCCTGCTCAACCTGACGCTGTTCCCGGCCGATATCCTGCATTACTACGCGGTGTATTTCGCGCTGGCCGTGCTGTGGCTGCGGGCCTCGCCGCGGGTGTTGCTGGCCAGCATCGTGGGGATCGCGGCCTGTTCGTTCTGGGCGTTGCTGCACTGGGACTACAGCCAGGGATGGAACTGGCAGACGCTGGAATACGCCGGTCTGTGGCAATGGCCGGGCGCGGCCCGCAACCTGCTGTTCAATGGGTTCCATCCGCTGCTGCCGTGGCTGTGCTTCTTCCTGCTGGGCATGCTGCTGGCGCGGCTGCAACTGTCGCAACCGCGGGTCCAGCGCGCGCTGCTGGTGCTGGGCCTGATGCTGATCGTGGCTGGACATGGCGTGCAGCAGCTTGCGCAGGGAACGCCCTGGCAGGCGTGGCTGGGAACGCAGCCGATGCCACCGGGACCGGCCTACGTACTCACAGGCGCGGGCGCGGCCTGCAGTGTCATTGCAGCCTGCCTGTGGCTGACGCGTGTACGACCGGGTGACTGGCTGGAACCGTTCACCGCGGCCGGGCGCATGACCCTGACCCTGTACGTCGGCCATATCCTGCTGGGCATGGGCACGCTGGAAGGCCTGGGCCTGCTCGATGGCAGTGCGTCGCTACCGACCGTGCTGCTGTGGGCGCTGTTGTTCCTGATGCTGGCCACGGGCGCAGCGTGGCTGTGGTCGTGGCGGTTCACGCGGGGGCCATTGGAAGCGGTGATGCGGCGCGTCGCCGGCTAGCACGTCGGTCGCGCAGGCACGATGTTGTGACGGACATGTCTGTGTCGTGGCGGGCACATCTGCGATAGTTGTCGCAGATAACACTTTCCGCTTGAATCCATGTCATTCGCTTCGGCGCAGCATCTCGGCGAAGTCCTCCAGCAGTCCTATGGCATCACCGCGATCGCCGTGGTGCCACGCCCGGTTGGCGCCGATGCCAACGCCAGTGTGTATCGCATCGATGCACGGCGCGGGCAATGGTGGTTGAAGTGCCGCAGTTACCAGGTTGCCCCTGCCGTCTGGGACACCCTGCATTGGCTGCGCGGCACGCTGGGCATCGAGGAAATCGTCGCGCCCTGGCCGGCCCTGACCGGTGGAGCGTCAGTGCAGCGCTGGGGCCTGCAGTTCACCCTGTTCCCGTATGTGGAAGGCCAGTCCGGCTTCGAGGCGGCGTTGAGCCGCACGCAGTGGCAACGATTGGGCGAGGTGCTGCGGCGCCTGCACGAGGCGTGCCCGCCACCGGCGCTGCAGGAGGCGCTGCCGAGCCTGCGGATGGAAACCGCGGCGCTTGATACGGTCGGGCAATGGCTGGCCGGCGAGGGCCTGGCGGCCGCCAGGGATGGGCTGGGGCGCGCCTTCGTATCCGTCTGGGACCAGCAGCATGCGCGCATCGCGGCGCTGCATGCGCAGGCACTGCAGCTGCACGCGGCGTTGCAGGATGTTCCGGTGCGGCTGCACCTGTGCCACACCGACCTGCATGCCGGCAATCTGCTGATGGGCAATGACGGCAGCCTGCACCTGATCGATTGGGATGGCCTGTCGCTGGCCCCGCGCGAGCGCGACCTGATGTTCATCGGTGGCGCGGTCGGTGGGCGCTGGGGGCGCGAGAACCCGTTGGGATTCGAGGAAGGCTATGGCAGCGACCGCGGCGACCCTCGCTGGATTGCCTGGTACCGTCACTGGCGCATCCTGCAGGACCTGATCGAGTTCCAGCAGGTCCTGCTGGGCAGCGATGGAGAGGATCGTTCGCCGCAGCTGCGCCGGCAGTCGCTGCACTATCTGAGCGAGCAGTTCGCACCGGGCAATGTATTCGACGCGGCCGAGCGGGTGTATCGCGCGCTGTAGATCCCACGCCATGCGTGGATGGCAGTTCCTACGATGAACCCTCACGCTGCGCGGCGGGTCGGGCATGGCCCAAATCTACAGGGGCGCGCGGTGTCTGCGCGGGGTGTGGATCTACTCTGCGGGCTTGGCCGCTGCAGAGGCGGCTGCGCTGGCGGCGCGGCGCGACAGTACGGCCTCGCGGTGGGCAATGTAGGCGTTGGCGGCGAGGATGATGCCGGCGCCGATGATCGTCCAGCGGTCCACGCTTTCGTTGAACAGCAGCCAGCCGAACAGCGTTACCAGCGGCAGCTGCAGGAAGCTGATCGGGGTCAGCGCCGAGACTTCACCCAGGCGCAGCGCCCGCGTCCACAACAGCTGGCCGATGGTGCCGAGCACGCCGGTGGCCAGCAGCCACAGCCAGGCCACGCCGCTCGGCCAGACCCAGACGAACAGCGCCGGAAGCAGCGACAGCGGCACCCAGAACACGTAGGTGTAGAGCACCACGGTATCGGCGCTGTCGACGCGGGTGAGCTGCTTGATCTGGATCGCCACCAGCGAACTGAGCACCGCGGCGGCCACGGCGACCAGGCTGCCCGCGGTGAAGCCGGCGGTACCGGGTCGCACGATCACCAGCACACCGATGAAGCCGACCACGACCGCGGCCCAGCGGCGCACGCGCACGGTTTCACCCAGCCACAGCACGGCGGCAATCGTGACGAACAGCGGCGTGGAGTACGACAGCGACACCGCCTGCGCCAACGGCAGGTGGCCCAGTGCCCAGAACGCGCACAGCATCGAGCCCAGGCCAATCGCACTACGCACGAAATAGCGCGGCAGCTGCTGCGTCTTCAGCGGCGCACGGCCCGGCCGCAGCAGCATCGGCAGCAACGCCAGCAGGCCGAAGGCATTGCGGAAGAACGCCACTTCCTGGGTAGGCACGTAGCGTGTGGCATAGCGGATCGCTACCGCCATCAGGCCGAACGCCATCGTACTGCCGAGCATCAACAGCGCCGCCCGCATCGGAGTGGCGCCGGGGGAGAGGGCGAGAGTGTTCACCACTGTGCGCCGAGCAGGCGGGGCTCCGGTTCGATCGGCACGCCGAACTTCTCCAGCACCGAGGCCGAGATGCGGCGCGCCAGCGCCAGCAGTTCAGCGCCGCTGGCATTGCCGTGGTTGACCAGCACCAGCGCGTGGCTGGGAGCCACGCCGGCATCGCCGTCGCGGAAGCCCTTCCAGCCGCAGGATTCGATCATCCAGGCCGCCGAGACCTTGCGCTTGTCGTCCTGCTCGGCCGGGAACACCGGCAGGTCGGGGAAATGCTGCAGCAGCACGTCGACCTGCTCCAGCGGCAGCACCGGGTTCTTGAAGAAGCTGCCGGCATTGCCGAGTACCTCCGGGTCGGGCAGCTTGCGGCGGCGGATCGCGATCACCGCATTGGCCACGTCCACCGCGCCCGGCAGCACCACGCCCTGCGTCTGCAGCTCTTCGCGGATGCCGGCGTAGTCCATGCGCAGATCGTGCAGCAGTGGCAGTTTCAGTTCGATGGCGGTGATCAGGTAGCGATCGGGCTGTTGCTTGAACACGCTGTCGCGGTAGGCGAAACCACACTGTTCGTTATCCAGGCGCACCCAGGCCTGTTCCTGGCAGTCCCAGGCTTCGACCGCCTGGATGAACTCGCCGACCTGCGCGCCATAGGCGCCGATGTTCTGGATCGGTGCGGCACCGGCGGTGCCGGGAATCAGCGCCAGGTTTTCCAGGCCGGACAGGCCTTCCTGCAGCGACCACATCACCAGGCCATGCCAGGGCACGCCGGCGCCGGCGCGGATCACGGCATGGTCGGCGCGGTGTTCAAGGAAACTGATGTCGCGGTTGCCGAACACCAGCACGGTACCGGGCAGGTCCTCGGCGATCAGGACGTTGCTGCCGGCACCCAGCACCAGCAGTGGGCCGTTGGCCACCTCGGGCAGTGCCAGCACCTCCGGCAGCAGCGCGGCATCGTGCAGTTCCAGCAGCTGTGCGGCGCTGGCCTGCACGTGGAAGGTGTTCAGTGCCCGCAGCGGCGCATTGCGGGTGAGTGTCCAGCGCAGCGGCGCGTTGCCGTCGATGGTGTCCATGGGCGCGCTCACAGTGGGGCCACCGCGCCGCGGCTGGGCGCTTCGCGGCGGCGACGGATCGCCTCCACGCATTCGGAAACCAGCGCCGGTCCACGGAAGATCAGGCCGCTGTAGCACTGCACCAGCGCGGCACCGGCCGCCATCTTGGCCACGGCATCGGCACCGGACAGGATGCCGCCGACGCCGACCAAGGGCACCGACTCGGGCAGGCGCGAGCGCAGGCGGCGCAGCACCAGCGTGGACTGCTCCAGCACCGGCGCGCCGGACAGGCCACCGGCCTCGTTGGCCAGCGGATCGCCGGCCACCTTGCTGTGGTCGATGGTGGTGTTGGTGGCGATCACGCCGTCCACCTGCAGCTCGCCCAGCACGCGGGCGGCGGCATCGATGTCGCGCTCGCTGAGGTCCGGCGCCACCTTCACCAGCATCGGTACGCGGCGGCCGTGGCGGGCCGCGAGCTCTTCCTGGCGGTCACGCAGCTGGCTGACCAGCTGGCGCAGCGCGGTTTCTTCCTGCAGCTCACGCAGGCCGGCGGTGTTGGGCGAGGAAATGTTGACAGTGATGTAGTCGGCCAGCGGGTACACCTTGTCCAGGCAGGCGATGTAATCGTCCACGGCCTGTTCGTTGGGGGTGTCCTTGTTCTTGCCGATGTTGATGCCGAGCAGGCCGCGGCGGTTGCGCGCGCGCTCGACGTTGCGCACCAGCGCGTCCACGCCCGCATTGTTGAAGCCCATGCGGTTGATGATCGCGTTGTGTTCCGGCAGGCGGAACAGGCGCGGCTGCGGATTGCCGGCCTGCGGGCGCGGGGTGATCGTGCCGATTTCGACGAAGCCGAAGCCGAGCGCGAACAGCGCATCGATGTGCTCCCCGTTCTTGTCCAGGCCGGCGGCCAGGCCGACCGGGTTGGGGAACGTCAGCCCGAACACCGTGCTGGGCATCGGCGCGATGCGTGCGGCCAGCAGCGGCGTGGTGCCGGTGCGATAGGCCAGGTCCAGTGCGGACAGGCCAAGGCCGTGGGCGCGCTCGGCGTCGAGCGAGAACAGGAAGGGGCGGGCAAGCGAATACATGCGTCGGTTCAGTCCAGCGTGCCGAGGAAGGCTCGGGTTCGATATTCAAAAGCGACCTGGCCGTCGACCGCGTGGGCGGCGAACAGGTGCTGCAGAGCGTCGATCATCGGTGCGTGGCGCGGATGACCGGATTGAGGGGCGTAGGAGGAGGACAGCAGGCGCCCGCGCAGGGCGTCGAAGTCCAGGTGCTGCACGTTCGGCAGCTCCACCCTGCCGCGCAGGCCAGCGCCGAACCAGGCCTGCATGGTGGCGTCGTCCTGGTAGCGCTCGGCCACGGCGGTGTAGTCGGTGCCGTAGTCCAGCAGCAGCTGTTCGTAGCCGACCAGGAACGGGCTGGCATCGAGGAGGCGAGAATTCCAGTAGATGAGGGCCTGGCCGCCGGGGCGCAGGATGCGCTGCCACTCGGCGCGTACCGCCACGGTGTCGAACCAATGGAAGGCCTGCGCGACGCTGACCAGATCGATGCTGGCATCGTCCAGTGCGGTGGCCTCGGCGCGGCCGTCCACCGCACGGAACTGCGGGTACTGCGGTGCCAGCCATTCTTTGGCCGCGCCCCGCATGGCCGCATTGGGTTCAACCGCGACAACAGGATGGCCGCTGGCCAGGAACAGGCGGCTGGAAATGCCGGTACCGGCGCCGATGTCAGCCACACGCGCCTGCTGGCTGACACCCACCGGGCCATGCAGCCACTCCAGCAGCGCGGGTGGGTAGTCGGGCCGGTAGCGGACGTAGTCGGCGACGCGGCTGCTGAAGCGTTCAGTGCTGTCGGAGGCGGTCATGGCGTCAGTTCGACACCGCCGCCAGCCACGCCAGGCCGCCGAAGAACAGGATGAAGACCACGATGGCGGCAAGTGCCGCGCCGACCATGACCCAGCCCAGCACCAGGCCGGTGACGGCCAGGCCATCGCCTTCCAGTTCGTGCGGGCGGCGGCGGATTTCGGCGCGGGCCATGTGGCCGGTGATGATGGCGAGGATGCTGGCCACGAAGGGCAGGACGGTCCAGCTGGCGATGCCCATGACCAGGCTGACCACGGCCAGGGCGCTTGTCTGTCGGGGTGCCACGCTCATCGGGGTCCTCCTTGGCAGTGTGCACATGATAGTGCCTCTGCCCCGGCAATCCCATGCCCGGCGGATGCGATGGCAGGCGTCGACCCTGGCCGACGAATGGGATTTCGGCCCTGGTAGGCGTCGACCTTGGTCGACGAAAGGCATGCCAACCAGGGTTGGCGGCTACCGAAGTGCCGGTATCAGCCCATCAACACCTGGCCGCCATCCACATTGAGCACGCTACCGGTGACCCAGCGCGCCAGCGGCGAGCACAGGAACAGGGCGGCGTCGGCGATCTCGCGCGGGTGGCCGAAGCGGCCGAACGGAATCTTCGCCAGGGTGCCGTGGTACAGCGCTGGGTCCTCGACGCGGCGACGGTCCCAGAGGCCGTCATCGAACTCGATCGAGCCCGGGGCGATGGCATTGACCCGGATCCGGTCCTTGGCCAGCGCCAGCGCCTGTGACGTGGTGTAGTGCGAAAGCGCCGCTTTGGCCGCAGCATACGGCGCGCCACCGGGGCGCGGCTGCTGCGCGGCAATCGACGACAGATTCAGGATGCAGGCGTCGCTGGAGGCACGCAGCCATGGCAGTGCCAGGCGCGAGGCACGCACGGCCGCCATCAGGTCGATCTGCAGGCTGGCCGCCCAGCCGTCCTCGTCATCGGCCATGCCGTAGCCGGTGGCATTGTTGACCAGTACATCGATACCGCCGAGGGCATCGGCAGCGGCCTGCAGCCAGGCCTGGATCTGGCCGGGATCGGCCAGATCGGTGGAAAACGCGTGCAGTTCGAAGCCCTGCGCCCGTGCATCGGCACGCAGGGCATCCAGGCCGGCCTGGCCGCGGGCGCAGACCGAGACCTGTGCGCCGGCGCCGGCAAAGGCCAGCGCCATTTCACGGCCAATGCCCTTGCTGCCGCCGGCGATGAGCACGCGGCGGCCGCTGAAATCGAGGGTCGGAGCCCCTGCGGGGATCCGACCCCTCGCTGGGGCCAGATCCCCGGAGGGGCTCTGGCCCACGGACGTGTCCGCGTCGTTTGCCATCACAGGTCGAACTTGATGCCCTGGGCCAGCGGCAGCGAATCCGAATAGTTGATGGTGTTGGTCTGGCGGCGCATGTAGACCTTCCACGCATCCGAACCGGACTCGCGGCCACCGCCGGTGTCCTTCTCGCCACCGAAGGCGCCGCCGATCTCCGCACCGGACGTGCCGATGTTGATGTTGGCGATGCCGCAGTCGCTGCCGGCGGCCGACAGGAACTTCTCGGCAGTCTTCAGGTTCTGGGTGAAGATCGAGGACGACAGGCCCTGCGGCACGCCGTTCTGCATGTCGATGGCTTCATCGAGGGTGTCGTACGGCATCACGTACAGGATCGGCGCGAAGGTCTCGTGCTGGACCACGGCGTCGCTGTTCTTCAGGCCGGAGACGATGGCCGGCAACACGAAGTTGCCCGGGCGGTCGATGCGGCTGCCACCGGTCTCGATGGTGCCGCCGGCCGCCTTGGCCTGGGCGATCGCATCGAGGAACTGCTGCACGGCGCCTTCGCTGTTCAGCGGGCCCATCAGGTTGGCCGCATCGGTCGGGTCGCCGATCTTGCCTTCCACCTGCTTGTAGGCCTTGACCAGGGTGGCCAGCACGTCGGCGTAGATCGAGCGGTGCACGATCAGGCGGCGGGTGGTGGTGCAGCGCTGGCCGGCGGTGCCGACGGCGCCGAACACGATGCCCGGCACGGCCAGCTTCAGGTCGGCGGTTTCGTCCAGGATGATGGCGTTGTTGCCGCCGAGTTCCAGCAGGCAGCGGCCGAGGCGGCGCGCGACCTTCTCGTTGACGGTGCGACCGACCTGGGTCGAGCCGGTGAAGCTGATCAGCGGCACGCGGCGGTCATCGACCATCTTTTCCGACAGCGCGGTGCCGGCATCGTTGATCAGGAAGAAGATGTCCGGGAAGCCGGCTTCGCGCAGGGCGTCGTTGCAGATCTTCAGCGAGGCGATGGCGGTCAGCGGTGTCTTGTTGGACGGCTTCCAGATGCATACGTCGCCACAGATGGCGGCCAGGAACGAGTTCCAGCTCCACACCGCGACCGGGAAGTTGAAGGCCGAGATGATGCCGACCAGGCCCAGCGGGTGGTACTGCTCGTACATGCGGTGGCCGGGGCGCTCGGAATGCATGGTGTAGCCGTACAGCATGCGGCTCTGGCCCACGGCGAAATCGGCGATGTCGATCATCTCCTGCACTTCGCCATCGCCTTCCGGCTTGCTCTTGCCCATTTCCAGCGCAACCAGCGAACCCAGGGCGTCCTTGTGCCTGCGCAGTGCTTCACCGCACAGGCGCACGGCTTCACCGCGGCGCGGGGCCGGCGTGGTGCGCCAGACCTTGAAGGCTTCCTGGGCGCGGGCCACGACGGTCTCGTACTCGGCCTCGGTGGTCGCGCGGACCTGCGCGATCGGCTCGCCGGTGGTCGGATTGACCGGGGTGATCAGCTCACCGCTGGTCGCGCTCGACCACTCCCCGTTGCCCAGGTACGTGCCAGCGTTGATCGCGTCCAGGCCAAGGGACTTGAGCAGCTCGGAAGACATGCAGACTCCTGTATTTCGTTACGTTGTTTGGTGCCATCGCGGGCAGGTGGGGGACGCGATGAACTGAATCGCCGATGGTAGCAGAGCGCCCCGGCCGGCCATGGTGCAACGCGCCAGTCAGGCCTGGCCGAACATGAATGCTTGGAGGGCAGGGCACGTTGCCTGTAAACTTCCCGGCTGCATGGCCCCGTAGCTCAGCTGGATAGAGCGTCCCCCTCCTAAGGGGAAGGTCGCCCGTTCGAATCGGGCCGGGGTCACCAGAATCAATAACTTAGGCAGACTCAGTGGTGAGCATTTCCCACTGTTTCCCGCATATCCACAGGATTTGGTCCCAGTGGTCCCATCGGTCCCGCCTAGTACTTGAGCTTTGCCACGGCGCCATCATCGCCCTCAGGCGTTAGGTGGGCATAGAACTTCTCGGTCGTGGCGTAATCAGCGTGCCCGGCCAGAATCTGCACCCTTCGCAATGGAACGCCGGCCATCACCATGTGGGCGCAGAAGGTGTGCCGTAGCCGGTGGAGGCTGCCGCCGATACCCGCCCGCTTAGCATCGGATGCGAACCAGTCAGACACGGTGTCCTTGTGGACGGCCACCAGCGGATCGGGAAGGTGGCGCAGCGCCCAGCGCGCATACCGGTTTAGTGGCACCTCGCGCCATTTGCCCGACTTCGTGCGTCCATGGCCATCTTCGTCTGGCTCGCTCTCGACCCTGAGCCTGCTCCCTGCAACCGAATCTTTGCCCAGTCCGACCAGCTCACCGCGGCGCAGCCCCGTGTGGGCCATGAACAGCCACAGGGGTGCCCGGGCGGGGTTCGCCCGGTACAGCTTGCGCATCGCGGCCCGGTCGTAGAATCGCACCGCCACGCTGCGAACGCCTCGCGGTGCCCGGGTTTCCTCCAGCGGGTTGAAGTCCAGCTCCTTCCACTGCACGCCACGCCGGAACGCGGCCTGCAGCCTGCGCACTTCCTTCCCCACAGTCTCCGGTGACACCTTGTCCTTGGTCAGGCGGTCCGCTTTGTAGGCCTCCATTTCCATCGGACGCAGCGTATCGATAGGGCGATGGCCGAAGCGGGCCATAAACAGCCGAACCTCGCTCTTGGCCTTGCCGTGCGTAGTGGGATGCTCGGCCTTGTACCACTCCAGGTAGGGCTCCAGGAAGTCGCGGACCGTGGGCAGCCGGGGAAGGATGCGCACTCCATGGGTCAGTTCCGCTTCTTTCGCCGCTCGTACGCCCTCAGCTTCGCGTGGGCTGACGCGACCAATGGCGACACGGCTTCGCTTGCCGCCCTCCCGCCAGTTGAGGTACGCGGCGCCATCGCGCCAGAAGATTGTGACCTTGACCATTGCTTGGAGCCGTAGATTGCAGAGTAGAGGGCAGCCTTCTCGTAGAGCTTCCTGCCCATGAAATTTCGTGGTTCGATGCCGTAGTCGGCGATGTTCGAATCGAACTGGCTTCGTGACACCCCGCAGTAGTGCGCGGCCTCGTCCACGGTCAGCCAGTCCTTTCCGACGATGTCCAGCTTTTCAGCAGCTCCCATCGGGTCCTCCTTCAGCTCGCCGCCAGCGCCGCGCGCTGGGCTTTTGGTTTGCGCTCGGCTAGGCCGAGCTGGAACTGCAGAACGTTGTCGCTCGCCTCAGGCACCGCTGCGGGCCGGGCGCTGCGCGCGGGCCGGTTGAGTCGGCGCCATGCTGCAATGGCTGCCGCGGGATTCGCATGCTTACTGGTTGACCTGCAGGCGCACTCGACCAGGTGACCACCGCCGGCGGACGCGCAGCGCTTGTCGTGGATGTGGCGCGCGCGGTGGCCGGCGGCGCAGTTCGGCAACCCTTCCGGGTGGCTGATATGTTCCTGGGTCATGGCTTCTTGCACTCCTCGATGTGGGCGACCAGCATTTCCAGCAGAAAGGCGGCTTGCGCAGCGCCAATTACGCGGTGACCGTCATCCATGGCTGGCTTCCTTCGGGCATTGGTTGCAAGGGGCTGTGTGAGGTGCGCGCAAGGAGAACCTGGTGCCTCGCACGTGCTCGCCGGGGCGGATCACGACGTGGCCGCACGACAACAGACATTGGAACCGAGCGGAGAGAGCGCTTGCGCCTGGCGAAGCAACGAACTGCGCGCTGGTGACGTTGCGTACTGGTGCGGCGATGGGGAGCGGCCCAGCCGCCAGACTGGATGCTGTCGCCTTGCCGCATTCAGCTGTACAGTGCTGCAAGTCCCCTACCGCGCTCGGCCCATGACTACCCGTGGCTTTCATCGAACCCTGCGCGGTTTCCACGATGGCTACCATTTCGTGCTGACCATCACGAGCAGCGTGGATCACGTTTTCTCGTACACAGCCGAAGTCGACGGCATCGCTGTCGAGTTGCGATCCGAGGGTGTGATCAGGAGCAAGGGCGACGCGATGCAGCTCGGCATGGCTGCGGTTGAGCGCCACGTGGCGGGCCTCGCGTCCAGGCGCTGAAGGCGCGCTGGTAGAAGCCGTGGTGAGCAACTGGTCAGCCATGGGCGGGGTCCCTCGCTGGACTGTCGCCCCCTGACCGGATGCGCGTGTCCGCAGCTCCTGACGGGCCGTTCACATGCTTCCTGCGTTTATTCGACAATAGGCACGCGGAGAGAGGGGTCTCACCGTTCTGGATGCCAACGTCACTCAGGGAGGGGGTGCGCGGTGTACGAGTCGGTGGGGCCGTATCTTGTTGAATGGCACGCGGTCGGGGAGCAGCGGGGACGGGATGGCGCTTGGATAGGGATGTGGCGCGTTCATTGGATCGGCGCACGTGATTGCAGCCGCCCGGTTGCTGAGGGGTCAACGAAAGCGGCATACAGTTACTGCGAGGCAGCAGAGGTTGCGAAGCGGTAGGCGTTGCATGCCGCTGCTGCGCTTTGTGCGATGGAGTAGGGGAGATCATTTGCCCACCGCCTGGCTGTCGATCTTGGACAGCACCTCCTCCATGACGGCGATCCCCTCGCGGTAGATACGCACGCCGTTGTTGTAGTCATGCTCGCCCTTGGTCTCAATCTCGCGGGTTCCAGGTGCGCCAGGATCGGCGGGCAGGTGCGAGCGCCACTGCTCAATCCGTCGCTGCAACAGTGCACGCATCGCGTCCAGGTCCACGGCCTGCGCGGGCTCGCCGATAGCAGGCGCGGTCCCGTCCAGCAGGATGCAGCCTTCTTCCTCGGCGCCGACGCATTCGCAGTAGAGGCCGGGTCCACTGTGGCCTGTTTCCGGCCAGAAAATCCGGACAAGGCTTCGATCTTCGAACGGGACATCCAGTTCGGGGTCACCCGCCATCAGCAACGCTTCATGCAGCTGGCACGCCGTCAGTTCGATTCCGCCCGAGTTGTACGGCTGCTCTTCGTCCCCCACCGGCTGGCGGGCGGCGAGTGCTTCGATTGCAGCTCGAACGGTTTCAAGATGGATCGGGTTTGGGTCTACGTCTTCGAAGTAGTCCTCAACGTCACGTAGCTCTGCCAACAGATCGCTGTCATCCCCCTGACCACCCGGGGAGGGCTGGGCGGAGAGGTACTGCCAAGCGCGCCACGCCCTTGCCGTCACTTCGAAGGCATAGCCACCGAGCTTGCCCCTGGCAAGCGGCAGACCTTCCGTGCGGCCCCACGCCTCAAACCGCGCCCGCTCGGCCTGATCCCCCAGCCTCACCCTCCCACCGGGCTGCACGTCCGCCAGGGTGGCGCGCGCTGCAGGCGGATTGGGCGTATCGATCGGCCCCATTGCGTCGTAGGGCTCGCGCGCGGCGGCCGTGATCTTGTCGTTGCTCATGCCTGCATGTCCTTGCTGTTGGTGGAGCGCGCGCCGCGCGCCCTGGCTTCAAGTTGTTCGGCCACGCCGAGGTAGTAGGCATGCCGTTCCAGACGGATCGATTCGGGGAACTGGAAGTGCCTCAGCGACTCTTCCGCCTGCACGCGCCAGGCGGCTGCCTCGCGCGCTGGGTCGTCGTCGAAAATGTCCATCTGGACCGGCTTGGCCATGGGTCAGTGCTTGTCGACGGCGCGGTGGCGGCTGTAGCCGACGCCTTCGATCGGGATGCCACACCAGGTGAGCGTGGCGCCCGGGATTGGCTCGGGCTTCGCTTCGCGCCATGGCTGCTTCGACCCGGCCTTGCGCGCCCGCATCCATGCTGCCTTGGCTTCATCACGATGAGGCTTCTGCATGCGGGCGAGGATCCGGCGCACACAGTGCTTCAGGTCTGAAGCCTGCACGACGATGCGCTGTGGCCGCTGGCCCTTGGCGGTGGTATAGCCCTCAACGAACCCGGCAACCTGCTCGCGGATCAGTTCAACTCGGGGGAGTTCGCCGTTCTCCTTCTTGGCGAACTCGGGCTCGTGCTGGAAATCGACAACGACTGAATCGGTCATGGCGGATCTCGATGTGGAATGGGTTGCCGGCTGCTGGAACCCGGCCGGCGCGGGTTCCCTGCGCTACAGGGGGAGAGCGCAGGGCAGGGGGGCAGTGGGTGTCGTCGGCGGGCAGCGGTGTGGGCGCTCTCTCTGCCGCGCGCTGCCGCATCTCGTCGCGGAACGCGGGCCAGTTGCGCCGCAGGTCGCGCACGCCGCACCAGGTGAAGAAGACAACGCCGGCACCAAACGGCGGCTGGAGGGAGCCGGCACCGGTGTAGATGGCGCGCGCGAGCAGCGCCAGCAGCAGGCCGACGACGGCGGCGCAGTAGAAGGGCAGGGCCAGGTGGCGCATCACTCTGCCCCGCCTTTGCCACGCGCCAAGGCGCGTTGGCAGCGAGGGCAGGTCACAGGATGCGATTCGCAAGCGGTCCAGCCCACGGAACGGCGGCCTGGGGCTGCTCCGCATAGGGCCTTGCCGGTGGCCTCGACATATCCACCATGGCGCCGCACCTGCGCGGACGGGATCGCATGCAGCTTGGTGCCCTGTCCCCGCTCGAGGCCGTTTGCACAGCGGCCGGCCAGCTTCGCCGCCAGCACTTCAGCAGCGGCGCTCATGCAGCACCTGCCTGCGCGCGCGCTGCGCGGCGAGCGGCGGCGACGGCGCCGGCAGCGCTCTTGCCCTGCCGCAGGACGGCATTGGCGGCGATGCTGGAGGCGATGACGACCTGGTAGGGGAGGAGGCCCCAGCGGCGGCCGGCGCGGGCGACGATGCCGGCGGCTGCAGCGGCGCGCTGAGCGGTGGAGTGGTTGGCGAGGGCGGCGCTCATGCGGCGGCGCCATGCTGCGCGGCGCGCAGCTGCTTGGCGGCTTCCAGCAGCTGGCCGGCATAGCGCTCGGCTTCGTCAGCGGACTGGAGGAGGCGGGCAGCGCCCAGGTCGGAAACCACCTTGGCGCTGAGGCTGTCGGCGGCGACGGTTGGCGTCGACTGGCGGACGCCGAGGGAAAGGATAGCCATGCGTGATCTCCTGCGCTGGCCCCGGAGTGAGGCGCTGTCGAGCGGCGCAAGTAAGATCACACAATGTGATTATCGATGCAACACGTTACGTGATTTTTGGTATTACAAATTCTGAACGACGTTGTTTTCGTTCAGACTTCAACGCGACGCCTAGTCAAACGTGTGCCGGATCAACCCAGCATCTTCAAACGAAATATCGTCCCTGATGCATTCGCGGGCGCGGTCGAGGGCACGGTGCAGCTCGATCAGATCATCGTCGCCGAGGTCATCAATGGAAGCGTGCCCCAAGGTTGCCTGGTCGATGATCAATTGCACCCCAAAGGGGCGGTATATCTTGGCAAGGCTGCGGATCATTCGCAGGTGACTCTCGCGCGCGACGGCATCAAAGTGCGTCGACCGCTTTCCAACCACCGCGCTGAGCGCGGGCTTTCTATCAGGCGCGGCGCTTATCCGTTCGACCAGCTTGTGCAGCAGCGCGTCCGTTTTGCTCATTTCTTGCAGCTCCCCTTTGTGAATCGCGCTTCTCGCGCCATGCAGCAAAATCCACCAGGTTGCGCTGATCTGCGGGTCGTTCATCCGACAGGATCCACTCGTACACGTCGGCGAACAGATCTGCCTCGGACTCAATGTCGAAGGCTTTGCCAAGCGTACCGAACGCCTTGTCCAGGAACCGGTGGGTTTCGGCAAGGATTGCAGGATCGGGTCGCGGGGACTGAGACGCTGGGGCCTCCCCAAAAAGGGACGCGATGCTCACCCCGAGCGCCGCAGCTAACAAGGGTACTTCCGAAACCTTGGGCTCGCGCGCGCTGGCTGCCGACGACTCGTAGTTGGCAATACGACTCTGACCCGACCATCCGCACGCAAGTGCCAGGGCTTCTTGGGTCATGCCAGCCTTGAGCCGGGCGGCGCGGAGGTTGTCGGAGAAGGCCATACCGAGATTCTTCACGGTATGTGATGCGATGCTAACACGAAATGTGTTGCGCGAAGGATCACGATATGTGATTCTCCCCGTATGGACGCACTCGACAGAGCCGTGAAAGCCGCGGGCGGGGTTACATCCCTTGCCACCCATCTTGGTGTTCGCCAAAGCGCTGTCAGCAATTGGCGCTCCCGGGGGCGCGTGCCCCCTGCAATGGCCATCCCCATCGAATCGGTTACGGGCGTCTCGCGCCATGACCTCTGCCCGGAAATTTTCGGGCCCTTGGCCGGACTGGCCCCAGTCACGAAGCGGGATCTTCTCGCCAAGCTCGGTCTGTCCAACGATGCACATCTCGCGGTCGTGCTGGGGTTGCCCGCAGACCGCGTCGCTGCTTGGGAGGTGGACGCAGCTGTGCCTGCCTTGCCGAGCGTTCTCGCCCTGCTGGGGCCCGCAGTTGGTGCTGCTTCGCCCTGCGTCGATACGGACCCCGACGTTGACCGCATCGGCCCTGTCGACAGTGCCTGAAAGGCCATCCATGGCCGTCGTCCCTGAGTTGATCTCCATGGCGCTCATCGTGCGCCACCCGGGCTCAGCCCGAAACCTTGAAACGCAGTCCACCCCAAGGTGACCCATGACCTGCCGCACATCCGCTCTCAACTGGCTCGACGTCCTCTACAACTCCGTGCGCAAGACGCCCGGTGGGGTCGTGGACGCGGCCGCTTTCCTGGCCGACCGACGCGGCAAATCCATGCACCCGGAGACGCTGCGCGCGAAGTTGCGCGGGCTGGAGGGTGAGTCCGTGACGATGGAGATAGCCGAACTGCTGACCGAGTGGATGCAGGAGAAGGCAGGCGGCAGCGATTACGCCCTGGACTGGATGCAGGCGCTGGCAGGGCAATTCGGCATGGCGGTGGCCACCGTTCCGCCTCCGCCGGAGGGTGGCTGGTCGGACGAGATCGGGGCCATCCAGACCAAGCTGCTGGAGATCACCACACGCGTAGGACGCTTGTCTGGCACCGCCGTGGACGCGATGGCCGATCACCATATCGACAGCGACGAAGCGAAGCTGATGGTGGAAGAGGCCAACTCGCTAATCAC
Source organism: Stenotrophomonas sp. YJH_SMC_110 (assembly GCF_059369255.1). Classification (NCBI taxonomy): domain Bacteria; kingdom Pseudomonadati; phylum Pseudomonadota; class Gammaproteobacteria; order Lysobacterales; family Lysobacteraceae; genus Stenotrophomonas; species Stenotrophomonas sp. YJH_SMC_110. The sequence goes on along the minus strand of NZ_JCAFSM010000003.1, from coordinate 154,642 downwards.
GATGGCACACCGGCTGATCCGTAACGTGTCGCGCGCTGCAGCGAAGGGGAGGGCACGCCAATGAACCACCCGGCCCGCTCCACTGATCCGCGGTCCAGTCACATTGCCGCCGCCGCGCTCGCTGAAAGCGGCGCGCTTCGTGTCCAGCATGCCAAGACCGAGGCTGCGGTGATCCGCCATCCTGGCCAGAGCAGCCTGCACCTGTCGACGCTGACTGGCCTTGATCGCCACATGTTGGGTCGCCGACTGCCTGAGCTGGCCCGCGAGGGACGCATTTGGCGCGGCCCGACCGCGCCGTGCGCAACCACCGGCAAGCCCGCATGCACCTGGTGGCCTGTTGCGCCGGGCGAGAACCTGACGCTGGGGCTCTGACATGTCGACCATCATCATGTCGCAGTGCTGGCCGCTGCAGGGCCTGAGCGTCACGCAGAAGGCTGTGCTGATCTCGCTGGCTGATCAGGCCAACGACGACGGTGTGTGCTGGCCGGCGGTGGGCACCATCGCCGCTCGCTGCTGCATGTCGGCGCGCGCTGTGCGTACGGCAATGGATCATCTGGAGGCCGTCGGCCTGCTGACCCGCGACCGCCGGTTCAACAGCAGCACGGTCTATAAGGTCACTCCGGCCAACTTCGACAAGGCCGCTGCGCCGTCGAAGGCTGGCCGTAAGTCTGGAAAAGCAGGTACTGCACCGGGCACAGGGGCTGCGCCCCATGCAGGGGGTGCGCCCGCTGCAGGAGGGGATGCGCCCCATGCAGGAGGGGATGCACCGGGCGCAGGTCCAGGGGTGCGCCCCGTGCCGCCTAACCGTCATATAACCCTCAATGAACCGTCAGGAGAACCGTCATTTCCGGCGGGCCTGCCGGCCGCGCCGCTGGCGGTGGTTTCCGAGACCGACCTACAGGCTGCGTGCCGTGCTACCTGGGCGGCCTACGCCAGTGCCTACCGTGACCGCCACGGTGTGGCACCGGTGCGCAACGCCAAGGTGAACAGCAACGTCCGGCATATCGTGCAGCGGCTCGGCCACGGCGAGGCCCCGCTGGTGGCCGCGTGGTTCCTGACCGTCAACGAGCGCTACGTGGTGCAGAACATGCACGACCTGGGCGCGCTGCTGGCGAAGTGCGAGGCATACCGCACGCAGTGGGCCACCGGCCGTCAGGTCACCGAAGAGGCCGCGCGGCAGACCGACAAGACGCAGACCAACCTCGGCGCCGCCGACGCGGCCAAGGCTCTGCTGGCACAGCGGAGGGCGGCACATGCTCGGTAATCAGGAGCAGGATCGGCTGGTCGATCTGCTGGTGGCCACCGCCGAGGTGATTGGCGACCAGCTCAGCCCGAACGCCGCGGCCTACATGGTTTCGGATCTGGCGCAGTACCCGCTGCCGATGCTGGAGCGCGCGCTGGCGTCGTGCCGCCGGGAGCTGAAGGCGCGACTTTCGCTGGCGGCGATCCTCGAACGCATCGAGGACGGCCACCCGGCACCGAATGAGGCATGGGCCAACGCGATCCGTGCCGCCGACGAAGGTGCGACCGTGGTGTGGACTGAGCAGACCCGCGATGCGTGGGCGGCAGCGTTGCCGCTGGTGCAGGCGGGCGACAGGATCGCGGCCCGGCCGGCATTCCTGGAGGTGTACACCCGGCTGGTGAAGGAAGCGCGCGCTGGGCACCGCACGGCCACCTACCAGCTGTCCCTCGGCGGCGACGGGTCCGGTCGGGACAGCGTACTGCGGGAAGCGGTGGCCGCTGGCCAGCTGTCGAAGGAACAGGTAGCGGAGTACCTGGCCCTTCCGCCCGCCACCCCAGCCTTCAACCCGCTTGCGCTGCTGGCCGGAACGGTTGAGGCATCGCCGACAGCGGACGAACGGACCCGTTCGCGCCTGGCCGAGATCGTCGCGCTGCTGGAGGGCAAAGCAGCATGAGCCCTGACCACTTCAACGTCGAAGTGCGCCCTGTGAGCGAGCCGGTGGCCGAGGCGGGCTGGTATCTGGCCTACGGCTACGGGATCAAGCCGCTGGTGGTCTACGCGACGCGCGGGATGACTGTCTGGCGCGAGGGCATGCGGCGTATCCCGATCACCCGCTACGCCGGCCCGATCCCGGAGCTGCGCTGATGTGGTCGAAGGCACCACAGCCGACCAGGGAAGAAGCCACCCGGATCGAGCTGGCCAAGACAGGACCGTGCATGGCCTGCCTGGCGCTGCAGATGCAGGAGCTGCTGGACCCGGAGCTGGTGGTCTACGGCTGCGACTACAACCACGCCAAGAGCGGGAACGTGCGGCGCGGTCACATGTTCGGCTACGCCCTCTGCAAGTGGCACCACATGCGGCATCCGATGGAGGGGAACACCTTCGCGACGATGCGCCAGATCTACGGCCCGAGCCTGATGGATGGCTCGCGGACCTTCCACGAGACGTACGGCTCTGACGACGAGCTGATTGCAAACCAGACCTACATCAACGAACTGAGGGCGGCAGCATGAAGAAGACGAAGGCCATCGCGCCGAGGGTCAATCCCCAGCGTGCGCCACGCGAGCGGCGGATGGACCACAACACGGTATCCCGGCCCAAGCGGGTGAAGCCGGGCGCGATCGCCAAGGGCCAGGACGAGACGGTGGAGCAGTTCAAGGCGCGCGGCGGCCAAGTTCAGTATCTGTCGACTAGCTGGGAGGCAGAATATGCAGCTTGATACGTTCGGCGTCTACGTTCGCGCGGAGCTGGAGCATTGGGGCGAAGAATTCGCACTTCACCGAGACCGCGACTATCTCGGGCGCGGGCCAAAGAGCGTGCTTGCACTGTTGATCGAACACAAGGGCGACATGCCCGTTAGGGCTCTCGGGTTCAAGCCGCTGGAGACTGGTGCTCGCGCTCAGATGATCGAGGACATTGTCACGAGCATAAGCCATGACAATGTCGCTATGGCATGCTCCCTGCGTGCGTACTACTGCGGTCGGGGGCGAAGAAAGGTGGAGCGCTTTGAGACGGCGATACTGCTACTGGCAAACTGCGGGCACCGCGCAGTATCGAACCGGCAGTATTTGAGCCTCGTGGAGCTGGGTTTCCAAAGAGTGCGTGGTCGCCTCGAGGGCTATTCGCAAGCAGCCTAGGGATTCTTCCGGTTCCATTTGTTCAACATCGTGATGGCGTTGGCCAGCTCAGTGTCGTCCCTAAGCGCAGATCCGAGCCTCTCGGCGGTCGCGAAAAGCACCGTTCTGACCACGCCGGCAACTTGAAGGCAGTCCTCGTCGCTCTCCGCATGCAGCCCTTGACTCAAGGCAGAGTGCAAGAGCTGAATTGGGTTGTGACCGTTGACTAAGAGGGAGGAGGGCAAGGCGTGTTTAATTGTGTCAAGCGATGTAGAGAATTGAGTCTCGTTTTTTGCTCTTTCCAGCTCAGGAATTATCCCATTGCTGGGATCGACTGCACTCAAAACACGAATGAACTCGTTGAAGATTCGTGACTTCTGATTCTCAATAACGCGTCTATAGTACGAGAACGCACCAACCCCCAAGCCTTGAAGCTCACACCTGCGTCCCTTTAGGAATAGATCCCTGTCTCCGCCGATAAGAGTCATAGCTTTTGAGGGGGTTGGAGGTCCGAACGCTGGCTCCTCGCCGAGCTTAAGCGCTTCAAAGTAAATTGCGCTGTCGGCAGACTTGGCCTTGAATCTCAAGGCGATCACCTTAACCTCGAAATCGCAGTCCTTGCAGACATAGACTGCAAAGGTCCTGAAAAATCGGCCCGGCACTACGTTTGCGAAGACAATTTCCGTCCGCGACTGAAATTGCCGTACGCCGTTGCAACCCTTTGACGAACAGTGAAGCCGTATATTCGGGAAAGTGAGCTTCGGAGGTGAGGAGGCACGGACAATAGCGTCCCGAGGGATATCAATTTCCAGTTCAACCCTCGTAGGCGATCCCGGTGGGACTTCAGTTAGAAAAGTGACGAGATCCATGTCAGACCGTAGTTGATTGGGATCCATACGATACCCGTTGACAGGTGCGCACCTCTAGCGTACATTTTTAGTCACGATGATATAGAAGCCCTCGGCGCGAGCCGAGGGCTTTTTCGTTTCCGGAGACGCTATGGCGCAGATCACTCCCCAACAGGCTGGCGGCGTGAACGTCGTGGCCTTCCTCGACATGCTTGCCTGGTCCGAAGGTACGGACAACGGCAAGCAGCCGACCAAAGACCGTGGCTACGACGTGATCGTTGGCGGGCAGTTGTTCAAGAGCTACGCCGACCATCCGCGCGTGCTGGTCGACCTTCCGAAGCTCAAGATCCAGTCCACTGCGGCAGGCCGCTACCAGCTGCTGCGCCGCTACTACGACGCCTACAAGAAGACGCTCGGCCTGAACGACTTCTCGCCTCTGAGCCAGGACCTGATTGCACTGCAGCAGATCCGGGAGCGCCGCGCGCTGCCGCTGATCCAGGCGGGCAAGATCGAGGAAGCCATCAAGGCCGTCCGCAAGATCTGGGCGAGCCTGCCCGGCGCGGGCTACGGCCAGCACGAACAGAAGCTTGCCGATCTGCTAGCCGTGTACCGCAAGGCCGGCGGGACGGTGGCGCCATGATCGGGGTCGACGTGGATTGGCAGGCAATCGGCACCGCCGTCGGCGGCCTGATGGTTGGGGCTGGCGGTGTGGCGCTGTGGTGGCGCAAGCAGTTCGTAGAGACAGCCAGAGAAGGGGCCGAGGTCAACGTGATCCAGCTGATGCGCGAGGAGGTGACCCGGCTGGGCGAACGGGTTGGCCGCATGGAGGCCAGGGAACTGCGCCTGACCGTCCCTGCTGCTGTTGTGGCTGACCTGCGCGCTGGGCGTCTCCAGCTGCGCGACGACCTCGCCACCTGCAGCACCAGCCTCCTGTCCCAAGCCGTCGCCGGCGCCGTCGAACGTGATGCGCACGCCGAACTACGAGCAGAAGTTGCGGGAGCTGCTGTTCAAATCGGCCGCGACGCCGACGACCACGTCCGCGCCAGTCAAGCAGTAATCGCGGCCGACCGGCAAACGGTGACGCAATGAATCGCCGGATGCTGGCCCTTGGCCGGCTGAAGACCGGCGAGATGAACAGGACCGAGGCAGCGTATGCCGAGCTCCTGCGCGCGCTGCAGGCCGTGGGCAAGGTCCAATGGCACCGGTTCGAGGGCATGAAGCTGCGCCTGGCGGACAACACGTTCTACACCCCGGACTTTGCGGTCATGGCTGCCGATGGCGTCATGGAGTGCCACGAGGTGAAGGGGCACTGGCAGGACGATGCACGGGCCAAGATCAAGATCGCAGCGGCCATGTACCCGTTCCGCTTCATTGCGGTGAAGGTCAGGCCCAAGCGCGACGGCGGTGGCTGGGCAGTGGAGGAGTTCTGATGACTGCGACAGTGCGGGCGTCGATATGCATGCGGTGGTGGCTTCGGTGGTATCTGGCTGCGGTGGTGTGGTTTGCCCGGGCCACGGGCATGGAACCGGACTGGGAGCGGGTTGAGTGGTGGATCCGCCGCGGCCTGGTGCTGCGAACGACGAGGGTTGGTGATGGACGCTGCACGGATTGAAGAGGCGGCGCGCGCTGCGGCCGCTACGGCCCTGGCGGGGCTGACTGAGAGCAGCACCGACAGCCGTATTGACCGACTGGTCGGGATCATCGAGCAGCAGGGCAAACAGATCGCCGAGCTAGCAATGCACGTTGGTCTGCTGGTGCAGGCCGTGGCGCAGCTGCTGGGCGAGGAGGCCGGCACGCCGGTGCATGACGAGGCTGCCGAGCCGGAGCGAGTCGACCTGGACGGGAAGCCTTACTGATGCCGACCCGGCCACCCCAGCACCGTGCGGCCGGCTGGCGCCCGTACAAGGAGACCACCGCCCAGGTCCGCAAGAGGCAGGCACGCCGCGCCCTGCCCACCAACTGCTCGCTGTGGCGCCGGCTCCGTGCGGTGGTGCTGGCTCGTGAGCCGCTGTGCAGATGCTGTGCGGAGCAGGGGAGGGTGCGGGCGGCCACTGAGGTCGACCACATTGACGGGGACGACGGCAACAACGCCGATAGCAACCTGCAGCCGCTGTGCCGGCCGTGCCATAGCGCCAAGACGGTGCGGGAGAACGGCGGGTTCGGCAGGGACGCGCGCCAGCAAGGCGGAGCTGAACCAGCGGCGAGTTATCCACCGAAAGCTGAACGGATAGGGAGGGGGGAGGGTCAAAGTTGAGGGCCTTCCTCGCCCGATACGCGCGCCCCCCTTTCTTCTCGCGTCCACAGAATTTGAATTTTGGATTCGGAGCTGACCGGCGATGGCCAGGCACAAGCAGCCCGCCGAGCTGGCAAAGCTCAAGGGGGCGGACAAGCGCAACCCGCAGCGTTACAGGGCCGAGGTGCCAAAGACGGGGAAGGCACTTGGCAAGGTTCCCGGCCATCTGCCGGACGAGGTCGCGGTGGTCTGGAAGGAGCTGGAGAAGTGCGCCCTGCCTGGCGTCCTGACCAGCGCCGACCGTTTCATCATGGAGGTGGCGTCATCGCTGCTTTCCGAGTTCCGTGCCAACCGCGGCGAGTTCGTTGCGGCCAAGTACTCCCACCTGATCGGCTGCCTGGCGCGCCTGGGCCTGACCCCGGCTGACCGTCAGAAGCTGGGGACCGAAAAGACCCCGGAGGGCAACCCATTCGACGAGTTCTGATCCATGACGCCGAGCGAATCAGCCAAGGCATACGCCAAGGGCGTCACGTCAGGAAAGATCCCGGCCGGCGAGTTCATCCGTCTGGCGTGCCAGCGGTTCCTGGATGACCTGAAGCGCAAGGGGGCCGACTGGCCCTACAAGTACGACGCCGAGAAGGCGGACCGCGCGGTGCGGTTCATGGAGAAGATGCCGCACACGAAAGGAAAGTGGGCGGCGCAGAAGCGCCTGCTGGTGCTGGAGCCCTGGCAGCACTTCATCGAGTGCAATCTGTTCGGCTGGGTCCACAAGAAGACCGGGCACCGGCGCTTCCGCCGCGCATACGAGGAGATCCCGCGCAAGAACGGCAAGTCGTTGCGACTGGCTGCCCGTGGCCTGTACCTGTTCTGCGCTGACGGCGAGGCGGGCGCGGAGGTCTATTCGGGCGCAACCAGCGAGAAACAGGCATACGAGGTGTTCCGCCCGGCCTGGCAGATGGTCCAGAAACTGCCGGCGCTGCGCGCCCGCTTCGGTATCGAACAGGCGGGCAACCCGAACTACGGCGTTTCCGTGTTCGAGCAGTTCCTGCTCGACCAGCTCGCCAAGGCAAAGCGGTCGGCCAGCAAGCAAAGCGCGTTCCGTACCAAGCACCTGAACGACTGGGTCGGCGCCAAGCTGGCATGGATGGTGGGGCGACATTGACGAGACAATGTTTGCCCAGGCCATGGCCGGCATCGAGGCGGACGTGATTCATCTGCGCATCGACTCGCCCGGCGGCGACGTGTTTGCGGCCCGGTCCATGATGACCGCCATCGCCCAGCACAAGGCCACTGTCATCGCCCACATCGATGGCTTGGCTGCCTCGGCTACCTGCCCGGGGTAGTGCCGACCATGCGCGTGATGTTCGACGGGCAGGTGTACGCGATTCGTGCGGTGCTGCCGGATGCGACGGCACGCGGGCATATCACGCTGATGGTCGATGCTGGGGTGTCCGATGGCTGAGCAGGTGAAGATCGACGGCCTGGACGGCCTCCTGCGTTCACTGCGGGAGGCACCCAAGGCGATTCAAGGGCGAGCTGTGCAAGCCGGTATGCGCAAGGGCGGCAACGTCATTCGCGACGACGCCCGGCGGCGGGCTCCGAGAGCATCGGGGTTCATGGCCTCGCAGATCGTCACCCGCCGGGCCAACACCAAAGGCCGGCAGCGGGCAGGTGTAGGCCAAGGCGGCGAGTACTTCACGGTTGGGGTTAAGACCGGTCGCCGCCGCAAGTACGCCAACACCAAGCGCAACCGGCGCCGCGGCCGCGTCGGGAAGGTCTATGAGGAGGCGGGCTGGGCCTATTACTGGCGCTTCTTGGAGTTCGGCACGAGGAAGATGCGGGCTTCGCCGTTCCTGACGCCCGCCGGCGAGGCCAAGGGGCCGGAGGCGGCGCAGGTGATCATCAATGAAACCTGGGCGGCGCTCGACAAGCAGCTGAAGAAGGATGGCTGGCGATGATGGTTCCCCTGATCCAGTCCCTGCTGCAGGGTGATGCAGCGGTTCGGCACGCGCTGGGCGACCCGATCCGATTGTGGCCGGGAACCGCGCCACAGGATGCAGCACTGCCCTACGCGACGTGGGAGGTGGTCGGCGGTTCGCCCACCGCGATGCTGTCCGAGGCGCCGCCGGCCGACGGCTGGCGAGTCCGATTGACCGTTTGGGGCAAAGCCCTGACGCAGGCCAACGGCGCGGCCGTCGCCATCCGCGACGCGATCGAGCGCGTAGGCAGCATCGAATCGTACAACCCGACGCCGGATAGCGACGACACGGATGCGATGGGCATTTCATTCGACGTGCGGCTGCTGCAACTGCGCTGAACCACACAACGGCAACCCACTGGCCCCGCAAGGGGCCTTTTTCATGCCCGGCGACGGGCGTAACACAAGGAAACCCCTATGGGACAGGTAATCAAGTCGAAGCATTCGCAGCTGTTCGTCGCCATCGCCGCGGCCGAGGTCATCAAGGTGACCCGCCTGCGTTCGGTCGGCTTCCCCGATGGCCAGGCGTCGGAGATCGATATCTCCGACTACGACGACGACTGGGACCAGTTCGTCGCCGGCCGCAAGCAGACCGGCAGCACCAGCATCGAGATCATCTACGACAGCGTCGACCACGAGAAGCTGGAAGAGCTGCACGAGACCGGTGCCGTCGTGAACTGGCTGGTGACTGCGCCGCTGTCGGAAACCGAAGGCGTGGCCAAGCCGACCGCCGTTGCCGGCAAGATCACCCCGCCGGACACCGTGCTGTCCAAGCAGTTCGACGGCTTCGTGCAGAACTTCGCGGTGACCAGCCAGGACAACGACGTCTGGAAGGCGACGATCACGATCCGCGGCTCCGGCGCCGTCACCACGCACCGCCCGACGCCGTAAGGCTGCGGCAACGGCGCACCCAGGCCCGCTCCGGCGGGCCATCTCTCTGACGGGGCGCGCGGATCCTCCGCGTGTTAGCCGTGCGCGGCCCGCGCGCCCTGTCGCCATTCAAGGAAACGGCCAATGAGCAAGCCCAACGAAACCACCCAAACCCAGCCGCAGCAGCCCGTGAGCATCCTGCAGTCGTTCACCAACCTGGGCATGTTCGCCTCCAAGGACGTTCGCGCCGACACGATCACCTTGCCCAACGGTGCCAAGGCGCAGTTCCATGTTCGCGAGCTGCCGGATGCGGAGTTCCGCAAGCTGTGGGGCGAGGGCGACCGCGCCAAGCTGATCGCAGCGACCATCTGCGACGAGGACGGCAAGCCCGTCATGAATGTGGAGCAGGCCGCCCAGCTCAAGCCGCTGGTTGCCGCTGAGCTGCAGCGTGTGGCTATGAAGCATTCCGGCTTCGGCGAGGATGCTGCCCAAGCCCAGGCCGACGCGGGAAACGGCTAAGGCAGCGCGGTGAGGACTGGTTCTGGAAGGTCCTCGCCGGCCACCTGCATCGCACGGTGTCTGAGCTGCAGGCGAGCATGTCGCGCCGGGAGTTCTTGGAATGGTGGGAGTTCCATAAGCGGAATCCCATCGACCCCGTAAGCCTGCACATTAAGCCCGCTGCCTTCGCCGCGTACATCACCGCCTCACACAGCCAGGGCGGCACCAAGCGCTCCTTTCAGGAGTACCTGGAAACCCTCGTACCACGTTCCGAGGAGGACGAGGCACAGGACTGGTTCGATCGACTGGGATAGCCATGACCGACACGTTTGGGCGCTTTGCCGCGCTCCCTATCGGCCCGCTGCTCGCTGCGCGCGACGGTGGACTCACTCTTGCCACGACGGCCGCAGCCGACCTCAAACGCTGCGCCCGGTCTGACTTTGCCCTCAGCGCCGGCGTTGTCGGCGTCGAGTTCGCGATGTGGGGCGATGACGACCTCTCGGCCGTCGTGGGTTTTGTCACGGCAGCAGCGCCCCTCAGCCAAGCGCCGGGCGCGAACGGGGAGGGTATCGGCTGGGAACTGGCCACCGGTCGCCTGATCCAAGGCATCGGCGCGATCGCGACCGGTCTGCCCCTGGTTGCGCTGGGCGATATCGTGGGGATGCGGGTCTCCTTCGGCAGTCCCTCCCGGCTCCACCTGTATCTAAACGGCGCGCTGGTCCACCAGCGCGACCTGCTGCTGGCCGGCCCGCTCCACTTCGCCGCCGCACTGGCTGCGACGAAGGCCGGTGGGCTGTGCCTGGCCGTGAACGCTGGGCAGTGGGGCGCCCGCAGCGATGCCGCTGTTGCCGGTTGGAAGCTGGACCAGGCCCAAACGCCGACCACTCGGCTGGCCGACGATGACTGGCTCTCCGCACCAGGCGATAGCCCGGCCAATGCCCGGTACGAAGGGCTGGTGGCCGAGGGCGTCAATCTCGTCCAGGAGCTGAGCTTCTGGCCGTGGGGTGGCGATCCGGTGTCTCAGATGGCGGCGGCGGAATGTGTGGTCGCCGACGCCGAGGGGCTGCTGGATGACCTGGCATTGTCCGGTGCCTCGGGGGCTGCGGTGCGCATCCTGCAGGTGCATGACGGCGGCATGCTGGCCGACGCCGCTCCGGTGTTCCGCTGTGTCATCGATCAGATCGAGGTGAACGACGACGGCAGCAAGACCCTGCACCTGCGCGACGCGCACGACTACCTGGGCCAGACCATCAACCGGGGCGTGTTCCTGCCCAACATCACCTCGCTGGCCTGGAAGCCGCAGCCGGTAGTCATCGGCGCGGTGGCCAGCGTGCCGGCAGCCGGCGCCAATTCCGATGCGACAGCGATGTTCCTGGCCGACAGCCCGGTGCACGTAAACGCTGTGATGGACCGCGGCGATCTGATGGAAGACGGCACCTTCAGCATGGCGACGGACGGCCAGCAGCTGCTGCTGAAATCTCCGCCCGTCACCCCTGTGGTGGTCGATGGGTCGAGCATCGGCCCCGGCATGGCCCCGGCGCGCCTGGAGCAGGCCGTGGGCGACGTGATGGCTCGCCTCGGGGCAGGGGCTTGGTCGGCAGCCGACTGCGCGGCCGTGGACGCTGCAACCGGCTACGCCGGTATCGGCTACTACGCCGGAGCGGCCATCACGGGCAGGGATGCCCTGAACGCGATGCTGCCCAGCTACGGTGTCGGGTGCTACCAGGATCCTAGCGGTGCACTACGCTTCGTGCAGGTGGTTGCTCCGGAGAGCTATCAGGGGCAGCCGGCGTTTGAGATCTCGGAAGCCGACATGGCCAGCGACCTGGTTGGCGTCCCGGACGACGCGCCCAACCTGACCCGGCGCATGGCCTACCGGCCGAACGCTCAGGCCCTCGGCGCCTCCGACCTCGTCACCGACGTGGTGGACCTGCCGCAGAGCCGCCGCGACGAGCTGACGGGCCTCTACCGAGGTCAGGTGTTCGCTGCGGGCGCACTGGACGCACACTACCGCCGCGCCGACGCCGCCGATCCGGTCATTTCGCTGTTCTGGCATGCCGCCGATGCGCAGGCCGAGATCAACCGCGTCGTGGCGATGTATCAGCGGCAGCGGTTCTTCTACCAGGTCGCCATTCGCGGCGATCAGGACATGGCCCCGCTCCCTGGTCAGATCGGCCGGCTGACCTACAGCCGCTACGGCCTGGCCGATGGCAAGCCGGTGCTGGTGCGGCGCGTAGAGCGCAACCCTGCCACGGGGGACGTGGTGCTTACCCTGTGGGGATGATGACGTGTTGATTGGATATGGCATGCCGGCGGTGGAAACGGCCACCCTCACCGGTGGAACGTGGTTGTCGGCCGACCAGGGCGCCGCGCTCTTCGATGGCAAGCCGGGGCGATCGTCGCGGATCCGGCGCACCGGTTCGCTAGCGATCACGATCACGCTGGCCGAGGCCGTTGTGCCGGGGATCATCGCCGTCCTCGGCCTCAACATCCCGCCCGGCGTTCAGCTGAGCGCTGCCGGCGCGACCGGGGCCACCGTGCGACTGCCCGACGGCAGTGTCTGCGCATGGCTGTTTCCGCAGGCCAGTGCCCCGGTGTCGACAGTGTCCGTCGAGATCGCCACAACTGCCACGAACGTGGACGTTGGCGAGGTCGCGATTTTCCGGGCAGTGGAGGTGGGCATCAGCGACGGCTGGGCGGTGGCCACGATCGACACCAGCGTGCACACCCGCACCAAGGGTGGGCAGGTCAACACGGTTCCTGGGCCTCTGTACCGCCGGCTGACGTGCACCCTGTCGGGTACCGTATCGAGAACGGTGTAAGGCTGCTTGCAGGAAAAACGGTTACCGTCAGTATGCTGGTGCGTGCATCGTCGGCTACCAAAATCGGAATGGAATTCGAAATGACGTTTGGTACGGGCGGCTCTCCGTCTGCATCGATCGTTGGAAATAGTCAGCTTGTAACGGGTATTACTGGTGGATGGCAACGTATCAGCAGGACGTTCACCCTTGCGGGTATCGCAGGCAAGACGTTCGGAACCACAACTGAGGGCTATCTTTCGCTGATCCTGTGGCTGGATGCGGGTAGCAATTGGGATGCTCGTGCTGCTGGCGTTGGGCGCCAAGCTGGTGATTTCCAGTTCTCCAACATTCAAATCGAAGTAGGTAGTGTTGCTACTGATTTTGAGCAACGCCCGGATGCCTTGGAATTGGCGTTGTGTCAGCGCTACTACCGCAAGTCATTTCCGACGGCTGTGGTCCCAGCGAACAACAGCAACTACTGTTTGCATCGGCCCGCTACTGCATACAATTCACAGGGGCTGCGTACGTCGGTTGGATTTGGCACGACGATGCGCGTTGCGCCTGCCGTCACTTTCTACGGTGGCAGTGAAGGTGGAAATCTGACCCCGGCAAGCAGCTGGCGCTGGTACGACTCCGCAGGCGGTGCATGGCGAGCCGCAACCGCCATGCAGGTTGTGGGTGTGTTCCAGAACGGATTTATCGTTGACAGTGTCACCACCGGTCACGCTGTCGCCGCCACCTACCTTGTTGCTGGTGAATACACCGCAGACGCGGAGCTTTGACTATGTATCAATTCACTGAAGATGCGGATGTGATCCGCTGCATCGAAACCGGCGCTTTTATTCCGCGCGGTCACTACCTATGGCCGACCGAATGGCTGGACGAGAACACGCCGTTGCCGGCATCTGCGCCGGGCCTTGGATTTGAGCTGCACACGCCCGCGCACTACCGCTACATCCGTGATCAAGCATTCGCCTGGATGCGCGCCGAGGCGGTAGAGCGCGGCTACGACGGCATCGAGTCGTGCGCCAGCTACTACAGCAGCGGCGTGGCCCGATATCGCGCGGAGGCGCGGGCGATGGTCGCCTGGCGCGATGCTGTGAACCAGGCGCTGGAGCAGCTGGTGCTGGCGCCGCCGGACGGCATCGAGACTTGGGAGCAGGTGCGCGCGCTGTTGCCTCAGCCGGAGTCGTTCGCCTGGCCGGAGAAGGCGGAGCTACCGCTGGATGGACTGGCACCGCAGCCCGTGACTTGATCCTTACGCGGCGGCAACGGCGCTTGCGGCGAGATGGCATCCATGTGCTATTCCGCCCAGATCACCCCTGCCTCCCTTAGGACGGCCATGGCCATCGTTGAACTGACCGGCTATCGAGACACGGGGGCGGGTTTGGCGTAAGGATGTGGGCTTTGCCAGATGGTGGATCCGAGTATTGTGGAGGATACTCAAACCAACTGTGAGCAAAGGGATCAACCGTTGAGCGCTTCCATGCTTCCGAGAATTGTCGGTTTCGATGTGCCGCAGCTGCATGAGCGCGTCGATTCCTCCACTGATGAGGCCATCATTGCGTTGTTGGATCTTGCGCCAGGAGCCCGCTGGACTGAACTCTTCGTGAGGAAGTGCGAGGCGCTGGCGTCTCAGCTCTCCTTGGCAGAAGTTCGGGTTGAAGGCTCCAGGATCTATTTTTACGGGTCAATCAGCGACTCAAGAGCGCTCGCCGATGCGGTCATGTCCATCGTTCACGTGCTGAATGATCAACTCATGCGAGAAGGGAACGACGCAGCCTCGCGGGAAGAAAACTCCTAGGAGCAAGAGAGGCGCGACCAGCATTGACCTGCAATATCCCCTGCGCCAGGGTGACCACGAAGACTGGATCGGGCCGCAAGTCTGCCCTCGAGGTCGTCCAACCATTCTGCGTGGGTTCCATGCGGATCCCTGACGTAGATGTCACATGCGATCCGGATGACCGGGTCAACCTCATGGCGAAAGCTAACAGCAGGTAGGGCACCAGAGTTGAATACCAAACTCCAGTGGGTGAGCTCGCGTTCGACGTCAACGAAATCCTTGTTCCTCATGCGTTCCATGTTCTGCTCCTATCGGGACTGCACTGTACACCCTTCAGAACATCGGCCTGTTCATGACACTTGTTCATACTTGCGCCAATCCGGCACGGCTGCGTAACGCTCTGGCGAGCACTGTGGGTTGGCAGCAGATGGCTGCATCGGAGTAAGACATGAACAATTCTCCCCAGAACCAAAACGACCGTCCCAACTCGGATGGCGAGAAGAAGCAGCCAGGCCAGCAGGGTCAGGTGGACGGGAACGAGCTTGGCGGTGAAGACCTCGCCGGAAAGCAAGGCCAGCAACAGCAGCAGCCGGGAAGCAAGGAGCGTGAACAGTCGACCCACGGTCAGGACCAAAAGGGCAGTGCTGGTCGCGATAGCCGCCGTTGACGTCTAAGGAGTGGCCGCGCCCAGCGCGGCTCCTTCTGTATCAATAGGAACGTTGATATGTCGTCCCATGCTCAAGCTGTGAACTTGATGACCAAGATCATGTATCAATCGCGCCCGGCGAGCACGACGACGATGGCTCAGTGCCGGACCTGTCAAGGGCAAAGCCCTGGTGGAATGGAGTGTGCGCGGTGTTTGACTGAAAAGCTGGGAAGGGTGATCGCCAATCGAGGCGCTGCTCTTTGCTGGCTTGAGTCTTTCCTGAAAGTTCAGCGAGACGAAGCACACGTGTTCATATGTGCAAAGAGAGTTGATGCGTCAGCCTTGTAGCAGTCGCATTCCGGCCTGACATTGCGCAAGCGTATGCTCATTACATCTAGGAGCAACGCTATGAATTTCCCGATATGCATCTACGATCGAACGGGTACGGGGCTCCGGCTTCCTTCCGAGTGGTGGATTGATCTGCAGTCAGATCTCCCCGCTCTAGTGAACGGTAGTGAGCGCATAGATCTGCCACGTGCCTCGAAAGATGAGCGCCCCCGCCTGGATCCTCAAGTTCTCAATGATCTATCCAGACGAATCCGGGGCTCGCAATGGCTAGATTAGATCCAGCTCAAGCGCCAGGCGTGCGTTGGCTTTTCTTCCGACTTCGCAATGGGCAGTCGATCAGCCCTGCTAGGCTAATGTCTGTCTGGCGCGAAGCTACGGAATCAACCGAGTGCGCAGTCCGCCGCGAAATCATTGATGGCGCTGGCTACGTATATGCTCTCTATGCACCAAATGGACTGCGCTCCCCCCGTCGTGTGGAGCTGCGCATGAGAGCACTTCTGGAAGAAGCCGGGTATGCCTTCACGATGGGGAGTTTGGCTGGGAGGCACCCAGCCGACGGCTGAGGTGCGACGCTGATTATGTCACCCGATTTGGCCACGAAGAATGGCCCTGGCAGCATGTGTTGCCGGGTCGTCGAGCCTTAGGACGTGGTCGAATTCGACCAAGCGCGCGTTACTGACCGCTTGCCGCTTCCCGCATCCTGCGCATGCGAGCAGGGTGCCTCCTGGCATGGTCTCCAAGCCAGGTGTTTTGGAATGCGTGATGTGTCGGCAGTGGTTGCAGCGGATGCTGATTGTGTTCACGCGTTCGATATTGCCTTCGTCGCGGCGCACCACATGTATATCCAGAACGTAGAAAAGGCCAGTGTCGGGCATTGCTTAGTACCGAGAACGTTCGTGCATGGTGCATGTCGCTGGGCCTGCATCATGTGACGAAGTTCCGAATTCAGCAACATGCGAACCTGACGCGTTCAGGGCTCGTCCGCCACCTCGCGCTGACATGAACCCGTTGCTAGTAAGCTGATCCCTCGTCAAGGAGGTGTGCCATGCCCATCAGGGCTGTCGCATACGTGAGCAGCGCTGGCGACGAGATCGCCGGCGACAGGCTGGGCTTGTCCAACGGAAAGCTGGATCAAGTTGTGGACGACGCGGCCCGGTTCAACCGTAATGCTGGGGTTACGGGGGTGCTCCTCTTCGATGGCGAACGGTTCCTCCAGTATCTGGAGGGACCGGAAGACGGGCTTTCGGTGTCCTATTCCCGAGTGCTGGGCGCCAGCAGCCACAACGGTGTTGTCGAGCTGCAGAGGGGCAGGGTGGGACAGCGCCGACTGCCGTTCTGGCCCATGAAGTGGCTTCCCGTGGAGCCGGAAGAGTTGCGGCGATTGGCCCACGCGGACTGGACCCGGTTCAATCAGCGCGGCAACGCGGACGACACGAACGCAACGGCGATGGATCTACTGACAGCGTTCGTGACGCCATTCGCCGTGGCAGCTTAGGAAGGCATGCTCTCGGCGCCTATCTGCTCAGTAAGAACCGTCAGAGATTGTTGGAAGGCGGCAGCGAAGAGCTCGCCGCCGTCATCTTTGTGCCTCGCAGCGATGCTGGGCAGCAGCTGGAGCCACGCTAGGTTCAACCGCTCGGGCTCTGGATGGGTGAGTACAGAAATCCGCAGCGCGTATTCCATTGCTTTCAGATAGCCACGGTGGACTTCAATCGCAACTTCACAGGAGTGGAGGCGGTCCAGAAGTTCAGAGACGGCATCGTTCATTTCGGGTCCTCGGTATCGAGTGGATGGTCGGGCGTTGGGTCGAAGAGCGCCAGTAGTCGTTCACGACGGCATTGCTCAAGCCAGTGATGCCAGATCTCTATTTCATCCATCAATCCTGTGGATCCGCAAGCTGGGCACTTCAGGGTCGTGCCCCTGACGTCCGTATGGAATCCAGCATCGTGGGCCAGTGATGACCTAAGCCCACAGTTCTTGCAGGTTGAGCGCACCTGCTCCAGGCGGATGATTGCGCCATTTGGCGCAAGCAGGGGCAGGATCGAGTGGATCCTGAAGGCATTGGGAGGATGCATAGCCGTGCCGCTGAGGGGGCTGGACACGGGAGCAAGGAATATTGCACCGGAGAAGAGCCGTGAGACAGCAGTGTCTACTACATGATGTGAGCCTCGCATCACACCAAGCTCAAGTGGACGCTCGCGCTTACTTCCCTGAGCCTCGTGGCTGGTGGACTCGAAGCGCTCAAGCTGCGATATTTCGCAGAACTTCCGGTTGCTTTCTAAATGAGCATCCTCAACGTTCTGCTCACTCGCGAACACCTAGTCGTCGCTGTAGACACGCTGGCAGAGGATGCCAGGACAGGGGCGCATTCCGCGGGGGCGAAGCTGCTGCTGATCCCTCAGCACAACCTGGTACTGGCCACTCGGGGTTCCACCCAGTTCTTTCTTCGCATATACGAGCTGGCACTGCAGGCCAGCTTCCGTGCGGACTTCACGATGGAGCAGTTGTCCGCCGAGCTGGGGTTGGTGGTGGATCAGCTATGGCCGAACTACGAGAAGGCGGCAGCGGAGGCCGGGCTGCCGCTCGACCAGCTCGGGACCGAGTTGGTGCTGGGCGGCTGGTCGCCCAAGAACGGCCGGATGATGGCCACGGGGTATGCCAAGAGCGACAGTCAGCGCCCGTGTACGGTCCAGGCGATCGACGGGCAGCTGGCGTCCCCCGGGGAGCCGCTTCAGGCTTTGACGCCGAGCATGGCTCAGGCCGATCTCATGGCCCATGCACGTCTGCAGGCTAGTTACCTCAATGAGCAGATGGGCCGGCAGGTGGCGGGAGGCCGGCTGTTAGCCGGCTTCCTGCAGGCGGGGCAGGCCGTGATCAAAGATCTAGGTGAGCTTTAGATCTTCGGGCGTTAGCCCGGCCAAGGCGAGGATCCTGTCCTGCCTCATCTGCTCGGCCCAGAGAATCCACGCTTGGTCTACGGTCAAAATCCCTGTCACCTGGCATGCCGGACACGTGAGCTCTACCCCTCCTTCCACCTCGGCAAGGCCATATCCTCGGGACATACGTGACTCGTCGCCGCATGAACCGCACTTGGCGTGCAGAGTTTCGACTTGCTCGATCGTTCCGTTGACGCGCAGCAGCGGGCGGATCCGAAGGACCCGGAAAGCTGTTAGGGGTGTCATGTGTCGTGCCTGTAGGGGGCTAGACACGGGGGCGAAGGATTTCGCGCCTGAGAGGAGCCAGATGGGTCAACCATACAGCATGAATCGTTAAGAACTTCGTGCTGGACAAATTCTCTACGACGGATGCTTGGCCGGCAAGCAGCTCAACCCGGAGCGGATCAACTGCGCCACGCCAGTGGCCATCCCGAACGATTCAGACATGTGCCTGCGGCTTAGCAGGATCTGCGACCGCCTGCTGGCCGCGTTCCTGCAAAAACGCCCAGCCGTCGTGAAGGATCTTGGGCCGCTGTAAAGCAGTGTCCCCGCTCGCGCGGGGACATATCGAGCTCAAGTACGAACTACTGGCAGACGTACTCTTCGGAGCTTTCGTAGAACCTGTCGTAGAAGTCGTCGGGCATGTGACCGGAGCCGAAGTAGACGAGTTCTCTGCGGTAGAGGTGGCTTACGCCATAGATCCCAGGCGAGCTACAGGTCGCCGGCATTGGGCCTTGGTAGGTCTGACCGCCGAAGGTGTGGTGGTTCTCTTCGCAGGAGTAGCCGCCACCAACGCCCTGGGGATCCGGTCTGCATGTGCCGCCGGAGCCCTTCATCTCCTGAAAACCGGTGTATGGGTCGGTCGGGCACGAGCCGAACCCTTCCGAACCCCAGTCGCCGTACAGGTAGACGCCGCTCGGCCCATCCACGCCGCCCTGGCAGAAGTTGGTATAGGCCACTGGGTAAGGCTGGATAGTTTCCGAATCCACCCAGAGTACTCGGCCTGTCGGCACCCATTGGCCGGCGAAGGCGCTCGGGGCAAAGCCCGCTGACAACAGAGCAAGTGACATGCCCAGCATCAGGCGGCGAGGGGTTGAGCGGGCGGTTCTGCAATCGCTTTGCATTGAGTTCACTTCCATCTCTCCATGAGTAGGGTAGTGCTGCACTGCCCGCGCAAGGTCGCAGCCCCTCATCAGGGGGGCAATCAGAAAACCGGCCATTTCCGTGTAGGTAAAGCCCGACGAAGGCGAGGGCTGTGACACGCGTTCGAATGTGACCGGTTCAGACATGTACCCGCCGCTTCGCAGGATCTGCGACGGCCAGCCGTATCCTTCCGGCCATGTATTCCTCCCACGCCTACCAAGGCTTCCGCACCGCCCCAATTCCCTCTGGCTGGGTCCAGACCGGCGAGCGCTGGGCGCTCTGGTACAACGGCCGCGAGACGGCCAGCGTCACGCCCGACGGCGGTCCCGGGGTCCGGCTATGGATGGAAGGCCAGAAGATGTGGCAGGTGAAGGAAGTGCGCGCGGCCAACGTCCGGCAGGCGAAGCGGTACGCCGAGCGCTGGTGTGCGGCCAGGCTCTATCCCGATCTGCCCCTGCGCCAGGCAGTCGCCCGGGTGACCGACAGCACCCCGACCCAGCCGCCGCTGCCACTGCCCGGCCTGCCGCCGACCCGCGAGCAGCAGCAACAGGCCCGGCGCCTGGCCGAGGCTGGGGCGAAGGAAATCGAGCGGATCAAGGCGGCGCTTGAACCGCGCGAGCCGCCGGCAGAGACGAAACCCCGCGCGAGGGACGTCCGCACCAAGGCGTGGGTGAGGGCAGGGCTGCAGCAGATGCGGCGGGGCATTTGAGCGAAAATGGACCCACGCCGGTCCCATCTGTCTCGTAAGCCATTGATTAAACGAACAGTGGAAGCCCCCTCCTAAGGGGAAGGTCGCCCGTTCGAATCGGGCCGGGGTCACCAGAGTCAATGGCTTGCGATAGCGGCTATATCGCCATGGGCCATATCAGGCCATCAGAAGGCACCACTTGGTCACGGTGGTCACAATGGCGAATCAATAGGTTAGCTTCGCCACCGCGCCATCATCGCCCTCAGGGGTGAGGTGTGCGTAGTACTTCTCTGTAGTGGCGTAATCAGCATGACCGGCCAGGAGCTGCACGCACCGCAATGGCACGCCAGCCATAACCATATGGGCGCAGAACGTGTGCCTCAGGCGGTGAAGACTCCCGCCAACGCCTGCCGCGGTCGCATCATCCTTGGACCAGTCGCTCACGGTGTCCTTGTGAACGCTTACCAGCGGATCGAGAAGGGTGGCTAGAGGTGCAGCGGCATGGGCGTTCAACGGCACCTCTCGCCAATTCCCTGACTTCGTGCGTCCGTCGCCGTCCTCGTCCGGATCGCTCTCGACCAGCAGGCGACCAGCAACCACGTTCTCGTGCCTCAGGTGCATCAGATCGCCGCGCCGGATTCCGGTGTGTGCCATGAACCGCCATAGGTTGGCCCGGGAGGCATTGGCCGCGTAGAGCTGCTGCATGGCATCAGCTGTATAGAACCGGACGGCAATGCTTCGCACCCCTCTTGGTGCCTGGATCCCCCCAAACGGGTTCGCATCCATTCCTTCCACTGCACGCCACGGCGGAGCGCGGCCTGCAGCCTGCGAACTTCCTTCCCCACAGTCTCCAAGCAAGCAAGCCAGGTCCACGCCTTCCACCTCGGGCAGAGCGTGCAACCTACCCGGAAGAGACCGAAGTCGATCAGTCTTGAGATTCTTCGCGTTCTTACTGAGAAGCTCGCGTGAACTGATGCTTCCGACGAAAGCGTCTTCGCAGAAATCCGCTCCCAGCCCCATAAACCCATATATCACCATCGTCCGCAGCTGCAACTCCTTAAGTTCCACGTTGCAATAGGCCAAAGCAACTGCTTTCTGACGATGCCAAGAAAGATGGTCGCAGACACCGCTACTACGGCGACGACAACCGAAGCGTGCAAATGAGATCGCAAGAAACTACTCGGATATGGCAGCCGAAGCCATTGGAGAACATGCTGCTAGTCCTGGACGCTGAAGTGGTTGCCGGCTTGTGGAAATCTCGCCGACTGCGCCGGCCGGGCGGTTGCTCGGTGCGTGTCGTCGGCGGGCAGCGGTGTTCGTGCTTTCTCTGCCGAGCGCTGCCGCATCTCGCAGAACGCGGGCCATCCGGGCGGCGCCGCAGCACAGGTGATCTCAGTACCTGGCATTGGCTGTGGTTATCGCGATCGCGATGGAATTGCCGACCTTTTTTCTTACCAAGCGATTGGGATAGCATCGACTTGGCTTTCGAGGGAAAGAAGCCTCGATCGCCGATCGGTCTAACATGGAGATGGACAATGCTTTTGAAATACGCTCTTGCTGGGATGCTTGGATTTGTTGGCTTAGGCGCTCTTGTCGCAGACGTGAATGCTGCCGCTGTCCGATGCGACACCTGTCGAATTGATGGTGACTATCGCGCTGAGGCCGTTCGTCAAGGGCCCGGGACTCACCTGATTTTTAATGTTACTGACAACCAGATTCAGCAGTACTACGTTGGTACAAGCTCCGGTGGCGGCGGTGGTGGCATTGAGCCGAGAGCCGCAGGACCTCTGGTTGTGCGGGAGAATCCACCGGCGGGTGCCGTTGAAGAGGTGAACCGAGCTCATCGCGTACAAGTCGTTGGTGGTGGCACACTTCGTCCCACGTTCATCGTGCCAATCGCGACGCTCGGCCTCAATCCGAGCGCAAGTGCTATGACGGCTTACGAGTACGTATCGGACTACAACCTCCGTGCAATGGTCGAAACTGCGACGGGTAGCACGGATGTCATTTCCAAGGTGGTCGGAACCGACGTTTTCACGGCAATGGCCGACCTACTGCAGCACGTTACGAACTACACAGGCCTGCGCGATCAAGCGAGGATCATAATGAAGGTCGTGTTTAAGGACGGTTCCTCGGTTGTTGTCGTCGTCAACCTCGAGCATCAGAATGGACAGTCCGAAGTCGGTAGTGAGCGTACCGCCGCAGGGCAGTTGATTCCGACCGATATTCAGCAGGTGAATGGTACCTGGACTGACTACGGCGGAGAGAATCTTGCAAGGATGGTCACCCATCTTCAAGGTCTCGGTGCAACGATGTCGGCATCTGGCCCGTCGTCGACGGGTAGTGTCAAGGCAATTACCTGTAGTGGCGCCGGGGTCGCTAAGGTTTGCAACGTCGAATATATGATCCGCTGATGGCGTGTTGGGCGACTTGCTATAGGCAAATGGGGCCGCTTTAGCGGCCCCATTTTGTTTGAACTCTCAATTGGCTTCTTATTTCTTGCGGCGACTGAGCGCAAGGACTATCGCAATAATCGCTACTGGGATCAGGATAACCGCCAGTAGGATGATCCAATGCCAGATGCTGAAACCACCCATGCTTTATATCCCTGTGAAGTGACGCTTGGATGGTAGCATCTCGAAGTCGATGCCTCTAAAGCGTGATTCGTATCGAATGACACAGATCAACCTCGCTGCCGCACGCTAGGATGCAGCACGACCGTGGTGCTTGAGCGGCGCCGTGCGAAGGAGTTGAGTCGAGCACGCCCATCGAGTCCACGCCAGCGGCTGCGAGTCGCTCGACCATCCCAGCGAAGGCGTGCAGGTCGATGCCCTATTCGGTCACCGGCGTAAGAGGCAAGGCGCTGAGGCCGTGGATCATGCCGGATCCCGAGGGCAGAAGGAAAAGAGGGGTTGTCAGGTGTGGCGGCGGTGGACGATCGGCATTGCTTATTACCCTGGGACAAAATTCAAGCGCTGCCGTGCAACGTGATTCGGCCACCGGGATCGCGCACCATGGCGGCCATCCTTCCTTGCGGGCACGCCATGAGTGAGTACCTTCGCCCCGTGCAGCCTCCGCACTTCGCCGCCATCGGCGCGTGGCTGGATTCGGCCAGCGCAACCCGGCGCTGGGCCGGTCCCGGCGTGGCGTATCCGCTCGTGCCGGACGCATTCGCGCAGGCACTGCAACTGCAGCAGCGCCCGGGTTGGGTGCTGTTGGATGCGCATGGCCACTGCCTTGGTTTCGGCCAGTACTGGCCAACGACCTCCGGCACGCTGCACCTGGGCCGCATCATCGTTTCGCCGCGGGCACGCGGGCGTGGACTGGGACGTGTACTGATGCAGGCGCTGATGGCGCAGGCGTTGCAGTCGGCCGGGGCGGAGCGGCTGACCCTGCGTGTCTATCGTGACAACGTCGCGGCGGTGACCCTGTATCGCGACCTGGGCTTTCAGCCGATGGAAGACGCTTCGACACCGGAACTGCTGTTCATGCAGCACCGTGCCGGCTGAGTGGTGATCACGCGCGCAGCGCGGAAGCCTGTTGCGCCTGCCATTGATCGCGGTTGATGCGGCTGATGTGTTCGGTGCGGTAGTCGCCGAGGAAGCTGTTGAACTTGTTCACTTCGGTATGGTGATGCTGGAAACCGCATTTGCTCTGTACGCTCAGGGACTGCAGGTTGTCGGCGAAGTAGCCGCACCACAGTGCGTCCAGGCGCAGGCCGAGGAAGGCGTGCCGCATCACTTCGCGCACTGCTTCGGGCACCAGGCCGCGCCCCCAGTACGGTACGCCGATCCAGTAGGCGATCTCGCCTTCGCGTTCGCCGATCTCGAAGTTGCTGTCGGCACCGATCAGGATGCCGACACAGCCGATGGCGCGGCCATCTTCGCGGCTCTGCAGCGCATAGACCTCCGGCCGGTTGAACACGGTGCGGATGATCTCGGTACTTTCCTCGACGCTGGTGTGGGCTGGCCATCCGGCGATGGGCCCGACGCGCAGGTCGCGGGCGTATTCGTACAGGTCGGCGGCGTCGGTGTCGCGCCAGGGGCGCAGGATCAAGCGTTCGGTATGCAGCGGCATGGCCGTTCCAGGGGCAGGGAGAGAGCGCACAGGCTAGGCCGCGTCGGGCGGAGGGCACAGGGCGGGACCTTGATGGTTTCGGTACTTTTCACAACTCCCCGGCGTTGCCCGGTATGCTGTGCCGCGGAATGCAGCCGGATCGGCCAATGGACCGCATACCCCAGCTTCTGGATCAGGACGAATCGATGCGCCTGGAGGTCAGTACGCTGGCCGAGGGGCAGGGGGTTCCGCTGTCGTTCGGGCACGCGTATCTGGCGGTACTGGTGTGCGTGTCCGGGCGTGCGCGCTTCGCACTGAACTTCCGTGAGGTGGCGGTGCAGCGGCACGACGTGCTGGTGCTGGCCGAGGACACGCTGGCGCTGCTGCGGAAGCGATCGCGTGGCTTCCTGGCGGTGGTCTGCCTGATGCCGAAGGCGCTGGCGTCGGAGGTGGCCTACGTACTGCCCAACGCGCTGTTCAAGTTCCTGCATGAGCATCCCCATTGCGTGCCGTCGCCGCTGGAGGTGCCGCTCCTGCAGGGCTGGCTGCAGCAGCTGATGGACGCGCAACATACTGGGGGCCGCTATCGGCACGTGATGCTGCGCAATCTACTGCAGACCTTTTTCCTGAAATTCGCCACGCTGTTGCCGGCACAGAAGGGGGCCGCAGCGTCGGTCAGCCGGCGCGAGCGCCTGGCCTGGAATTTCTGGGAACTGGTCGGCCAGCGCAGTACCCGCCAGCGCGACGTGCAGTCTTATGCCGATGCGTTGTGCATCACGCCGTTCTATCTTTCACAGCTGACCCGCGAGTGCTTCGGTGAAACACCCAAGGCGTTGATCGACCGCCAGGTGGTGCTGGAGATCAAGGCGCTGCTGAGCTACAGCGAGCTGCCGATCGGGCGCATCGCCGAGCGATTGTGCTTCGAGGATGCGTCCTACCTGTGCCGCTACTTCCGGCGGCACACCGGGCAGTCGCTGACCGGCTACCGCCGTGCGGGGCAGGGCGGCCCTAGTGGGATACGAACAGCGGTGCCGGCACTTCGGACAGCAGATCCTCGGTAACCCCGCCGAGCATGCGTTCGACCACGCAGTCGCGGCGGTAGGGCCCCGGCACCCGTAGATCGGCTTCGCCAGGCCTGGCGAAAGGTCAATCCTGCTTCAACAGCTCGACCAGCTGGCGCAGGCGATAGGGCTTGGGCAGGAACTCCACCTGCTCTGGCAGCGGCGGCAGCTGCGAGCGCGCATAGCCGGAGGACAGGATCATGCGTGCCTGCGGCTGTTCGCGGGCGACGTGCTCGCTGAGTTCGATGCCGGACATGCCGTTGGGCATGCTGACATCGCTGAACACCACGTCAAAACGCGCCTCGCCCTTGAGCAGCTCCGCCGCCTCGTGGCCATCGGCGGTGGTGGCGACCTCGATGCCGAAATCGCGCAGGGCCAGGCCGATCATCTCGCGCAGATCGTTCTGGTCCTCCACCATCAGTACGCGGATGGGTTCATCGGTCATGGGTTGCTTCCTCTGATGCGGGTAACAGCAGGCTTACCGTCGTGCCGACACCGGGCGTGGTGGACACATCGACGAAGCCGCCGCTCTGGGTAGTGAATCCGAACACCTGGCTCAGGCCCAGTCCGCTGCCCTTGCCGATGTCCTTGGTGGTGAAGAAGGGCTCGCTGGCGCGCTCGGCGATGTCGGCCGCCATGCCATGGCCTTCGTCACAGACGCTGAGGGTGACATAGCCGCGTTGCAGCGTAGTGTCCGCATCCGGGTCGAGCCGATGTTCCAGCGCGGTGCCGATCAGGATGCGCCCGCCATCGATGGTGGCCTCCACGGCATTTGCCACCAGGTTGGCCAGGGCAGCCTGCAGCTGCATCGCGTCGGTGCACACCTGCGGCAGGCCCGGCGTGAGGCAGGCGTCCAGCGTCACCGTGGGTGGGCAGGCGCGCTGCAGGCCCGGCAGCCATTGCTGTACCAGCGTGTTGATGTCCAGCGGTTCGCGGATCAGGGTCTGGCCCGTGCTGAAGGCCAGCAGCTGGCGGGTCAGCAGGGCGCCGCGGTCGGTGGCCGCCTGCGCAGCGTCCAGCAGCTCAGCGGCGCGTGCATCGTCACCGCGGACGCGTAGCGACAGCAGGTCCAGTGCGTTGCCGATGGTGGTCAGCAGGTTGTTGAACTCGTGCGACAGGCCGCGGCTGAGCCGGCCGACCGTCTCGAACTGCTGGGTGTTGCGCAGCGCACGCTGGGCATCGCGCAGCAGCCGCTGCGCCTGCCATTGCTCGGTGATGTCGCGGGTGATCTTGACGAAGCCAAGCAGTTCGCCCGCTTCAACGACCGGCTCGATGACCACGCTGGCGCGGAACGAGGAGCCGTCGCGGCGTACCCGCCAGCCCTCGCTGGCAACATGGCCCTGCTGCGCCGCGAGGCGGAGCAGGCGCTGCGGTTCGCCGGCCTCGCGCTCGGTGGCCAGGTAGAAGCGACCGAAGTGCGTACCCACCACTTCATCGGCTGAATAGCCCTTGATACGCTCGGCGCCCGGGTTCCAGCTGCAGACGATGCCTTCAGGATCAAGCAGGTACAGCGCATGGTCGCGCACGCTGTCGATCAGCAATCGCAGTTGTCGGGAAGGGTCCGTCAGCACGGACGTCGTAGAGGCAGCTGCGTCCACGTGTAGATAAGTGTTACCCCTGTGAGGGACGTGAAGCTAGGCATTCAAGTGTGAAGGATGCGTGCACACCTGACACGTGCCATTTGTCCTGTGCGGCTGAATGCGACACGGAGTACCATCTTCCACCCTTTGCCTTCTGGAACCGACCTGCATGCGTCCTGGTGCGACTACGCGTGACCGCTGGATCTGGATGACCTCTGCCGTATTGCTGGCGGCGACCATCGCGCTGGAACTGGTGGTGCCGCTGGGATACGCGGTCTGGCTGGCCTATTTCCTGGCCGTGGGCGTCACGGTGTTCCAGCGCAGTGCGCGCGCGCCGTTCGTGGTCGCGATGATCGCCTGTGTCCTGCTGGTGATCGGCTTCAACGTGGCGCCCGCCAGCAACAACTCGTCGTTCTCGTTCGTCAACCGCACCATCGGTGGCTGCGCCTTCCTGATGATCGCGCTGATCGTCTCGCGCGCCATCCAGGCCCGCCGCCAGGCCATGCGCGCGCTCTGGCTGCAGGAGGCCGAGAACGCGGTTGCGTCGAGCCTGCGCGGTGACCTGGGGCCGGAGCAGATCGCCGAGGCGGCTGCGACGAGCCTGGCCGGGCAGCTGGACGCGGAGGTCGGTGCGGTCTATCGGCTGGAAGGCGGACGGCTGCAGCTGACCGGTGGCATGGCGCTGCCTTCGGGCGCGCCGGCCTCGCTGGCCCTGCACGAAGGGCTGGCCGGGCAGGTCGCTCGTGATGAACGGATCCGCCACCTGCATGGCGACGATGCCGCCGTGCTTGAACTGCAGACCAGCCTGGGCCGGCTGCCGGTGCGCGAGCGCATCCTGG
The DNA here is from genome assembly GCF_059369255.1 of Stenotrophomonas sp. YJH_SMC_110. NCBI lineage: Bacteria > Pseudomonadati > Pseudomonadota > Gammaproteobacteria > Lysobacterales > Lysobacteraceae > Stenotrophomonas > Stenotrophomonas sp. YJH_SMC_110. The sequence goes on along the minus strand of NZ_JCAFSM010000003.1, from coordinate 127,256 downwards.
CGCCGCTCAGCAGCGACGGTGCCGTGGTCGGCATCATCGAACTGGGCCGCGCCCGGGTCGGTGAACAGCGTGATCTGGATCGCGAGCTGCTGGAGCGCTGTGCCGAGACCATCGGCATGGCGCTGCGCGCATCGCTGTTGCGTGCGCAACTGGTGGTGCTGCTGGAAGAGTCGCAGCGCCAGGGCGAGGAGCTGCAGGCCCAGCAGGAAGAGCTGCGCGTGGCCAACGAGGAACTGGAAGAGCAGAGCCGCAGCCTGCTGCAGTCGCAGAGCCACCTGGAAGAACAGCAGGCCGAGCTGGAACAGAGCAACGTGCAGCTGGAAGAGCGCACCCACGAGCTGGAGGCGCAGAAGCAGGCGCTGCTGGTCGCGCAGAGCCAGCTGGTGCGCAACAGCAACGAACTGGCCGCGACATCGCGCTACAAGTCCGAGTTCCTGGCCAACATGTCGCACGAACTGCGCACGCCGCTGAACAGCTCGCTGATCCTGGCCAAGCTGCTGGCCGACAACAAGGACGGCACGCTCACCGAGGAACAGGTGAAGTACGCCCGTGCGATCCTCTCGTCCAACAACGATCTGTTGGCACTGATCAACGACATCCTCGACCTGTCGCGCATCGAGGCCGGCCATGTCGAACTGTCCGATGAAGTGGTGGTGGTCGACAGCGCGCTGCAGCGCCTGCGCGAGACCTTCGAGCCGATGGCGCGGCAGAAGGGCCTGGCCCTGCAGATCGAAGCCGATGCGCTGGCACCGAGCCAGCTGGTGGTCGACAGCCAGCGGCTGCAGCAGATCCTGAAGAACCTGCTGGCCAACGCGGTGAAGTTCACCGAGCACGGAAAGGTCAGCCTGCACGTGCGTGCGGCCGGCAACGGCCGCATCCGGTTCGAGGTGTGCGACACCGGCATCGGCATCGCCCGCGAGCAGCTGGACGTCATCTTTGAAGCCTTCCGCCAGGCCGACGGCAGCACCCGCCGTCGCTACGGCGGTACCGGCCTGGGCCTGTCGATCTCGCGCGATCTGGCCGAGCGCATGGGCGGCCAGATCCAGGTCGACAGCGAGCCCGGGCGCGGGAGCTGCTTCATCCTGGAGCTGCCATTGCAAGGCGCCCCCGCGGCGAGCGCAGCCGAGGCTGCCGAGGCCCCCGTGGCAGTGCCGGCGCCGGCACGGACACCGGCCGTGCTGCCGCCCGCGCCGGTGCGCGCTGCCACTGCGGCGGCACCGGCCATTGCGTCGGCCGGCGTGGCCGACGACCGCGGCCGCCGCCAGCGCGCCGGGCGCCTGATCCTGGCGGTCGAGGACGATGCCACGTTCGCCGAAGCACTGGTGGCCCTGGCCCATGAACTGGACTTCGACTGCGTGGTGGCGGGTACGGCGGAAGAAGCGCTGACACTTGCCAGTGAGCTGCGTCCGAACGGCATCCTGCTTGATATCGGCCTGCCGGACGTGTCGGGCCTGAGCGTGCTGGAGCGCCTGAAGCGCAACCCCGAAACCCGCCACATCCCGGTGCATGTGGTCTCGGCAACGGACCGCAGCCAGGTGGCGCGCGAGCTGGGCGCGATCGGCTTCGCGATCAAGCCGACCACGCGCGAGCGGCTGGTGACGGCCATCGAGCAGCTGGAACAGACCAGCCAGCGCGACGTGCGGCGCCTGCTGATCGTCGAGGACGACAGCGAGCTGCGCAGCAACCTGGAACTGCTGCTGGGCCGCGACCAGCTGCAGATCGTCGCGGTGGGCACCCTGGCCGGCGCACTGGAACAGCTCAGCACGGTCACGTTCGACTGCATGGTGATGGACCTGTCGCTGCCCGACGGCAGCGGCTACGACCTGCTTGAACACATGGCCGGGAACGATGAGGTCGGTTTCCCGCCGGTGATCGTCTATACCGGCCGCGCGCTCAGCCGCGAGGAAGAGCAGCGCCTGCGCCGATATTCCAAGAGCATCATCATCAAGGGTGCGCGTTCGCCGGAACGCCTGCTGGATGAAGTGACCCTGTTCCTGCACAGCGTCGAGGCCAGCCTGCCGACCGACCAGCAGCGCCTGCTGCGCGAAGCGCGCCGGCGCGACACCGTGCTCGATGGCCGTACCGTGCTGCTGGCCGAAGACGATGTCCGTAACATCTTCGCGCTGTCCAGCGTGCTCGAACCGCTCGGCGTCACGCTGGAGATCGCGCGCAATGGCCAGGAAGCGGTGGATCGCCTGGCCGAGCGCGAGGTCGATCTGGTGCTGATGGACATCATGATGCCGGAGAAGGATGGGCTGGCCGCGATGCGCGAGATCCGCGCGCAGCGCCACCTGCAGGACCTGCCGATCATCGCGCTGACCGCCAAGGCCATGCCGGACGACCGTGAGCGATGCCTGCAGGCCGGTGCCAACGATTACATCGCCAAGCCCATCGATGTCGACAAGCTGGTCTCGCTGTGCCGTGTCTGGTGCTCGCGGCAATGAACGAGCAGGCGCTGTTCGACCTGGAACTGAAGGTGCTGCTGGAAGCGCTGTACCAGCGCTACCACTACGACTTCCGCAGCTACGCGGTATCGTCGCTGCGGCGGCGCATCCGCCAGGCCATGCAGCGCTACGAGTGCGAGCGGCTGGCCGACCTGCAGCACCGCCTGCTGCACGAGCCGGACCTGTTCGCGCAGGCGATGCAGTTCTTCACCGTGCAGGTGTCGGAGATGTTCCGTGACCCAGCCTATTTCCGTGAGCTGCGCGAGCAGGTGGTGCCGGTGCTGCGCACCTATCCCTCGGTGAAGCTGTGGGTGGCTGGCTGCAGTACGGGCGAGGAAGTGTGGTCACTGGCGATCCTGCTGCACGAGGAAGACCTGCTCGAGCGCAGCATCGTTTACGCCACCGACATCAATCCGGCAGCGCTGGCCACCGCCGAAGCCGGCGCCTATGGCATCGACCGCATGGCCCAGTTCAGCCGCAACTACCTGGCGGCCGGCGGCACCGCTTCGCTCTCCGACTACTACGCCACGGCCTACGATGGCGCGGTGTTCAACCGCCAGCTGCGCCGCAACGTGGTGTTCGCCGACCACAGCCTGGCCACCGACACCGTGTTCTCCGAAGTGCACCTGGTGTCGTGCCGCAACGTGCTGATCTATTTCAACCGCGACCTGCAGGATCGCGCGGTGGGCCTGTTCCGTGATGCGCTGGTGCATCGCGGCTTCCTTGGCCTGGGCAGCAAGGAGTCGCTGCAGTTCGGGCGCCACCAGGGTGTGTTCGAGGTCTGCTCGCGCGAGCATCGCCTGTACCGGAAAGTCGCCTGATGAGCCTGCCGATACGACCGGCCGTGCTGGTGATCGGGGCCTCTGCGGGTGGGGTCGCAGCGCTGCAGACGGTGCTTGGCGCGCTGCCTGCGGCACTGCCGGCGCCGGTGCTGGCAGTGCTGCACCTGCCACGCGATCGCAGCAGCCGCATCGCCGAAGTGCTGGCGCCGTACTGCGCGCTGCCGGTGCGCGAGGCCGAAGACAAGCAGCCGCTGCAGCCTGGCACGGTGACCTTTGCGCCACCGGACTATCACCTGCTGGTGGAAGACGCCGGTTCGCTGGCGCTGTCGGTGGACGCCCCGGTGCTGTTTTCTCGCCCGGCCATCGATCCGCTGTTCGAGTCGGCGGCCGCGGTGTTCGGCGCGCAGGTGCTGGCCTTGCTGCTGACCGGTGCCAGCAGTGATGGCAGCGAAGGCGTGGCCGCCGTGCGCGCCGCTGGTGGCCGCGCCTGGCTGCAATGTCCCGAGGAGGCCGAGGCATCGATGATGCCGGCCTCCGCCCTGCAGCACGCTGGCGCCGATGCCGTGCTGCCCCTTGAACTGATGTGCCGTCGCCTGAAGGAGTTGTTTGCATGAACCTGTTGCCACCGGACCCTGCGCAGTCGCAGACCCCGGTCAACCTGCTGATCGTCGATGACGTGCCGCAGAACCTGGTAGCCATGCAGGCGCTGCTGCAGCGCGAGGGCGTGAACCTGCTGCTTGCGGGCTCGGGTGCGCAGGCGCTGGAGCTGCTGCTGGAGCACGAGGTGGCGCTGGCATTGCTGGATGTGCACATGCCGGAGATCGATGGCTTCACCCTGGCCGAGCTGATGCGCGGTTCGCACCGCAGCCGCGATGTGCCGATCATCTTCCTGACCGCCTCGCCGGATGACCCGGTGCGTGCCTTCAAGGGCTACGAAACCGGTGCGGTCGATTTCCTGCACAAGCCGGTCGCACCGCAGGTGATCCTGAGCAAGGTCAACGTCTTCATCGAGCTCTACCAGCAGCGCCAGCTGCTGAAGGCGCGCAACGAGGCGCTGGAACGTTCGCTCAAGCTCAACGAGACGATGGCGGCCGTGCTCACCCATGACCTGCGCACGCCGCTGTCGGCGATCCTGCTGTGTGCCGACAAGCTGGCGCTGGAGCTTCCAGAGGACAATGCCGGTGCGCAGCAGACCCTGAAGCACCTGGAAGCCAGCACCCTGCGCATGGCGCGGATGGTCGAGCAGCTGCTGGACTTTTCGCGGATCCGCAGCGGCGGCCTGCGCCTGCAGGCAAGTGCCTGCGATCTTGCGGAAGTGACGCGTGCCGTGGTGGCCGAAGCGGGCAGCGCCCACGGCCACGCACGGGTGCATCTCGACATGCAGGGCGATACCCGCCTGCAGGGTGATCTGGATCGGCTTGGCCAGGTCGCCGCGAACCTGGTCGGCAACGCGCTTACCCATGGCAGCGAGGCGAGGGTGGAGGTGGACGGCCGCGATCCGCGCAGCGTGCTGCTGCGGGTAAGCAACGCCGGGCGGATCGACGACGCGCTGCTGCCGCGATTGTTCGAGCCGTTCAAGGCCAGTTTCCACCCCAGCAATGGCCTGGGGCTGGGCCTGTACATCGTTGATCAGTTCGTCCGCGCGCACGGCGGCCACATCGGCGCGCGCAACGAGGCGGGGCAGGTGGTGTTCGAGGCGACGCTGCCACGGCGCTCTGAAAGCCCGGCAACGGCGGCCAGCTGAATCCTTCAGCAAGCGACGCGTGGATCTGAGACGGGCTCGTCCGCAACTGCTACCGTGGCGGCAGATATTGCCAAGGAAGCACCATGCCACTGCGTGCGATCGCCTATGTCAGCCGGGCGCTGCCGGATCTCTCCGCTCGACGGCTGCAGGCGCTGGTCGACGATGCGGCCCGCTTCAACAAGATGGCCGGCGTGACCGGCGTGCTGCTGCACGACGGCGGGCGTTTCCTGCAGTACATCGAAGGGCCGCCGGATGGCATCGGTTCGGTCTACGAACGCATCCTGCAGGCCGGCAGCCATATCGACATCATTGAACTGGCGCGCGGCCGCCTGGGCCAGCGCCAGTTTCCGTACTGGTCGATGCGCGCGCTGCCGGTGGAGGAGGCGCTGTTGCGCCAGCTGTCATCCAGTGACTGGTCGGGCTTTACCCGTACGCTGCAGGGTGATCGCTCCGCGCCGACGCCGGTGGACCTGCTCGACAGCGTTGTGCAGCCAGCACTGCACGCCGGCTGAGCGTCAGCCCGAGGCGCCGCCGCCGCAATAGGCGGCATGCAGCGCCTGCAGCACGCCCAATGCGGGCCCTTCCTGCATGCGGTAGTGGATGGCCTGTGCTTCGCGCCGGGTCGCCACGATGTCCATATCGCGCAGCACAGCCAGGTGCTGCGACAGCGCGGACGCACTCAATCCGGTCAGCGCCTGCAGCTCCGGTACCGGCGCTTCGCCTTCGACCAGGCGGCACAGCACGCGCAAGCGGGCAGGATGGGCCAGGCGCTTGAGCAGGGCAGCGGCCTGCGCGGCGTGCTTGGCCATCGCGGCACTGTCGAGCGGGGTGCTGGGCATGGTTGACCTTTTTGTTTAGACGTGTCTAATTTAGATAAATCTAAATAAAAGGGCAATCCCATGAAGGGCGTGAATGAGGGCGGGGCATGAACCTGCCGTGGACTGCGGTAGCCGGCGGTGGGTTGATCGGCGCCGCCGCAGTGCTGTTGCTCGCCACCCTCGGGCGTGTGGCCGGTATCAGCGGGATCGCCGCAGGCAGCCTGCGCGCAGCGGAAGGCGAGCGCGGATGGCGCTGGGCCTTCCTGTCTGGCCTGCTCGCGGCGGCCGGGCTGGTGCTGTGGTGGCAGTCGCTGCCCGAAGCGTTGCCGCGGGTACAGTTGCGCGATGCCTTGCCTGCCTGGCAGTTGATCGGCGCCGGCCTGCTGGTGGGCTTCGGCACCCGCTTGGGCAGTGGCTGTACCAGTGGTCACGGCGTCTGTGGCATGGCTCGCGGCTCGAAGCGCTCGCTGCTGGCGGTGCTCGTGTTCATGGCCTGCGCGATGCTGACGACGTTCCTCATCCGCCACGGCGGAGGCCTGGCATGAGCCGCGCGACAGGGGCCGCGGCAGCGGCGGGTGCGCTGTTCGGTGCGGGGCTGGCGCTTTCGGGGATGACCGACGCGCGCCGTGTGCGCGGCTTCCTCGACATTGCGGGTGATTTCGATCCCACCCTGGTGTGGGTGCTGGGCTCGGCGCTGCTGGTCAGTGCGGTCGGCCAGCGCTGGGTGCTGCGCCGCGCGCAGCCGTGGTTCGCGCTGCGCTTCCAGCTGCCCAGAGCGCGTGATGTCGATGCGCGCCTGCTGCTGGGTGCCGCACTGTTCGGTATCGGCTGGGGATGGGCTGGCTATTGCCCGGGACCGGCCATCGCCGGGCTGGCAGTCGCATCGCGTGAAGCGCTGTGGTTCGTGCCTGCAATGCTTGCAGGTTTCTGGCTGCACGATCGGGTCGTACGCTGAGGCTTCACCCCTGTGTCACCCTGCGTGCGGTCAGATCCGGGGTTCACGGGGAAAGGAGCACAACGACATGGTACGGATGAAGTGGACGGGCAGGGCAATGCTGGCGGTCGCACTGGCCGCTGCGGTGGCACCGGCGCTGGCCTGCACGCGCGCGGTGTACCTGGGTGACAACGGTGATGTGATCACCGCACGCTCGATGGACTGGAAGGTCGACGTGGCGACCAACCTCTATGTGCTGCCGCGCGGCATCGCGCGCACCGGCCAGGCCGGACCGAAGTCGCTGGCCTGGACAGCGCGCTATGGTTCGGTGGTGGCCACCGGCTACGACGTGTCGACCACCGATGGCATGAACGAGAAGGGCTTGGTGGCCAACCTGCTGTGGCTGGTCGAATCGGAGTATCCGCAGCAGCGCGGCAACAAGCCGGGACTGGCGATTTCGCTGTGGGCGCAGTATGTGCTGGACAATTTCGCGACCGTGGACGAGGCGGTGGCGGCGCTGAAGCGTGAGCCGTACTCGATCGTCACCGACAAGGTGCCGGGCGAGGACCGCCAGGCAACGCTGCATCTGTCGCTGTCCGACGCGAGCGGCGACAGTGCCATCGTCGAGTACATCGGGGGGCGCCAGGTGATCCACCATGACCGGCGCTACCAGGTGATGACCAACTCGCCGATCTTCGAGCAGCAGCTGGCACTCAACAGCTACTGGCAGCAGATCGGTGGCACGGTGATGCTGCCAGGTACCAACCGCTCGTCCGACCGCTTCGCGCGTGCGTCGTTCTACATCAATGCCATTCCCAAGGCCGAGGACCCGGTGGAAGCGCTGGCCAGCGTGTTCAGCGTGATCCGCAATGCGTCGGTGCCGTATGGCATCACCACGCCGGGCGAGCCAAACATCTCATCGACGCGCTGGCGCACGGTGGCCGACCACAAGCGGCGGTTGTACTTCTTCGAATCGGCGCTGACCCCCAACACCTTCTGGATCGATCTGAACAAGGTCGATTTCGGCGGCCAGGTGCTCAAGCTCGACCTTGGCAAGGACCAGCGCAACACGTTCGCCGGCGATGCATTGGGTCACTTCGTACCCAGTGCACCGTTCGCCTTCCTCGGCGTGGACGGCTAGCGCGAGGCCTGGTCCGGCGCGTCCTTCGGATAGACCGCCAGCACGCTGCAGCCCGGGCGGGCGAAGCGCGGCGTGCTGGCGCGCATGTCGCCGGGGATTCCGGACGGCGTCTCCACGATGCGATCGCCCGGATTGCCACAGATCAGGCCGTTCTGGAAACCGGACTGGAATTCCACCGAGGTCGCCCCGGCCAGGATCGAGCAGCTGCCGGCCAGTTCGACGCGGTAGTAGCGATTGCCGCCATTGCGGCGCGGATTGGTCTCCACCACCACGCCTTGCGGATCCTCGTTCCAGCTGCGCACATGGCGGGTGGCGAAGCAGAACGCTGGCGAGGCCTGGAAGGTATGGCGCGGGCTGCTGCCGCCACGGCTGGGCTTGCCTGTGGCGGTCACGTTCACCGGCGGCAGGGTGGCCGCGTACAGGCGGCTGCTCTGGCGAGCGGTGCTGGCGAACTCCCGGTTGTCGATGGGGGTGACACTGCCGACGCCGCAGCGGCGGCCATCCACCATCACCTGTTCACTGGGGCGGCCGCAGGCCCAGCCCGAAGGCGCCTCCAGCCGCAGTGCGCTGGCTTCGTTGACACCCGGGCAGGCTGCGCTGAAGTCGATGCGGAAGGCCTGGCCCCTGCCATCACGGACCGCGATGGCGGTCGGTGTCTCCTGCTCGACCTGGCGTACGTCACGTGCGTCCAGGCAGTGCGGTGCAGGTGCGATGCGCTCGGCGGCCGATGGCGCGGATGGCGCCTGGGCCAGGGCGGCCAGGGGTAAGGCGCTGGCCAGTGCCAGCGGAAGCAATCGGATCATGCTGTTCATCCTGCCATCCCTGCGTCTGTAACTGGCTGGAACATAGCATGGCCGGTGCCGGGGCCGCGTTGCAGGGAAATGCCAGCACGCGCACACTCGTCATATGGGCGCGATCTTCCACCTGCGGCACTACGGCCAGGCCACCGGCCTGGACCGTCATGACTACGCGCAGTGGGTGCTGCCGCTGCAGGGCGAACTGCAGTTCGAGATGCAAGGCCGCGGTGGTCGCCTGGACCTGCTGCAGGGGGCCTTCGTCGCGGCTGGCGAAGCACACGACCAGATGGCCGATGGCCCGAATGCTTTCGTGATCGTCGACTGCCCCCCGGGTGTGCTCGATGACGGTACCCAGGAACACCTGTGCCGCCAGCGCTGGCTGCATCTGCCACTGGCGCTGCGACAGCGCCTGGCGCAGGTGTGTGAGGGCCAGGCACTGCCGGCCCTGTTGCCGCAGCTGCTCCAGGTGTTCGCACCGGCGGGCAGTGGTGCGCGCCTGCAGGGCCTGTGCGCGGCGGTGCAGGTTGATCCGGGCCAGGCGTGGCCGGTAGCACGCATGGCCGCCTTCGTCGGTGTCAGCGAAAGCCGGTTGCATGCGCTGTTCCAGCGGGAGTTCGGGCTGAGCCCGCAGGCCTGGCTCAGTGCAAGCCGGTTGCGTTGGGCCAAGCACCAACTGCGTACCAGTGCGGCGCCGATCAGCGATATCGCGCTGGCGGCAGGCTATTCCGAGCAGAGTGCACTGACCCGTGCGCTGCGTCGTGAGTGCGGGCAGACGCCGGCCGCCTGGCGCAGGGGCGCCATCTGACCTGTAGAGCCGAGCCCACGCTCGGCTGCCCTTATCTGCACAGCGGCCAATCGCAGCCGAGCATTGGCTCGGCTCTACAGAGATGACAAGGCAATAGCCTCGGTCAAGAGCGCCCGCTGGCCAGCGCTTACACTGCGCGGCCCGTTCTCTTCCCCCGAAGAACCCGAATGCGCAACAACCCGATGGCCCTGGGCATCGCCAATGGCGTTGCCGCTGGCGCGCTGTGGGGCGTGGTCTTTCTCGCCCCCGCCGTGCTGCAGTCGTTCAATGCCCTGCAACTGTCCGCCGGTCGCTACCTGGTCTATGGCCTGATTGCCATCGCTCTGCTGCTGCCGCGCTGGAAGCGGCTGGCACCGCGGCTGGGCCGCGCCGAATGGTTCGGGCTGCTGTGGCTGAGCCTGGCCGGCAACCTGGTGTACTTCCTGCTGCTGGCCACGGCGGTGCAGTGGGCCGGTGGCGCGGCGGCGTCATTGATTGTCGGCCTGATTCCGGTGGTGGTCACTTTGGTTGGCGTGCGCGAGCAGGGCGCGGTGCCGTTGAAGCAGCTGCTGCCGGCGCTGGGCCTGTGCGTGCTCGGCGTGGCGCTGGTGGGCTGGGAAGCATTGATGTCCGAACACCTCGCAACACCGTGGCGGCAGCGCCTGATTGGCCTGCTCTGTGCGTTCGGTGCGCTGTTCTCGTGGGCGCTGTACTCGATCGGCAACAGTCGTTGGCTGGCGCGCCGGCCGGACCTGTCCAGCCACGACTGGTCGTTGCTGACCGGCGTCACCACTGGCGGCCTGGCCCTGCTGCTGGTGCCGATGGCCTTCATCGGCCACAGCGGTACCCACACCGCGGCGCAGTGGAGTGGCTTCTGGGCGATCAGCGCCGGCGTGGCAGTGGTGGCCTCGATCCTCGGCAACGCGTTCTGGAACCGTGCCAGCCGCCTGCTGCCATTGACCCTGACCGGGCAGATGATCGTGTTCGAGACGCTGTTCGCGCTGGCGTATGCCTTCGCCTGGCAGCAGCGCTGGCCCTCGCTGCTGGAGGCGCTGGCGATCGTGTTCCTGGTGGCCGGCGTGATGCTGTGCGCGCATGCCCATCGCTCGCCACGGGCGATCGCCGAACATGCAGGCTGAATGTGGGCGTCAAGCGTGCTGATGTCGGCTTGGTCTCAGATGCAACCAAATGCCGGCACGTTGGCCGATGATCGCCGCAATGATTTTTTGCATCGCAGCACTTGACAGCGGACCGGCGCACAGTGTTTTCTGTGCGTCATGGTCCTTGATGCCGCCCACGCCAGCCTGATCGCCCCCGCCATTGCGGGCCGTCCGACTGCGCCGGTCGCCACCACCACCATTACCACCACCACCGTCACCACTGCCCTGGTGCGGCCCGTCGTCTTCGTGTAACTCCCGAAAACCACGGCCCCGCACCATCCAGGTGACGGGGAAACTCGACACCTGCATGCGACGGGGCCTCCTAACGAGGTCTGCATGTCTTCCCACGCCCCCGCCCATCCCGTTGCCCCGGCCGATCTGGCTGCACCGTCCACTGTCGTGCACAAGTTCGGCGGCACCTCGGTGGCCGATGCCGAACGCTATCGCCATGTTGCCGGCCTGCTGCTGGCCCGTCCTGAGTCGCTGCAGGTCACTGTCGTCTCGGCGATGAAGGGGGTCACCGACGCGCTGATCGATCTGGCGCAGCTGGCGGCAAAGGGTGACCAGGGTTGGCGCGAGGCCTGGCATGCCCTGCGCGCGCGCCACCGTGGCGCCGCCGTGGCGCTGCTGGGCGAGCAGGTCGGCGAGACGGTCGAATGGATCGACGCCCGCTTCGATCAGCTGGCCGAAGTGCTGGCGGCGCTGGCGGTGATCGGCGAGCTGCCGCGCGAGGTGCTGGACCGCGTGCAGGGCCTGGGCGAAGTGTTCTCCGCGCAGCTGCTTGGCACCCACCTGCGTGCCTTGGGCGAAGACTGTGCGGTGCTCGATGCGCGCGATGTGCTGGTGGTCGGGCATGGCGAGCTGGGCGTCGATGTCGACTGGGAAGCCAGCGCCGACCGCCTCGCGCAATGGCGCCTTCAACATCCTCAGCCGCGCCTGGTCGCCACCGGTTTCGTCGCGCGTGACCGTGATGACCGCATCACCACCCTGGGCCGCAACGGCAGTGACTACTCCGGAGCGGTCTTCGCCGCGCTGTTCAACGCCGATGAACTGCACATCTGGACCGACGTCGACGGCGTGCTGTCAGCCGACCCGCGGCTGGTACCCGAAGCCGTGCAGCTCGAATCGCTCAGCTACGACGAGGCCTGCGAACTGGCTTACTTCGGCGCCAAAGTGGTGCACCCGCAGACGATGTCGCCGGCGATCCGCCTGGGCCTGCCGATCTTCATCCGCAATACGTTCCAACCGGCGCATCCGGGTACGCGCATCAGTGCCGAGCGCTCGCCGCGTGGGCCGGTAAAGGGCCTGACCCTGAGCCCGGGCCTGGCCCTGTTGAACCTGGAAGGCACCGGCCTGATCGGCGTGCCAGGCACTGCAGAGCGCGTATTCGCTGCCCTGCGCCAGGCGCAGGTGTCGGTGGTGATGATCTCGCAGGGTTCGTCGGAACATTCGATCTGCTGCGTGGTGCGCGCCGCCGAAGCTGCACGTGGCCGCGAGGCGCTGCTGCATGCGTTTGCGCATGAGCTGTCGGTGGGCCAGGTGCAGCGCGTGCAGGTCAGCGAGGGCGTCAGCGTTCTGGCGGCGGTGGGCGACGGCATGGCCGGCCAACCTGGCGTGGCGGCACGCCTGTTCGAGGCGCTGGGCCGCGCACAGGTGAACATCCTGGCAATCGCGCAGGGCTCGTCCGAGCGCAACATTTCGGTGGCGGTGGACAGTGCCGATGCCACCCGCGCCCTGCGCGCCGCGCATGCCGGCTTCTGGCTGTCGCCGCAGACCTTCGCGGTGGGCGTGATCGGGCCTGGCAACGTCGGTGCCGCGCTGCTGGACCAGCTGCTGGCCGCGCGCCCGCAGTTGCTGGCCAAGGCCAATGTCGACCTGCGCCTGCGCGCACTGGCCTCGCGTTCGCGCATGCGGCTGGATGCGGATGGGCTGCATGCCGACTGGCGCGAAGCCCTTCAGCAGGCGGGTGAGCCCAGCGATCTGGATCGCTTCACCGAACACCTGCTGGCCGCGCACCTGCCGCATGCGGTGGTGATCGACTGCAGTGGCAGTGCCGAGGTGGCCGAGCGCTATGAGGGCTGGCTGGCAGCCGGCATCCACGTGGTCACCCCGAACAAACAGGCCGGCGCCGGGCCGCTGCCGCGCTACCAGCGCATCCGCGCCGCGGCGGCGGCCAGTGGTGCGCGTTTCCGCTACGAGGCCACGGTGGGCGCGGGCCTGCCGGTGATCACCACGCTGCGTGACCTGGTCGATACCGGTGACGAGGTGCTGGCCATCGAAGGCATCTTCTCCGGCACGCTGGCCTGGCTGTTCAACCGCTTCGATGGCAGCCAGCCATTCTCGCAGCTGGTCGCGCAGGCGCGGTCGATGGGCTACACCGAGCCGGACCCGCGTGACGATCTTTCGGGCGTGGACGTGGCGCGCAAGCTGGTGATCCTGGCCCGCGAAGCCGGCCACGCGCTCAGTCTTGAGCAGGTGGAAGTGGAAAGCCTGGTGCCGGCGCTGCTGCGCGAGGGCAGCGTGGATGACTTCATGGCGCGGCTGGGCGAGTCCGACGCCAGCCTGCTGCAACGCCTGCAGGATGCGCGGGCGCGTGGTGCGGTGCTGCGCTATGTGGCACAGCTGGGTGCCGACGGCGCCTCGGTGGGGCTGCAGGAACTGCCGGCCGATCATGCCTTCGCCAACCTGCGGCTGACCGACAACGTGGTGCAGTTCCGCACCCGTCGCTACTGCGACAACCCGTTGGTGGTGCAGGGGCCGGGTGCGGGTCCGGAGGTGACGGCAGCGGGTGTGTTCGCGGACCTGCTGCGGGTCGCCGCCGGTGAAGGAGCGCGGCTGTGATCGCACGTGCGTTCGCGCCTGCCTCGGTGGCCAACGTGGCAGTGGGCTTTGACATTCTCGGCCATGCCATTGCCGGTATCGGCGATACCGTGAGCGTGCGCCGCATCGACGAGCCGGCGGTGCGGATCGATGCGATCCGTGGCAGTGCCGTCGCGCTGCCACTGGACGCCGCCGGCAACACCGCCGGGGCTGCGCTGATGTCGCTGCGCGAAGGCCTGGGCCTGGATTTCGGTTTCGCGGTCGAGATCGACAAGGGCATACCGTTCGGTTCCGGCATGGGCGGTTCGGCAGCGTCGAGTGTCGCGGCGCTGGTCGCCGCCAATGCGCTGCTGCAGGCCCCGTTGCCGCGCGAGGCGCTGTACCCCTATGCGCTGGACGGTGAGGCGGTGGCCAGTGGTGGCCGTCACGGTGACAACGTCGGCCCGCTGCTGCTGGGTGGTCTGGCGCTGTGTACGGCCGATCGCCTGTTGCCGGTCCCGGTGCCTGCCAGCTGGCACAGCCTGCTGGTGCATCCGCACGCGGTGCTGGAAACGCGCCGTGCCCGCCAGGCCCTGCAGGGCAGCTATGCGCTGGGCGAGTTCGTGGCCCAGAGCGCGAACCTCGCGCTGGTGCTCAGTGGTTGCCATCGCAGTGATGCGACGCTGGTACGCGCGGGGCTGCGCGATGTGCTGGTCGAACCGCGACGGGCCGGATTGATTGCCGGCTTCGAGGCCGCCCGTGATGCAGCGCTGTCGGCCCATGCAATGGGCGCGGGCATCTCCGGTGCCGGACCCAGTGTGTTCGCCTGGTTCGAGGATGCTGACCAGGCCCGTGCCGCCGTGGCGCCGGTGCAGGCAGCGTTCGCTGCGGCCGGCTTCGACAGTGACGCCTGGGTATCGCCGCTGGATGCGCCGGGAGCCCGGCTGTGCTGAATCCTTCCCCTTCTCTGGATAACGATCCCATGCAATTTGTTTCGACCCGCGGCCAGTCTCCCGCCGTTGGCCTCAGCGCCGCGATCGCCGCCGGATTGGCGCCCGATGGCGGGCTGTATGTTCCCGCGCATCTGCCGGCCGCGCGCGAGCTGCAGGCCGGGGCGACCCTGGCCGATACCGCCGCCGATCTGCTGGCACCGTTCTTCGCGGGCGATGCACTCGAGACTGCGCTTCCGGGGATCTGCCGCGAAGCGTTCGACTTCCCGGTGCCGCTGCGTGCGCTCGGCGAGGGTGACCATGTGCTGGAGCTGTTCCATGGGCCGACGGCGGCATTCAAGGATATCGGCGCGCGCTTCCTGGCCGGTACGCTGTCGCGCCTGCAGGGCGGCAAGGATCGCGATCTGACGATCGTCGTCGCCACGTCCGGCGATACGGGTGCCGCCGTTGCGGCGGCCTTCCATCGCCAGCCGGGCGTGCGCGTGGTGGTGCTGTATCCGGAGGGTCGCGTGTCTCCGCGCCAGGCGCATCAGCTCGGTTGTTTCGGCGACAACATCCAGGCCCTGCGCGTGACGGGCGCATTCGACGATTGCCAGGCGATGGTCAAGCAGGCGCTGGCTGACCGCGAACTGCAGGCGCAGGTGCCGTTGAGCTCGGCCAACAGCATCAGCCTGGGCCGACTGCTGCCGCAGATGAGCTACTACGCGCATGCAGCGTTGACCCACTACGCCGCGCATCGTCGCCGGCTCAACCTGGTGGTGCCGACCGGCAATCTGGGCAACGCGATGGCGGCCGTGCTGGCGCGCGCGCTGGGCGTGCCGATCGGCCAGGTCGTGCTGGCCACCAATGCCAATGCCGTGCTGCCGGCGTACTTCAATGGTGGCGACTACCAGCCGCAGGCCAGTGTGGCGACGGTGGCCAATGCAATGGACGTGGGTGCGCCGAGCAACTTCGAGCGACTGCGCTGGCTCTACCACGGCGACGACGCAGAACTGCGTGCAGCTTTCCGCGCGTTCGCGGTAGATGACGTGACCATCCGCGCGACGATTGCCGCAGCGCATGCCAGCCGCGGCGAGCTGTTCTGCCCGCACACGGCGACGGCGGTGAAGGTGCTGCAGGATCTGCGCGCGCGCGGTGCCAAGGGCGACTGGGCGGCGGTGGCTACGGCGCATCCAGCCAAGTTCGAGGCTGTGGTCGAGCCGCTGATCGGCGAAACGGTGGCGGTGCCACCTGCGCTGGATGCCTTGCTGCAGCGACCAGCGCGCGCCGAACCATTGGCGGCAGATTACGCGGCCTTGCGCGAGGTGTTGCTGCGTTGATCGCAGATGGAGGTGGTTGCCGGCCAGCGGCCGGCACTACCCGTGTTGCATCCGTCCGGTAGTGCCGGCCGCTGGCCGGCAACCCAACCAACCGCGATACGGTCAGATCAACCCTTCACCGGCCAGCGTGCGCAGACCATCCTCGTCGAGGATCTCCACCACGTTCAGGTGGGGCAGGGCGATCAGCCCCTGCTGGCGTAGCTTGGTGAAGGTGCGGCTGACCGTTTCCATGGTCAGGCCCAGATGGTCGGCGATATCGCCGCGGCCCATCGGCAGCGACACGCGCAGGCCGTCGCCCCCCAGCTTGGCCTCGCGCGCGGCCAGGCGCAGCAGGAAATCGGCCAGCTTCTCGGCCGGCTGCAGGCGTGCCAGCGCCAGCGCAGCATCCTGTGCGGCATCCAGTTCCTGGCAGGCGCGCTGCAGCAGCTTGCGCTCCAGGTGCGGGAAGCGGCTGCGCAGGGCCTTCATCTGTGGCAGCGCGACACGGCACACGCGGCTGTCGGCGATGGCCTCGATGTCGTAGCGATGGTGGTCGCTGCCGCTCAGGCCCAGGTAGTCGCCGGGCAGCACGAAACCGTTGATCTGGCGCCGGCCGTCGGCCAGGGTGCGCACCAGGCGCAGTGCGCCGGCGGTCAATGTATAGACATGGTCGCGCTCTTCGCCGGTGCGGGCCAGCGTGCTGCCCATGCTGACCTGCTGCGAGACGGTGACCTGTTCCAGCGCCTGCACTTCGTCTGGCGACAGCGCCGAGCACACCGCAAGGTGCCGAACCGAGCAGTGCAGGCAGTCCAGCGTGGTGCAGGACGGCGAGGCGGGATCGTTGGTGGCGGGCGGAGCGCCGGAAGGCCGTGACATGTTGCGGGGGGCGTATCGCGGGCGGGGAGGGCCTTATGATACTTCAAGCGGCCGTTCGACCCTGCCGGAGGCGGGGGCGCTAGAATGTTGCCCCCTCCCACGTCCCGTTCCAGCAGGAGTTCCGCCCGTGATCAAGCCCCGTACCCCGCCCGGCACCCTTGAGCTGCTGCCGCGCGAGCAGATTGCGTTCCAGCGCATGCTGGACGTCATCCGCCGCAACTACGAGCGCTTCGGGTTCCTGCCGGTGGAGACGCCGGTGTTCGAGCTGTCCGACGTGCTGCTGACCAAGTCCGGTGGTGAGACCGAGCGCCAGGTGTATTTCGTGCAGTCCACCGGCGCGCTGGCCAACGCGGCCGAGTCGGGCGACCGTTCGCTGCCGGAAATGGCGCTGCGCTTCGACCTGACCGTGCCGCTGGCACGCTACGTGGCCGAGCACGAACACGAACTGACCTTCCCGTTCCGCCGTTACCAGATGCAGCGCGTGTACCGCGGCGAGCGTGCCCAGCGCGGTCGTTTCCGCGAGTTCTACCAGTGCGACATCGACGTGATCGGCAAGGACAGCCTGAGCGTGCGGTACGACGCTGAAGTGCTGGCGGTCATCCATGCGGTGTTCTCGGAACTGCGCATCGGTGACTTCAGCATCCAGCTGAACAACCGCAAGCTGATGCGCGGCTTCTTCGAGAGCCTGGGCGTGGCTGAAGGCGAGCGCCAGCTGGCGGTGCTGCGCGAAGTGGACAAGCTGGACAAGCGTGGCGCCGATTACGTTCGCGAGACGCTGGTGGGCGAGGGCTTCAACATCCCGGCAGAACAGGTCGAGAAGATCCTGGCCTTCGTCGCTGTGCGTTCGCAGGGCCATGCCGATGCGCTGGCGCAGCTGGCCACGCTGGAAGCCGACGCCGGTTCTTCGGAGATCCTGCGTACCGGCGTCGCCGAACTGCGCGAAGTGCTGCAGCTGGTGCAGGCGCTGGGCGTGCCGGAAACCGCATACTGCCTGAACTTCTCCATTGCGCGCGGCCTGGACTATTACACCGGCACCGTCTACGAGACCACGCTGACCGACCACCCGCAGATCGGCTCGATCTGTTCGGGCGGCCGTTACGAAGACCTGGCCAGCCACTACAGCAAGTCGAAGCTGCCGGGCGTGGGTATCTCCATCGGCCTGTCGCGCCTGTTCTGGCAGCTGCGCGAGGCGGGCCTGATCGACGGCATCGAAGCCAGCAGCGTGCAGGCGCTGGTGGCGCTGATGGACGAGCAGGGCATGCCGCAGTCGCTGGACATCGCGCGCCGCCTGCGCGCCGGTGGCATCAATACCGAAGTGCAGATGGAGCCGAAGAAGATCGGCAAGCAGTTCCAGTACGCGGCCAAGGCCGGCATCCGCTTCGTGGTGCTGGCCGGTGAAGACGAGCTCGCGCGCGGCGTGGTGGCGGTGAAGGACCTGCTGCGTGAACAGCAGTTCGAAGTGTCGCGCGACGAGCTGGCCAGCACCCTGCTGGTGGAGCTGGAGCAGTCCAGGGCGATGGTGTGAAGCCGGCCGTCGCAGGGGTACTCACCGTGCTCCTGTTGGCGGGCTGCCAGAGTGACCCGGTGCTGCGCAGTGATCGGCTGGGCCCGGCGCAGTACCGGCTGCAGGTTGATCGCTGTCACGTGATCGACCGCGCGCAGCTTGAGGGCGACCTGCGGGCCCTGGCCTCGCGGACGTGCCCGGCGGGTGCAGGGGCGTTGCAGAACATCCAGTCCCTGCCGAGCCGGCAGGGCAGTCTGTTCGGGGAGTGCCTGCGGCGCGGGACGCTGCAGGCGGAGGTGCGTTGCCTGCCCTGAGTCGAGCCAGGTTGTTGATTTGAAAGCAGAACGCCCGCCCTTTGGTGGGCGTTCTGCATTTCCGGCATCCGGTCCAGGGGTCAGATCCGTTTTCCTTTGGAAAACGGATCTGACCCCATGAGGCTCCGATTTGACGCACTGCGCAAGAATGCGCTAATGTACTAACGCGCTATTACATTGATGCATGGACCCGACCCCGTGAAAGCCCGCCCCGAGATTGCCGCCAAAGACCCGAAGGCCGACCTGGAAGCCCTGGCCCGGGCCTTTGCCGCGCTGCGCGAGCCGGAGCAGGTCGAGGCATTCCTGCGCGACCTGTGCACCCCGGCGGAGCTGGAGGCCATGGCCGACCGCTGGAAGGTGGTGCCGCTGCTGCAGCAGGGCGTGCCGTACCGCGAGATCCACGAGCGCACGGGCGTCAGCGTGACCACCACCGGACGGGTGGCACGCACGCTCGAGCATGGCCATCGAGGCTATGCCGCCGCCATCGACCGCCTTGCTTCGCGCTGATCCGCGCCCCGTTCCGAACTTCGAGACCTCCCCCATGAGTGCAACCCAGGCAGCGCCGGCACGAGACCGGCTGCGTATCGCCATCCAGAAGAGTGGCCGGCTGGCCGAGCCCGCCCGCAACCTGCTCAGCGCCTGTGGTCTGAGCTGGCGCGAAAGCCGCGACAAGCTGTTCTGCTACGGCGAATCGCTGCCGGTGGACCTGTTGCTGGTGCGCGACGACGACATCCCCGGCCTGATCGCCGATGGCGTCTGCGACCTCGGCATCGTCGGTCGCAATGAACTGGACGAGCAGGCCGCGGCACGCCGCCAGATCGGCCTGCCGGACGCCTACCAGGCGCTGCGCGGGCTGGGCTTCGGCCAGTGCCGGCTGATGCTGGCGGTGCCCGAGGAATGGCAGTGGCAGGGTCCGGCGCAGCTGGCCGGCACCCGCATCGCCACCAGCTACCCGGCCATCCTCAAGCAGTGGCTGGCGGAGCAGGGCGTGGACGCGCAGGTGGTCGAGCTGTCCGGGTCGGTGGAAATCGCCCCGCGCCTGGGTACCGCCGACCTGATCTGCGATCTGGTCTCCAGCGGCGCCACGCTGCGTGCCAACCAGTTGACCCCGGTACACAACCTGCTCGACAGCGAGGCGGTGCTGGCTGGTGCGGTGCGCGTTCCGGATGACGCACGTGCATCGCTGCGCGCGATGCTGCTGCGCCGCCTCGACGGCGTGGTGCAGCGCCAGGACCGCAAGCTGCTGATGTTCCGTGCCAGCGAAGATCGCGTCGACGCGCTGGCGCAGCTGCTGGCCGATGCCGAGCCGCTGGTGCGGCTGCCGGCCGATGGTGGCGCGCTGCGCCTGCAGACCATGTGCCCCGGCCCGCTGAGCTGGCAGCGCATGGAAGAACTCGAGCGCGCGGGCGCGCAGGGCCTGATGGTACTGAGCGTGGAGCGATCGCTGGCATGAACCGTCTGATCTGGTCCCGACTTGATGAGGCCGCGCGCAGCGCGGCATTGACCCGCCCGGTGCAGGCCGTGGCGCAGCAGACCCGCGATGCCGTAGCGGCCCTGATCGCGCAGGTGCGTGCACAGGGCGACGATGCGCTGCGTGCGATTACGGCGCGTTTCGATGGCGTCGAGCTGGCCTCGTTTGAAGTTTCCGAAGCCGAATTCGCCGCTGCCGAAGCCGCCGTGCCCGCCGAACTGCGACAGGCGATGGTGGACGCCGCCGAACGCATTGCGCGCTTCCACGCCGCTGGCATGGGCAAAGGCTATGCAGTTGAAACCGCGCCGGGCGTGGTCTGCGAACGCATGCTGCGCCCGATCGGCCGGGTGGGCCTGTACGTACCGGCTGGCAGCGCGCCGTTGCCGTCCACCGCGTTGATGCTGGGCGTTCCGGCGCAGCTGGCCGGTTGCCCGCAGGTGGTGCTGTGCACCCCGCCGCGCGCCGACGGCAGTGCCGATCCGGCAGTGCTGGTAGCCGCCCGCCTGACCGGCGTGCAGCGCGTGTTCAAGCTGGGCGGCGCGCAGGCGATCGCGGCGATGGCCTATGGCACGGCCAGCATTCCGGCCTGCGACAAGCTGTTCGGGCCGGGCAACAGCTTCGTTACCGAAGCCAAGCAGCAGGTCGCACAGGACGGGGCCGCCGCCATCGACATGCCTGCCGGTCCTTCGGAGGTGCTGGTGATTGCCGATGCTGGCGCCAATCCGGCGTTCGTCGCCGCCGACCTGCTGTCGCAGGCAGAGCACGGTCCGGATTCTCAGGTGCTGCTGCTGACCGACGACGCCGTGATGCTGGCGGCGGTCGAAGCCGAGGTTGAGCGCCAGGTGGCCCTGCTGCCGCGCCAGCAGATCGCGCGCCGGGCACTGTCGGCATCGCGGCTGGTGCAGGTCGATGCGCTGGACGAGGCGTTCGCGATCAGCAACCGCTATGCACCAGAGCACCTGATCCTGGCCCTGCGTGATCCGCGCGCATGGCTGGACAAGGTACAGGCGGCCGGCTCGGTGTTCCTGGGCGATTACACCCCCGAAGCACTGGGTGACTACTGCAGCGGCACCAACCACGTATTGCCCACCGCCGGTGCCGCGCGTGCCTACAGCGGCGTGAGCGTTGCCAGCTTCCAGAACCTGATCAGCGTGCAGAGCGCCAGCGCCGCCGGCCTGGCCGCGATCGGCGGCTGCGCGCGCATCATCGCCCGTGCCGAAGGCCTGGATGCGCACGAGCGTGCCGTTGCGTTGCGCATGGAGGTGGCGGCATGAGCGCGGCGATCGATGAGGTGCTGGCACTGGTGCGCCCGGACCTGCAGGCCTTCGCCGGCTACAGCTCGGCACGCAGCGCGGCGGTGCAGGGCGAGGTCTGGTTGAATGCCAATGAGTCGGCCTGGGCCAATGCGGCCGATCCCGCAGGCAGCAGCCGGCGCTATCCGGAGCCGCAGCCGCTCGCGCTGCGCGAGGGACTGGCGGCGCTGTACGGCGTGACGCCACAGCAGCTGCTGATCGGTCGCGGCAGCGACGAAGCCATTGATCTGCTGGTGCGCGCGCTGTGCGTGCCGGGTCGCGATGGCGTGCTGGTCACGCCGCCGGTGTTTGGCATGTACGCCGTCTGCGCACGCCTGCAGGGTGCCGCCTTGATTGAAGTGCCGCTGGTGGACAGCGAGGATGGACTGCGCACCGATCTGGATGCGGTGATCGACGCGGCCAAGGCGCAGGGTGCCAAGCTGGTGTTCCTGTGTGCGCCGTCGAACCCGGCCGGCAGTGACATCGCCCTGGATGAGGTCGAGCGCGTGGCGGTTGCGCTGCGCGGGCAGGCGCTGGTCGTGGTGGACGAGGCCTATGTCGAGTATGCACAACGGCCGTCGGCGACCACGTTGCTGGCCGCGCACGCCAATCTGGCGGTGCTGCGCACGCTGTCGAAGGCGCACGCGCTCGCGGCCGCCCGCGTTGGCACGCTGATCGCTGCCCCGGAGCTGATTGCCCTGCTGCGTCGCTGCCAGGCGCCGTACCCGGTGCCGACGCCGTGCGCGGAACTGGCCGTGCAGGCACTGCAGCCGGCCGCGCTGGCGCGCACCGCCGAGCGCGTGACCACGGTGATCGCCGAGCGCGAGCGCCTGCGTGCAGCCCTGGCCGGCCTGCCCGGCGTGTGCCGGGTGTATGCCTCGGCCGGCAACTACCTGCTGGTCCGCTTCGCCGATCCCCAGTCCGCGTTCGATACGCTGCTGGCTGCGGGCGTGGTGGTGCGCGACCAGCGCGCTGCGCCGCAGCTGGGTGATGCGCTGCGCATCAGCATCGGCAGCCCCGAAGAGAATGACCGCGTGCTTGCGGCCCTGTCGGCGCGGAGGGCCGCAGCATGACCCCGATCCTGTTCATTGACCGCGACGGTACCCTCATCGAGGAGCCGTCCGACTTCCAGATCGACGCCTACGAAAAGCTGCGCTTCGTGCCGCAGGTGATCCCGGCGCTGCTGAAGCTGCGTGATGCCGGCTACCAGTTCGTGATCGTCACCAACCAGGACGGCCTCGGCAGCGACAGCTACCCGCGCGCCAGCTTCGATGGCCCCAACGACCTGATGCTGCAGATCTTCGAGAGCCAGGGCATCACCTTCCGTGACGTGCTGATCGATTCCAGCTGGCCGCAGGACAATGCGCCGACCCGCAAGCCGGGCATCGGCCTGATGACCGCCTACCTGCAGGACCGCAGCATCGACTGGGCACGCTCGGGCATGGTCGGTGACCGGATCACCGACCTGCAGTTTGCCGCCAACCTCAACATCCGTGGTTTCCAGCTGCGCACCGCGCAGTTTGGTGGGGAGTGGGACTGGCCGGGCATCGCCCATGCGCTGGCCGACGCGCCGCGCACCGCCGTTGTCCAGCGCAACACCAAAGAAACGAAGATCCGCGTTGAGCTGGACCTGGACCGCGCGGGCGATGCACGCATTGCCACCGGCCTGCCGTTCTTCGACCACATGCTGGAGCAGATCGGCAAGCACGGCGGCTTCGCGCTGGACATCCAGGCCGAGGGTGACCTGCACATCGACGAGCACCACACCATCGAGGACACCGGGCTGGCCCTGGGCCAGGCCCTGCGCGAGGCGTTGGGCGACAAGCGCGGCATTGGCCGTTACGGCTTCACCCTGCCCATGGACGAGACCCTGGCCAGCGCTGCGCTGGACTTCAGCGGCCGTCCCTATTTCGTGTTCGAGGGCGAGTTCAAGCGCGAGCGCGTGGGCGATATGCCGACCGAGCTGGTGCCGCACTTCTTCCGTTCGCTGTGCGATGCCAGCGGTTTGAACCTAAACCTGCAGGTGTGCGGCGACAACGATCACCACAAGGTGGAGGCCTGCTTCAAGGCGCTGGCGCGCGCGCTGCGTCCGGCGCTGGCCCGGCAGGGCACGGCACTGCCGAGTACCAAGGGGGCGTTGTGAGCGATGTTGCGCTGATCGATGCCGGTGGCGCCAACCTGGGCTCGGTGCGCTACGCACTGGAGCGCCTGGGCGCGACGGTGCGGCTGGTGCGCGATGCGGACGGCCTGGTTGGTGCGCGGCGGGTGATCCTGCCCGGCGTCGGCGCCGCCGGTCCCGGCATGCAGCGCCTGCACGCTCAGGGCCTGGTGGAACCGCTGCAGCGACTGGAGGTGCCGTTGATGGGCATCTGCCTTGGCATGCAGCTGCTGTTCGAACGCTCCGAGGAAGCGGGCGTAGAGACACTGGGACTGATTCCGGGCGTGGTACGCAAGCTGGTGCCGGCCTGTGGCATCCGCGTGCCGCACATGGGCTGGAACCGCCTGCTGCCGCTGCGCGAATCGCTGTTGCTGCAGGGCGTGCCGGAACGCGCCAGCGCCTACTTCGTGCACAGCTATGCGGCGCCGCTCAATACCCACACCGTCGCTGCCTGCGACCACGGTGGCCTGTTCACCGCCGTGGTGGAGCAGGGGCGCTACTACGGCGCACAGTTCCATCCCGAGCGCTCCGGCGAGACCGGCTCGCTGATGCTGCGCAACTTCCTCGAGGGCACTGCTGCATGAGTTTCATCGTCTACCCCGCGCTGGATATCCGCGACGGCCGCGTGGTGCGGCTGCGCCAGGGCGACTACGCGCAGGAAACCTCCTATGGGGATGACCCTCTGCCGCGCGCGCAGGCCTTCGCCGCGCAGGGCGCGCAGTGGATGCATCTGGTCGACCTGGATGCCGCACGGGCCGGTGGCTACACGCTGGCGCCGCTGTTGGCATCCATTCGTGCGCAGACCCCGCTGCAGGTGCAGACCGGCGGTGGCGTGCGCGGCCGCGACGATGTGGCGCGCATCCTCGACGCTGGCGCCGGCCGCGTGGTGGTGGGTTCGCTGGCGGTGCGTCGTCCCGATGAAGTGGTCGGCTGGCTGGAGGAATTCGGCGCCGATCGCATCACGATTGCGCTGGACGCGCGCCAGGACGCACAGGGGCAGTGGCAGCTGCCGGTGCACGGATGGACCGAGAACGCCGGGGTGACCCTGGATGACCTGGCCCGGCGCTACGCGCGCGCCGGCATGCGCCATCTGCTGTGCACCGACATCGCCCGCGACGGCATGCTGGCCGGGCCCAACATCAGCCTCTACCAGCACCTGTCGGCGCTGTTGCCGGGTGTGGCGGTGCAGGCGTCCGGTGGCATCCGTGACGTGGCCGATGTGGCCGAGGCGCGTGCTGCCGGCTGCGGCGGTGCCATCCTCGGCAAGGCACTGCTGGAGCAGCGCATGGACCTGAGCGAGGCGTTGGCATGTTGAGCCGCCGCATCATTCCGTGCCTGGACGTGCGCGATGGCCGCGTGGTCAAGGGCGTGCGCTTCCGCGATCACGTCGACATGGGCGACATCGCCGAGTTGGCACAGCGCTATCGCGACCAGGGCGCGGACGAGCTGGTGTTCTATGACATCGGCGCCAGTCCCGAGGCACGGTCGGTTGACGTCGCCTGGATCGAGCGCATCGCGCGCCTGATCGACATTCCGTTCTGTGTGGCCGGTGGCATCGACAGCGTGGAAACCGCGCGCCGCGTGCTGTTCGCCGGTGCCGACAAGGTGTCGATCAATTCGCCGGCGCTGGGCCGGCCGGAGCTGATCACCGAGCTGGCGGACGAGTTCGGCGTGCAGTGCGTTGTGGTGGGGGTCGATTCGGTGCGCGAGGCCGACGGGCAATGGCGGGTGCGTCGTTTCAGCGGCGATCCGGACAAGACCCAGGCGGTGCCGCTGCGCACGCTCGACTGGATCGTCGAAGCGCAACGGCGTGGAGCCGGTGAGATCGTGCTGAACTGCATGGACAGCGACGGTGTGCGCCGTGGCTACGATGTCGTGCAGCTGCAGCAGGCGCGGGCGCTGTGCCAGGTGCCGCTGATTGCCTCCGGTGGTGCCGGAGCGATGGAGCACTTCGCCGACGCCTTCGACCAGGCCGACGTCGACGGTGCGTTGGCGGCCAGTGTGTTCCACAGCGGCGCCATCGCCATTCCAGAATTGAAGCGCTACCTGCGCGGACAGCAGATCGAGGTGCGGGATGTCTATTGAAGTGAGGCCATCGCTGGATGCGCTGCAGGCGCTGGACTGGGGCAAGGGCGACGGCCTGCTGCCGGCCGTGGTGCAGGATGCCGATACCCTGCAGGTGCTGATGCTGGGCTATGTCAGCGCCGAATCGCTGGCGGCCACGCTGGCCATCGGCCACATGACCTTTTTCAGCCGCAGCAAGCAGCGGTTGTGGACCAAGGGCGAGCAGTCCGGCAACGTGCTGGTGGTGCAGTCGATCCGTGTCGACTGCGACGCCGATACGCTGCTGGTGATGGCGCGCCCGGCCGGGCCGACCTGCCACACCGGTGCCGAGAGCTGTTTCGACCAGGCGCCGAAGGATTTCCTGGGTGGGCTGGGCCAGCTGGTGGCCATGCGTGACGCGCAGCGCCCTCCCGGCAGCTACACCACCAGCCTGTTTGAAGGCGGCATCCGCCGCATCGCGCAGAAGGTGGGTGAGGAGGGCGTGGAGACCGCATTGGCCGCCGTGGCGCAGGATGATGAGGCATTGCTGGGCGAGGCGTCGGACCTGCTGTACCACCTGCTGGTGCTGCTGCGCGCGCGCGGGCTGTCGCTGGATGATGCGCGCGCGGTGCTGGAAAAACGCCATCGTTGAGGAAGGCGTACGGACCAACGGTCCGCACCCACCTCTGCAATGCAGCCGAGCATGGCTCGGCTCTACAATAGGTGGTCTTCTTCTTTCCCGGACCGCCCATGAAACTGCCTGCCGCCTGGCTGTGCTGCCTGTTGCTGACCTCGCCGGCCTGGGCCGCGGACACCGTGGTCAGCGGCAAGGTGTATCTGGAGCGTGACGGCAAGCCCGGCCGCGGTGCGACCGATCCGGGCCTGGCCGGGGTGCAGGTTTCCAACGGCGAGACCATCGTCAAGACTGCCGCTGACGGCAGCTACAGCCTGCCGGTGCGCGACGGCCAGACCGTATTCGTGATCAAGCCCGATGCCTACGCCTTCCCGAAGGCGGCGGACGGCCTGCCTTCGTTCTGGCGCCACTACCGCCCGAACGGCTCGCCGGCGCTGAAGTACGGGGGCATCGCCGCGACCAGCGACGTCACCCGCAACTGGGACTTCGCCCTGCAGTCGGATCGGCATGACAGCCGTCGTGGTTTCCAGATGCTGGTGTTCACCGATTCGCAGACCGCCAGCCTGAAGGACATCGGCTACTACCAGCAGTCGATCGTGGCGCCACTGGTCGGCCAGACCAGGGCACGCATGGGCACCACCCTGGGCGACATCGTCAACGACGACCTGACCCTGTACCCGGCGATCAACAAGGTCACCACCGAACTCGGCGTGCCGTGGTTCCACGTGCCGGGCAACCATGACCTCGACTTCGATGCGGCCAGCGACGAACACTCACTGGACAGCTGGCGCAACATCTACGGCCCGGACACCTACGCGGTGGAAGAGGGCGGCGCCAGTTTCGTGTTCCTGGACGACGTGGTGTACAACCCCAAGGCCAGGCCGAAGTACATCGGCGGCCTGCGCGAAGACCAGTTCGCCTTCCTCGCCAGCTACCTGAAGGGCCTGCACAAGGACCGCCTGCTGGTGCTGGGCATGCACATCCCGCTGTTCGACGCGGCGCCGGGGCGCGAGACCTTCCGCCATGCTGACCGCCAGCGCCTGTTCGACCTGCTGAAGGACTTCCGCAACGTACTGGTGCTCAGCGGCCACAGCCACACCCAGCAGCACGTCTACCACGGCAAGGCCGAGGGCTGGAACGGCGACAAGCCGCTGCACGAATACAACGTCGGTGCCAACTGCGGTGCGTTCTGGTCGGGCGTGAAGAATGCCGCTGGCGTGCCGGACAGCACCATGAGCGACGGCACGCCGAAGGGCTATGCATTGCTCGACGTGGCCGGCAACGGCAGCTATCGCCTGCAGTACCGCGTGGCCGGCAGGCCGGCCAGCGAGCAGATCGGCCTGCACGCGCCGAAGGTGCTGCGCCAGGGGGCCTACCCGGCGTGGGGTGTCTACGCCAACGTCTACATGGGCGAGGATCGGAGCGTGGTCGAGTACCGTGTCGATGGCGGCGCCTGGCAGCCGATGAAGCAGGTCAGCCAGCCCGACCCGCGCCTGATGGTGGAGAACGTGGCCGATGATCTGGCCAGCAGCCTGCGCGGCTACGACCGTTCGCCGGAGGCCACTGCGTCGCCGCACCTGTGGCGTGGCGCGCTGCCGACCGATCTTGCAGTGGGCAGCCATAAGGTCGAGGTACGCTCCACCCAGCCTGATGGCGCAGTGTTCACCGCCACCACCAGCTACAGCCTGCAGACTGCCCAGCCCTGACCCCCGCGCACCAGCGCTCCAGCGAAAGGACCCCGCATGGATATCCGCTTCATGGCCGGCACCACACCGGTGACCCTCAGCCGCCACTGGTTCACCGGCGCGATGCTGCTGCAGAGCGCCACCGAGAAGGTCTGGGTGCAGCACCCGCTGCATCCGGGCACCCACTTCTCGTTCTCGCTGGTACAGTCGTGGCTGCGCCACATCGCCGGCCACGAAGTGCTGGTCGAGCGCACCCGGCCGCTGTTGTTCGCCGGCTTCCGCCCACAGCGCCTGCGCGTGCTGGTGGATGGGGTGCAGGTGGCCGAACAGGAAGGCATGTAGGTTCACCTGAACCACCGGCGCGCTAGGCAAAGCCGTCCCGATGCCTGAGAATCGGGGCGATTCAATCGATCCAAGCAGGCCAGCGTGACCATCGCAGCAGCGTCAACGGTTTCCTCCGACTCCGCCCGCGGCGGTCTTCCGCGCCGTCTGGTCGTCGCCGATGTCGGCGGCACCTTTGCCCGGCTCGCGCTGGCGGAAAGCCGACCCGGCCAGACGCCGCTGCTGGGCAGCCACCGTACCTATGCCTGTGCCGAGCATTCCAGCCTGGCCGCGATCCTCGCCGATTTCACCGCCGGCCTCGGCCACCCGGTGCAGACCGCGGTGGTCGCCATCGCTGGCCTGCTGGATGGCGATGTGCTGATCAACTCGAACCTGCCGTGGACGGTCTCGCTGTCGGCCACCCGCGCGCAGTCCGGGCTGCACGACCTGCAGCTGATCAATGATTTCGAAGCGGTGGCGCTGGCCATCCCCTACCTGCAGCCGGAAGCCCTGGTGCCACTGAACGGTGACGCCGATCCGGCGAAGGCCTTCCCGGCGCTGGTGCTGGGCGCGGGTACCGGGCTGGGCGCCGCGCTGCGTTTCGCTGATGGCGAGCGTCCGGTGCTGGCCAGCGAGATCGGTCATGCCGCGCTGGGCGCCGGCAACGCGCTGGAACTGCAGGTGCTGGGCCGTCTGCTGCAGCGTTGGCCGCACGTGGACAACGAACGCGTGCTGTCCGGCAGCGGCCTGATGAACCTGTATCCGTGCCTGTGCGAACTGCGCGGCGTCACCCCGGTGTGGAACAGTACGGAGGCGCTGATCGGCGCCGCGCGTGGCGGTGAGGATGCACTGGCGGTGGAAACGTTGCAGGTCTTCTGTGCGTGGCTGGGCAGCCTGGCCGGCGACGCGGCGATCGCCGTCGGCGCGCGCTCGGTGTACCTGGCCGGTGGCATTTCCGCGCATGTGCAGGATTTCCTGGCCGATGGCCGCTTCCGTGAGCGCTTCCTCAACAAGGGCGTGCTGACCGAGGTGCTGCGCCAGGTGCCGGTGTGGCGCGTGGAGCATGGCCAGCTGGGCGTGCTCGGCGCAGCGGTCTGGCACGCCGCACGGCAGCCCACGCACGACTGATCGGCAGGGTTGGCATCGGGCCGGCCGTGCATTGCAGACTGGGAGGGGAAAATGGTGGATCGCAGGCAGTTCCTGCAGGCCGGTGCACTGGCCGCAGGCATGGCGGCATTGCCGGGCGTGCAGGCGCGCACGCAGGGTGGGGCCCGGGTGGTCTCCACCTGGGACTTTGGCGTACCGGCCAACCAGGCCGCATGGAAGGTGCTGGCGCAGGGTGGCAGCGCGCTGGATGCGGTGGAGGCGGGCGCACGCTGGGCCGAGAGCGAGCTGTGCAACCCTACCGTTGGCCATTGCGGCAATCCGGATCGCGACGGCGTGCTGAGCCTGGATGCGAGCATCATGGACGGCGATGGCCGTTGTGGTGCAGTGGCCGCGCTGGTGGACATCCTGCATCCGGTGTCGGTGGCCCGCAAAGTGATGGAGAACAGCCCGCATGTGCTGCTGGTCGGCGAGGGCGCGCAGCAGTTCGCGGTGCAGCAGGGGTTCGAGCGCAAGCATCTGCTGACGCCGCAGGCCGAAGCGGCCTGGCGCGAGTGGCTGAAGACCGAGAAGTACCAGCCGCAGATCAATGCCGAGCGCCGTGGCATTCCCGGCAACAGCGACAACCACGACACCATCGGCATGCTGGCACTGGATGCCAAGGGCCAGCTGGCCGGTGCCTGCACCACCAGCGGCATGGCGTGGAAACTGCACGGTCGCGTTGGCGACAGTCCGATCATCGGCGCCGGCCTGTACGTCGACAACGACGTCGGCGCGGCCACTGCTTCGGGGGTGGGTGAAGAGATGATCCGCAACGCGGCTTCGTTCCTGGTGGTCGAGCTGATGCGCCAGGGGCGTTCACCGGCGCAGGCCTGCCGTGAAGCCATCGACCGCGTGGTGCGCAAGCGCCCGGAAGCGAGCAGAACGTTGCAGGTGTGCTTCCTGGCCATGAACAAGCAGGGCGAGGTCGGCGCCTACGCGCTGCATCGTGGCTTCGTCTATGCGGTGTGCGATGCGCAGCGCCAGGATGACCTGCGTGACTCGCCGTCGATCTACACGAGCACCCAGGCGTGAGTACGCGGCGGACCCTGGAGATCGCCAGCAACTCGCTGGCCTCGGCGCTGGCCGCGCAGGCCGGCGGCGCCGACCGCATCGAACTGTTCGACAACCTGGCCGAGGGCGGCACCACGCCGTCGTTCGCCAGCATCGCGATGGCCCGCGAGCGCCTGTCGATTCCGCTGTTCGTGCTGGTGCGGCCACGCCCGGGCGACTTCCACTACGACGCGCTGGAAACCGAACTGATGCTGCGTGACATCGCGCAGTGCCGCGCGCTGGGTTGCGATGGTGTGGTGATCGGCGCGCTGGACGTGCAGGGCGGCATCGACCTGGCGCTGTGCCGGGAACTTGTGCAGGCCGCCGGGCCGTTGCAGGTGACCTTCCATCGCGCCTTCGACGCCGCCCGCGATCTGCCGGCGGCGCTGGAGCAGGTGATCGGGCTGGGCTGCCAGCGCGTGCTGACCTCGGGCGGGCAGGTCAGCGTCGAGGCCGGTGCCGATGTGCTGGCGGGCCTGGTCACCCAGGCGGCGGGGCGCATCACGGTGATGGCTGGCGCCGGATTGGCCCCGGGCAACATCGCAACCGTCGCGCGGCAGACCGGCTGTACCGAACTGCACGCCTCCGCAAAAGGCCTGCGCCGCTCGGCGATGCAGTTCCAGAACCCGGCGCTGCGCGGTCTGGACCCGGACTGGAGCCAGACCGCCACCGCTACCGTGGCCGCGCTGCGGCAGGCGCTGGACGGCTGATCGCTGCCCAGGGTCGGATCCCTTCGCAGAAGGGCTCTGACCCCGGCGCTGTCCCGCGACGGACAAAACCGTTCCGCGCGCGGTTGTCGTGATCATGTCACTACTTCGTGCGCTGTTCTGTCAGCGATGTTTCGCAACCCTTTGATTGTTCTGGGCACCGGCAGCCGATAGCGGCAATCCGCCGGCTGTTGCTGCGTTGCCGCATGCCGGGCGTGGTTCAGCTGTGCTTTAGTTTGGATCGATCCACAGGGGAGGTGCCATATCGGTCGTGAACCGATCCAAGCGCCTGGATCCGTCGTAGTGCCGCGCCACCGCCCGCCCGTGCGTCCACATCTTCGAAGAGCAACCACCCATGGCTCAGATCGTCCACAAGCGTCGCCACCTGCTGTCCCAGGCCCTGATCCTGGCCCTGTTGCCGCTGGCAGCCAGCGCGCAGGAAGCTGCCAGTTCGTCCACCAAGGATCTGGACGCGGTCACCGTCACCGGCTCGCGCATCAAGCGCGCCAGCGTCGAGGGCCCGGCGCCGGTCAACGTGATCACCGCCGCGCAGATCCAGAAGGAAGGCTTTGTCAGCGTGTACGACGCGCTGAAGACCCTCACCGAGGCCACAGGCACCGTTGAAGCCGCATCGCAATGGGGCTCGCATACGCCCAATGCCAGCGGCCTGAACCTGCGCGGGATGGGCCCGAACCGCTCGCTGCTGCTGGTCAATGGCCGTCGTGTAGCGGATTACCCGCTGCCCTACGGTGGCGAAACCAACTTCTCCAACTACGGCAACATTCCGGCCGCGGCGGTGGAGCGCATTGAAGTGCTGACCGGTGGCGCCTCGGCCATCTACGGTTCGGATGCGATCGCCGGCGTGGTCAACGTCATCCTCAAAACCAACTACGACGGCGACGAAGTGCGCGTGCGCGGCGGCACTTCCAGCGAAGGCGGACGTGATACCTGGGATCTGTCCTGGGCCGGTGGCAAGACCGGCGAAAACTGGAGCGTGACCTACGCGCTGCAGTACACCAAGCGCGACCCGCTGTTCGGGCGTGATCGCCCGCAGATGGACGATGCCGACGATGCGCCGTACCCGTCCTGGAACATGGAACAACGCAAGGTCGGCTTCCGTCCCACCGCCGGTCTGGCGCTGATCGATCCGACCACGGGCCAGCGCCTGGCGCCGCCCACCGGCACCTGCGAAAAATTCGACGGCGAGTATTACACCGCCGATCGATTGGTCTACAACTACGCCGCCAACCGCATCACCAACACCGGCCGCCTGTGCGGCATGAGCGCCGACTACGCCAACTGGCTGCTTACCGGCGGCGCCGAGAACGTGTCCGGAAACCTGTACGCCACCTTCGATTTCAGCAATGACCTGCAGGCCTGGACCAACCTCGCGGTGTATCGCTCCGAAGCGATCTGGGGCACCAATCCGCCCGGCGTGTCGCTGATCGACGATGACAACGGCTATTACTGGGATGCCAACCGCAACCGGCCGATCCTGGGCGTGCGCCAGTTCACCCCGAACGAAGTCGGGGGCCTGGATACGCTGCGCAACACCAACCGCGAACTGTCCTGGGACTGGAGCGCGGGCCTGCGCGGGCGCCTGGCCGACCGTTTTGACTGGAGTGCCACGGTGGGGCGTTCCTATTACCGCGTGGAAGAACGGCAGAACGTGGTCGACAAGCAGAAGTCGTATGACTACTTCCTTGGCCCGCGCCTGGGCACCACCGCCGATGGCGAGGCGATCTATGCGTTGAACGAATCGCGCTGGTGGAACCCGCTGACGCCGGACCAGTACTGGCAGATGGGGACCGTGGCGAAGAACCGCGCGGCGTCATGGGTCAACCAGGCGTCGGCGGATATCACCGGCGAGCTGTTCCAGGGCTGGGCCGGCCCGATTTCGTTTGCGGCGGTGGCTGAAGTCGCGCAGCAGGGCTATCACCTCAGTCCGGACCCGCGCGCTGGCATCGACTTCGACCTGCAGAATGTCGATCGCGGCGGCGGCGAGCGTACCCGCTACTCGGCCGGCGTCGAGTTCAAGATCCCGCTGCTGGACAGCGTGACCGCCACTGCGGCCGCGCGCTACGACCGCTATGGCAACTACAAGGCCGATGACAGCAGCGAAGCGCTGGACATCGGCAGCCAGAAGGAAACCACCTGGAACGTCGGCCTCGAATGGCGCCCGGTCGAATCGCTGCTGGTGCGTGGCTCGTACGCCACCAGCTTCCATGCGCCGGACATGCATTACCTGCTGGGCCAGCCGAGCAGTTCGGAAGTGCAGACCTATGACCGCCTGCGCTGCATCCAGAGCGGCACGTACCTGGTCAACAACTGTGGCGTGGGCAACACCGACGTCTGGTACACGTTCGACGTGAACCGGCGTGGGACGCCGCTGCTGCGCTCGGAGACCGGTGATTCGTGGACGGTCGGCTTCGTCTGGGACGTGCTGCCGAACCTGTCGGTCAGTGCCGACTACTGGGCGATCAAGCTGGAAGACATGATCGTCGACGTCGGCGCCGATGAGGTGCTGGCCAGCGAGGCCGGCTGCCTGACCGGCAAGAACATGGACGGTACGCCATGGGCCAACCCGGCCGGTGGCGAGTACTGCGCCGGCATCCTGGCCCGCGTGAACCGTGACAGCAACGGTCGCCTGGTATCGATCGAGCGCGGCCCGTTCAACCTGGCCAGCCGCGAGGTGCGCGGCATCGACCTGACCGCGCGCTATCGCCTGGAAACCGCGCGGTGGGGCAGCTTCCAGCTGGGCGTGAACTACACCAACCAGATCTCGACCAAGGAGCAACGCTACGCCGCCGACCCGAATCCGGAACGCCGCGATCGTGACCTGCGCAGCAAGCTGCGCGCGAGCCTGGCCTGGCAGCGCGGCAACTGGAACGCCAATGTCTATGCCGACCGCATCGGTTCGGTGCCGGGCGTGCGCTACCACTGGGGTACCGACCGCTTGGACAACCCTGGTGGCTGCCTGCCGTTCGCCGATGGCTACGTGCCCAGTGACAGCCCGTCGCTGAACTGCCTGGAGCCGGCACGGCTGCCGGATGGTTCGGTGAACCCGAACCCCAACGCCGGGCAGCAGACGGCGCGCTACTACGGTCGAGTGGGGCCGTTCATCACCTGGAACTTCAACGTGGGCTACCAGGTGACCGAACACGCGAAGGTAAACGTGTACGTCAACAACGCCTTCAACGCCGCCAGCTGGAACCACAAGGACCCGTACAAGCTGGATTACGACTTCGCTCCGACCCGCCTGCTGGGCGCGGTCGGCCGCGAGTTCGCGTTGGAGTATGTGTTCACCTTCTGAGGTGACCTGCCTCCGCCGGTAGGTCCACGCCATGCGTGGATATGGACACCCGGGTGCCCATTCAGGAACTGCGGACAGGCTGGATTTGACCTTCCCACGATGGCAAGGTTTAGCCTGTCCGCATCCAGAAGGAGCCCCGGGAATCCGATCATGAGCACGCCCCGCGCCACTGCAGCCCCCGCAAGCCCTGCCACCATCAGCCTGCCCATCAAGGGCATGACCTGTGCCAGCTGTGTCGGCCGGGTCGAGGCGGCGCTGTCCAGGGTCGAAGGCGTGGGCAGTGTTTCGGTCAATCTGGCCACCGAGCGCGCGGATATCCGCCCGTCCGGTCCGGTCGATCGGGCCGCGTTGATCCAGGCGGTGGAGCGGGTGGGCTACGACGTGCCCGCTGCCACCACCGAGCTGTCGGTCGAGGGCATGACCTGTGCGTCCTGCGTGGGCCGAGTCGAACGTGCGCTGTTGGCCGTGCCCGGCGTCAGCCAGGCCAGCGTGAACCTGGCCACGGAGCGCGCCACGGTGCGTGGCGTGGCGGAAGTTGCAGCGCTGGTCGCCGCGATCGACAAGGCCGGCTATGACGCACGCGTGATTGAAGCCGGCGTGCAGTCCGATGACGAGGCCGCGGAAAAGAAGGATGCCGAGCGCGCCGAACTGAAGCGCGACCTGATCGTGGCGTCCGCGCTGGCGCTGCCGGTGTTCGTGCTGGAGATGGGGTCGCACCTGATCCCCGGCATGCACGAATGGGTGATGTCCACCATCGGCATGCAGGCCAGCTGGTACCTGCAGTTCGTGCTGACCGCGCTGGTGCTCGCCATCCCGGGCCGCCGCTTCTACCAGAAGGGCATCCCCGCGCTGCTGCGGCTGGCGCCGGACATGAATTCGCTGGTGGCGGTGGGCACTGCCGCAGCGTTTGGCTACTCGGTGGTGGCCACGTTCCTGCCGACGCTGTTGCCGGCGGGCACGGTGAACGTCTACTACGAAGCAGCGGCGGTGATCGTTGCGCTGATCCTGCTCGGCCGCTTCCTTGAGGCCCGGGCCAAGGGCCGCACCTCCGAGGCGATCAAGCGACTGGTCAATCTGCAGGCGAAGGTTGCCCACGTGGTCCGTGACGGCCGGACGGTGGATGTCCCGGTCAATGAAGTGCTGAGCGGCGACGTGGTGGAAGTGCGCCCGGGCGAGCGCGTGCCGGTCGACGGCGAGGTGGTCGAGGGCCGCAGCTACATCGACGAGTCGATGATCAGCGGCGAGCCGATCCCGGTCGAGAAGCAGCCGGGCAGCAGCGTGGTGGGCGGTACGGTCAACCAGAAGGGCGCACTGACGGTACGTGCCACGGCGGTGGGCGCGCAGACCATGCTGGCGCAGATCATCCGCATGGTCGAACAGGCGCAGGGCTCGAAGCTGCCGATCCAGGCGGTGGTCGACAAGGTCACCCTGTGGTTCGTGCCGGCGGTGATGCTGGCCGCGCTGGCGACCTTCGCAGTCTGGCTGATCTTCGGGCCCTCGCCAGCGCTGAGCTTCGCGCTGGTCAATGCGGTGGCGGTGCTGATCATTGCCTGCCCGTGCGCGATGGGGTTGGCGACGCCGACCTCGATCATGGTCGGGACCGGCCGTGGCGCTGAAATGGGCGTGTTGTTCCGCAAGGGCGAGGCGCTGCAGCTGCTGAAGGACGCGCAGGTGGTGGCGGTGGACAAGACCGGTACGCTGACCGAGGGCCGCCCGCGCTTGACCGATCTGGAGATCGCCAGCGGTTTTGATCACGGCACGGTGCTGGCGGCGGTGGCGGCGGTGGAGTCGCGCTCGGAGCATCCGATTGCCCGCGCCATCGTCGATGCAGCCACCGAGCAGGGCATCGCGCTGCCGTCGATGGTCGATTTCGAATCGGTCACCGGCATGGGCGTGCGTGCCAACGTTGATGGTGCGCGGGTGGAGGTCGGTGCCGATCGCTTCATGCGCGACCTGGGCGTGGACATCACTTTGTTTGCGACGCTGGCGGCAGAGCTGGGCACCCAGGGCAAGTCGCCGCTGTATGCCGCCATCGACGGCCGCCTGGCCGCAATCATCGCGGTATCCGATCCGATCAAGCCGAGCACGCCGGCCGCAATCGCGGCACTGCATCAGCTTGGCCTTAAGGTGGCGATGATCACCGGTGACAACGCCGGGACCGCGCAGGCGATCGCGCGTCAGCTCGGCATCGACGAAGTGGTGGCCGAGGTGCTGCCGGAAGGCAAGGTCGAGGCGGTGCGCCGCTTGAAGGCCACACATGGCCATGTCGCCTTCGTCGGCGACGGCATCAACGATGCGCCGGCGCTGGCCCAGGCCGATGTCGGCCTGGCCATCGGCACCGGCACCGATATCGCGGTCGAGTCGGCCGATGTGGTGCTGATGTCGGGCAACCTGCAGGGCGTGCCGAATGCCATTGCACTATCGAAGGCAACGCTGGGCAACATCCGCCAGAACCTGTTCTGGGCCTTCGCTTACAACACCGCATTGATTCCGGTGGCGGCCGGCGTGCTGTATCCGGTCTGGGGCGTGCTGTTGTCGCCGGTGTTCGCGGCCGGTGCGATGGCACTGTCCAGCGTGTTCGTGCTGGGCAACGCGCTGCGCCTGCGCCGCTTCCAGCCGCCGATGGCGGACGCCCCCGCCGCGATCCATTGAGGGAGAACCGCATGAATATCGGTGAAGCCGCCAAGGCCTCCAGCGTGTCGGCGAAAATGATCCGCTATTACGAACAGATCGGGCTGATTCCTGCGGCTGATCGCACCGAGTCGGGCTACCGGGCGTACTCGCAGGCGGACATCCACCGCCTGCGCTTCATCCGCCGCGCGCGCGATCTTGGCTTCCAGGTTGCCGAGATCACCGATCTGCTGGGCCTGTGGAACGACACCTCGCGGCACAGCGCCGACGTCAAGCACCTGGCCGAACAGCACATTGCCGACCTGGAGCAACGCATCGAGCACATGCGGCAGATGGCCGACACGTTGAAGTCGCTGATCAGCTGCTGCGCGGGCGACGAGCGCCCGGAATGCCCGATCCTGGAGCGGCTGGGCGAAGACCGTGATGCCCCGGTGCCGGTCGTCGCCGCCAAGACCGGCGCGGTGCGGCGACGCGCACAGAAGCATTGAATCGATATCGCGTGCATGAAAAAGCCCGCCCTGTGACAGTGCACGGGGCGGGCTTGGTTCTGGATGCAGTGCAGGAAATCAGGCAGTGCGAGGCGGGAAGCCGGCATCGTTCACCGCGGCGAACACCTGTTCCTGCGACGCGGTGGTCTGTACCTTGACCAGCCCGGTCGGCGGATCGGCGACCACGCTGGCGTTGGGATCGATCTGCTGGATCGCACGGGTCACGCTGCGCGCGCAGCCGCCGCAGGTCATGCCATCGACATGGAATTCCATCTGTAGCTCCTCCGGTGCTCTTGGGATGGAGTCAGTGTGCACCTTCCAACGATGGCAGGGTCAAGCGCCGGGCTGAACGACAGGCAAGGCGCCGACAAAAAACGGCAGCCACCTGTACCAGCGCGGCTGCCGTGGAGGAACGTCCCCGCCAGGGCGGGGCGTGGGGTGCACCGGGGCGCGCCCGGGCAACCCGGTGTTGCCTTAGAACTTCCAGGTAGCGCCGAAGTACAGCTGGCGGCCTGCATAGGTATTGGAGATCAGGCGTGCCTTGGTGTCGCTTCCCAGGTGCACGCGCTGCTCCGACTTGGTGGCATTGATCACCGAGGCGGTCAGGGTCCAGTCCGGGGTCAGGTTGTAGGCCACGTTCAGGTCCAGCTGGTCATACGGCTCGGTGTAGACCGTCATGCCGTTCTGCAGGCCGCCCACCACTTCGCCGCGACGGTTGAACGAGGCACGCGCAAGGAACTTGTCGTTCTCGTAGAACACCGTGACGTTGGCCTGGTTCTTGGCGCTGCCGACCAGCGGCGACGAGCCGATGTTCTGTCCGTCAATCACGATCGATGCCAGGTTGGTGTCGTTGTAGGTGTAGTTGGCCTGCACGCCGAAGCCGAAATCGAAGGTGTACTGGCCATACAGTTCCACGCCCTGCGAAACACCATCCTGGCCATTGGCCTTGGTCTTGTAGTTCTGCACGGTCACCACTTCGCCGCCGACAGCCATCTGCGTGTCGCGCACGACCGGCACGGTGAAGTTGCTCACGTCCTTGCGGAACAGGCCGACACCGGCCACGGCGCCCGGCTGGAAGTACCATTCCAGGCCCAGGTCGTACTGCGTGGCCTTGAACGGCTGCAGCTGCTTGTTGCTGCCTTCGCCGGCCCAACCCGGGTTCGGCGCACCGCCGGCGACGCGACGATCGTCGACGTACTCGGCGCTGTAGAAGCTCAGAGCGCCCGGAGTGGCGATATCGGTGTAGCCCGGACGGGCGATGACCTTTGACGCGGCGCCGCGCAGCACCAGAGTGTCAGTGATGTCCCAGGCAATGTTGAAGCTCGGCAGGATATCGGTATACGTGCGGTCGACGCCGATCAGTTCATGGGTCTTGCTCTGCGCCAGGTCATGCGGCAGGCGCACGAAGCCGCTCTCGCAGCTGTAGGTCGGGTAGGCCGCAGCGGCGGGGTCGGTGCACGCCATCGGCGCGCCGGACGCGTTGTCCAGGAAGTAGTCGTTGAACTTCTCGATCGAGTCGGAAGACTGCGCGAACTGCTTGGTGCGCACCACACGCACGCCGACATTGCCGCGCAGCCGCTCGGTGCGGAAGTTGGCCTGGAAGTAGCCGGAGTAGATCTTCTCGTTGACGTTGTAGACGAAGTCTTCCTCGGTACGGTTGTGCGAACCACCGTAGGTCTTGTTCAGATAGTCGATGTACGCCGGGTAGTTGATGCCCGGGAACACGTTGGCATTGAAGCCACCGGCAATGTTGCTGATCGGGTTCGACAGGAAGAAGCCGGGCTGCGCATCGCCGGCAGTCGGATCGCAGCCACTCTGGTAGCGGCTGTTGTCATAGTCGGCCGGGTCACGGCCCGGGCATACCCAGTAGGTGTTGCCCGTGTTGCGGTGGACCTTGCCATCACGGTATTTGGCACCGAACTGGATCGAATCCAGCCAACCGGACTCGAACAGCTTGGTCACGTCGGCCTGGAAGTAGTTCTGCTTGACCTCGGTGCGCTTCCACGACGAATCGGTCGAGCCGGTGTCGACTTCGGCGATGCCGTTCATCAATTGCTGCTGCAGGTCGGGCGAGAAGGTGGCAGACGGCGTGCCGGTCAGGTCCCATGCGCTGTACTGGTTACCGGACAGGTAGTCGTTGCCGACCTTGCGGCGCGGCTTGGCCGACATGCGGAAGTTCATCGACGGACCACCTTCGGACCAGGTGCGGCCACCGGTGAACGAGGCCTTCCACAGCGGGCTGATGTCCCAGTCGATGGTCAGGTCGGCGGTCTGCGACAACGCCTTTTCCTTGCTGTAGCCACCGGTCAGCTGCGGTGTCGGAATCGTGCAGTCGTCCGGGCCCCAGCCGCCGGGCTTGAGGCCGGCGGCCTTGGCCTGGTCTTCGCTGCAGTAGTAGGTCTTTCCAGCCAGCTTTTCGAATTGGGCACCCGTGACGGTGTTGCCGCTGGCATCGAAGTCCAGGCCATTGAGAAGGCGGCCTCCGGCCCAGTTGCCGTCCTGGTTGTAGCGCGCCATGCTCCATTCCGGAATCTTCAGCATGTTCTGGGTGTAGTCACCCTGCAGTTCGAAGCGGAAGTAGTTGGCGGTCATCGTGACGTTGTCGACCGGCTTGAACTGGAAGGTCAGCTGGCCGCCCTTGCGCTCGCGCTTTTCTTCCTTCACCGCGAAGTTGACCGAGGTCGGCATGAAGAAGTCGCTGTAGTTGCCGCCGGTCTGGTTGTTGAAGCCGGACTTGCCCCACCAGTAGTGGATGCCATCCTGCTGCTGCACGTTGCCATAGGCGTCGCGTGCCTTGCCGGCGCCGTACCACTGGTAGTCCTCGGTGCTGGCCTCCATGGTGCGGGTGGTGCGCTTCTGCTGGGTCACGCCGACCAGCACGCCGAAGCGCTCATCCTTGCTGTGCCACGAATACAGGGCCGAGGCCTGCGGGTCGATATCGTGGTGGGTATCGGAGGAGGTGCCCTCGAGCGTGACGAAGCCCGAGTTGGACTCCATGTCCAGCGGACGGCGCGTGTGCAGGATGACCGTGCCGCCGATGCCGCCTTCGTCGATGCGGGCTTCCGGCGACTTGAACAGCTCGGCGCTGGACAGCATGTTCGACGGCAGCAGGGTGTAGTTGAACGAACGGGTGGCTTCGTCGTTGGTTTCCGACGTGGCCACGTAGTTGCCATTCAACTGGGTCAGGGTCAGGTCCGGCGCAAGGCCGCGCACGCTGACACTCTTGCCTTCACCACCGCTGCGGGTGATGACCACGCCGGGCACGCGCTGCAGTGCGTCGGCCACGTTCTTGTCGGGGAACTTGCCGACGTCCTCGGCGGTGATCACTTCGACAACGGCGTTGGCGTCGCGCTTCTGCTCAAGGCTCTTTTCGATGGCGTAGCGGTAGCCGGTGACCTGGACGCTGTCCAGAGTCGTGGCGTCCTGCGAGCCGGTGGACGTGGCCTGCTGCGCGGCGGCGCCTGCCGGAATGACGGCGGCAGCCAGGGCCAGCGCGATGGCCAGCGACAATGCGTCCTGGCCGTGCGTACGTGTTGAATGCTTCATTCCCATCTCTCCCTCTCTCCTGGATTGATCCGGTGACGTGGCACGGACAACTTGAATCGATCTAATTTGAAGTGAATTTGTCGCTGTCGCCATGCAGTGGCAGTAGCACCGCACGCGTGGCCTGGTGTACGTCCTGTTGCTGCTCCCCCAACTCCCGGCCATCGCAGCGTCGTCTTGGATCGATCTAAGCGATGGGCGGGCGATTTTTAGCATGGGTCGTCCTTGGGCGCATGCTGCTCCGCAATATGGTACTGGCGTGGCGTAGGGATGACGGTTTGCTGAAATCAGTGAAATCGTTTTCGTGCGCAGGGAGGGGGGGGGGGGCGGGAGGGCTGCGCCCTGCACCTGCGGGTAGTGCCGGCCGCTGGCCGGCAAGAGCCAAAGCCAAAGCGGCTCTGGGTTGTCTGGGTTTGGCGGTGCGGTGTGGACTGGCAGGACACGCCGTAAACCCTTCCATGGGGGCTCGATGGCGCCATCCATGGCGCCAACGGTCCTGCCAGCCCACACCGCCCCACCTTTGACAGTTTCCCGGTGACGGTTGGACTGATCCTGGAACGACATGGGGTCATGGGGTCAGATCCGTTTTCCGTTGGAAAACGGATCTGACCCCGGATTGATTTCGATATCTGACAGAGATTCATCCACGCATGGCGTGGATCCATCCACAGATCGCGGAAATCTGTCGAAGGCGGGGTGGGTCCGGTTGCGGGGGTGTCCGCGGCATGGATGCCGCGGCCAAGCCCCCAGGGATGGGTTTACGGCGTCCCCCGCAACCGGACCCACCCCGCCATTCCACGGATCGCCGGCTTTTGCTGTTGCTTCGGCTGTTGCTTCTGAGGTTGCCGGCCAGCGGCCGGCACTACCGCAGGGTGCAGGGCGCAGCCGTGCCGAATACACCCTCATGCTGCGCCGCAGAATGCATTCGGCTGAACCTGCATGCTCTACTTGAATCGATCTAAATCCACGGTCACGTGGGTCGGGCGTCATTCCAGGGGGAGCCTTCTGCCGGTCCAGGCAGAGCTCAGCGGAACGGTGCCGGAAGGCCCGGGCCGTCTGTCTCTGCGTCATCGACTACAGGAACCCGACATGCGTCCAGTGCCGTCCGCTCCCGCCGTCCCATCATCCTCGCGCCCGCTGGTGCGCCTGGCCTGCCTGCTTGCGCTGTCGGCGGCGCCGATGCTGCTGCAGGCCGCGCCGGCAGCGCTGGAGCGCGAGGTCAACACCTTCATCGGCAGCAAGGACGACGGCAACACGTTCCCGGGTGCGTCGGCACCGTTCGGCCTGATCCAGGTCAGCCCGATCGGCAGCCACTATTCGGGTTGGCGCTATGACGACGAGAAGATCCGTGGCTTCGGCCACTCCTTCATCTCCGGTGCCGGCTGCTGGGAACAGGGCGGCCAGGTGTCGGTGCTGCCGGTCACAGGCTCGATCGGTCCGGGCGGCGATTTCGATACCGGCAACGCCAGGCAGTTCGACCACAAGGCCTACGCTGCGTCCTACACCCACGATGGCGAGGTCGGCCAGGCCGGCTACTACAAGGTGCGGCTGACCAGCTACGGCGGCATCGATGCCGAGGCGACCGCGCGTACCCGTGCCGCGGCCGAGCGCTACACCTTCAGCCAGCGCAGTGGCGATGGCCACGTGCTGGTCAATGTCGGCCAGGCCAACGAGCGCCATTCGGTGATCGGCAGCGTGGTCGATGTGGTCGGCGACCGCGTGGTCGAGGGCAAGCTGGTTACCAAGAGTTTCTGCGGCGGCCATCAGTACACCACCTGGTTCCGCATCGAGTTCGACCGTCCGTTCAAGGCGCATGGCACCTGGGGTGAGGGCGGCGGCCTGCCGGGCGCGCGCCACAGCATGGAAGGCGAGCAGAAGCCGAACGGTGCCTGGCTCAGCTTCGACCTGGCCAAGGGCCAGTCGGTGACGGCGGTCAGCGCGATCTCGCACGTGGATGCCGAAGGCGCGCGCACCAACCTGCGTGCCGAGGGCATGCAGGGTGGGTCGCTGCTCGGTTTCGACCGCATGCGCGCGCTGTCGCAGCAGGCCTGGCGTGAGCAGCTGGGCCGTGTACGCGTGCAGGGCGGCACCGCCGATGACCGCACCGTGTTCTACAGCGCGGTCTACCACGCGCTGCTGCAGCCGATGACCGGTAACGATGCCGATGGCCGCTACCGCGGCTATGACGATGGCATCCACCGTGCCGATGGCTGGACCTATTACGAGTACTTCTCGCTGTGGGATACCTATCGCGCGCAGAACCAGTGGCTGGCACTGACCCGCCCGGACGTGGCGCGCGACATCGGCCGCACCCTGCTGG
Organism: Stenotrophomonas sp. YJH_SMC_110; assembly: GCF_059369255.1. Lineage (NCBI taxonomy): Bacteria > Pseudomonadati > Pseudomonadota > Gammaproteobacteria > Lysobacterales > Lysobacteraceae > Stenotrophomonas > Stenotrophomonas sp. YJH_SMC_110. The sequence continues at coordinate 84,109 of NZ_JCAFSM010000003.1, read as the reverse complement.
CGATCGATGAGCAGGGCGGTTGGCTGCCGCGCTGGGGCTATGCCAACTTCGAAACCAACATCATGACCGGCGATCCGGTCACCCCGTTCATGGTCGACCTGTGGCGCTTCGGTGCACTCAAGGGCCGTGAATCGCAGGCGTGGGATGCGCTGCGCCGCAATGCCTTCGGCACGCCGCCGCTGAACTCGCGCATGGCCGGCCGCTCCGGCAACCCGACCTACCTGGACAAGGGCTACGTGGCCTATGACCGTGCATTCCCGTCCAAGGGCATGGACGTCGATCCGCACCACGGTGGTTCGGCCACGCTGGAGTACGCGCTGGCCGACTGCGCGCTCTCGCAGATGGCCGACGGCCTGGGCCATGCCCAGGATGCGGCGACGCTGCGCGAGCGCGGCCGCAACTGGCGCAAGGTGTGGGACCCGCAGGTGCGCGACGCCGAGACCGGCTTCACCGGGTTCCCGCGCCCGCGTACCGAGGACGGCCAGTGGTACACCCCGTCCGACGGCCATTACAGCCCGCGTTCGCACCACGGTTTCCACGAGGGCACGGCGTGGCAGTACCAGTGGCTGGCGCAGCAGGACGTGCCGGGCCTGGTCGAAGCGATGGACGGCCGCGAGCAGGCGGGCCGCCGCCTCGATGCGTTCTTCGCGATGGACGCGCTGCAGGCCGATCCGCTCAATGCCGCCCGCAAGGCGTGGGTGGTCGGGCCGTACAGCTACTACAACCAGTTCCGCTACAACCCGAACAACGAGCCGGACCTGCACTCGCCGTGGCTGTACACGCTGATCGGCCAGCCGTGGAAGACCGCGGCCGTGGTGCGTGCGGCGCAGCAGCTGTTCACCAATGCCCCCAACGGTGTGACCGGCAACGATGACCTCGGCACGATGTCGGCCTGGTACCTGTTCAGTGCCATCGGCGTGTACCCGGCGGTGCCGGGCAGCGGCCAGTTCCTGCTGCACACCCCGCGCTTCAGCAAGGTGGAAGTGGACATGGGCAATGGCCGCACCCTGCGCATCGACGCGCCGGGCGCCGATGGCCGCCGCCTGCAGTATGTGCAGGGCGTGCAGGTCGATGGCCAGGCGCATGCACCGGTGTGGCTGGACTGGAACCGCCTGCAGCAGGGCCCGCGCGTGCGCTTTGCGCTGGATGCGAAGGTGCCGGAGCAGGGCTGGGGCACGGCGGTGAAGGATCTGCCGGTATCCTGGTGCGCGGCACCGGGCAGCCAGCTGCGCTGAGCCGGACTGTGCCGTTCGCGGTGACCCAGCGAACGGCACGGCACGACACGGCCCTGATCCATTAGGCTTGAGCTTCCAGCGGAGTCCGGGAAGACGATGAACGACAACGGCAGCAGTCCCAGCAAGCGCGCCGGTAAGGCGGTGACGGTGACCGACATCGCGCGTGCGATCGGCGTGTCACGGGCAACCGTGTCGCTGGTGCTGCGCGGCAGCCCGCTGGTCAATGTCGATACCCGCGCCAAGGTCGAGGCCGAGCTGCGCCGCCAGCGCTATGTCTACAACCGCGCGGCGGCCAACCTGCGCCGGCGCACCTCGTCGAGCATCGCGCTGGTGATCAACGACCTGTCCAACCCGTTCTTCGCCGAATTCGCGTCAGGCGTGGACGAGGCGCTGGGCGGGCGCGGTTACGTGACGTTGCTGGGCAGCACCGGGGAATCGCCAGAGCGCCAGCAGGCCGTGCTGTCCACGCTGATGGAGCACACCCCGGCCGGCCTGATCCTGTCGCCTGCCGAGGGCAGCGACACCGCGCAGTTGCGGCAGGCGCTGGGCGCCAATGCCAACGTGCTGCTGTTCAACCGCGAACTGGCCGGGGCTGACTGGGACTTCCTGACCCTGGACAACCAGCACGGCGCCTATCTGGCCACGCGCCACCTGATCGAGCGCGGCCATCGCCAGATCGCCTTCTTCGGCGGCCACGCCGCATCCAGTTCCTGCCACCAGCGCCGCGCCGGTTTCCAGCAGGCGCTGGCCGAGGCCGGGCTGTCGCTGCCGCCGGGTTGGATGATCGAGTCGGCGCCGAACCGCCTGGAAGCAGCAGCGCGCACCGATGAACTGTTTGCCGATGGCCATCGTCCGAGTGCGGCGGTCTGCTACAACGACACCGTCGCGCTGGGCCTGATGCTGGGCTTGAACTCGCGTGGCATCCGTCCCGGTGGCGACTTTGCCGTTACTGGTTTCGATGACATTTCCGAGGCTGCGGTGGCGGTGCCACCGTTGACCACGCTCACTGCCGACCCGCGCGAGCGTGGCCGGCAAGCGGCCGCGCTGCTGCTGCAACGGCTGGACGAACCGGATGCGCCGCCACGGCGCACGGTCGCGCCGGTGCAGCTGCGCATCCGCGAAAGCAGTGCTGCGCGACCGAACTGATTCCTTTCATACACCCCTTCCACGCAACAACGACCTTCCGCGCATCGAGGCGCGTACCGCATGCCGATTTCCGCAACGCCCCGTCCATCGGGTTCCTCGGGCAACGCACCCGCCGTCACCAACGGCAAGGCGTTGGCTGTCGTCACCACGATCTTCTTCATGTGGGGCTTCCTGACCTGCCTCAATGACATCCTGATCCCGCACCTGAAGGCGGTGTTCGAACTGAACTACGCCAAGGCGATGCTGGTGCAGTTCACCTTCTTCGGCACCTATTTCCTGATGTCGCTGCCGGCGGGGCGGTTGGTGGCGGCGCTGGGCTACAAGAAAGGCATCGTCGCCGGCCTGGTGATCGCCGGCATCGGCGCGCTGGGCTTCTGGCCGGCGGCCGAACTGCGCGTCTATGGCGCCTTCCTCGGCGCACTGTTCGTGCTGGCCACCGGCATTACCGTGCTGCAGGTGGCCGCCAACCCCTATGTCGCGCTGCTGGGCCCGGAGCAGACCAGCTCCAGCCGCCTGACCCTGGCGCAGGCGCTGAACTCGCTGGGCACGGCCATCGCCCCGATCTTCGGCGGCATGCTGATCCTGTCCAACACGGTCAAGAGCGCTGACGACATCGCGGCGCTGCCGGCCGCCGAGCAGCTGGCCTACCGTGCCGCCGAGGCGCAGGCTGTGCAGGGTCCGTACGTGGGCCTGGCGGTGGCGCTGGTGCTGCTGGCGCTGTTCGTATTCCTGTTCCGCCTGCCGGCGCTGAGCGACGCCACCGAGCAGGCCGACCAGGGCCACCACCACAGCTACCTGGATGCGCTGCGCAAGCGCCACCTGCTGCTGGGCGTGCTGGGCATCTTCTTCTACGTCGGTGCCGAAGTGTCGATTGGCAGCTTCCTGGTCAACTACCTGTCGATGCCGAACATCGGTGGCTTCAGCGAGCAGCAGGCCACGCATTACGTGTCTGCCTACTGGACGATGGCGATGATCGGCCGCTTCGCCGGTTCGGCGCTGCTGGCGCGCTTCTCGCCCAGCCGTCTGCTGGCGATCTTCGCGCTGGTCAACGTGGCGCTGCTGGTCACCACCATGCTGAGCTCCGGCAACGTCGCGCTGTACTCGGTGGTGGCCATCGGCCTGTTCAACTCGATCATGTTCCCGACCATCTTCGCGCTGAGCATCGAGCGCCTCGGCCCGCTGACCAACAAGGGGTCCAGCCTGCTGATCATGGCCATCGTCGGCGGTGCCGTGGTGCCGTACCTGCAGGGCGTGCTGGCCGACCACATCGGTGTGCAGGCCAGCTTCATCCTGCCGCTGCTGTGCTACGGCTACATCATTTTCTACGGACTGGTCGGCGCGCGTACGCCGGCCTCCGCAACGCAGGGAGGCTGAGTCCGGAATGGGTGCCATCGTTTGCTTCGGCGAAATTTTGATCGATCTACTAGCACAGCCGCCGGCCTCGGCCGACACCCCGCGTGCGTTCCTGCAGTACGCCGGTGGGGCGCCGGCCAACGTCGCGGTGGCGGCTGCGCGGCTGGGTGCGAAGACCCAGTTTGTCGGCATGCTGGGCCGCGACATGTTCGGCGACTTCCTGGCCGACAGCCTGGTCGAGCACGGCGTGGGTACCGATTACATCGTGCGCACCGACGCGGCCAAGACCGCACTGGCCTTCGTGGCCCTGGATGCCAATGGCGAGCGCAGCTTCAGTTTCTACCGCCCGCCGGCGGCTGACCTGCTGTTCCGTGACAGCGACTTCCAGGCGGCGTGCCTCGACAGCGCGCAATGCTTCCACGTCTGTTCCAACAGCCTGACCGAGCCGGCCATCGCCGAGGCGACCTTCGCCGGCATGGAACGGGCCCGCGCTGCCGGTGCGGTGGTCAGCCTGGACCTCAACCTGCGTCCTGCCCTGTGGCCGGCGAACGAGGACCCGACGCCGCGCCTGTGGCAGGCGCTGGAACGCGCCGACCTGGTCAAGCTGTCGCGCGAGGAGCTGGACTACCTGGCCGCGCCGCTGGGCGCCGATGGCGAGGCGGCGGTGCTGCGGCGCCTGCTGGCCGCGCGGGCGCGCTGGGTGATCGTCACCGATGGTGCAGCCACGCTGCACTGGTACACCCGCGACAACCACGGCACTGTCACCAGCTTCCGCGTGGCCACGGTCGACACCACGGCGGCCGGTGATGCCTTCGTCGGTGGCGTGCTGGTTGGCCTGCTGGAGCGCGGCGGGGCCGGTGCCGGTTTTACCGCCTTCTGCCAGGACCCGGAGGCGATCACCGCCACGCTGCGCTTCGGCGCAGCGGTCGGCGCGCTGGCTGTTACCCGCAAGGGCGCGTTCGCCGCGATGCCCTCGCTCGATGAAGTGCAGCAGCTGCTGCAGGCACAGGACATTACTGCATGAGCACCTCGCCCGATTTCCGTTCGCCCGCGTTCCTGCGCGCGCACATCGCCGATACCATGGCGTTCTACCATCCGCGCTGCATCGATCCGGACGGTGGCTTCTTCCACTACTTCCGTGACGACGGCAGCATCTACGATGCCAGCCATCGCCACCTGGTGAGCAGCACCCGTTTCGTCTTCAACTACGCGATGGCCTACCGCGAGTTCGGCAATGCCGAGTACCGCGACGCGGTCGAGCACGGCGTGCGATACCTGCGCGAGGTGCACCGCAACCCCGCCACCGGCGGCTATGCCTGGACCCTGCGTGATGGCAAGGTCGAGGACGACATGAACCACTGCTACGGCGTGGCCTTCGTGCTGCTGGCCTACAGCTGCGCGCTGAAGGCAGGTATCGAGCAGGCGCGCGCGTGGATGGACGAGACCTGGCAGCTGCTGGAAGCGCGCTTCTGGGAGCCGCAGCACGGGCTCTACAAGGATGAAGCGGACGGCCAGTGGAACTTCACCGGCTACCGTGGACAGAACGCCAACATGCACATGTGCGAGGCGATGCTGGCCGCGTTCGAGGCCAGTGGCGAGCAGCGCTATGTGGAGCGCGCGCTGCAGCTGGCCGACAACATGACCCGCCGCCAGGCGGCCAAGGCCGGCGGGCTGGTCTGGGAACACTACGATGAGAACTGGGAGATCGACTGGGACTACAACCTGGACGACCCCAAGCACCTGTTCCGCCCGTGGGGCTTCCAACCGGGGCACCAGACCGAGTGGGCCAAGCTGCTGCTGATCCTCGATCGCCACGTGCAGGCCGACTGGCTGGTGCCGACCGCGCAGCACCTGTTCGACGTGGCCGTGGCGCGCAGCTGGGACGAAGCGCGAGGTGGCCTGTACTACGGCTTCGCACCGGAATCGCGCCGGCAGCCGGGCATGGATGGCGCGCCGATCGGTGGCGACAGCTTCGTCTGCGACGACGACAAGTACTTCTGGGTGCAGGCCGAAACGCTGGCGACCGCCGCACTGATGGCCAAGCGCACCGGCGATGACCGCTACTGGCAGTGGTACGAACGCATCTGGGCGTATTCGTGGGAACACTTCGTCGACCATCAGTTCGGCGCCTGGTTCCGCATCCTCGATGCCGACAACCGCAAGTACAGCGACGAGAAGAGCCCGGCCGGCAAGGTGGATTACCACACCATGGGCGCGTGCTACGAAGTGTTGAACGTGGTGCGTTGAGGCGCGTGTCGCCATACGCATGATGAATCGGAATCAGTAGCGCCGGGCCACGCCCGGCGGAAAAACAGGAGCTCCGCGTGCATCGTCTTTCCCTCGTTGTCCGTCTGCTCCTGCTGCTGGTCGCAACGTCGGCCTTCCCGGCAATTGCAGCGCCTCTGCAGGCACAGTGGGAGTTCCGCATGCTGCCCGGCGACGCGCAGGGCGCCGCCCACCCAGGCCTGCAGCAATGGCGTGCGGCAACGGTGCCGGGCAGCGTGCACACCGACCTGCTGGCGCATGCGCTGATCCGCGACCCGTACGTGGGTGCGCCCGAAGCGGAGCTGCAATGGATCGGCCTGGCGGCCTGGGAGTACCGCGCGCGCTTCGACGTGGACGCGGCGATGCTGGCCAAGCCCCATGCCGAACTGCGCTTCGACGGGCTGGACACTTATGCCGAAGTAAGCCTCAACGGCAAGCCGCTGCTGCGCGCGGACAACGCGCACCGGACCTGGCGCGCGCGCGTGGAAGGGCATCTGCGCGCCAGGGGCAATGAACTGCAGATCGTGTTCCGCTCACCGATCCGCACGCTGCTTCCGGGCGTACAGGCGATGCCACACAGGATCGCTGGCAACTACCCGTCGCCGTATGGCGATGAGCCGAAGGACGCGATGGTCGGAAACTTCGCGCGCAAGCCGGCCTACCACTTCGGTTGGGACTGGGGCCCGCGTTATGTCACCGCCGGGGTCTGGCGCGGGGTCGACCTGCAGGCCTGGGATACGCACCGCCTGACCAGTCTTGCCGTGCGCACCGATGCATTGAGCGCGGAGCAGGCGAAGCTGGCGGTGCTGCTGCAGGTGGAGCAGGGCAGCGCCACCGGTTCTGCGGTCGTCAATGTGGAAGTCCTCGATCCGCAGGGTCGCAGCGTGGCCCAGCAGCAGCGCACCGTACTGCTGAAGCCCGGGCAGAACAGTGTTGAACTACCGATTGAACTGGCGGAACCGAAGCGGTGGTGGCCGGTCGGCCATGGTGCGCAGGATCGCTATACCGTGCAGGCGCGCCTGGATGGCGGTGCCGACGCAACGCTGGTGCGCGAGCAGCGCATCGGCCTGCGCACGGTCGAACTGCGCCGCGAAGAGGACGGCAAGGGCGGGCAGGGCTTCGCCTTCGTCATCAACGGCGTGCCGATCTTCGCCAAGGGCGCCAACGTCATTCCGTTCGATGCCTTCCCCGCACGCGTCGACGCAGCACGTCTGCGCCAGGTGCTGACCGCCGCGCGCGACGCCAACATGAACATGCTGCGCAATTGGGGCGGTGGCTACTACGAGGACGACGCGTTCTTCGACATCGCCGACGAACTGGGCCTGCTGGTCTGGCAGGACTTCATGTTCGGCGGCGGCATGCAGCCGGGCTACGATCCGGCCTTCCGTGCCAGCGTGGTGGCCGAGGCGCGCGACAACGTGCGCAGGCTGCGCCATCACCCCAGCATCGTGCTGTGGTGTGGCAACAACGAGGAAGAAACCGCCTGGAAGGACTGGGGTCACGGCCGCGACCTGAAGGCGGCCGACCCGGCATTTGCGGCGAAGGTCTGGCAGGGCTATGTCGACCTGTTCGGCAACGACCTGCGCCAGGTGGTGGGCGAGGAAGGACTGGGCGTACCGTACTGGTCCAGTTCGCCCAGCAACGATCTGGACGAGAAGGCCAACGATTCCACCCGCGGCGACAAGCACTACTGGCAGGTCTGGGGCAATCCGGCGCTGCCGGTGCAGGCCTACCTGCGTGAGACGCCGCGCTTCATGTCCGAGTACGGGCTGCAGGCGTGGCCGTCGGTGGCGACGGTGGACCAGATCGCCACCCGCGCCGAACAGCGCATCGACAGCCCGGTGATCCGCGCGCACCAGAAATTCATGGCCGGCGAGGGCAACAGCCGCCTGCTGCACTACATCGAACAGGGCTATGGCACGCCGAAGGACTTCGAGGACTTCGTCTACCTCAGCCAGGTCATGCAGGCCGATGGCATTGCACTGGCGGCGCTGCATCATCGCGCCTCCCGGCCATACACGATGGGTTCGCTGTACTGGCAGCTCAACGATGTCTGGCCAGGCGCCTCGTGGTCCAGCGTGGATTACTTCGGCCGCTGGAAGGCGCTGCACTTCGCCGCGCGGCGCTTCTTCGCGCCGGTCACGGTAGCCGCGCTGCGCGATGAGGGCAGCACGCGGGTACGCCTGATCAATGACGGTGTGGCGCTGGATGCACGTTGGCGGCTGCGGGTGATGGACGTGGAAGGGAAGGTGCTGCGCCGTCGCGAGGATGCGGTGACGCTGGCGGCGTCGGGCGTCACCTCGATCGGTGATTTTCGCGATGCCGAGTTGCTGGCCGGTGCCGATCCGAAGCGCACGGTGGCGGTGTTTGAGCTGCTGCAGAACGGGGCGGTGAGCGCACGGCAGGTGGTCGGATTCGTCGAAGCCAAGGACCAGGTATTGCCGCGGCAGAAGCTCAAGGCCACCTTGTCCATCGAAGGCGACCACTATCGACTGCGGCTGGAAAGCGCGGCGTATGTGCGCGCGACGTGGATCGACTTCGGTGCGCTGGACGTGCAGGTCGAAGAAAACCTGCTGGATCTGCTGCCGGGTGAAATCCGCGATATCGCGGTGCGCGGCCCGGTGGATCTGGTTACCCTGCGCGAGGCGCTGAGGGTGAAGACCCTCAACGACCGTTGAGCAAAAAAGGGGACGGAGGGGATTAAGTCGTTTGTGGCACACATGGGCCACAAACGACTTAATCCCCTCCGTCCCCTTTTTCCTGCTTACAGCTGGATCTGCTGGAAGTTCTCGACCCGCTCGTGGCCGTTGGCGGACTGGCCGGTACGCGGCATCGGGTAGTCATCCAGGCGGTCGATCAGCCGGGTCTGCAGGCCGGCTTCGCGGGCAGCATCCAGTTCTTCGACCACATCGGACAGGAACAGGATCTCGCCGGCCGGCACGCCAATGGCCTGCACGATGCGGCGGTAGCTGTCGGCCTCACGTTTGCCACCCATCTCGGTATCGAACCAGCCCGACACCAGCGGGCTGAGGTCACCGGCATCGCTGAAGCCGAAGAACAGCTTCTGCGCCGGCACCGAGCCGGAGGAGTACACGTACAGCGGCAGGCCGGAGGCATGCCAGCCCTTCAGCACCGGTGCCACTTCCGGGTAGAAGTGCGCGGTGTAGTCGCCGCGACGGTAGCCCTCATCCCAGATCAGGCCCTGCAGCGCCTTCAGTGCGGTGTGCTTGCGGTCCTGGTCAATCCAGCCCTGCAGCGTCTCGGCCACCAGGCTGTCCTGGCAGGCGCCGCCGATCTCGGTAGCCACCGCGTCCAGCCAGCGGCGGACCTCCGGCTGCTGGCCATGTTCGGCGACGAACGCGGGCAAGGCCTTGCGGGCATAGGGGAACAGCACGTTCTTGACGAACGAGATGCTGCTGGTGGTGCCTTCGATGTCGGTCAGGATGACGCGGGGCTGCATGGATCAGGACGCCTGGGTAGGTACGTAACGGGGGAACTTCTGCGCGATGTCGGTGCCGGTGAAATGACCCACCCAGCCGTCCGGTTCGGTGAAGAAGCGGATCGCCACGAAGCTCGGTTCATCGCCCATGTCGAACCAGTGGGTGGTGCCATCGGGCACGGCGATCAGGTCGTCCTTCACGCACTCGATCTCATAGACCTTGTCACCCACGTGCAGGGTGAACAGGCCCGAGCCTGCGACGAAGAAGCGCACCTCGTCTTCCTTGTGGAAGTGCTCGTCGAGGAACTTCTTGCGCAGCTCGGCGCGGTTCGGGTTGTCCGGGGCGATCGAGGCCACGTCCACGCTCTTGAAGCCGCGCTCGGCGACCAGGCGGTCGATGTCCGCACGGTAGGCGGCGAACACTTCCTCCTGGCTGGCGCCCGGCGCGACTGGCGCGGTGGCCTGCCAGCGCTCGAAGGTGACGCCGATCTTCTGCAGCTCGGCAGCGATGACCGCGCCGTCCTGGGTGTCCAGCAGCGGCGATTCGGGGCGGGTGTCGTCGTAGATGCGCAGTCGGCTCATGGCGGCAGCTTGAACGTCTCGGGGGGAAGACAGGGTAGCAGGGTGGGGGCGAGGCGCAGATTCCGGATCGGCATCTGCACCTGCGCGCGGGCTCAGCCGCGCAGCTTGCGCAGCTCGAGCTCGCAGTGGAACAGGAATTCGAAGGCTTCCAGGTGCCGGCGCGCCTCGGCCATGTCACGGCCCCAGGCATACAGGCCGTGGCCGTCGATCAGGTAACCCCACAGGTTCTGCCGGTCGAGCAGGTCGTCGACCTGCGCCGAGAGCACGTTCATGTCCTGGGTGTTGGCGAACACCGGTACGTCGATGGCCATTTCATGGGTGCTGTTGCCGGCGAAGGCCTTCAGCAGCTCGTAGCCTTCCAGGCGGATATGACCCTGCGGCGCGTACAGGCGCGAAGCGATGGTCTGCACCGGCGAATGCGTATGCAGCACACAGCCGATTTCCGGGAAGCGGCGGTACAGCTGGGTGTGCAGCAGGGTCTCGGCGGACGGGCGCAGCGGGCGACCGACGGCCAGGCCGTCGAAGTCCACCACCATGATGTCGTCCTCGATCAGCCGGCCCTTGTCCTTGCCGGACACGGTGATCGCGGCGTGGCGGTCATCCAGGCGGTGGGAGAAATTGCTGCTGGTGGCCGGGGTCCAGCCGGCGTGCGCCAGTTCGCGGACGTTGTCGATCAGCAGCTGGGCCAGTTCGCTCAGGCGCGCGGTGTCGTACGGGAAGGTGGGGGCGTTCATGCCGGCGATTTTACTGGATTCGGCCAACGGCTGAGCCCCTCGTGGCGGGTCGTGTAGAGCGGTTCATGGGCGGGGCGGGGCGGGTGGGCCGTGCAGGGGACGCTGCAAGTACGTCCCTGTAAGCTCGATGGCGCCATACATGGCGCCAACGCCCCTGCACGGCCCACCCGCCCCGCCTCGGACAGGTTCCGGCGTGCGGCCAGCCACGGAGTGAAGAAGAAAAAGCGGAAAGCGGGTCGCGGCGCTGGGCTTGCTCGGAGCCGAGCATGGCTCGGCTCTACAGGGGATTCATCGACCGGAGAGAATTCATCTCTCAGACGCAATTCATCCACGCATGGCGTGGATCTACCGGACGTGCCAGGAGACTGTCGGAGGCGGGGAGGGGGGAGGTTGCGGGGGCGTGAGCCGCATGGATGCGGCGACCGAGCTTACAGGGATGTACTTGCAGCGTCCCCCGCAATCTCCCCCCTCCCCGCCAAACCCTCAGCCCAGCTCTTGCCGGCGCTCCGGCTTCAAAGGCGGGTGCAGGGCCGCAGGCCCTGCAATACAAAAACCCCTTACTGACCCCGCAGGCGGCTGTGCCGGAACCCGTAGCAGAAATAGATCACGAAACCGACGACCGTCCACACCCCCATCAGCATCCAGTTGTGCATCGTCATCGCCGACAGCAGCGCCAGGCAGCTCAGCACGCCCAGGCCGCAGATCAGCCACGCCATCGGCATGCGGAACGGGCGCGGCAGGTCCGGCTGGGTGCGGCGCAGGATCAGCACGCCGGCACAGACTGCGGCGAACGCGATCAGCGTGCCCATCGAGGTCAGCTCGCCCAGGATGTCCAGCGGGAACAGCGCCGCCAGCAGCGCGATGCCGATGCCGGTGATCACGGTGTTGATGTGCGGGGTGCGGTACTTCGGGTGGATCCTGGTGAACACCGGTGGCAGCAGGCCGTCGCGGCCCATGATCATGAAGATGCGCGGCTGGCCGATGATCATCACCAGCACCACCGAAGACAGGCCGACCAGCGCACCGACCTCGACCACCCAGCGCAGCCAGCCCAGCTGTGGGTGCGCGGCCACGGCAGTCACCACCGGCTCGTCGGTGCCCAGCAGCTGGAACGGCACCAGGCCAGTCATCACTGCGGCCATTGCGATATACAACACGGTGCAGATCACCAGCGACAGCATCATGCCGATCGGCATGTCACGCTGCGGGTTCTTCGATTCCTGCGCCGCCACCGATACCGCCTCGAAACCGATGTAGGCGAAGAACACCATCGCCGCGCCACGCAGCACGCCTTCCATGCCGTACTTGCCCGGGCCTTCATTGGCCGGAATGAACGGGGTCCAGTTGCTGGTGTCCACGTATTTCCAGCCGACCACGATGACCAGCACGATCAGGCCGGTCTTGAGCACGACCATCGCCATGTTCATCGCCGAGGACTTGCTGATGCCGACGTAGCACAGCCAGGTCAGCAGCAGCACCAGTGCGGCGGCGGGCAGGTTGGCGATCGCGCCGGTGGGGCGCAGCTGCGCGTCCAGTGGCGCGCTGACCAGTGCCGCCGGTAGATGGATGTCGAACTGGCTGAGCAGGCTGAGGAAATAACCGGTCCAGCTGACCGCCACCGCCGAGGCGGAGACGCCGTACTCGAGCACCAGCATCCAGCCGATGAACCAGGCCGAGAGCTCGCCGAAGGTGGCGTAGGTGTAGGTGTAGGCGCTGCCGGAGACCGGCACCATCGAGGCGAATTCGGCATAGGCCAGCGCGCAGAAGGCGCAGCAGATGGCGGCCAGCACGAAGGACAGCATGATCGCCGGGCCGGCGTGGTTGGCGGCGGCCTGGCCGGTGATGACGAAGATGCCGCCGCCGATCACCGCGCCGATGCCCAGGGCGGTCAGCCCCCAGGGGCCAAGGTGGCGACGCAGGCTCAGGCCGTTGGCGTCTTCATGGGCGGCATGCGGATGCTTGGTGGCCCACAGTTGCTTGAACATGTGTGGTGGTCTTGTCGAAGCGCGCCATGGGCGGCGCGCGGGAAAACGGACGGGCCGGCGCGAGGCCGGCCCGAAGGCGGATCAGGGCGACTTGGCGAGCTTGCTGTTGCGGATGCCGTAGCCCAGGTAAATCAGCAGGCCGAGCAGCGTCCAGCCAACGAACAGGTGCCAATGCACCACGAACGCCTGCCAGAACAGGAACAGGCAGGTGGCCGCGCCGAGCGGGCAGATGATCCAGACCATCGGCACGCGGAACGGGCGGTGCAGGTCCGGCTTGGAATAGCGCAGCACCAGCACGCCGATGCAGACCGTGGCGAAGGCCAGCAGGGTGCCCATCGAGACCAGCTCGCCCAGCACGTTCAGCGGCACCAGGCCGGCCAGCGCGGCGGCGATCACGCCGACCACGATGGTGGCGACGTACGGGGTGCGGAAGCGGGCGTGGACCTTGCCGAAGAACTTCGGCAGCAGGCCGTCGCGGGAGATGGTGTAGGCGATGCGGGTCTGGCCCATCATCATCACCAGCACCACCGAGGACAGGCCGGCGATGGCGCCGACTTCCACGAACGTCTTCAGCCAGGACAGGGTCGGGTAGGGCTCCAGCGCGGTCGCCACCGGCTTGTCGGTGCCCAGCAGGTGGTACGGCATCATGCCGGTCAGCACCGCACAGACGATGATGTAGACGATCGTGCACACGGCCAGCGAGCCGAGCAGGCCGATCGGCATGTTGCGTTGCGGGTCCTTGGTCTCGCCAGCAGCGGTGGAGACCGCATCGAAGCCGATGTACGCGAAGAACACGATGGTGGCGGCGCGGAAGATACCGCTCCAGCCGAACTCACCCGGCACGCCGGTGTTTTCCGGAATGAACGGGTGCCAGTTGGCCGGGTCGATGTGGGCCGCGCCGATGCCGATGAACAGGCAGATGACGGTGACCTTGATCGCCACGATGATCGCGTTGACGAACGCCGACTGGGTCACGCCCACGTACAGCAGGCCGGATACCGCCGCCACGATCAGCACCGCCGGCAGGTTGAACAGCTTGCCGGAGGAGACGAACTCGCTGCCGGTCCAGGCGATGGGCGCGGCGCTGAGCATGTCCGGGAAGGGCATGTGCAGCGTGGTGGTGATGAAGCTGATCAGGTAGGCCGACCAGCCCACCGCGACCGAGGCCGAGGCGAACAGGTACTCCAGCACCAGGCACCAGCCGATGAACCAGGCCATGCCTTCGCCGAGGGTGGCGTAGGAATAGGAGTAGGCACTGCCGGAGACCGGCATCATCGCCGCGAACTCGGCATAGCACAGGCCTGCCAGCGCACAGGCGAAACCGGCCAGCACGAACGACAGCATCACCGCCGGGCCCGCGTGGTTGGCTGCGGCCTGGCCGGTCAGCACGAAGATGCCTGCGCCGATCACCGCACCCACGCCCAGCAGGATGAGGTGTTTAGCCGTGAGGGTCCGTTTCAACGTGGCTTCGCCGTCCAGGCTGCCTTCGATGGGTTCGCCGGCATCGACGTGCCCGGCCGGCTCGACCGGCTTGACCCTCAACAGAGCTTTCAGCATGCAGTACTTCCTAGTGATCGGATGGGGTGGGCGGCCGATACGTTGCCGGCTGCCTTGATGGTGAAGGCCGTGCGAACGGCCCGCTGTACCTTAGCCAAAGCTGAAGCCAACGCACAAGCGCAATCGCAACAATGAACGGCGATAATGAGCAGTATTTTTCCGAACCGCCCCCATTCATGAGCCAGACCGCCGAAACCCTTGCCGCGCTTGACGATCGCCTGCGCGGCCTGCTCCGGGACTACGCGCGCCGCGAACCCGCCCACGACGCCCTGGCTGCCGAATTCGGCACATTGCTGGATGATCCGGAAGATCCGTTCCGCCGCGAGCGCCTGGCCGGCCACTTCACCGCCAGCTGCTGGCTGGTCAGCGCCGATGGCCAGCGCCTGCTGCTCACCCACCATCGCAAGCTGCAGCGCTGGCTGCAGCTGGGCGGCCACGCCGACGGTGACCGCGACCTGGCCCGGGTGGCGCTGAAGGAAGCCGAGGAGGAGTCCGGTCTGAGCGGCCTGGTACTGGAAGACCCCGCCATCTTCGATCTGGACAAGCACTGGATTCCCGAGCGCAAGGATGTGCCGGGGCACTGGCACTACGACGTGCGTTTCGTGATCCGGGCGCTCGGTGGCGAGGCATTCGTGCTCAGCGAGGAATCGCTGGACCTGGCCTGGCGGCCGGTAACCGAGGTCGCGGCCGACCCGGCGTCGGATGAATCCATGCAGCGCATGGCGCGCCGCTGGCTGGCACGTTGATGCTCTCGGACGGCTGTGCCGCGTTTGTTGCGGCTCATGCCTGTGGCGAGGCGAAGCACGATGCTGCCCTTGCGATGATCAAGGCTGCATTGCCAGTCATCACATCCATCGACTGGGAGCGCGTGCCATCGCGCCTGGAGGTCCCCGGGGTGGGGCGGGAGCGGCTGGCGCAGGAGTTGAGCGCCATTGCAGATGCTGTTGGCTTGCCAAGCGAGGCTGCGTTGACGGTTGTCCAGGTGGATGGGGCGGTACCTTCGCTGGGCAGCCGCCCGCAGGACTGGCTGGTTCATGCCGAGGAGCTGGATTTCGTCGATACGCTGTTCCTGTCGATGGAAGACAGGGTTCTGATCCATTGGGACTTTTACAAGAACCTCCACGCCGTAAGGTTCTGAGGTGTTCCATCCACGCATGGCGTGGATCTACTGCGGGATAGCGCGAAACGCCAGTAGATCCACGCCATGCGTGGATGGTGCGACGCCGGAAGCAATCCGCCGGGGCATGCCCGGCGACGCCTTGCTCAATACAAGATGCGCGTCCGCAGCGTGCCTGGAATCGCGGCCAGTTCGTCGCGGACGGCGGCGGCCTGCGCCTCGCTGGCGGTGATGTCAATCACCACGTAGCCCACCTTCGGGTCGGTGCGCAGGAACTGGCCGTCGATGTTGACGTTGTGGCGCGAGAAGATCTCGTTGACCCTGGACAGCACGCCCGGCACGTTCTGGTGGATGTGCAGCAGGCGCAGGCTGTCTTCGTGTTCGGGCAGGGTCACTTCCGGGAAATTGACCGCCGACAGGGTGCTGCCGTTGTCGCTGTAGCGCACCAGCTTGGCCGCCACCTCCACGCCGATGTTGTCCTGCGCTTCCAGCGTGCTGCCGCCCACGTGCGGGGTCAGGATCACGTTGTCGTGGCGGGTCAGCGGCGATTCGAAGATATCGCCATTGCCCTTCGGTTCGACCGGGAACACGTCCAGCGCGGCACCACCGACGTGGCCGCTGGCCAGGGCCGCGTCCAGTGCATCGATGTCGACCACGGTGCCGCGCGCGGCATTGATCAGGTGCGCGCCCTTGCGCATCTTCGCCAGCTCGGTGCTGCCGATCATCCACTGCGTGGCCGGGGTCTCCGGCACGTGCAGGGTGACGATGTCGGCGCGGGCCAGCAGATCGTCCAGGCTCGCCGCGGCACGGGCATTGCCCAGCGCCAGCTTGGTTTCCACGTCGTGGAAGATCACCTGCATGCCCAGCGATTCGGCCAGCACGCCGACCTGGGTGCCGATGTGGCCATAGCCGATGATGCCCAGGGTCTTGCCACGCACCTCATGGCTGCCGCTGGCCGACTTCGACCAGCCGCCGCGATGGCATTCGGCGTTCTTCTGCGGAATGCCACGGGTCAGCATGATCGCCTCGGCGATCACCAGCTCGGCCACGCTGCGGGTATTGGAGTAGGGCGCGTTGAACACCGGGATGCCGGCCAGCTCGGCCGCGTCCAGGTCGACCTGGTTGGTGCCGATGCAGAAGCAGCCCACCGCGATCAGGCGCTTGGCCTCGGCCAGCACCTCGGCGCTGAGCTGGGTGCGCGAACGGATGCCGACGATGTGCGCCTCGGCGATGCGCGCCTTCAGTTCGTCCTCGGGCAGTGCCTTGGTGTGCGCCTCGATCTGGCTGTAGCCGGCGGCGCTGAACACCTCCACGGCGGTCTGGCTGACCCCCTCCAGCAACAGCACGCGGATATCCTGCTTGGGGAACGAGGTCTTCTTCGGCGACATGGGGCAACACGGCCAGTGGGACAGGGGCTGACCACTATGCCAGATCGAAGCGCCCATGGTGCAGTGCGCAATTGGTTGCATCCGTAGCTATCTGTATCGCTGCGGGGCTGGACGCTGGCGCGTACCGCTGGCACGCTTGCCCGTCTTCACGCACCGCGTTGGACCGTCATGACCGATTCCCGCATTGCCTCGCTGCAGCAGGCCTGTCCCGGCCTGAAGCTGAAGATCGACCCGGCTGACCTGGAGCATTACGGGCGCGACTGGACCCGGCGCTGGACGCCGGCGCCGCTGGCGATCGCACTGCCGGCCACGGTGCAAGAGGTACAGGCGGTGATGCGCTGGAGTGCGGGCGAGGGCGTGCCCGTGGTGCCGTCCGGCGGCCGTACCGGCCTTTCCGGTGGCGCGGTGGCGGCCAATGGCGAGCTGGTGCTGAGCCTGGAGCGGATGAACAAGGCGCTGGCCTACGACGCGGTCGATCGCACCCTGGTGGTGCAGGCCGGCATGCCGCTGGAGGCCGTGCACAACGCCGCGCTGGACCACGGCCTGATCTACCCGGTGGACTTCGCCGCGCGCGGGTCGTGCACGATCGGCGGCAACATCGCCACCAATGCCGGCGGCATCCGCGTGATCCGCTACGGCAACACCCGCGAGTGGATCGCCGGGCTGAAGGTGGTTACCGCCAGCGGCGAACTGCTGGAGCTCAACAAGGGCCTGATCAAGAACTCCAGCGGCTATGACTTCCGCCAGCTGCTGATCGGTTCGGAAGGCACGCTGGGCGTGATCGTCGAGGCGACAGTGAAACTCACCGATCCGCCGCCGGCCAGCAACGTGATGCTGCTGGCAGTACCCAGCTTCGAGGTGCTGATGCAGGTGTTCGCCGCGTTCCGCGCGCGCCTGCAGCTGCAGGCCTTCGAGTTCTTCACCGACCGGGCGCTGGAGCACGTGCTGGCGCATGGCGCGCAGGCACCGTTCGGCGAGGTGCATCCGTACTACGTCGTCACCGAGTTCGCGGCCAACGACGAGGCACAGGAAGCCGCGGCGATGGCGGCCTTCGAGGACTGCATGGGCAACGGCTGGGTCAGCGACGGTGTGATCAGCGCCAGCGATGCCCAGGCCGCCCAGCTGTGGCGCCTGCGCGAAGGCATCACCGAATCGCTGGCGCGCTACAAGCCTTACAAGAATGACGTCTCGGTGCGGATCTCGGCGATGCCGGCGTTTCTGGCCGAGACCCAGGCACTGATCGGGCAGGCCTACCCGCACTTCGACGTGGTCTGGTTCGGCCATATCGGCGATGGCAACCTGCACATCAACGTGCTCAAGCCGGACGACACCAGCGACGCCGACTTCGTGGCGCAGTGCGAGCACGTGACCAAGCTGCTGGCGCAGGTGCTGGCCCGCTTCGATGGCAGCATCTCGGCCGAGCACGGCATCGGACTGGTCAAGAAGGGCTACCTGGACAGCACCCGCGGCCCCGCCGAGATCGCGCTCATGAAGGCGGTCAAACGCGCGTTCGATCCCCAAGCGCGGCTGAATCCCGGCAAGCTGTTCGACGCCTGAGCCGGGCAAATCCTTCACGTACCCGTTACGCTCCACGCACCTTCACAACCGGCTTCGAACCGATGACCCGTCCGCTTCTGCTGCTCGCCCTGCTGTCCCTGCCGCTGGCCGGCTTCGCTTCCAGCTTCGCTGGCACCTCGGCCGGTTCGGCGACCGGTGCCTCCTCCGGTTCCTCGGGCAGCAGCTCGGGCGACGACAAGGTGGTGCGAGCCGCGCGCGACGATGCCGCTGCGTTCGTCGCCAGCGACGGCCAGATCCGTGGCGCCCGCCTGCAGGCCGCGCTGGTCCACCTGCGCGAGCAGAGCGCTGCCGCACAGCAACAGAGCGACCTGGAACTGGCCCGCGCGCTGCTGGCGCGTTGATGCGGGCTGCATGACCTCGGCGTCATCGCGTTCTGCAGAGCCGAGCCATGCCCGGCTGGATGCCCGGCGCACCCGGATCGCAACAGCAGCCGAGCATGGCTCGGCTCTACGGAAGCACAGCGTGCGGTGCGGGTGGATCGCCGCATTGGCATGGCTGCTCATCCCTTCCGTCCACGCGGCTGATCGGCTGCAGCTCGATCCCTCCGGTCTCGATCCGACGCAGCAGCAGCTCGCCAGCCAGACCCTGGCCGACGTGCAGTCCCTGCTGCCGGAAGGCCTGCTGCGCGCTTTGCCGGCTCAGGTGCAGGTGCGCTGGAGTGATGACCTTCCCGCCGAGGTGCACGGGCGCGCTTTCGCCGGCCGCATTACGTTGCGCCGCACCCTGCTGGATGACGGCATGCCCGGCAACCGCCGCGCGCGCCGCAGTGCGCTGGTGCATGAACTGACCCACGTCGCCGACCGTGGCGGTGCGAACTGGTCGCAGAGCGTGCGATGGCGTGACCTTGCGGGCTGGCAGCGCAGGCCCTGGCACCTCGGCCGGGGCGATAACGATTTCCGTGATCGCAGCCCGGATGTCTATGAACTGGCGAACCCGGCCGAGTACCTGGCCGTGAATGCCGAGCATTTCGTGCTCGACGGCGAGTTCGCCTGCCGGCGGCCCGCGTTGGCGCAGTGGTACCAGGCGCATTTCGGAACACCACCGTCGCTGCCACGGCCGCGGTGCGCCACGACGCTGCCCCTGCTGCAGGCCGAATCGGAGGAGGGCGCTGCATCGCTGCTGCAGTTCGACCCGGCGCGCGTCTACGCGGTGGACTACCTGTTCGCCGAAGGCAGTGCGCAGCCGATGAGTCGCTGGGGCCACAGCATGCTGCGGCTGGTGGTCTGCAAGCCGGGCCGCGTACCTGGGCCGGACTGCCGCCTGGACCTGGAGTACCACCGCGTGCTGTCGTTCCGCGCGTTCGTGGGCGACGTGCAGATATCCAACTGGCGTGGCCTGACCGGCGGCTATCCGTCGCGGCTGTTCGTGCTGCCCCTGCAGCAGGTGGTGGACGAGTACACCAAGGTCGAGCTGCGCGGGCTGCAGTCGCTGCCGCTGCAGCTGGGCCGCAGCGAAATCGCCAGCCTGCTCGAGCGCACCGCGCAGGTGCACTGGAGCTATGACGGGCGCTATTACTTCGTCAGCAACAACTGCGCGGTGGAAACCGCCAAGCTGCTGCAGGCCGGGGTGCCGCGCCTTGGCGAGGCGGGCCTGGCCCAACTGAGTCCGCGCGGCCTGAAGCGGCGACTGGTGCGGCTGGATGTGCTCGACGAGAGGGTACTGGCGGACCGCACTGCAGCGCAGGCGCAGGGCTACTACTTCGCCTCGGCGCGCGACCACTACCAGCAGTTGTTCGCAGTGGCCGCGGCTCAGCTGGCCTTGCCCGCTCGTGATGTGCGCGGCTGGTTGAAGCTGTCTGCACAGCAACGCGCACCGTGGCTGCTGCAGGGTGACCTGCGTGCCAGTGCCGGCCTGTTGCTGCTGGAACAGGCCGCGCAGCGGCGCGCCGAGCTGCGCGCACGCGATGTGCTCAAGCGGCAGCTGCTGGCCGCACCGGACAGCGCTGAAACGCGCAGCCTGCGCGGGTTGCTGGAGCAGAGCGGGCAGTGGCTGCGCCCGGGGACGCTGCTGCAGGATGACGGCTATGGATTGCCGCTGGGCGACGAGCAGGCGCTGCTGTCCGCGGCCGTGGCCACTGCCAGTGCGCAGGCGGTCCCGGCGTGGCAGGCATTGCGTGGCCAGCTGCGCCAGCAGCTGCCGATCCGCCAGCGCGAGGAAATGGATGCGATCGACGCCAATCTGGCCGCACTCGGTGCACACCTGCGTACGCAGGCAGCCCGCCCGGCTACTGGCGCGGCAGTTCGATGACGAAGCGGCTGCCGCCGGCGCTGCCCTGGATGCAGTAGACGCGGCCACCGTGCGCGTCGGCGATGGCCTTGACCACCGCCAGGCCGAGCCCGCTGCCGCCGCCCTGTCGCGAACGCGAACCGTCGCCACGCATGAACGGGGTGAAGATATCCGCGTGCAGTTCCGGGTCGATGCCCGGACCCTCGTCTTCGATCGCCACCTGCACGTGGCCGGGCGTGTCATGCACTGCAATCCGCACCTTGCCCGGGCTGGCATAGCGCCGCGCGTTCTCCAGCAGCGCCAGCAATGCCTGGCGCAGGCGGGTCGGGTCGCAGTGCGCGTTGTGTTCCTCGCGGCTGGTTTCCAGCTCCAGCACGAAGCCGGCGGCGCGGAACTGTGGATCGACCAGGGTCATCACCGAATGCACCTCGGCCACCACGTCGGTGCGCGCGCGACGCACGTCCAGCCGCGCGTTGTCGGACAGGCTCAGCACGCGCAGGTCCTCGATCAGCCGTGACAGCCCTTCGACCTGGGCCAGCAGGCTGCGGAACTGCGACTCGTCTGGCTGGAACACACCCTCTGCCAGCCCCTGCAGGCGGCCACGCAGGATCGTCACCGGCGTGCGCAGCTCATGGGCGATGGCCGCGTGCCACATCGCGCGCTCGCTCTCCATGTGCTGCAGGCGGCGCGCCATCGCATTGAAGTCCTCGACCAGGGTCGCCACTTCGCCCGGCGAATTTTCCTCGACGCTGGCGCGTGCACCCAGGTCGCCGCCCGCGAGCGCACGCACGCTGTCCACCAGCGAATTCAGCGGCGACAGGATGCGGTGGGCGAGGCGGAACGAGGCGGCGATGGCCAGCGCCAGCCCGGTCAGGATCACGCCCACCATCCATGCCAGTTCCGGGCCGGTCGGCAGCCAGCTTTCCGGCTCCTCTGCACTGCCGGGGAAGAACTCGACCAGCACCGCGTACAGCAGCCACGATGACAGGATCATCATCACGATGACGCCGATCACCATCAGCGACATCGAAACGATGATGTGGCGGCTCAGCCCGGAGCGGCGCAGGGAGGGCATCAGCGATCGGCCATCAGCCGGTAGCCGACGCCACGCACGCTGGCTGGGACGTTGACCATGCCCACTTCATCCAGCTTGCGGCGCAGCTTGCTGACATGGCTGTCGACGGTGCGCTCCAGTGCTTCGCTTTCCGGCAGGCATTCGTGCATCAGCTCGCTGCGGCTGAAGATGCGCGTCGGCGCCAGCGCCATGCAGTGCAGCAGCTTGAACTCGGTGAGGGTGAGCAGCACTTCGTGGCTGTAGCCTTCGCCCTCCACGTGCACCGCGTGGGTGGCCGAGTCGATCAGCAGCGGGCCGACGCGCAACGCGGTGGGTGCGTCCACGCGCGCGGCGCGCAGCGTGCGCCGCAGTACGGCGCGCACGCGCGCGGCCACCTCGGCCGGGTTGAAGGGCTTGACCACGTAGTCATCAGCGCCCATCCGCAGCGCGGTCAGCTTGTCCAGGTCCTGGTCCAGTGCGGTCAGCATGATCACCGGCGTCTCGCCGCGCTGGCGCAGCTGGGTCAGCACGCTCCAGCCGTCCAGGCGCGGCAGCTGCACATCGAGCAGGACCAGGTCGGGCCGGGCGCTGCGGTGCAGGTCCAGTGCGCTGTGGCCATCGGCGGCGCGCAGCGTGCGCAGTCCTTCGCGTTCCAGGTAGGCGCAGAGAATGTCAGCGATCTCGGCCTCATCCTCGACGATCAGGACGAGGGCGGCGAGGGCAGGGGAGGCATGCATGCAGGGGCGGGGCCGTAAGGTGCTTGCCTCCATCGTATCTCCACAGTTCCTCCATCGAAACCCCATCATCGCCACGCAGACTGCGCGCTTCAGAACCTATCCCCCGCCTGCGCGGCATTGTGCACAGCAATGAGAACCTTCAGGACTCCGGTCGCGTTGATCGCGGCCCTCGCCTTGGCCATGACGGCCTGCTCCACTCCCGAAGCCACCCCCGAGGCGGCGCCGCGCGTCAGCGTGATCAGCGTCGGCCCGCAGGTGGTGCAACGTGACGACGAACTGCCAGGCCGCGTCGCGGCGGTGCGCACCGCGCAGATCCGCGCACAGGTGGGCGGCATCGTGCAGCGGCGCCTGTTCGACCAGGGGGCGGAAGTCAGTGTCGGCCAGGCCTTGTTCCAGATTGACCCGGCAGCGTTCCGGGCCGACGTCGATTCGGCGCTGGCCGCACTGCAGCGCAGTGAGGCGGCGTTGGGCCGCAGTCGCGTGCAGTCGCAGCGCCTGCACGCCCTGGCTGCCGCGCAGGCGGTCAGCCAGCAGCATCGGGACGACGCCAGCGCCGAGTACGAGCAGGCACGCGCGGCAGTGAATGAAGCGCGCGCGATCCTGTCCCGTCGCCAGCTCGACCTGCGCTATGCCACGGTCAGCGCACCGATTGCCGGCCGTATCGATCAGGCATTGGTGACCGAAGGTGCGCTGGTCGGCGTGGCCGATGCCGAGCCGATGGCCGTGGTACAGCAGATCGACCAGGTCTACGTGGATGTGCGCCAGCCGGCGGCACAGCTGGAGTCGCTGCAGCGCAGTGCGGCCGGCGGCGACAAGCTGCCGGTGACCATCATCGGTGCCGCCGGCAAGCCGCTGCCCGAGCGTGGCCAGCTGCTGTTCTCCGGTATCAATGTCGATGCACGGACGGGTGATGTGATCCTGCGCATCCTGGTGGACAACCCGCGGCGGCAGCTGCTGCCCGGCATGTATGTGCGCGCGAGGGTGCCGCGGGGTGCCCCGGCCAGCGCGTTGACCGTGCCACAGCAGGCGGTGCTGCGCAGCGCCGGTGGCCAGGCCTATGCCTGGGTGATCGGCGCCGACGGCAGGGCGGTGATCCGCACGCTGGAGGTGGACGGCAGCGTCGATCGCCAGTGGCTGGTGCGCGCGGGCCTGAAGGCCGGCGAGAAAGTGGTGGTCGAGGGCCAGGAGCGCCTGCAGGAAGGCGTGGTGGTCGATGCGCGCGACTGGCAGAAGCCGGTCGCCAGCGCCGGTGCGGTGCAGGCCGGCAGCAAGGGCTGAGCCTTTACCGGGACAGCCCCTCCAGGAAAATCCAACATGGCACGTTTCTTCATCGATCGCCCGGTGTTCGCCTGGGTGCTGGCGATCTTCATCATCCTGGCCGGCGCGCTGGCGATTCCGCGCCTGGCCGTGGAGCGCTATCCGGCGGTCGCGCCGCCCAGCGTCAGCATCTATGCCAGCTACCCGGGTGCGAGCCCGCAGACGTTGAACGATGCGGTGGTCGGCCTGATCGAGCGCGAGCTGTCCAGCGTCAAGCATCTGCTTTACTTCGAATCGTCGGTGGACACCTCCGGCGAAGCCTCGATCACCGCCACCTTCAAGCCCGGCACCAATCCGGAACTGGCGCAGGTGGACGTGCAGAACCGGATCAAGGCGATCGAGCCGCGCCTTCCGCGCAGCGTGCGGCAGAACGGCCTGTTCGTGGAGGCCGCCGATTCCGGCTTCCTGATGCTGGTCGGCCTGCGTTCGCCGGATGCCAGCGTCAGCGAGGCCGCGCTGGGCGATTTCATGGCGCGCAACATCATCGAAGAGCTGCGCCGCATCGATGGCGTCGGTCGCGTGCAGTTGTTCGGTGCCGAGCAGGCGATGCGCGTGTGGCTGGACCCGACCCGGTTGACCGGGTACGGCCTGACCATGGGCGATGTGGCCACTGCCATCGAGCAGCAGAACCTGGAGATCTCGCCGGGGCGCATCGGTGATTCGCCGGGTGTTCCAGGCCAGCGCATCACCGTGCCGCTCAGCGCCGACGGCCAGTTGTCCACGCCGGAACAGTTCGCGGCGATCGTACTGCGCGCCGGGGCCGACGGTTCACGGGTGGTGCTGGGTGATGTCGCCCGCGTCGAACTGGGCGCGCAGAGCTATGCCTGGGGCACCCGCGAGGACGGCCATCCGGCCACCGCCGCCGGGGTGCAGCTGCGGCCGGGCGCGAATGCGGTGCGCACGGCGTCGGCGGTCCGTGAGCGCATGGCCGAGCTGGCGCCGCTGTTGCCGCGCGGCGTGGAGGCGAGCATCCCGTTCGACACCGCGCCGTTCGTGAAGATCTCGATCCAGAAGGTGGTGCAGACGCTGCTGGAGGCGATGCTGCTGGTGTTCGCGGTGATGTACCTGTTCCTGCAGAACTGGCGCTACACGCTGATTCCGGCGCTGGTTGCACCGATCGCGCTGCTCGGTACCTTCGCGGTGATGCTGGCACTGGGCTTCTCGATCAACGTGCTGACCATGTTCGGCATGGTGCTGGCGATCGGCATCATCGTCGACGACGCGATCGTGGTGGTCGAGGGCGTGGAGCGGATCATGGCCGAGGAGGGCCTGCCGCCGCGCGAGGCGACCATCAAGGCGATGCGCGAGCTGACCGGCGCGGTGATCGGCATCACCCTGGTGCTGACCGCGGTGTTCATTCCGATGGCCTTGGCCAGCGGCTCGGTGGGCGCGATCTACCGCCAGTTCACCGTGGCGATGGCGGTGTCGATCCTGTTTTCGGCGCTGCTGGCACTGAGCCTGACACCGGCGCTGTGCGCGACCCTGCTGCGCCCGAACACCCACGGCCATCATGGTCGTGGCGGGCTGTTCGGCGCCTTCAATCGTGGCTTCGAGGCGTTGACCGGGCGCTACCAGCGTGGCGTGGCCTCCGTGCTGCAGCGAAGCGGCCGGGTGATGGGCGTGTTCGCCGCGCTGGTGGCGGCGCTGCTGCTGGGCCTGCACTGGCTGCCGGGCGCGTTCCTGCCGGAAGAGGACCAGGGCTATTTCATGACCTCGATCCAGCTGCCGGCCGAAGCCACCGCCGAACGCACGCTGGCGGTGGTCGAAGCCTACGAACGGCACGTGGCCTCGCGCCCGGGCATCGGCTCCAACCAGTCGATCCTCGGTTACAGCTTCTCCGGTTCCGGCCCGAGCGCGGCGCTGACCTACACCATGCTGAAGGACTGGGGCGAGCGTGCTGGCGCCACCGCGGCCGGCGAGGTGGAGGCCGCGCAGCAGGCGATGGCCACGGTTGCCGAGGGCGAGGTGATGAGCGTGATGCCGCCGGCGATCGACAGCCTGGGCCGTTCGTCCGGGTTCTCGCTGGCCCTGCAGGCGCGTACCGGGCAGAGCCAGGCCGAGCTGCGCGCGGCCCTGCAGCAGCTGCTGAAGCTGGCCGACGCCAGTCCGCTGCTGTCGGAGGTGCATGCCGATGGCCTGCCGGCAGGTACCAGCGTGCGGCTGGACATTGATCGCGCCAAGGCCGAGGCGATGGGCGTGGGCTTCGAGCACATCAGCAGCACGCTGTCAGCGGCGATGGGCTCGCAGTACGTCAATGATTTCCCCAACAAGGGCCGGTTGCAGCAGGTGATCCTGCAGGCCGACGCGCCGCATCGCATGGAACTGGAGGACGTGCTGAATCTGTACGTGCGCAACAGCGAGGGCGGCATGGTGGCGTTGTCGGAACTGGTGACCCCGCACTGGACCGAGGCGCCGCTGCAGCTGCAGCGCTACCTCGGCTTCCCGGCGTTGAATCTGTCCGGCGCACCGGCCTCCGGCGTGTCGACCGGCCAGGCCATGGCGGAGATGGAGCGGTTGGCCGGGAAGCTGCCGTCCGGTTTTGCCCTGCAGTGGACCAGCCAGTCGCTGCAGGAGCGTGAGTCGGGGGCGCAGGCGCCGTGGCTGCTGTTGTTGTCGATGCTGGTGGTGTTCCTGGTGCTGGCGGCGCTGTACGAGAGCTGGTCGATTCCGCTGGCGGTGATGCTGGTGGTGCCACTCGGCCTGCTCGGTGCGGTCGCCGCGGTGCTGTTGCGTGGCATGCCCAACGATGTGTTCTTCAAGGTCGGCATGATCACCGTGATCGGGCTGTCTGCGAAGAACGCGATCCTCATTGTCGAGTTCGCGCGGCAGCTGCAGCAGCAGGGGCGCGGCCTGGTCGAGGCGGCATTGGAGGCAGCCAGGCTGCGCCTGCGCCCGATCGTGATGACCTCGCTGGCATTCGCGCTGGGCGTGGTGCCGCTGATGCTGGCGCAGGGCGCGTCGAAGGAAACCCAGCAGGCGATTGGAACCGGTGTGTTCGGCGGCATGGTCAGTGCGACCGTGCTGGCGGTGTTCTTCGTGCCGGTCTTCTATGTAGTGGTGCAGGGCGCGCGGCAGTGGATCGCGCAGCGCCTGCGCAGGCGCCGGCCGATGCCGGGAGGAACCGTGGATGGAACGGAACATCGTTGAAGATCTGCATGAGCAGCAGTTGATGGCGCTGGAGCAGCGCCTGTGCGCTGCGCTGCTGGAAAATGACCACGATGCGTTGAACGCGCTGGTATCGCCGGCCTTGTTCATGATGGAAGGCCACGGCGGCCGCATGCTCGATCTGCCATGGCTGGGCGATTGGCTGGCCGGCAGCCTGCAGGTGCGAAGCCTGCAGCTGCACGCGGTGGAGACGCTGCTGTGTGGCCGCCTGGCGTTGCTGTCCAGCGACGTGCGGTTGTCCGTGTCGCGGCAGGGCCGGGAGCGTGAAGTGAAGCTGCGCCTGCTGCGGGTCTGGACCTGCAGTTCCGCCGGCAGCGGTGCGCAGCTGTTGTCGATGGCGGTACTGGCCGCGTGAGTACGGTCAGGCCGCTTTCAGGCCGCGCTCACCGGCAGGTGGTAGGGTCGAAGGTCTCTGTAGTGTCGACAAGGAGTCGAGCCATGCGTGTAGTTCCCAGTCTGTTGGCAGCCTCGCTCGGGTTGGTGCTGGCCGCGTGCCAGCCGGCCCAGGCACCCGCTGCGGGCGGCACCGATGCCGCGCCGCCGGCGGCGCCCGAACCGGCTGCCAGCACCAGCGCCGGTACCGGCAGCGAGACCACGTACCAGTGTGGTGATCTGAGCGTGCGCGCGACTTTCAATGGCGAGGATGCGGCCACGGTGGTGATCGGCGAACGTACCTTCGCCATGACCTCCGAACGTGCGGCGTCGGGTGCCAGGTACGGTGATGGCCAGGGCAACAGCTTCTGGACCAAGGGCAGCGATGACGGCCTGTTGAGCCTGAAGGGCGAGGCGGACCGCGAGTGCCATGCGGTCGAAGCGACCGAAGGCGATGGCAGCGCGGGCACGGCCGCGTTCCGCGCCACGGGCAACGAGCCGGGCTGGTTGGCGGTCGTCGATGGCGACGCGCCGGGCCTGCGGGTGGAAGTTGACTATGGCGAGCGTCGCTTCGACGTCGCCACGCCCACCGAAGGTGCTGACGGTTGGAGTGGCAAGGCGTCCGACGGTACCGACGTCAAGCTCAGCTTCCAGCGCACCACCTGCCAGGACGACATGAGCGGCGAGTCGTTCGATGCCAAGGTGAACCTGACCATCGGCACCCGCCAGTACCACGGCTGCGGCAACTTCGGTGCGAAGCAGCCGTAAGCCTTCTGTAGAGCCGAGCCCACGCTCGGCTCTACACGATCGCTACATCCGATGCGCTGCCCGCTGCCTGCGGCGAGCACGCCGCAAGCAGGGACAGGCAGCCGATCAGCGCAAGGCGCTTAGTCGGCGCGGCCGGCGAATTCGCCGGTGGCGGTGTTCACCAGCACGCGTTCGCCGTTGACGATGTATTCCGGCACCATGATCTCGATGCCGGTGTTGAGTTTGGCCGGCTTCGGGCGCTTGGTGGCAGTGCCGCCCTTCAGTTCCGGCGGGGTCTCGATCACTTCCAGCACCACCGAGGCCGGCAGCTGGATCGCCACCGGCTGCTCGTCGATCACCTGCACGTAGATGCCGGTCAGGCCGTCGGTGATGTAGCCGGCGTCGTCGCCGATCACGTCCGCGTCCAGGGTGTAGGGCGTGTAGTCCTCGTCATCGAGGAACACGAAGGCATCGCCGTCCTTGTACGAATAGGTGGACTGGCGGCGCAGCAGTTCGACCTCGACCAGGTTGTCGTCGGCATCGAAGCTGGCGTCGAGCTTGTTGCCGCCCGGCACGCTGTACATGATGAAGCGGAAGCGGACGTTGCCGCCGCGACCCTGCGGCGAGCTGCGCTCGATGTCGCGGATCTGGTACACGCCGTTGTTGTACTCGACGACGTTGCCCTTCTTGATGTCGTTGGCTTTCATGGTGATCTAGGTCGTTGGGGGAGGGCGCCGTCCCGGCGCCCGGGGGGAATCACTTCGGAGCGAGGCGGGTAGCGCCGTCCAGGCGGATGGTCTCGCCGTTGAGGTAGGTGTTGCCGAGGATGAAGCCGACCAGGCTGGCGAAGTCTTCCGGCTTGCCCAGGCGCGACGGGAACGGGATCGAGGCGGCCAGCGACTGCTGCACGGCTTCGGGCATGCCATCGACCATCGGCGTCCAGAACACGCCAGGAGCAATCGTATTGACGCGGATGCCGAAGCGCGACAGTTCGCGCGCCATCGGCAGCGTCATCGACACCACGCCGCCCTTGCTGGCGGCATACGCGGCCTGGCCGATCTGTCCTTCATAGGCAGCGATGCTGGCGGTGTTGATGATCACGCCGCGCTCGCCGTCTTCGCCGGCGTCGTTGTGCTGCATGCGGTTGGCCGCGGCCTTGGCCACGTTGAAGCTGCCGACCAGATTGACCATCACCGTGCCCTGGAAGCCGGCCAGCGGCATCGGGCCTTCCTTGCCGAGCACGCGACCGGCGCCGAGGATGCCGGCGCAGTTCATCGCCACGTTCAGGCCGCCGAGGAAATCGTGGGCCTGGTCGATGGCTGCAGCCACGGCCGCCTCATCGCTGACGTTGACATTGAAATAGCGGGCCTTGTCGGCACCCAGCCCGGCAACGGCAGCTGCACCCTTGTCGTCGTTGAGGTCGAACAGAGCCACCTTGCCGCCCTGGGCGACGAGGTGCTGGGCCACGGCCAGGCCGAGGCCGGAGACGCCGCCAGTGATCACGGCACGTACGGAAGACAGCTGCATTGAACGGTCCTGCAGGTTCGAGAACCGCCGATTCTAACGGAAGCGGCGACCGTCGCCGTTGTGCGCTGCGCCGCCCGAGCGGGAGCGGCGCAGCGGGGTGCTCAGCCGGTCGCTGCGAGCGCCTGGCCGGTGCGGCTGGCGGTGGCGCGGCCGAGCAGGCCGGCCAGCCAGCGGCCGGTCTCGGCCAGTGCCGGCAGGTCCACGCCACTGTCCAGGCCCAGGCCCTGCAGCAGGTAGACCACGTCCTCGCTGGCGACGTTGCCGCTGGCCCCCTTCGCGTACGGGCAGCCACCGGCGCCCGAGACTGCACTGTCGACCACGCGCACACCTGCTTCCAGGCAGGTGGCGATGTTGGCGATGGCCTGGCCGTAGGTGTCGTGGAAGTGCACGGCCAAGGCTTCCATCGGGATCTCGGCAGCGACCGCCTGCAGCATCGCCCGTGCCTTGCGTGGGGTGCCGACGCCGATGGTGTCGCCCAGCGAGATTTCGTAACAGCCCATCTGGTGCAGCGCGCGCGCCACCCGCACCACGTCGGCCAGCGGCACCTCGCCCTGGTAGGGGCAGCCGAGCACGGTGGAGACGTAGCCGCGCACGCGCACGCCATCGGCGGCGGCGCGGCGCAGGATCGGCTCGAACCGGGCCAGCGATTCGTCGATGCCGGCATTGGTGTTGGTGCGGTTGAAGGCCTCGGACGCAGCGGTGAACACCGCCACTTCCTCCACGCCCACCGCGCGGGCGCGGTCGTAGCCCTGTTCGTTCGGCACCAGTACCGGGTAGTGGATGCCCGGCCGGCGCTGGATGCCGGCGTAGACCTCGGCGGCATCGGCCAGCTGCGGAATCCACTTCGGGCTGACGAAACTGGTCGCCTCGATGCTGCGCAGGCCGGTGGCCGACAGGCGGTTGATCAGTTCGATCTTGTCGGCGGTGGACACCGACTGCTTTTCGTTCTGCAGGCCGTCACGCGGGCCGACCTCGACGATGCGGACGTAGTCGCTCATGCAGCCACCTCGCCGACGGGGCGATGGCAGACCGCTTCGATGTTGTTGCCGTCCGGGTCGAGCACGAAGGCGGCGTAGTAATCCGGGTGGTACCACGGGCGCAGGCCCGCCGCGCCGTTGTCGCGGCCACCGGCGGCGAGGGCGGCGGCGTGGAAGGCGTCCACCTGCGCGCGGCTGGCGCAGGCGAAGGCCACGTGCACGCCGTGGCTGGCGGTGCCGCCATTGCCGAGCCAGAAGAACGGCTTGCCGTCGCTGCCGAAGCCGATGTGGTCGTGGTCGCCGGTCTGTTCGGCGCTCACTTCCATCACCACGCCGATCTGCAGCGGCGCCAGCGCCTGCAGGAAGAAGGTCTTGCTGCGCGCCAGGTCGGCGCTGGTCAAACCAAGATGATCGAGCATGTTCAGGCTTCCGTGACCCAATGGGGGGCGCGCTTGTCGAGGAAGGCACCCAGGCCTTCCTGGCCCTCGGCGGACACCCGCAGGCGCGCGATCAGGGCGGCATTATCTCGATCCAGCGCATCGCGGTCATCGCTGTCGCGGACCTGCCGGACCAGCTGCTTTGCGGTGGACGAGGCGATCGGGCCGGCCTTGTCGAGCAGGGCCAGCTGGCGCTCCAGCGCCTCATCCAGGCGCTCGGGCTCGACCAGCTGGTGGACCAGGCCGATGCGCAGTGCGGTATCGGCGTCGAAGTGCTCGCCGGTGGCGAACCAGCGCCGCGCCTGGCGCGGGCCGATGGCCTCGATCACATAGGGCGAGATCACCGCCGGCAGCAGGCCGAGGCGGCTTTCGGTCAGGCCGAAGCGGGCCGAGGTGCTGGCGATGGCAATGTCGCAGCAGGCAACCAGGCCGACGCCGCCACCGAAGGCCGCGCCGTGGACCCGGGCCAGGGTCGGTTTGGGCAGCTCGTCCAGGGTGCGCATCAGCCGTGCCAGTGCCAGCGAGTCCTCGCGGTTGTCGGCCTCGCTGGCCGCCGCCATGCCGCGCATCCACTGCATGTCGGCGCCGGCCGAGAAGGAGGCGCCGTGGCCGGCGACCACCACGGCCCGGACCGAATCATCGCGGCCGGCGGCTTCCAGCGCGGCGGTCAGCCGGGCGATCAGGCTGGCGTCAAAGGCGTTGTGCAGCTCCGGCCGGTTCAGCCAGAGGGTGAGGACGGCGCCACGGCGCTCGATCTGCAAAGCATCGTTCATGGGATTCCAGGGTCACTCCATACCTGTATGGATCATAGCGGGCCATTGGTCATGGGCCATGACGCGACGCGGGAATGTTAGAATCGAGAACCATTTACATCCAGCAGAGAACACGCTAGATGACGCTGTCCGAACTGCCGCTGCACACCTCGGCCGTGGTCGAGTCCGTGCAGGACCTGCATGCCAACGATGCCATTGCCCGTCGCCTGCGCGAGCTGGGTTTCGTGAATGGCGAGGAAGTGCGCCTGGTGGCCAAGGGCCCGGTGGGCGGCGAGCCGCTGCTGGTGCAGGTCGGGTTCACCCGGTTCGCGCTGCGGATCAGTGAAGCCAAGCGGGTCGTGGTCGACGCCGCCAGCCAGGAACGACGTGCATGACCGCAATCGCCGCCACTGCCCCCCTGCGCATCGCGCTGGTCGGTAACCCCAACAGCGGCAAGACCGCGCTGTTC
The DNA here is from genome assembly GCF_059369255.1 of Stenotrophomonas sp. YJH_SMC_110. NCBI lineage: Bacteria > Pseudomonadati > Pseudomonadota > Gammaproteobacteria > Lysobacterales > Lysobacteraceae > Stenotrophomonas > Stenotrophomonas sp. YJH_SMC_110. The sequence continues at coordinate 51,950 of NZ_JCAFSM010000003.1, read as the reverse complement.
AACCAGCTGACCGGCAGCCGGCAGAAGGTCGCCAACTACACCGGCGTCACCGTCGAGCGCAAGGAGGGCCGCCTGCGCGCGCCGTCCGGCCGTGAATTCGCCGTGCTTGACCTGCCGGGCGCCTACAGCCTGCATCCGGCCAGCCTGGACGAGGCGATCACTCGTGACCTGTGCCGGGGCTTCTACCCGGGCGAGGCCGCGCCGGACGTGCTGCTGTGCGTGATCGACGCCACCAACCTGCGCCTGCACCTGCGCTTCGCGCTGGAGCTGCGCGAACTGGGCAAGCCGATGGTGGTGGCCCTGAACATGGTCGACGCGGCCCAGCGCCGCGGCATCCAGGTGGATGTGGCCGCGCTGGAACGCGAGCTGGGCGTGCCGGTGGTGGAGACCGTGGCGGTGCGCAAGCAGGGCGCCAAGGCCCTGGTCGAGCGCCTGGACGCCATGGTGCCGCACCTGGATGCGCCGGTGCCGGGCCCGGAAGGTGGCATCGATTACCACGCCAAGGTGCGCGGGATCCTGTCGGTCGCCGTGCGCATGCCGGCACGGACCGCGAAGATCGACGACGCGCTGGACCGCTGGCTGCTGCACCCGGTGTTCGGCCTGGTCAGCCTGGCGGTGGTGATGTTCCTGATCTTCCAGGCGGTGTACGCCTGGGCGACGCCGCTGATGGACGGCATCGAGGCTGGCTTCGCCTGGCTCGGCACCTTTGTTGGCAGCGTGCTGCCGGAAGGCCCGCTGGCCAGCCTGCTGACCGACGGCATCATCGCAGGCGTCGGCGGCGTGGTGGTGTTCCTGCCGCAGATCCTGATCCTGTTCTTCTTCATCCTGGTGCTGGAGGAGTCCGGCTACCTGCCGCGTGCGGCGTTCCTGCTCGACCGCATGATGGCGGCCGCCGGCCTGTCCGGCCGCTCGTTCATCCCGCTGCTGTCCAGCTTCGCCTGCGCGGTGCCGGGCATCATGTCCACGCGCAGCATCCAGGACCCGCGTGACCGCCTGGCCACGATCCTGGTGGCGCCGCTGATGACCTGCTCGGCGCGCCTGCCGGTGTACGCGCTGCTGATCGGTGCGTTCATTCCGCAGAAGACGGTGTGGGGCGTGTTCAACCAGCAGGGCCTGGTGCTGTTCGGCCTGTATGCGGCGGGCATTCTCAGCGCGCTGGCGATGTCGTGGATCATGAAGAAGTGGCGTCGCGACAAGAGCGAGCACCCGCTGATGCTGGAGCTGCCGTCGTACCGCCTGCCGCATGTGCGCGACCTGGCGGTGGGGCTGTACGAGCGCGGCATGATCTTCCTCAAGCGCGTCGGCGGCATCATCCTGGCGCTGACCATCCTGCTGTGGGTGCTGCTGTCGTTCCCGGCGGCACCGGCCGACGCCACGATGCCAGCCATCGACTACAGCTACGCCGGCCAGATCGGCCATGCGATGGCGGTGTTCTTCGCGCCGCTGGGCTTCAACTGGCAGATCTGCATCGCGCTGATCCCGGGCCTGGCCGCGCGCGAGGTGGCGGTGTCTTCGCTGGCCACCGTGTATGCGCTGTCGGCCGCCGATGACGATGCCGCCAGCCAGGCGCTGACCCCGCTGATCAGCGATGGCTGGTCGCTGGCGACCGCGCTGTCGCTGCTGGTCTGGTACATCTACGCCCCGATGTGCATCTCGACGCTGGCCACCATCAAGCGCGAGACCAATTCGTGGAAGCAGATGGGCTTTGCCGCGTTCTACCTGTTCGCAGCGGCTTATGTGGCCGCACTGATCACCTACCAGGTGACCAGGGCGCTGGGAGGCGGCTGATGGATACCGGCCTGCTGATCCAGTACCTGATCATCGCGGTGGCTGTGCTGGTCAGTGCCTGGGTGGTGCTGAAGAAGCAGTTCCCGGGCACCGTGCGCACGCTGCGCGGTGCGTTGGCGTTGGCCCTGTTGAAGCCGGGCCGCGCCGCCTGGCTGCAGGCGCTGGGGCGGAAGATCGCGCCGCCGGCAACGGGCGGTGGTGGTGCCTGTGGCGGTTGCGACAGCTGCGGGCCGACCAAGAAGTAGCGTCGAGCCATGCTCGACGGCCGGCCGGTGGGTGCGAACCTTCGGCCGGTGGTGCGGGCCTTCGCCCTGTGGGTGCGAACCTTGGTTCGCACGCTCTCGGGATTCAGACCTCTCTGCGGATGATCGCCCGGAAGTTCCCGTCCCGGTTCAATCGCCGCACCGATTCCCTGTTCCCATGGGCTGCCGCGAAACCTGCCACGTCGGCCAGGGCATCGAGCAGCAGGGCCTTCAACGCGTCGCGGTTACCGGCCTCCAGCAGATCTTCAAGATCCTGCTGGATGAAGGTCCGGCGCAGGCCCGGCGTTTCTTCGATCCGCCAGTCGACATGGGGCGTGGGGATGCTGGAGCGGTACCGGAAAGCCGTTTCAAGATCGTCAGGCGCGAGGGGATACGTGAGCAGTTCCGGAAAGTAGAGTCCAGCATTCACATAGAAGCCCCGGCTTTCGCTGGCGCGCTGGTGATTCACGACAAGCAGCGCGGCGTCCAGCAAGCGGTAGCGGGTCGTCGACGTCCCGGCAAAGCCGGTCTTCCTGGCGCACTTGCTGAAGACAGTCGAGGATTTCATGGGCTTTGCCTGGGCCGTAACAAGGGTCCACAGCCTTGAGGCGCAGTGCCTGACGGTCAATTGGCAAACGCGACACCCGCAACGAGCGCCCCAGGTGGGTGCGAACGCTCCAGGTGGGTGCGAACCTTGGTTCGCACGCTCTTCCAGCTAGTTGGCCCGTGAGCCCAGCTCCGCTGCCAACGCCAGCCACCGGTTGCGTTGCTCCGGCGAGCTGCTGCGCACCGCACCGAGTCGGCTGACCCGCACCGGGCGGATGCCGCAGAATTCCAGAATAGTGGCGCGGATCTGGGTGATGCCCGGGTCGCGGTAGATCCAGCGGTAATACCAGGGCGGCGTATCCAGCGTGGTGATCACCCGTGCGCTGCGACCGGCCAGCAGCCGGTCCCACCAGACTGAATCGCGCCGGTAGCGGAAGGCGTACCCCGGCAGCAGCACGCGATCGAAGAAGCCCTTCAGCAGCGCCGGCATCGCGCCCCACCAGGTGGGATAGACCAGCACCAGATGGTCGCAGGCCTCGATCGCATCCGCAGTGTCCTGCAGGTCGGCTTCCAGCGGCTGGATCTGGCGGTAGCCATGGCGCAGCACCGGATCGAACTCGAGTTCGCCCAGTGCGATCAGGCGCACCCGATGGCCAGCATTCTCGGCGGCGGTGGCGTAGCGCTGGGCGAGGGCACCGCACAGGCTGTCGCGGTCGGGATGGCCGAGCAGGATCAGGATGGAACGGGACACGGCAACCTCGGGCAATGGAAAGTGCGCGAGGTTGGGCTATGCCCTTGGGGCAGAGTCAACGACCAGCGGCGCAGCCGCTGGGTTCCAGGATGCAGTCACCGCTGCCGGAGTGCAGCCACTGCCGCAGTTCGTCGCTGACCTGCTGCAGGTCGAGCTCGACCTGCGCCAGCCGTGCCCGCTCGCTGGCGATGCGGCTGCGTTGTTGCTCAAGCAGGGCCAGCACCGCGGGCCAGTCGAGCCGTCCGTCGCGGCCCTGCAGGCGGGAGATCGCGGCCAGGGTGATGCCCAGCGCCAACGCCTGGCGGATCAGCTGCACCCAGGCCACATCCTGTTCGCTGTAGTCGCGATAGCGGTTCAGCCGAGGCACCGGCGGCAGTAGTCCGCGCGCCTCGTACAGGCGGATGGCCTTGGCGCTGGCGCCGGTCAGGCGGCTGACCTCGGAAATGCGCATTGGCTCAGTCCCGCACCAGCCCGCCATCGACCACCAGGTTCTGCCCGGTCACCGCGCGCGACCAGGGGCTGGCGAAGAACAGCGCGGCATCGGCGAATTCTGCTGGCGTGGTAACGCTGCGCAGTGGCGTGTTGGCGGCGATGTAGTCGAACACTGCCTCCGGCGTGGCAGCGCTGGCATCGGTGGTGCGCAGCAGGCCGCCGGACAGCATGTTCACGGTGATGCCATGTGGGCCGAGGTCGCCGGCCAGCGTGCGCGTGAGGGACAGTAGCGCGGCCTTGGCGGCGGTGTAGTCGTGGTAGGGCACGACCGGGTTCTGGAACAGGTTGGTGCCGATGTTGATGATGCGGCCGAAGCGGCGGGCCTGCATGCCGGGCAGGGCGGCCTGCACGGTGTTCAGCGCGCCGCGCACGCTGCCCTCGAACTGCGCCTGGAACGCCGACCAGCCGATATCGGCGGCGCCGTCGCGGGCATCACCATTGAACGAGAACGCGGCGAGCGCGTTGTTGACCACCGTGGTGACACCCTGGCCGAAGTGGGCCAGGGCGTGCTGCAGCATTGCATCGACCTGGCTGCGGTCGGTGACGTCGGCCGGCAGCGCGATCGCCTGTCCGCCCAGCTCGGTGGCCAGCGCCCGTGCGGGGCCTTCGCTGCGGTGGTAGTTGACGATGACGCGCGCACCCTGCGCCGCGAACGCGCGGGCGATGTGCTGGCCAAGGCCGCGGCCGGCGCCGGTGATCAGCACCAGCTGTTCGCTGATCTGCATGAGGGAGCTGCCATCCATTGCATGAAAGGGCATGCAGCGTAGCAGCGATGGCGCTTGCCGGAGCGGGCGTGCTGCCGCTAGCCTGCAGGCATGAACCAGACTCCTCTGCGATTGCTCATTCACGGTGCCTCCGGGCGCATGGGCCAGGCCCTGCTGCGGCTGGCCGCCGAACATCCTGAAACCCTGCAGATCGTGGCCGCAGTGACCGGCCGTGCGCCGGCACAGCGCGTAGTCGACGGCGTGCCGTTCTTCGGCGCCAGTGAGCTGCCCGGCGCGCCGGTGTTCGATGTGGCGATCGACTTCAGCCTGCCGGAGGGCTTCGACCCGATGCTGGCGCTGTGCGTGGAGCGGGGTGCCGGGCTGGTGTCGGGCACCACCGGTATCTCCAGCACGCAGCGCCAGGCGCTGGAGGCCGCGGCGGCGAAGATCCCGCTGGTATGGGCCTCGAACTTCAGCCTGGGCGTGGCGGTACTGGACGAGCTGGTGGAGCGCGCGGCGCAGGCGCTGGCCGGCTGGGACTGCGACATCGTCGAATCGCACCACACCCAGAAGAAGGATGCGCCATCGGGCACCGCGCTGACCCTGGGCGCGGCCGCGCAACGGGGCGGGGCGGAGCCGCACTACGCCAGCCTGCGTGCCGGTGACATCGTGGGCGAGCACCTGGTGCAGTTCACCGGTCTGGGCGAGCGCATCGAGCTGGTGCATCGGGCCACCAACCGCGACATCTTTGCCCGCGGCGCCCTGTTCGCCGCCCGCCAGCTGCAGGGGCGGGCGCCGGGCAGCTACCGGGTGCGGGACCTGCTGCAGTAGGGCGGGCTGATTCGTGGGGTCGGATCCCTTTCCTGCGGAAAGGTCTCTGACCCCATCCGAGGGCGCCTGGGGTCAGAGCCTTTCCCATTCGGGAAAGGATCCGACCCCGCCTCCGGCCTGCATACGCCGCCGGATTGAAATGAATGCGCAATCGCCTGTTCATGAAGCGCGATAACCGCTGGCGCGAGCGCCCCGGCAGCGCTACAATTCGCACTCGCCGAATCACGAAAGCCGGACCGGTCCCAGACCGTACGTCCGCGCTTTTTTGCAACCGGATTTCCGTGAAGCGCAGGCGTGACTTCGGCAGCCCCCTCGGTAGCCAAAGTGAGATTCCCGTGACCCAAGCCGCAATCCTCGTCCTCGAAGACGGCACCGTATTCGAGGGCGAATCCGTAGGCGCGCCCGGCCTGTCCGTCGGTGAGGTGGTGTTCAACACCGCCATGACCGGCTACCAGGAAGTGCTGACCGACCCGTCCTACGCCCGGCAGATGGTCACGCTGACCTATCCGCATATCGGTAACACCGGCATGACCGACCAGGACAACGAAGCGTCCAAGGTGTGGTCGGCCGGCCTGATCGTGCGCGACGTTCCGCGCCGCCCCAGCAACTGGCGCAGCCAGGTGTCGCTGCAGGACTGGCTGATCCAGCGTGGCGTGGTCGCCATCGCCGGCATCGACACCCGCAAGCTGACCCGCATCCTGCGCGAGAAGGGCGCGCAGAACGGTGCGCTGATGGCCGGCGACATCGACGTGGAAAAGGCACTGGAAGCCGCCCGCAAGTTCCCGGGGCTGAAGGGCATGGATCTGGCCAAGGTCGTCACTACCGAGAAGACCTACACCTGGACCGAGGGCCAGCTGGACCTGGATGCCAACGCTTTCGTCAGCGTGCCGGCCCGGTTCAAGGTCGTGGCCTACGACTTCGGCGTGAAGACCAACATCCTGCGCATGCTGGCCGAGCGTGGCTGCGAAGTGACCGTGGTACCGGCGCAGACCCCGGCCGCCGAAGTGCTGGCCCTGAAGCCGGACGGCGTGTTCCTGTCCAACGGCCCGGGTGACCCGGAGCCGTGTGACTACGCCATCGAAGCGATCAAGACCTTCATCGATGTGAAGATCCCGACCTTCGGCATCTGCCTGGGCCACCAGCTGCTGGGCCTGGCCTCGGGCGCGCAGACCATGAAGATGGGCCATGGCCACCACGGTGCCAATCACCCGGTGCAGGACCTGGACAGCGGCCGGGTGATGATCACCTCGCAGAACCACGGCTTCGCGATCGATGAAGCGACCCTGCCGCCGACCCTGCGCGTGACCCACCGTTCGCTGTTCGACGGCACCAACCAGGGTGTCGCCCGCACCGACGTGCCGGCGTTCTCGTTCCAGGGCCACCCGGAAGCGTCGCCGGGCCCGACCGATGTCGGTCCGCTGTTCGACCGCTTCGTGGTGCTGATGGAGCAGGCCAAGGCGTGATCAGTACGCCGCCGGCCCCCCGGTGGCGTCGCGATGGACCGTAAACCCCGCATCGCTGCTGCCCCCGGCGCGGCGCTGCGGATCAAGATTCCTGATCGACAGCGTGCGATCACTCCCCCTTGTCACGCTGTACTGACTTAGAGAAGAAAATGCCCAAGCGCACTGACCTCAAGACCATCCTCATCATCGGTGCTGGCCCGATCGTCATCGGCCAGGCCTGCGAGTTCGACTACTCCGGCGCCCAGGCCTGCAAGGCCCTGCGTGACGAGGGTTACCGCGTGGTGCTGGTCAACAGCAACCCGGCCACGATCATGACCGACCCGGAGATGGCCGACGCCGTCTACATCGAGCCGATCAACTGGCAGACGGTCGAGAAGATCATCGCCAAGGAAAAGCCCGATGCGCTGCTGCCGACCATGGGTGGCCAGACCGCGCTGAACTGCGCGCTGGACCTGGCCGACAACGGCGTGCTGGAGAAGTACAACGTCGAACTGATCGGCGCCAAGCGCGAAGCGATCCGCATGGCCGAAGACCGCGAGCTGTTCCGCGTGGCCATGGGTGAGATCGGCCTGGAATGCCCGACCGCCGCCGTCGCCCACACCCTGGACGAAGCGCTGGAGATCCAGACCCGCGTCGGCTACCCGACCATCATCCGCCCCAGCTTCACTCTGGGCGGCAGCGGTGGCGGCATCGCCTACAACCGCGAAGAGCTGGTCGAGATCGTCAGCCGCGGCCTGGAACTGTCGCCGACCACCGAGGTGCTGGTGGAAGAGTCGGTGCTGGGCTGGAAGGAATTCGAGATGGAAGTGGTCCGCGATACCGCGGACAACTGCATCATCGTCTGCTCGATCGAAAACCTTGACCCGATGGGCGTGCACACCGGTGACTCGATCACCGTGGCGCCGGCGCAGACCCTCACCGACAAGGAGTACCAGCGCCTGCGCGATGCCTCCATCGCCGTGCTGCGCAAGATCGGCGTCGATACCGGTGGCTCGAACGTGCAGTTCGGCATCAACCCGAAGACCGGCCGCGTGGTCGTCATCGAGATGAACCCGCGCGTGTCACGTTCCTCGGCGCTGGCCTCCAAGGCCACCGGCTTCCCGATCGCCAAGGTCGCCGCCAAGCTGGCCGTGGGTTACACCCTGGACGAACTGAAGAACGAAATCACCGGTGGCCTGACCCCGGCCTCGTTCGAACCGTCGATCGACTATGTCGTCACCAAGATCCCGCGTTTCGCCTTCGAGAAGTTCCCGGCCGCCGACGCCCGCCTGACCACCCAGATGAAGTCGGTGGGCGAGGTGATGGCGATGGGCCGTACCTTCCAGGAGTCGGTGCAGAAGGCCCTGCGTGGCCTGGAAACCGGCAAGGTCGGCTTCGACCCGACCGGCCTGGACCTGGCCAACGAAGACGACCTGCAGACCCTGCGTCGCGAGTTGAAGGCGCCGGGCCCGGAGCGCCTGTTCTTCGTCGCCGACGCGTTCCGCGCCGGCATGAGCGTGGAAGAGATCTACGCACTGTCGTTCATCGACCACTGGTTCCTGGACCAGATCGAGGAAATCATCGCTGCAGAAGGCGAAGTCGCTGCCGGTGGCATCGACGCGCTGGATGCCGCACGCCTGCGCAAGCTGAAGCGTGCTGGCTTCTCCGATGCGCGCCTGGCGCAGCTGACCGGCACCAATGAAGCCGCCATCCGCGCGCTGCGTCGTGCACACAAGGTGCGCCCGGTCTACAAGCGCGTGGACTCCTGTGCGGGTGAATTCTCCACCGGTACCGCCTACCTGTACTCGACCTACGAGGACGAGTGCGAGGCCGCGCCGAGCAACCGCGACAAGATCATGATCCTGGGCGGTGGCCCGAACCGCATCGGCCAGGGCATCGAGTTCGACTACTGCTGCGTGCACGCGGCACTGGCGCTGCGCGAGGATGGCTATGAAACCATCATGGTCAACTGCAACCCGGAAACCGTGTCGACCGACTACGACACCTCCGACCGCCTGTACTTCGAACCGCTGACCCTGGAAGACGTGCTGGAGATCGTCGAACTGGAACAGCCGAAGGGCGTGATCGTGCAGTACGGCGGCCAGACCCCGCTGAAGCTGGCGCGCGCGCTGGAAGCCAATGGCGTGCCGGTGATCGGCACCAGCCCGGACTCGATCGACCTGGCCGAAGACCGCGAGCGCTTCCAGCAGCTGGTCGACACGCTGGGCCTGAAGCAGCCGCCGAACCGCATCGCCCGCAACGACCAGGAAGCCCTGTTGCTGGCCCGCGAGATCGGCTACCCGCTGGTGGTGCGCCCGAGCTACGTGCTGGGCGGCCGTGCGATGGAAATCGTCTACGGCGAAGCCGACCTGGCCCGCTACGTGCGCGACGCGGTGAAGGTGTCCAACGATTCGCCGGTGCTGCTGGACCGCTTCCTCGACAACGCCGTGGAGTGCGACGTCGACATCATTGCCGATGCCCAGGGCAACGTCCTGATCGGTGGCGTGATGGAGCACATCGAAGAAGCCGGCGTGCACTCGGGCGATTCCTCGTGCTCGCTGCCGCCGTACTCGCTGTCGGCTGAAACCCAGGCCGAGCTGCGCCGCCAGGTGGTGGAGCTGGCCAAGGCCCTGAACGTGGTCGGCCTGATGAACACCCAGTTCGCGATCCAGACCAGCGACGAGGGTGCCGACACCATCTACCTGCTGGAAGTGAACCCGCGTGCCTCGCGCACCGTGCCGTTCGTGTCCAAGGCCACCGGCATGCCGCTGGCCAAGATCGCCGCCCGCTGCATGGCCGGCAAGACGCTGGCCGAGCAGGGCGCGACCAAGGAAATCGTGCCGGACTACTACTCGGTGAAGGAAGCGATCTTCCCGTTCGCCAAGTTCCAGGGCGTCGACCCGATCCTCGGGCCGGAGATGCGCTCCACCGGTGAGGTGATGGGCGTGGGCCGCACCTTCAACGCCGCCTTCGCGCGGGCGCAGGAAGCCGGCGGCATCAAGGCCCCGCCGGTTGGCAAGGCCTTCGTCTCGGTGCGTGATCCGGACAAGAAGCGCGTGCTGCCGGTGGCCAAGGCGCTGCTGGCGCGTGGCTACAGCCTGGTCGCTACCCGTGGCACCGCCGCCTGGCTGCAGCAGCACGGCATGGACTGCGAGATCATCAACAAGGTGGTCGAAGGCCGTCCGCACATCGTCGACTCGATCAAGAACGGCGAGATCGTCTACATCGTCAACACGACCGAAGGTCGTTCGGCGATCAACGACTCGTTCTCGATCCGTCGCGAGGCGCTGCAGCATCGCGTCACCTACTCGACCACCATTGCCGGCGCCAAGGCGCTGGTGGATTCACTGGAATTCCGCGGCACCGGTCCCGTCTGGTCGCTGCAGGAGCTGCACAAGGAGTTGAATGCATGAGAGCCCCCATCACCATGAAGGGCGCGCAGAAGCTGCGCGACGAACTGGATCACCTGAAGTCGGTCAAGCGCCCGAAGGTGATCGCCGCCATCGCCGAAGCGCGTGAGCATGGCGACCTGAAGGAGAACGCCGAGTACCACGCCGCGCGCGAGGAACAGGGCTTCATCGAAGGCCGCATCAAGCAGCTGGAAGGCGAGCTGTCGCACGCCGAGATCATCGACGTGAGCAAGCTCAACGCCGGCTCCAAGGTGGTGTTCGGCGCCAGCGTGACGCTGGCCGACGTGGAAACCGACGAAGAGAAGAAGTACCAGATCGTCGGTGACCTGGAAGCGGACATCAAGCAGGGCCTGATCGCGATTTCCTCGCCGGTGGCGCGCGCGATGATCGGCAAGCTGGAAGGCGATTCGATCGTGATCGACGCCCCGGCCGGCCAGCGCGAGTACGAGATCGTCAGCGTCAGCTACGTGGACTGACACGGTGGCAACGGCGACCCTGCTGTTGCCGGCCCGCAGCCGCTTTGCCGCGGCTGCGTTGCCGGACGATGTGGCACGTGCGCTCGGCCGTGCCACGACCGTGCAGGTCGCGCCTGGCGAACGCGCGCAGCTGACGCGCCATTTCGCGGTTGCCGCGCCGCACTGGCCGGTGGCCGCGTTGACCCGCCAGCGCGACGTCGGCGATGCGGCCGGCGCCAGCTGGCTGCGTGCCGATCCGGCCTGCATGGTGCCGGACATGCATGGCGCGCGGATGATGGCCTACGGCGAAACCCTGCGGCCGACGCTGGCCGACAGCCTGGCCCTGCTGCCGGTGCTGCAGCCCTTGTTTGCCGATGCCGGGTTCGTGCTTGACGCACCGGACCCGTCGCGCTGGTACCTGCGGCTTCCAATCGACCTGGTGCTGCCGGACTTCAATAGTCCGGACGAGGTGCTGGGCGATGACCTGTTCTCGCATCTGCCGGAGGGCGAGGGCGGCCGTCGCTGGCGGGCGCTGATGACCGAAGCGCAGGTACTGCTGCACAACCATTCCTGGAACCAGCAGCGCGCCGCTCAGGGACAACAGCCGATCAATTCGCTGTGGTTCTGGGGCGGTGGCGTGATGCCGGTGTCGGTCAGCACGCCGCACGCACAGGTGCGCAGCCGCGATGCCCTGCTGCAGGGCCTGGCCCTGGCGGCTGGCGTAGCCGTGGATGGCGAACAGGCGGTGGATGCACTGGTCGACCTGCGCCAGCTGCGTTCGCTGCAGCAGCTCGGCAATGATGCAATCCGGCCGCTGCTGGCCGCGCTCAAGCGTGGCGAGCTGCAGCGGCTGGTGCTCGATTTCGAGGACGGCCTGCAGTTCCAGCTGGACCGCGGCCAGCGCTGGCAGTTCTGGAAGAAGCCGCGGCAGCTTCACGATTGATCGGGGTCGACCGATCGGGGTCGGATCCGTTTTCCATCGGAAAACGGCTCTGACCCCCAGGGTTTGTCGGGGTTGCCGACCAGCGGCCGGCACTACCGCAGGTAGCGGCGCCTCAACGGACCTCGCTGACCACCGTCGGCAGTGTCCAGTGCCCGCCGAGCATATTGCGACACTGGCCCGTCGTGAAATCGCTGCTCTTCACGAAGCGCTCCCCGTCCCACACCCAGTCATTGGCGGAGATGCAATCGCCGACACCGCGGCCTCGGGAGCGGCCTCGCAGCGTAGCGTCATCGCGGTCAAAATCTTCGGCCAGGTTGGTGACAAAGGTCGCCTGGTAAGGCGATCTGTCTCGCACCACCCAGTAGGCGTTGCTCATGTTGTAGGCACCCACGAAGCAACTGGTGCTTGCCAGTACATGCTGGGCGTCCAGTCGCTGGATCTCGATCTCATCTGCCCCGCCATCGCTCAGGCGGCCGCACTCATCCGGCTTCGGCAGGCTGGCGATCAGCGCCTTGCGCAGGCCCGGTGCCTTGGCCAGCGCCGCGTCCGAGGCGCGCGGTGCCATCAGCGTGCCGCGCACGATCACTGGCACCGGCAACGCCGCAGGCACGCTCGCTTCGGGCTTGTCGCCACGCCGCACCAGCGCACCGGGCGTGCCCAGCCGGCCCTGGGCCTCGTCCATCTTCAGCAGTACGGCCGCTGCGCCGCTGTCGGAGATCGGCCACGCCTTGCCCTTGCCGTCGATGATCTCGATGCGTGCCTGGCGCGGCAGTGCGGCGACCAGTGCATCGGTCTGTGCCTGCTGCAACAACACGTTGTCCCCGTCGCCGGTGTCGTGCACCGGGCCCAGGTCCTTGCCGTTCAGGCGCAGGCGCAGCGCCCCGGTCGGCGTCGGGCTTTCGCCATCCTCGCCGTTGCGCAGCCGCGCGAGCACCTTCGTACCCGGGCCGCCCGCGCGTTCCAGCATCAGGCTGAGCAGATTGCCGGGTTCTTCCGGGCTGTAGCCGGCGGCGCGGCAGGTGCGGGTGTTGTCACAGGCCAGCGACCAGTCGTTGTGCTGGAACTGCACGCCGGCCTTCGGTTCGGGCGTGGCGGCGTGGGCGGCCGGGGCCAGTGCGAGGCCCAGCAGCGCGGGAAGCAGCGTGCGATGCATGCGTTGAAGTCCATTTCAGGGCCGACAAGCATGGAAGATATGCTGGCAGATTCCAAATGCTCGCGATCAGGGGGGGGGAGCCTCCTGCGGGCAGAGAGATCCGACCCCGCGCTATCATGGGGATGTCTTCCGCAACCCGGCGATGCCGATGTCCCTTGCCGCCGATGCTGTGCAGCCATTCCCTGATACGCCGACGATCCGCCGCCGCGATGCGGTTGCGCCCGGCAGCTGGCCGGAGGGCACGCTGCCGCTGCTGGCGCGTCTCTATGCCAACCGGGGCGCGGGTACACCGGAGTTGGCGCAGCCGAAACTGGGCCATCTGCACGCCCCCGAGCTGCTGACCGGCATCGATGATGCGGTGGGTCTGCTGATCGAGGCCATCGCCAATGACAAGCGCATCCTGGTGGTCGGCGATTTCGATTGCGATGGCGCCACCGCCTGTGCGGTCGGCGTGCGTGGCCTGCGCATGCTCGGCGCGCAGCATGTCTTCCACGCGGTGCCGAACCGAATGGTGCACGGCTACGGCCTGTCACCTTCTCTGGTGGAGGAGCTGGCCGAGCTGCAGCCGGACCTGCTGGTTACGGTCGACCACGGCATCGCCTGCCATGCGGGTGTGACCGCGGCCAAGGCGCGGGGCTGGCAGGTGCTGGTCACCGACCATCACCTACCCGGGCCGCAGCTGCCGCCGGCCGATGTCATCGTCGATCCCAATCTCGACGGTGATGCCTTCCCCAGCAAGTCGCTGGCCGGCGTCGGCGTGATCTTCTACGTGCTGATGGCGCTGCGCCGGCACATGCGCGAGGCCGGCGTCTTCGCCGATGGCAAGGGGCCGGACCTGACCACGCTGCTGGACCTGGTGGCGGTCGGCACCGTCGCCGACCTGGTGGCGCTGGATCCGAACAACCGGGCACTGGTCAGCGCGGGCCTGCGGCGTCTGCGCGCGGGGCAGGGCTGTGTCGGCCTGCGTGCGCTGATCGAAGCCAGCGGCCGTGATGCCGCGCGGCTCACAGCCACCGACATCGGCTTCGCGCTCGGCCCGCGCCTGAATGCCGCGGGCCGGCTGGAAGACATGGCGCTGGGCATCGCGCTGCTGCTGACCGAAGACCCGCGCCAGGCGCGCGAGATCGCGCAGACGCTGGAGCAGATCAATTCGGAACGGCGCGCCGTGCAGCAGTCGATGACCGACGATGCCGAGCAGGCGTTGACCCGGGTGGTGCTGGACATGGCCGGTCAGCGACCGGTGGCGGCCTGCCTGTTCGATGCCGACTGGCATCCGGGCGTGGTCGGCCTGGTCGCGTCGAAGATGAAGGACCGCCTGCATCGCCCGGTGATCGCCTTTGCCCCGGCCGAACCGGGCGCCGACACCCTGCGTGGCTCGGCGCGCTCGATTCCCGGCCTGCACATCCGTGACGCCCTGGCGCTGGTCGACGCGCGCCATCCGGGCCTGATCGAACGCTTCGGCGGCCACGCCATGGCGGCCGGGCTCAGCCTGCGGCGTGACCACGTCGATGACTTCAAGGCCGCCTTCGTCGCCGTGGTGCTGGAAATGCTCGATCCGGCGGCACTGCAGCAGCAGGTCCTCAGCGACGGTGAGCTGGCCGCCAACGAACTCGATCATCGCCATGCCGATGCGCTGCGTCTGGCAGGCCCATGGGGCCAGGGCTTCCCCGAGCCGCTGTTCGACGGCCACTTCGAAGTGGCCAACTGGCGCGTGCTGAAGGAGCGTCACCTGAAGCTGGAGCTGCGCCTGCCGGGCGTGCCCGGCACCATCAACGCGATCCACTTCGGCGGCTGGCACGGCAACGCGCCCGGTCGCCATGTGCATCTCGCCTATCGCCTCGCCTGCGACGACTATCGCGGCGGCAGCGCCATCCAGCTGATCGTGGAGCACTGCCTGCCCGCATAGAAAAAGGGGACGGAGGGGATTAAGTCGCTTGTGCCTTGTTTGCCACTTGCGACTTAATCCCCTCCGTCCCCTTTTTGGGGGCGCCAACCCCATTACGGTTGCTGGTGCGTTCAAAGGTTCACGATCCCACTGGAGTCCGCTCATGGTCTTCGTCCGTTGCTGCACTGTGTTGTTGCTGGCCCTCGCGGCCTGGCCCGCTGGCGCGCAGTCGCCGCCGATCTCCCGGCCGCAGGCCAGCATGCCTTTGCTGATTGCCCCGGCCGCCGAGCAGGCGGTGCAGCTGCGACACGCCCGCATCGAAGGCGAAGTCCAGGCCGGCATCGCCCAGACCCGGATCACACTGGAATTCCACAACCCGAACCGGCGCGTGCTGGAGGGCGAGCTGCAGTTCCCGCTGGCCGACGGTCAGCAGGTCAGCGGCTTCGCGCTGGATATCAACGGCGAGATGCGTGACGCGGTGCCGGTGCCCAAGGATCGCGGCCGCCAGGTGTTCGAGGAGATCGCCCGTCGCGGGGTCGACCCGGGCCTGCTGGAACAGACCGCCGGCAACCAGTTCCGGTTGCGCATCTACCCGCTGCCGGCCGGCGGTAGCCGGCGCGTGGAGCTGGTGATTCGCGAGCCGTTGGCCTTCGCCGGACAAGGCTGGCAGTGGACGCTGCCGCTGCAGTTCGCCGCCGGCGCGGCCTCGGTTGAACTGAAACTGCAGACACCCGGCGCGACCACTGCAGGTACGGCACCCTTCCGCATCAGCGCGGGCCAACTGCTGTGGCAGGGCAAGGGCGCGCAGTTGCCGCAGCAGCTGCAGTGGAACCTGCCGGCAGCACGTCAGGCGCAGGTCCAGGTGGCGCCCTGGCAGGATGGGCACTACCTGCTGGCACAACTGCCGGTGGCGGCCAGCAGTAAGCCGCGCACGCTGCCCAGCGAGATCGGCCTGCTGTGGGACGGCTCCGGATCGGCGGGACAGCGCGATCGCTCACGGGAGTTCGCCCTGCTGGATCGCTACTTCGCTGCGCTGGGTGACGGCACCGTGGCCTTGACCGTGCTGCGGGATCGCGCCGAGCCGGTAAGGCGCTTCCGCATCCGCGCCGGTAACTGGAGTGAGCTGCGTGCGGCACTGCAGGCCGTACGCCCGGACGGTGCCAGCGCGCTGGCGCAGTGGCAGCCGCAATCGAGCGTGAAGGAATACCTGCTGTTCAGCGATGGCCTGCTGACCTATGGGCCGGAACAGCTGCCGGCGATGGCGCCGGACCAACGCCTGTTTGCGGTCAGCAGCGCCGGCGCGCGCACCGATGCCGTGCGACTGCGTGGATGGAGCGAAGCGCATGGCGGTCGCTTCGTAGCGCTGGGGAAGGATGTCGAATTGGCCGCCCGTGAGCTGCTGTCGTCGCCGCTGGATGTGCAGGTCGATGCAGGGCGCGGCGTGCAGGACGTGGTGATCGATCGTCGCAGTGAAGCCCAGGGCTGGTTGTGGCTGCATGCACGACTGGCGGCCGACGGCGTGCCGATGCGGGTGCGCGTGGGTGGCGGCGAATGGCAGGCGCTGCCCGCCACGCAGAAGAGCAAAGACGGTGAACTGCTGGCAGGCTTGTGGGCGCAGGCGCGCCTGCAGCAGCTGGCCGCCGACCGCCGTGGCAACCGTGAGGCGATGCAGCGCCTGTCACAACAGTTCGGCCTGGTCGGGCCGGATACCTCGCTGATCGTGCTGGAGACGCTGGAGGACTACCTGCGCTATGCGATCCGCCCTTCGGGCACGTTGCGCGCCGAGTACGACGCCAGGTTTGCAGTGCAGGTAAGTGATCGCGCCGCAGCCGATCGCCAGCGCCTGGATGAAGTGGCCGCTCGCTGGAAGGAGCGCCAGCAGTGGTGGAACCGCAGCTGGCCGAAGGGTGTGCCGCCGCAGCCGAAGGGCGGGGCACTCGAAGTGGCCTCCGCGGACTACGCGATGGAATCAGCGCCGGTGGCGATGCTCGCCGCGCCGGCCCCGGCGGCACCACCCGCCCCGGCACCGATGGCCGCCGCCGCCGAGCAGCGCATGGAAGCCAGCAGCGCGCGTGCGCGTCGCTCAGCGCCTGCATCGAACAAGGCCCTGGATTCAATCACGGTCACTGGTGGCCGTGTCGCTGCGCCCGCTGCTGCCAACGACGGCCAACTCGGCATCCAGCTGGCGGCCTGGCAGCCGGACTCGGCCATCGCCCGGCGCCTGCGCGAGGGCCCGCCGTCGCAACTCTACGACCGCTATCTGGCCGAGCGCGATGCCCACGCCGACAGCAGCGCGTTCTTCCTCGATGTGGCCGACCTGCTGCTGGAGCAGGGCCAGCGCGAACTGGCACTGCGGGTACTGTCGAACCTGGCCGAGATGGATCTGGACAACCGGCATCTGCTGCGCGTGCTCGGCTACCGGCTGATGCAGGCTGATGCCCCGGCACTGGCGGTGCCGGTGTTCGAGCAGGTGCTGGCGATGGGCCAGGAAGAACCGCAGAGCTTCCGCGACCTGGGCCTGGCGCTGGCAGCGGCCGGCAAGCCGCAGCAGGCGCTGGCGCCGCTGTACCAGGTGGTGGTGCGGCCGTGGGACAGCCGCTTCGATGGCATCGCCCTGATCGCATTGGATGAGCTGACCAACCTGGTGGCGCGCAGCACGCCACGGCTGGATACCTCGGCCATCGACCCGCGCCTGCTGCAGGCAATGCCGCTGGACCTGCGCGTGGTGCTGTCCTGGGATGCCGACAACAGCGACATGGACCTGTGGGTGACCGACCCGAACGGCGAGCGTGCCTACTACGGCAACCGCCAGACCTACCAGGGCGGGCGGATGTCGCAGGACTTCACCGGCGGCTATGGCCCCGAGCAGTTCTCGCTGCGCAACGCCAAGCCGGGCAAGTACAAGGTCGAGGCGAACTATTTCGGCAGTCGCCAGCAGCTGGTGACCGGTGCGACGACGCTGATGCTGCGCCTGACCACCCATTGGGGCACGGCCAAGCAGAAGGACCAGATGGTGACGATGCGGCTGAAGGATCGCGCCGAAACCGTGCTGGTGGGCGAGTTCGAGGTGCGTTGATCGCTCGGGCACCCGTGTAGAGTCGAGCTGGCTCGACTGCCTCAATGTAGAGCCGAGCCTGCGCTCGGCTCATGGCAGAAGCAGCCGAGCGTGGGCTCGGCTCTACACTACTGCGGTGCGCGCCATTGGCGCCGCCGGCGGATTCGCACGCAGGCCGAACAGGGGCCGCAGCCAACGCACGCGACGGATCAGCAACTCATGGATCAGCAGGCAGCCGCCGACAGTACCGGCCAGCAGCAGGGCCGGTTCCATCCACGGGCCCAACTGAAGTGGCTTGAGCCAGAACAGCAGCACGATGATCAGGCTCTGGTGCAGCATGTACCAGGGATAGATCGCCTCGGTGCAGTACGGCAGCCAGCGGAACGGGCGATCGAGGAAGACCTTTCCCCAGCCGAGGATGGCCAGCAGCGCGGTCCATACGTAAAGCGACTGGCTGGCCCGGCCCTGCAGGTCCCAGAACGGTTCGGGCCATTGCCGCAGCTGGGAATCGGCGGGCAATACCTGGCCGAGGATGCGCAACCCCAGATACCAGCCGACGGCAGCCAGCGCCAGCCATAGCGTGGTGCGGCGCAGGGCGACCACGCGCTCCCAGAACACCGGTTCACGACCCAGCAGGTAGCCGGCCAGGAACACCGTCGCGTACTTCGCGTGCTGGTACCAGTCGCCGAGCAGGGCATTGGTGGACGGGTAGATCGGCTCCAGCCAGATCACCCAGGCCAGCAGCAGGGCGGACGGAAGGCCGATCAGCAGCATCGGCGATGCTGCGCAGAGCGCCATCGCGCGGCGAACCACCGCCGTTCCCAGCAATGGCATCAACAGGGCCAAGGCCAGCGTGTAGTTCCACAGATAGGCCAGGTACCACAGGTGGTTCCAGGTGATGCCGTACTGCCAGCCGGCGAAGCTGCCTTCCGGCCACGGCCGCACCTGCCAGTAGCGCAGCAGGAACTGGCCGAAGCCGGGTACCACGTGGCCGTTGGCCACGCCTTCGCAATAGGGCTGGATCGGCACGATCACGAACATGCCGAACAGCAGCGGCAGCAGCAGCCGCCAGGTGCGCAGGCCGGCGAAGCGCAGCAACCTGCCTTCCGGCCGCATCAGCGCGATGGCGATACCCGAGATCAGGAACAGCAGCGACATCCGCCAGCGGTTGACGAACAGCATCGGCCACTGCAGCCATTCGGCGGTATGCACGCTCTTGAGGTGAAAGCCCCAGTCGTCCACGTAGGCCATGGCGGTGTGGTAGAGGATCAGCAGGGCGAAGGCGAACACGCGCAGGGCGTCGATGTCGTAGCGTCGGGTCATGGTGGTGGTGTGCCGGAGAGTCGAGCCAAGGTGACGCCGCCCGGTCCGTGCGGCGACTGGCAAGGGGCCGCTGGAACCGACGCAGTGACCAATGGCGGGGGTGGTGGGATCAATGGAGCCGCTACCCTTTGTCCCTTGAGGCAGGCTGGAGCACCGCAACGACATGGATGCAGCAATGACTCAGGGCCGACCATCGCGCTGGCGTACTTCAACCCGGCTGCTGGTATGGGCGGCGATCCTGTCGGCCTCGGCAGTGACCAATGCGCTGGTGGAAGTGATGGACGCCAGTCGCCGCGGCGCCGATCTCGGGCTGTGGGAGCCGATGATCTGGGAGTTCAGCAGCCTCGGCCTGGTCCTGTTGACCCTGCCGCTGCTGTGGTGGGGCTGCGAGCGCTGGCCGCTGCATGCCGATACCTGGAAGCGGCGATTGCCGCTGTATCTGCTGGCCAGCGTCGGCTGGTCGCTGCTGCACGTGGTGGGGATGGTGCTGCTGCGGCACCTGGCCTACGGGTCGCTGGGCCATCGCTACCAGGATGATGCCGGCTGGCTGGAGCGTTTTGCCTACGAATACCTGAAGGATGTACGCACGTTTGCGATGTTCGTGGCACTGGAGCACTTTGCCAGCTGGTTCGGCCGGCGCAGGCAGGGCGAGGCGAGCCTGCTGGCCGAGCCGGACGTCGGCCCGCCGGTGGAGCCGGTCGAGCGCCCCCAGCACTTCCTGGTGCGCAAGCTGGGCAAGGAGTTCCTGGTCGCCACGGCGGACGTGGAGTATGCCCAGGCCGCGGGGAACTATGTGAACCTGCGGGTACGCGGCCACGACTATCCGCTGCGGATCACCATGGCGGTGCTGGAGCAGCGGCTCGACCCGGGCGAGTTCCTGCGCCCGCACCGCAGCTGGCTGATCCATCGGGGCCAGCTGCGCTCGATCGAGCCGCTGGACGGTGGCGAGGCCCTGCTGCACATGGCCGACGGGGCGAAAGTGCCGTGCAGCCGGCGCCAGCTGCCGCTGCTGCGGCAGGCGCTGGGGGCAGGGTGAGGCCCTCATTCCGGGCACCCGCAGCCTGCGGTATCATTACCAGTCATCTTTTGAATGCATAACCGCCGACATGATCGAACTGAATCCTGTCCGCCAGCGCATCACCGATCTGACCGATCGCGTGCTGTCGCTTCGGGGGTATCTTTGACTACGACGCCAAGAAAGAGCGTCTTGAAGAAGTAACGCGGGAGCTGGAAAGCCCCGACGTCTGGAACAACGCCGAGTACGCCCAGAACCTGGGCCGCGAACGTTCCAGCCTGGAAAAGACCGTGGGCGGCATCGCCTCGGTGCTCGATGGCCTGAACGATGCCACCGAGCTGCTGGAGCTGGCCGAGTCCGAGCAGGACGAGGACACCGCCCTGGCCGTGGTCGCCGACCTGGACAAGCACCAGGCCCACGTGGAGAAGCTGGAGTTCCAGCGCATGTTCTCCGGCGAGATGGACAATGCGGCGGCGTTCGTCGACATCCAGGCCGGTGCCGGCGGCACCGAAGCCCAGGACTGGGCCGAGATCCTGCTGCGCATGTACCTGCGCTGGTGCGAGTCGCGCGGCTGGAAGACCGAACTGATGGAAGTGTCCGGTGGCGACGTTGCCGGCATCAAGTCGGCCACGCTGCGCGTGGAAGGCGACTATGCCTATGGCTGGCTGAAGACCGAGACCGGCGTGCACCGCCTGGTGCGCAAGTCGCCGTTCGACTCGGACAACCGCCGCCACACCAGCTTCACCTCGGTGTTCGTGTCGCCGGAAATCGACGACAACATCGACATCACCATCAACCCGGCCGACCTGCGTACCGACGTGTACCGTTCGTCCGGTGCCGGTGGCCAGCACGTGAACAAGACCGAGTCGGCGGTGCGTATCACCCACATCCCGACCAACATCGTCGTGGCCTGCCAGACCGGCCGCAGCCAGCACCAGAACCGCGACAACGCGATGAAGATGCTGGCCGCCAAGCTGTATGAACTGGAGATCCAGAAGCGCAATGCCGAGAAGGACGCGGTGGAAGCCACCAAGTCCGACATCGGCTGGGGCAGCCAGATCCGCAACTACGTGCTCGACCAGAGCCGCATCAAGGACCTGCGCACCGGCATCGAACGGTCGGACACGCAGAAGGTGCTGGACGGCGACCTGGACGAGTTCGTCGAGGCCAGCCTGAAGGCCGGCCTGGCCGTGGGCTCCAAGCGCGTCGATGCCTGATCGGCGCGCCTGCGCGGATATCGTCACCCTCGTGCGCAACGCCGAGGGTGGCTGATCACGCTTCCGATGTGGGGCCGAGCCCATGCTCGGCTGCTGTTGGCGCAGTAGCAGATGCGTCGAGCATGGCTCGACGCTACAACGGGTACGGCGGTAGCGATGATGCGCAGCGAAAGTGAACGCAAGGAACTCGGCGGCTTTCTCAAGGCCTGCCGCGCCCGTGTCGATCCTGCCACGCTCGGCCTGCCGGCCGGGCGCCGGCGTACCCCGGGCCTGAAGCGCGAGGAAGTCGCGCTGGCGATCGGGGTGAGCGTCAGCTGGTACACCTGGATCGAGCAGGGCCGTGAAGTGCGCGCCTCGCCCGAGGTGCTGGAGCGCCTGGCGCAGGTGCTGCGCATGAGCGACGACGAACGCGCCTACGCGTTCGCGCTCTCCGGCTACGGCGTGCCGCTGGAATCACCGGACGAGAGCGTGACCGACGGCTTGCGCCAGCTGGTGGAGGCGATGCAGCCGATCCCGGCCTATGTGCGCAACACCCGCTTCGACATCCTGGCCTGGAACCCGGCCATCGCCGATCTGTTCGTGGACTACAGCCAACTGGCGCCGCATGAGCGCAACACGCTGCGGCTGATGTTCCTGTACCCGCCGTACCGCACGCTGATCCTCAACTGGGAAGAAATGACCCGCGGCCTGCTGGCAGGCTTCCGTGCGGCGATGGCGCAGGCGCCGGACAAGGCGCCGTTCCTGGCGCTGGTGGAGGACATCGCGGCGCATAGCGAGGAGTTCCGCCAGTGGTGGCCGGAGCACGACGTGCGCCGGTTCGATGAGGGTGCGAAGAAGCTGAACCATCCCACGCGCGGGCTGCTGGACCTGCAGTACGTGGCGCTGGTGCCGGAGAGCCGGCACGATCTTTCCCTGGTCACTTACCTGCCGCGTAGGTAGGTTGGTCGGCAGGGCTTGCAGCCCTGCACCTGCTCAATGCAACGGCCAAAGCCAAAGCCAGAGCCAGAGCTAGAGCTGGATTCCGTGGGTTGGCGGGGCGGTGTCGGAGTGCGGGGACGCCGTAAACCCGTCCCTGGGGGCTTGGCAGCCGCATGCATGCGGCTGACACCCCGCACTCCGACACCGCCCCACCTTTGAAAGGTTCACGCGGCTGTTGGTAGGTGTCGACCTTGGTCGACACATCTGTCAGATATCGAAAGAAATTCCGGGGTCAGATCCGTTTTCCTATGGAAAACGGATCTGACCCCAAGAGCATTTCCGACAGATCGCGGAAAACCGTCGAAGGCGGGGTGGGTCCGGTTGCGGGAGTGTCCGCGGCATGGATGCCGCGGCCAAGCCCCCAAGGACGGGTTTACGGCGTCTCCCGCAACCGGACCCACCTCGCCATCCCACGGATAGCCCGCTGTTGCTGCTGCTTCGGCTGTTGCCGTTGCCTCTGCGGGTGCAGGGCGCAGCCCTGCAAGAGCCCCCATTCAGACAGGTAAGTGCAGGTCACAGGATAAGCAGACGCCTTGTTGCCTCCGCCAATCGGGTCCACATTCCTGTGCAGGAGACGGGCCGCCGCCCGTCGTCGAGACACCAGGAGACCTGCATGTCCGCTGCCCCCACCACCGCCATTTCCCGCGATCCGGCCACCGGCCAGCAGATCGCCAGCCATCCCTTCGCCACGGATGCCGAGCTGGAAGCGATCCTCGATCGCGGTCAGGCCGGTTTCGCCGCCTGGAGCGCCCGCAGCCTGGAACAGCGAGCGCAGGTGTTGCGTGCGATGGCGGGCGTACTGCGCCGTGACCGCGAGACGCTGGCCGCGCTGGCCACTGCCGAAATGGGCAAGGTCCAGGCCGAAGCACTGGCCGAGATCGAGAAGTGTGCCGTGCTGTGCGACTGGTACGCCGACCACGGTGCGCAGTTCCTGCGCGACGAGCCGACCCAGGTGCCCGACGACAAGGCTAACGTGTCCTACCTGCCGCTGGGCGTGGTGCTGGGCATCATGCCGTGGAATTTCCCGTACTGGCAGGTGATGCGCGCGGCGGTACCGATCCTGATGGGCGGCAACGGCTTCCTGCTGAAGCCGGCCGAGAACATCGTCGGCACCGCGCAGCTGCTCGATGCCGCCTGGCGTGATGCCGGGCTGCCGGAAGGCACCTTCATCGCCGCCAACATCAGCCGCGAGGGTACCAGCCGTGCGATCGCCGATGACCGCATCGCCGCCGTCACCCTGACCGGCAGCGTGGCCGCAGGCCGCAGCATCGCTGCCCAGGCCGGGCAGGCGCTGAAGAAGGTGGTGCTGGAACTGGGCGGCTCGGATCCGTTCATCGTGCTGGCTGACGCTGACCTGGATGCGGCCGTCGATGCGGCGGTGACCTCGCGCTTCCAGAACACCGGGCAGGTCTGCATTGCCGGCAAGCGCATCATCGTTGAAGACGCGGTGTACGACCGCTTCGTGGCGCAGTTCTGCCAGAAAGTGCAGGCGCTGACCATCGGTGATGGCCGTGAAGCGGGCAATCGCATTGGTCCGATGGCACGCCAGGACCTGCTGGAACAGTTGGACGCGCAGGTGCGCGCCTCGGTGGACGCAGGCGCGAAGCTGCTCGTCGGCGGCCATCAGCTCGATCGTCCGGGCGCGTTCTATGCGCCCACCGTGCTGGCGGACGTGGAGCCGGGCATGCAGGCCTTTGACACGGAAACGTTCGGGCCGGTGGCCTCGATCAGCCGCGCCCGCGATGCCGACCACGCGGTGGAACTGGCCAACCAGAGCGAGTTCGGCCTCAGCGGCAACCTGTGGACCGGTGACCGCGCGCGGGCCATGCAGCTGGCGCGCCGGCTGCAGACCGGCGGTGTGTTCGTCAACGGCTTCTCCGCTTCCGACCCTCGCGTGCCGATCGGCGGTGTGAAGAAGAGCGGCTTCGGCCGCGAGCTCTCGCACTTCGGCATCCGTGAATTCGTCAACGCGCAGACAGTGTGGTTCGACAAGCATTGACGCGCGGCTCTCATCCTTCCTGCAACGATCCACCATCAGTCCAGCACAAAGGACGGCATCCGATGTCCAAGGGTTCAGATCTGCTCGTCGCCGCACTTGAGAACGAAGGCGTCGAGCGCATTTTCGGCATTCCCGGCGAAGAAAACCTCGACGTGGTCGAGTCGCTCCGCCATTCCAGCATCGAACTGGTCATCACCCGCCACGAACAGGCGGCGGTGTTCATGGCGGCCACTTACGGCCGCCTGACCGGCAAGCCGGGCGTATGCCTGGCCACGCTCGGCCCGGGCGCGCTCAACTTCACCACCGGCGCCGCCTATGCGCTGCTGGGTGCGTGGCCGGTGATCATGATCACCGGCCAGAAGGGCATCGTCGCCAGCAAGCAGGCGCGCTTCCAGATCGTCGACATCGTCGGCACGATGAAGCCGCTGACCAAACAGGCGCGGCAGATCGTCTCGGCACGCACCATTCCGACCATCGTCCGCGAGGCGTTCCGTGTCGCCCAGGAAGAGCGCCCGGGCCCGGTGTTGCTGGAGCTGCCCGAAGACATTGCTGCCGATGAGGTCGAGGGCGTGGCGCTGATTCCGCCGCACGCGGTGGACCGTCCCATTGCCAGCCCGGAGGCGCTGGATCGGGCAGCAGAGCTCATCCGCAATGCAAAGCGGCCGCTGCTGATGATCGCTTCGGCGGCCTCGCGGCCGCAGTCCAGCGACGCGCTGTCCGCGTTCGTGCTGCGCGCCGGCATCCCGTTCTTCACCACGCAGATGGGCAAGGGCGCGGTGGCCGGTGGTTCAGGCCTGTACATGGGCACCGCGGCGCTGACCGAGCGCGATTACGTGCACATGGCGATCGACCAGGCCGACGTGATCGTGACCATCGGCCACGAGGTCACCGAGAAGCCGCCATTCGTGATGCGCCCGGGTGGGCCGACGGTGATCCATATCGGGTACTCGCAGGCGGCGGTGGAACAGGTGTATTTCCCGCAGGTGGAGGTGATCGGCGATATCGGTCGTTCGCTGACCCAGCTGGCCGACCGCATCGAGGGCGCGGTGCCGAATGCCGCTGCGCTGCTGCCGCTGCGCGCGACCATCCTCGAACACCTGGCCGACCGGGCCGAAGAGGTCGGGTTCACCCCGCAGCGGCTGGTGCGCGACGTGCGCCAGGTGATGCCGCCGGATGGCATCGTGGCGCTGGACAACGGCATGTACAAGATCTGGTTCGCGCGCAACTACCGCACCCAGGTGGCCAACACGCTGCTGCTGGACAACGCGCTGGCGACGATGGGCGCGGGCCTGCCGTCGGCGATCATGGCCTCGATCCTGTATCCGCAGCGGCGGGTGCTGGCGGTGTGCGGCGACGGCGGCTTCATGATGAACAGCCAGGAGCTGGAGACGGCCCGCCGGCTGGGCCTGAACCTGGTGGTGCTGATCCTCAACGACGGTGCCTACGGCATGATCCGCTGGAAGCAGGCCGTGGACGGATTCACCGACTACGGCATGACCTTCAGCAACCCCGATTTCGTGAAGTACGCCGAGGCCTATGGCTGCAAGGGCCACGAGGTGACGGCCATCGAGCAGTTCATCCCGACCCTGGAAGCGGCCTTCAACGAGGGCGGGGTGCACCTGGTGTCGGTGCCGGTGGACTATTCGGAGAACCAGCGGGTGCTGGTGGATGAGTTGCGCCAGGCGTTCCCCGGCAACAGGTAGCGGCGGAGCAGGGCCGGCCGATCCGCCCGGTAGGTGTCGACCTTGGTCGACACGCACAGCGCCAACCAAGGTTGGCGGCTACCGGGGCGGGCCCGGCCCAGGGCTGGGACTGGGCGGTTTTGGTATGCTGGGCAACCGGCTGTGCCGGGCGCTGCATCCCCCCTCACTACACGATTCCCGCAGATCCATGAGCGAAGCTACCGATACCCCCCCCGTCGACGAAAACAAGTTGATCGCCGAGCGCCGTGAGAAACTCAAAGCGCTGCGTGGGCAGGGCATCGCGTACCCGAACGACTTCCGTCGCGAGGACTTCGCCGGCCGCCTGCAGGAAGAATTCGCAGATGCCGAAACCTGGACCGCCGAGGCCCTGGAAGGCAACGGCCGCCAGGTGAAGATGGCGGGCCGCCTGATGGCCAAGCGCATCATGGGCAAGGCCAGCTTCGCGCAGATCCAGGACGAGTCCGGCCGCATCCAGCTGTTCCTGCAGGGCGCGGTGCTGGGCGATGCCTATACCGCCTTCAAGGGCTGGGACGTGGGCGACATCATCGCCGTCGAAGGCGGCCTGACCCGTACCAAGACCGGCGAGCTGTCGGTCAAGGCCGAATCGATCCGCCTGCTGACCAAGTCGCTGCGCCCGCTGCCGGACAAGTGGCATGGCCTGGCCGACGTCGAGCAGCGTTACCGCCAGCGTTACGTCGACCTGATCGTGACCCCGGAGTCGCGCGCGGTGTTCATCAAGCGCTCGAAGATCATCCGCGCCATGCGCGCGTGGCTGGACAACCGCGACTTCCTGGAAGTCGAGACGCCGATGATGCATTACATCCCCGGCGGCGCGGCGGCCAAGCCGTTCACCACCCACCACAATGCGCTGGACCTGGACCTGTACCTGCGCGTGGCGCCGGAGCTGTACCTCAAGCGCCTGACCGTGGGTGGCCTTGAGCGCGTGTACGAGATCAACCGCAACTTCCGCAATGAAGGCGTCAGCACCCGCCACAACCCGGAATTCACCATGATGGAGCTGTACGAGGCCTATGCCACGTACAACGAGATCATGGACCTGACCGAAGGCGTGATCCGTGACGTGGCCAAGGCCGTCAACGGTGGCACCGAGGTCGAATGGGACGGCGCGAAGATCGACCTGGGCCCGGCATTCCGCCGCTGGCGCATGGACGAGGCGGTGCGCCACCACAATCCGGAAATCTCTGCGGCGGACTGCACCGACCGCGACGCGCTGCTGCGCCATTGCGAGCGCCTGAAGATCCGCGTCAAGCCGTCCTACGGCTGGGGCAAGCTGCTGCTGGAGATCTTCGAGGCCACCGTCGAGCACACCCTGATCCAGCCGACCTTCATCACCGACCATCCGGTGGAGGTCTCGCCGCTGGCCCGTGCCAACGACAATGACCCGGGCTACACCGACCGCTTCGAGCTGTTCGTCAACGGCAAGGAGCTGGCCAACGGCTTCTCCGAGCTGAACGATCCGGAAGACCAGGCCCAGCGCTTCCAGGCCCAGGTGGCGGCGAAGGAAGGTGGCGATGACGAGGCCATGCACTACGACGCCGACTACATCCGTGCGCTGGAGTACGGCATGGCACCGACCGGCGGCCTCGGCATCGGCGTGGATCGCCTGGTGATGCTGCTGACCGGCAGCAGCTCGATCCGCGATGTACTGCTGTTCCCGTACATGCGTCCGGAGCAGTAAGTCGCCTTTCTGACTCCCGATTGTGCGCGCCGTCCCGAAACGAGACGGCGCGATTGACGCGTCCCGCACTCGGCGTATCGTAATTGCACTACCTTGACGCCTGTTATGGCTTGATCGGCGCCAGGGGGAGGGCACGGTGTGGGGAGTCCGCTTCACATTGTGATGACGATCATGAATCGGGACGCATGACACGGGAGTCAGGCCGATGCAGGGTGCGAGCGTTCGCAGCGGCAGAGTATCCTCGCCTGCTGATGATCCAGCGTGGTCGAGAAACCAGGCAGAGTACGCGTTGAACATCGTCATCGTTGACGACCAGACTTCGGCCCGGACGATGCTGCGTCACGTCATCGAAGACATCGCGCCGGAACTGAGCGTGTATGACTTCGGAGACCCGCTGACCGCATTGGCCTGGTGCGAAGCCCATCCGGTCGACCTGCTGCTGCTCGATTACCGCATGCCGGAGATGGATGGGCTGGAATTCGCCCGTCGTTTCCGTCGCCTGCCCAAGCACCGTGACATTCCGGTGATCCTGATCACCGTGGTCGGTGACGAGCCGATCCGGCAAGCGGCACTGGAAGCAGGCGTCATCGACTTCCTGGTCAAGCCGATCCGCCCGCGCGAGCTGCGGGCGCGCTGCTACAACCTGCTGCAGCTGCGCCAGCAGACCGAGAACGTGAAGCAGCGGGCGCTGTCGCTGGAGCAGCGCCTGCTGGCCAGCATGCATGAGGTCGAAGAGCGCGAGCGCGAAACGCTGTCGCGGCTGGCACGCGCGATCGAGTTCCGTGATGCCGGCACCAGCGCCTACCTGGAGCGCATGGCGCGCGTGGCCGGACTGATCGCCGAACAGCTCGGGCTGCCCGAAGAGGAGGTGCGCCTGATCGAAATGGCTGCGCCGCTGCATGACATGGGCAAGATCGCCATTCCCGATGCGGTGCTGCTCAAGCAGGGCAAGCTCAACGAGGAAGAACTGGCGATCATGCGCCGGCACCCGCGGATTGGCCATGAACTGCTGAGCGGCAGCCAGAATCGCTTCATCCAGGTTGGCGCGTTGATCGCACTGCGTCATCATGAGCGCTATGACGGCAGTGGCTATCCCGATGGGCTGGTCGGCGACGCGATTCCGCTGGAAGCGCGCATCGTGGCCGTCGCCGATGTCTTCGACGCCCTGATTTCGCCCCGTCCGTACAAGGAAGCATGGACCATGGAAGCCACCCTGGCTTATCTCTACGCCCAGCGTGGCCGCCTGTTCGATCCCCGATGCGTGGACGCGCTGCTGCGCGGCCGCGAACAGCTCGACCAGATCTGCGCCGAGCATTCGATGGCGTCCGCGCGCCCGGGGCTGGGCGCGTGAAACGCCTGTTGTCGCAGCTGCGGCTGCGCCTGTCCCAGCGCCAGGACAGCGAGCACGGCCAGCAGATCGTCCGCATCGTGCTGATCAGCCTGATCCTGGCCTACGTACTGTTGCCGGCACCGCGCCACGATCTGCCGCATACCCAGTACGTCGGTGTGCTGGCGATCGTGCTGACCGGCCTGAGCCTGTCACTGTTGCTGTTCGGCTGGCTGCTGTGGCGGCCGGCGCGTTCCGATCCCCGCCGCGTGCTGGGCATGCTGGCTGACTACGGCCTCATTGCTGCCGGCATGGTGCAGATGGGTGAGCCGCTGGCCTGGGTCTACATCGTGGTGATGTGGGTGACGGTCGGCAATGGCATGCGCTTTGGCAACCACTATCTGTACGTGGCGGTGGCCATGGCGATGGTGAGCTTCGGTTGCACCGTGATGCTGACGCCTTACTGGCAACAGAATTTCCGCCTGGCCATCGGCCTCTGGCTGGGCCTGGCAGCGGTGCCGCTGTACTTCTCGACATTGCTGCGGCAGTTGACCGAAGCGATGGCCGAGGCGCGCCGCGCCAGCGAGGCCAAGAGCCGGTTCCTGGCCAACATGAGCCATGAGTTCCGCACGCCGTTGAACGGTCTCAACGGCATGACCGAAGTGCTGGCCACCACGCGCCTGGATGACGAGCAGCGCGAGTGCCTCAACACCATCCAGGCGTCGTCGCGCAGCCTGCTGGCACTGGTGGAGGAAGTGCTGGACATCTCGGCCATCGAGGCCGGCAAGCTGCGCGTGGTGGCCGAGGACTTCGCCGTGGCCGACGTGATCCAGGCGATCGGTCTGATCCTGTTGCCACAGGCCAAGGCCAAACGGCTGGATTACCGGGTGAAGGTGGCCGATGGTGTGCCGCCACGCGTGCGCGGCGATGTCGGGCACCTGCGGCAGATCCTGCTGAACCTGGCCGGCAACGCGGTCAAGTTCACCGACCATGGCCGGGTCGAGATACGTGTCGGCGTGGTGCAGGCCGATGCCAGCGGGGCGGTGCGGTTGCGCTTCGACATCCTCGACACCGGCATCGGCGTGCCACCTGCCATGCGTGCACGGCTGTTCGACGCGTTCGAGCAGGCCGATGTCAGCATGGCGCGCCGCCACGAGGGGACGGGGCTGGGCACGACCATCGCCAAAGGCCTGGTCGAGGCGATGGACGGTGACATCGGTTATCTGGAAAACCCGCCGCGCGGCAGCCACTTCTGGGTCGAGCTGCCGTTCGCGCCGCCGCAGCCGCAGGTGCCGGGCGCGGTGCCGAGCCTGAGCGGCGACGAAGACGCGGGCCCGGGCGGCAACGTGATCGCTTTTGCCGATCCGTTCCTGCGCCATCGCGCCCGCGTGCGCAGCATGCAGATCCTGGTGGCCGACGACCACGAGGCCAACCGCATGGTCCTGCAGCGCCTGCTGCAGAAGGCCGGCCATCGCGTGCTGTGCGTGGACGGCGGTGAGGCGGTGCTGGATGCGCTGGCCGACAGCGAGTTCGACGCGGTCATCGTCGATCTGCACATGCCGGGCATGAGCGGGCTGGACATGCTCAAGGAACTGCGGGTGATGCAGGCCGGCGGCGGTCCGCGCACGCCGGTACTGGTACTCAGTGCGGATGTAACGCCCGAGGCGATCCAGCGCTGTACCCAGGCCGGCGCACATGCCTTCCTGGCCAAGCCCGTCGTTGCGGTGCGCCTGCTCGATACGCTGGCCGAGATCGCCAGCAATGCCCAGCTGAAGACCATGGCCGCACCGGTGGTGCGACCGGCGGCGCCGCTGCAGGATGGCGTGCTCGACAGCAGCGTGCTGGACGAACTGGCTTCGCTGGGCATGGGCGAGGGCTTCGAACGTGAGTTCATCCGCCAGTGCCTGGAGGACGTGGCGAGCTGCATGGGCAAGGCCGAGCAGGCCGGCGAGGCCACGCAGTGGGATGTGTTCCGCGAACAATCCCACGCGATCAAGGGCGTGGCCAGCAATCTCGGCCTGATGCGCGCGTCCAACCGTGCCGGCGAGCTGATGCGGATGGCCGACTGGCAGCTCAAGACCGAATGGCGTCAGCGCCTGGGCATCCTGCAGGAGGCGATCAAGGAAGGTCGGCGCGCGCTGGACGCGCGGGCCGAACGCCGCATGCGCGGCGCCGCCGATGATGGTGAAGCGCGCTGAGGCGTGGCGTGAACCCAAAAAAAGCCCGGTGGCCAGCCGGGCTTGAACCCATCCTGGGGGAGGGGAGGAATCAGGCCGCGTCGAGACTGGCGCGACGGGTCTGGGCCTTGATCAGGCGATCCATGGTGCGCAGCGAGCGGTCGCCGAGTGCGAGGGCGGAATCGACCCATACCTTGGTGATCTCCAGCAGTTCGTCGTAGCTGACCGGCTGGGCGATGGCGCGTGCGGCGTTCATCGCCAGATAGGACTGCGGCGTGCGCTGCTGCTGGCGGATCAGTTCCTCCACCGCCGCCCGGCCTTCGCCCTTCTTCACCAGCACGTCGACCACGCCCATCGCGTGCATCTCCTCGGCGCTGTAGACCCGGCCGTCGAGGATGATCTTCTCGGCCAGGTGGGGGGACACGCGCCGGCACAGGAAGGAGTACGCACCCATGCCCGGGAACAGGCCGAACAGCACCTCCGGCAGGCCCAGTCCGCTGCCTTCCTCGGCGACGATGGTGTGGCAGGCCAGGGCCATTTCCAGGCCGCCGCCGAGGGCGTCACCCTGGATCAGCGCGATCGAACGGACGTCGCCGCCGAACCCGGTGTGCAGGTGGTGCACGCCCTCCACGCAGCGCTGGGCGTAGTTCAGCAGGAGGTCGCGGTTGCCTTCGCGGATCAGGCGGGTGAACAGGTCCAGGTCGCCGCCCAGGTTGTAGGCGACGGCATCGGAGGCCAGCACGAAATGCCGCAATGTCCCGTTGTGGCGTTCGGCAGGGCTGCGGGTGATGGCCGCCATGTAGCTCCACATTTCGTCGAGCATGTCCTTGCGGCAGCAGGGACGGATCCCGGTGGCGGCATCGGCGTGCATGAACAGCCAGTGGGCAGCGCCGTCGGCGCTGTCTTCGGTACGGATGGTGGCGAACGGTGAGCCGCTTGAAGGCAGCTTTTCGATGGTACTCATGGAAGGGTCCTCGGCATGCGGCCCGCAGTGTCAGGTGGGTGGCCGGCGGGCCGAACGGTCCACACACGCGGCGATGCTACACCGCCTCAGCGGCGTCGCATGCGAAAGGGCCCGGGACGTTTCCGCCCCGGGCCCTGCACTGTCCAGATTGCCGCAAACCCTTACTGGGCGGGCGTATCGCGGAGTTCGCGACGGAGGATCTTGCCGACGTTGGTCTTCGGCAGCTCCTTTCGGAATTCAACGATTTTGGGGTGCTTGTAGCCGGTCAGGTTGGCCCGGGCATGCTCCTTGACCATTTCGGCGGTCAGGTTCGGGTCCTTCTTCACGATGACCACCTTCACCACCTCGCCGGACTTGTCGTCCGGGACGCCGACCGCGGCCACTTCCAGCACGCCCGGCATCATCGCGATCACGTCCTCGACTTCGTTCGGGTACACGTTGAAGCCGGACACCAGGATCATGTCCTTCTTGCGGTCGACGATGTAGAAGAAGCCGTGTTCGTCCATCTTGGCCATGTCGCCGGTATGCAGCCAGCCGTCCGCGTCGATGGCCTTGGCCGTTTCCTCCGGGCGCTGCCAGTAGCCCTTCATCACCTGCGGGCCCTTGATGCAGAGCTCGCCGACCTCGCCCAGCGGCAGGATGGCACTGTTGTCATCCTTGATGCAGGCATCGGTGGAGGGGATCGGCAGGCCGATCGAGCCGTTGTACTCGGTCAGGGTAAGCGGGTTGATGCAGGCTGCCGGCGAGGTCTCGGTCAGGCCATAGGCCTCGACCAGGGTCACGCCGGTGACCTTCTTCCAGCGCTCGGCGACGGCGCGCTGCACCGCCATGCCGCCGCCCAGGGTGACCTTCAGCGAGGAGAAGTCGACCGTGTCGAAACCGGGGGTGTTGAGCAGGCCGTTGAACAGCGTGTTGACGCCGGTGATGGCGGTGAAACGCACCGACTTGAGCTCCTTGACGAAGCCCTTCATGTCGCGCGGGTTGGTGATCAGGTGATTGCAGCCACCGAACTTCATGAAGACCAGCCCGTTCGCGGTCAGCGCGAAGATGTGGTACAGCGGCAGGGCGGTGATGATCCACTCCTTGCCCATCTCGATGCCGGACGCACTGATCCAGGCCGAGGCCTGCTGCATGTTGGCGATCAGGTTGCGGTTG
This sequence comes from Stenotrophomonas sp. YJH_SMC_110, assembly GCF_059369255.1. Classification (NCBI taxonomy): domain Bacteria; kingdom Pseudomonadati; phylum Pseudomonadota; class Gammaproteobacteria; order Lysobacterales; family Lysobacteraceae; genus Stenotrophomonas; species Stenotrophomonas sp. YJH_SMC_110. Next base: position 18,696 of record NZ_JCAFSM010000003.1, on the reverse strand, counting down.
GTCAGCATCGCGCCCTTGGCCACGCCGGTGGTGCCGCCGGTGTACTGCAGGAACGCGATGTCGTCGTGGTCGATCTCGACCTTGGGCAGGCTGTGGCGGCTGCCGAGCTTGAGCGCCTGGCGGAAGCGCACCGCGCCCTTGAGATGGTAGTTGGGCACCATCTTCTTGATGTACTTCAGCACGAAGTTGACGATCACGCCCTTGGCGCCGAGCAGGTCGCCCAGGCCGGTGGTGACCACATGCTTGACCGGCGTATCGGCGATGACCTGCTCGACGGTGTCGCCGAAGTTGTCGACCACCACCAGCGCGGTCACGCCGGCATCGACCAGCTGGTGCTTGAGCTCGCGGGCGGTGTACAGCGGGTTGACGTTGACCACGGTCAGGCCGGCGCGCAGCACGCCGAAGGTGGCCACCGGGTACTGCAGGCAGTTGGGCATCATCAGGGCGACGCGGTCACCCTTCTTGAGCTTGAGCTCACCGAGCAGGTAGGCCGCGAACTGTTCGACCAGCGCGTCGGTCTCGCCGTAGGTGAGGACCTTGCCGAAGCTGGAGTAGGCGGGACGGTCGCGGAATTTCGCGACGGAAGCGTCGAAGACCGAAGCTACCGAATGGAACTCGTTGACGTCGATCTCGGCGGGAACGCCTTTCGGATAGCTCTGCAGCCAGGGACGATCCAGACTCATATTCCCCCTCCAGGAATCGTGATGTATTAGGTCCGGCCCTGAGCGTATCGACAACGGCCGGTCATTGCAGCATACCCCGCCGTAGGGAAAACGCGAAGAGGCCCCGAAGAGCCTCCTTGCTGGGTAGTGCCGGCCGCTGGCCGGCATCTGCGCTGGACGGACCATACGATGGATGCCGGCCAGCGGCCGGCACTACCGTGGCCCCAAGCGGGCCGGCTGCGTCAACCCTGCTTGCGAACGGGTGCGCCGTTGGCCTTGTAGTACGGCGCGGTGCTACGGGCGAGCGGGGTGCGGCCGCGGATCACGTCGGCCAGCTTCTCGGCCATCATGATGGTCGGCGCGTTGAGGTTGCCGGTCACCACCTGCGGCATGATCGAGGCATCGACGATGCGCAGGCCTTCCAGCCCGTGTACGCGGCCCTGGCCATCGACCACCGCCATCGGATCGTCGGCATGGCCCATCTTGTTCGAGCACGACGGGTGATAGGCAGTCTCGGCGTGCTCGCGCACGAACGCATCGATCTGCGCGTCGGTCTGCAGCGCGCTTCCCGGCGAGATCTCGCGGCCGCTGTACGGGGCCAGCGCCGGCTGCGCGAAGATCTCGCGGGTGATGCGGATCGCCGCACGGAACTCGCGCCAGTCCTGGTCGTGCGACATGTAGTTGAACAGGATGCTCGGATGTTCGCGCGGGTCCTTCGAGCGCACGTGGATGCGGCCGCGGCTGGGTGAGCGCATCGAACCGACGTGCATCTGGAAGCTGTGCGCCTTGATCGGGTTGGAGCCGTTGTAATTGATCGCCACCGGCAGGAAGTGGTACTGCAGGTTCGGCCAGTCGAATTCGGCGTCGCTGCGGATGAAGCCACCGGCCTCGAACTGGTTGCTGGCGCCGATGCCGGTGCCCAGGAACAGCCACTCGGCACCGATCGCCGGCTGGTTGTACAGCTTCAGTGCCGGCGCCAGCGACACCGGCTTCTTGCACTCGTACTGCAGGTACATCTCAAGGTGGTCCTGCAGGTTGGCGCCGACGCCCGGCAGGTGGTGCACCAGGTCGATGTCCAGGCTGCGCAGCAGGTCGGCCGGGCCGACGCCCGAGCGCTGCAGGATCTGCGGCGAGGCGATGGCGCCGCCGCACAGCAGCACTTCGCGGCGGGCGGTGGCGCGCTGCGGCTGGTCGCTGTGCAGCCACTGCACGCCCACGGCGCGCTTGCCCGAGAACAGAATGCGGTCGGTCAGCGCGTGGGTGACGATGGTCAGGTTCGGGCGCGGCTTGGCCAGGTCCAGGTAGCCGCGGGCGGTGCTGGAACGACGGCCCTTCGGGGTCACCGTGCGGTCCATCGGGCCGAAACCTTCCTGCTGGTAGCCGTTGAGGTCGTCGGTGCGCGGGTAGCCGGCCTGCACGCCGGCTTCGACCATCGCAGCGAACAGCTCGTTGTTGCCGGCCTTCGGCGTGGTAACGCGCAGCGGGCCGTCGCCACCGTGGTAGTCATTGGGGCCGATATCACGGGTTTCGGCCTTGCGGAAGTAGGGCAGGCAGTCCAGGTAGGTCCAGTCTTCCAGGCCCGGCATGCTGGCCCAGTTGTCATAGTCCATCGCGTTGCCGCGGATGTAGCACATGCCGTTGATCAGCGACGAGCCGCCCAGGCCCTTGCCGCGGCCGCAGTCCATGCGGCGGTTGTTCATGAAGGGCTCGGGATCGGTCTTGTACGCCCAGTTGTAGCGCTTGCCCTGCAGTGGGAAGGCCAGTGCCGCCGGCATCTGGGTACGGAAGTCGAGCCGGTAGTCCGGGCCACCGGCTTCCAGCAGCAGCACGCTGACATCGGCATCTTCGGTGAGGCGGGTAGCCAGCACGTTGCCGGCCGAACCGGCGCCGATGATGATGTAGTCGTACTCGTTGTGGGTGCTCATGGGTGTCTCCTGCAGGCCGGGGCGTGCTGCATGCAGGCGTCCCGGCGGGATGTCGGATCGGCGCGGTGGCCGGACGATGGGGCGTGCTGGCGGCGCGCCGGTCAGAACACGCTGGCGTAGTCGCCCAGCTCGACCTGCACCGACTTGATGCGGGTGTAGTGGCCGAGGGTCGAGATGCCGTTCTCACGGCCGACGCCGGATTCCTTGTAGCCACCGACCGGCATTTCGGCCGGCGATTCGCCCCAGGTATTGATCCAGCAGATGCCGGCTTCCAGGCGGTGGATGATGCGGTGGGCGCGGCTGACGTCCTTGCTGACCACGCCGGCGGCGAGGCCGAAGGTGGTGTCGTTGGCACGACGCACCACTTCGTCTTCGTCGTCGTAGGCGAGGATGCTCATCACCGGCCCGAAGATCTCTTCCCGGACAATCGTCATGTCATCGCGGCAGTCGGAGAACACGGTCGGCAGCACGTACGCGCCATTGGCCAGCGCGCCTTCGGTGGCACGGCCGCCGCCGGTCAGCAGGCGGGCGCCTTCGGCCTTGCCGCTTTCGATGTAGCGCAGCACGTTTTCCATGTGCGGGAAGCTGGTCAGCGGGCCGAAGTTGGTCTCGGCGGCCATCGGGTCGCCGATGCGGATGCGCTTGACGCGCTCGACAACGGCGGCCTCGAACGCGGCCAGCATGCTGCGCGGCACGAACACGCGGGTGCCGTTGGTGCAGACCTGGCCGGAGCTGAAGAAGTTGGCCATCACCGCGATGTCGGCGGCGCGGTCCAGATCGGCGTCATCGCAGATCACCAGCGGCGACTTGCCGCCCAGCTCCATGGTCACTTCCTTCAGCGACGAGGACGCCGCGCTGGCCATGACCTTCTTGCCGGTGGCGACGCCGCCGGTGAAGGAAATCTTCTCGATCACCGGGTGCTCGGTCAGCCACTGCCCGATCTCGCGGCCCGGGCCCTGCACGACGTTGAACACGCCGGCCGGCACGCCGGCTTCGGTGTAGATCTCGGCCAGCCGGATCGCGGTCAACGGGGTCACTTCGGACGGCTTGAAGACCATCGCATTGCCGGCGGCCAGGGCCGGGGCCGACTTCCACATGGCGATCTGGATCGGGTAGTTCCAGGCGCCGATGCCGGCCACCACGCCCAGCGGTTCGCGGCGGGTGTAGAAGAAGCTCGATTCGCGCAGCGGCAGCTGGATGCCTTCGATGGCGGTGGCCAGGCCAGCGTAGTACTCGACCACGTCGGCGCCGGTGACGATGTCCACGGTGGTGGTCTCGGCCAGCGCCTTGCCGGTGTCCAGGGTTTCCAGGTGGGCCAGTTCGTCGTTGCGCTCGCGCAGGAGCTCGACGGCGCGGCGCAGGATGCGCGAGCGCTCCATGGCCGTCATCGCGGCCCACACCTTCTGGCCTTCGGCCGCGCTCTGCACGGCGCGCTCGACGTCGGCCTGGCTGGCAACCTGCACTTCGGCGATCACCTCACCGGTGGCCGGGTTGACGGTCTTGAAGGTCTTGCCGCTGGTGGCATCGACGCGCTGGCCGTGGATGTAGAGCTGTTGGACGGGCAGGGTGGTCATGGGGCGTACTCCTTGGAAGGGGGCGGGTGCTGAAGCGCTTATAGCGCGGCAGCCTGCAACTGGAAGTCGATGTAGCCGTAGGCGATGCGCCGCGACTTGTCGGCGTTGAACTGGCCGCCGACCAGGCTGCCACGCAGCCACAGGCCGTCGATCATCGCGGCCAGGCCACGGGCGGCCAGGCGGGCCTGCGGGTGGGGCAGCAGGCGGTTGAACTGGTGGCACAGGTTGGAGAACAGGCGCTGGTCGTTGGCGCGCTGCAGCCGGGCCAGTTCCGGCTGGTGCATGCTGGCGGCCCAGAACGTGAGCCAGACGCGCATTGCGGTACCGTTGATCTGACTGTCGTCGAAGTTGCCATCGACGATGGCACGCAACTGCTCGCGGGGGTCATCGCTGGCCTCGGCGCGGTAGCGGGCGACGGCGTCCTTCAGTTCGCGCAGGATCTGCCGCATTGCAGCATTGAGCAGGCCGTCCTTGTCGCCGAAGTAGTGGGCGACGATGCCGCTGGACAGCCCTGCCTTCTTCGCGATGGTGGCGACGGTCGCGTCGGCCATGCCGATCTCGTCGATGGTCTGGAAAGTGGCCCGGATAAGCTGTTCGCGCCGTACCGGTTCCACGCCTTTCTTCGGCATTGTCTCTCCACGGATTGCGACCCGAAGGATCGGCTGCCCGCCATTATGCTTTTTATTGATTGAACGTTCAATCAATAAACCCTAGGATGCGCTCGCGCCCCACGCCATGGGCCCGGTTTACCGGTCCGGCCCCGCCCATGTGCTCCCCCGGACTGATGAGACGATCCCATGTCTTCCCTGGCTCATCCCAAGCGTTCGCCCTTGCGCTTGAACCGTTTTGTCTTTCTCAGCTCCTCGGTGTCGATCGGCATCCTCGGGCTGCTCACCGTTCTCTATCCCGAAGGCAGCGAGCACTGGCTGCAATGGGCGCAGGCCGAGGTGTCGGCCGCGTTCGGCTGGTGGTACATGCTGCTGATCGTGCTGTGCCTGGGCTTCGTGCTGTGGCTGGCGTTCTCGCCGTATGGCCGCATCCGCCTGGGCCACAACGAGGAGTCACCGGCCTTCGGCTACGTTGCGTGGGTCTCGATGCTGTTCTCGGCCGGCATCGGCATCGCGCTGCTGTACTACGGCGCCTACGAGCCGCTGGACCATTTCCTGCATCCGCCCGGGCAACCCGGCGGGACCGTGGCCGCCGGCCGCGAAGCGATGGTGCTGACCTTCCTGCACTGGGGCCTGCACGGCTGGGCGCTGTACGCGCTGGTCGGCGTGGCGCTGGGCTACTTCGCGTACCGCCGCGACCTGCCGCTGGCGCTGCGCTCGGCGCTGTACCCGATCTTCGGTGAGCGCATCCACGGTCGCATCGGCGACATGGTCGATGGTTTCGGCATCCTGGCCACGCTGATCTCGATGGTGACCAACCTCGGCATCGGCGCGCTGGTGGTGCAGTCCGGCCTGGTCTACCTGTTCCACATCCCGGATACGCCGCAGGTGCTGGTGGCCATCGTGCTGGTGATGATGGTGGTGGCCACCATCGGCGTGGTCGCCGGTGTGGAAAAGGGCATTGCCTGGCTGTCCAACCTCAACGTGCGCCTGCTGTGTGGCCTGCTGCTGTTCGTGCTGGTCACCGGCCCGACCCTGCACCTGTTCGATGGCCTGATCCAGAATACTGGTGATTATCTCGGCGCGTTCGTGCGCAAGAGCTTCGACATGTACCTCAACGACCCGAAGGGCCGTGAGTGGATGGGCTCGTGGACGCTGTTCTACTGGGCCTGGTGGATCGCCTGGGCGCCGTTCGTCGGCCTTTTCGTGGCACGCATCTCGCGCGGTCGCACCATCCGCGAAGTGATCATGGGCGTGCTGCTGATCCCGCTCGGCTTCACCCTGGCCTGGCTGTCGATCTTCGGCAACACCGCCATCGACCTGGTGCTCAACCACGGCCAGGCGATCCTGGGTGAGGTGGCCCAGCACGATGCGGCGATGACGCTGTTCAAGCTGCTGGAATACCTGCCCGGCGCGCCGTACGTGGCCGGTGCTGCGGTGGTGATCGGCTTCGTGCTGTTCCTGACCCCGGTCGACTCGGGCACGCTGATGATCGCCAACCTGTGCACCCGTCGCGTTGACGATGGTGTGGAAGACGGCCATGACGCGCCGATCTGGCTGCGCGTGTTCTGGGCGGCCGGCATCACCGTGGCCAGCGTCGGCCTGCTGCTGGCCGGCAATTTCAGTGCGATGCAGACGGCGGTGGTGCTGTGTGGCTTGCCGTTCTCGTTCACCCTGGCGTTCTACATGTGGGGCCTGCTGAAGGCGCTGCGCACCGACCCGGACGCACCCCGCCGCTGAGCGCGTCTGTAGAGCCGAGCCCATGCTCGGCTGCTGTTGGCGCAGAAGCAGCCGAGCGCAGGCTCGGCTCTACAGGGGGGCATCGCAGACGGAAAGGGCCGGATCCGTGCGGATCCGGCCCTTTTCCGTTACTTGCTGGCCAGCTGGCGCAGCACGTACTGCAGCAGACCGCCATGACGGAAGTACTCGACTTCCTTCGGGGTCAGCAGCATCACCGAGACCTCGAAGGTCTTCTTCGTGCCATCGGCCTTGGTCGCGGTGACCGTGGCGCGCTTGCTGGCACCGTCCTGCAGGCCGGTGATGTCGATCACTTCCGAGCCGTCCAGGCCCAGGCTCTGCGCGTTCTCGCCGTTGCGGAACTGCAGCGGCAGCACGCCCATGCCGACCAGGTTGGAGCGGTGGATGCGCTCGAAGCTTTCGGCGATGACCGCCTTCACCCCCAGCAGCAGGGTGCCCTTGGCCGCCCAGTCGCGCGACGAACCGGTGCCGTATTCCTTGCCGGCCAGCACCACCAGCGGCACCTTGTCGGCCTTGTACTTCATGGCCGCATCGTAGATCGCCAGCTTCTCCGGCTGGCCACCGCCGGCGGGGTAGTACAGGGTGTTGCCGCCTTCCTCGCCACCGAACATCAGGTTCTTGATGCGGATGTTGGCGAAGGTGCCGCGGACCATGACGTCATCGTTGCCGCGGCGGCTGCCGTAGCTGTTGAAGTCGGCCGGCTGCACGCCGCGTTGCTGCAGGAAGCGGCCCGCCGGCGAGTCCTTCTTGATGTTGCCGGCCGGGGAGATGTGGTCGGTGGTGATCGAATCGCCGAACAGGCCCATCACGCGTGCGCCGTGCACGTCGTCGATGCTGCCGGTCTGCATGGTCATGCCATCGAAGTACGGCGGGTTCTTGATGTAGGTGGAGGCATCGCTCCACGCGTACAGGTTGCCGTCCGGCGAGGCGATGGTGTTCCAGCGGGTGTCGCCCTTGAACACGTCGGCGTAGTTCTGCTTGAACATCTCCGGGCCGATGGTGGCGGCGATGACATCGCCGATTTCCTTGTTGCTCGGCCAGATGTCGCGCAGGAACACCGGCTGGCCATCGCTGCCGGTGCCCAGCGGCTGGGTGGTCAGGTCGATGTCGGTGGTGCCGGCGATGGCATAGGCCACCACCAGCGGCGGGCTTGCCAGGTAGTTCATCTTCACTTCGGGGTGCACGCGACCCTCGAAGTTGCGGTTGCCCGACAGCACCGAGGTGACCACCAGGTCGCCGGTGGCGATGCCGGCGCTGACTTCGGTCGGCAGCGGGCCGGAGTTGCCGATGCAGGTGGTGCAGCCGTAGCCGACCACGTAGAAGCCGATCTTCTCCAGCTCCTTCAGCACGCCGGCCTTTTCCAGGTAGTCCGTGACCACGCGCGAGCCCGGCCCGAGCGAGGTCTTCACCCACGGCTGGCGGTTCAGGCCCTTGGCGGCCGCATTGCGGGCCAGCAGGCCGGCACCGATCATCACCGCCGGGTTGGAGGTATTGGTGCAGGAGGTGATGGCGGCGATGACCACCGCGCCATCCTTCAGCCGCACCTTGCGGCCTTCGATCTCGATGTCGGCGAAGCCCTTGGCCAGCTGCTCGTTGCCGACCGCCGCGCCGCCGCCTTCATTGACGAACGAGGAAACACCATCACTGCGCTTGTCGCGGTTGCTGGTCATGCCAACCAGTGCTTCGCGGTAGTTCTTCTGCACGTCCTCCAGCAGCACGCGGTCCTGCGGACGCTTCGGGCCGGCCAGCGACGGCTTCACCGTGCCCATGTCCAGTTCCAGCGTGGTGCTGTACTGGGCATGCGGGCTGCCCGGTTCGTGCCACAGGCCCTGTGCCTTGGCATAGGCTTCGACCAGGTCGATCTGCTCTTCGCTGCGGCCGGACAGGCGCAGGTAGTTCAGCGATTCGGCGTCGATCGGGAAGATGCCGCAGGTGGCGCCGTACTCCGGGGCCATGTTGCCGATGGTGGCTCGGTCGGCCAGCGGCAGGTGCTGCAGGCCGTCACCGTAGAACTCGACGAACTTGCCGACGACGCCCAGCTTGCGCAGCATCTGGGTGACGGTCAGCACCAGGTCCGTAGCGGTGGCACCCTCGGGCAGCTTGCCGGTCAGCTTGAAGCCGACCACCTGCGGAATCAGCATCGACGACGGTTGGCCGAGCATGGCGGCCTCGGCTTCGATGCCGCCCACGCCCCAGCCAAGCACGCCGATGCCGTTGATCATGGTGGTGTGGCTGTCGGTACCGAACACGGTATCGGGGTAGGCGACCGCCTTGCCGTCCCTGTCGGCGGTCATCACTACGCGGGCCAGGTTCTCCAGGTTCACCTGGTGGACGATGCCGGTGTTCGGCGGCACCACCTTGAAGTTGTCGAAGGCCTTCTGGCCCCAGCGCAGGAAGCCGTAGCGTTCCTGGTTGCGCTGGAACTCGATCTTGCCGTTGAGGTCCAGCGCGTCCGGCTTGCCGAACACATCGACCTGCACCGAGTGGTCGATGACCAGTTCGGAGGGGATCTGCGGGTTGATCTGCTCCGGCGAGCCGCCCAGCTTGACGACCGCGTCGCGCATCGCGGCCAGGTCGACCACGCAGGGCACGCCGGTGAAGTCCTGCAGGACCACGCGCGCCGGCATGAAGGCGATCTCGGTGTCCGGCTCGGCCGCCGGGTTCCAGCGGGCCACGGCTTCGATGTGGTCCTTGCCGACGGTGATACCGCCGTCCTCGTGCCGGAGCAGGTTCTCCAGCAGGATCTTCATCGAGTAGGGCAGGTGGGAGATATCGAAGCGCTGGCCCAGCGTGGGCAGGCTGAAGTAGTCGTAGGTCTTGCCGCCGACGTTCAGCTGGCTGCGGGTGGAGAACGAATCGCTCATGCGGGGTAACTCCTTCTTGCGGATGGCTTGCAGTGGCCCGCGCATGGGCGGGCCTGCTTGCGGTCGCCGCGGGCCTGACGGCCCCGGTCGTCCCAGTATGAACCTCAGACTGAATGGATTCATCCGGGCCGGGTCCCGGCCTGCGGCATCGGTTCCAGACTACAGGGGAAGGTGTATGGCGTATGTCACGTTTGTGGCCGATCCTTTGCGAGGCAAGGGCTGGCGGGGCGCCGGTCCTGTTCAGGGTGGAAGTATGCCCGGGGAAGTATGTATAATTTGTGCATACTCTGGAGGGCCTACCGATGGAAGCCACTGTTGCAGAACGCGGACAGATCACCCTGCCCAAGGCGGTGCGTGATGCCCTCGGCCTGACCAAGGGCACGCTGCTGAAGGTCGAGCTGGACGGCAGCCGCATCATCCTGCGCAAGAGTGTTGACGATGCGATTTCACGGGCGCGCGGCAAGTTTGCGCTGGACGGCTTCGAATCGTCCGACGCAGCGGTACGCGCGGTGCGTGACGAGGAATAAGCCGTGATGATCGCCGTCGATTCACCGGTGCTGGTCGAGCTGCTCAGCAATGGTCCGCAGGCCGATGCCGTGGAAGCCATCCTCCGGCAGAGCCTGGTCGGTGGCCGCGTGGTGGTCTGTGGCGCGACCCTGGCCGAGGTCTGCGCATCGCTGCGCGGCGGCGCCGAGGTGCTCGAAGCGCTGGAAGAAATGGGCGTGCACTTCAACCCGATGGAAGCCAAGTCGGCGCTGCGCGCCGGCGAGATGCACCGCCGTCATCGCCAGCGTGGCGGCAGCCGCCGCAGCCTGGACGAATTCATGGTCGGCGCCCACGCACTGCTGCAGTGTGACGGCCTGATCACCTGGAACGACACGTTTTACCGCGACTACTTCAAGGGCCTGAAGCTGATCGTGCCGCACGCCTGAGCCCACTTTGTTATTTCAACCTACGCATTACCCGGGAGTTGTCATGTTGGAAGCCTACCGCCACCACGTCGCCGAGCGCGCTGCGCTTGGCATCCCGCCGCTGCCGCTGAGCGCGCAGCAGACGGCCGATGTCATCGAACTGCTGAAGAACCCGCCGCAGGGCGAGGCCGAGTTCCTGCTCGACCTGCTGACCCATCGCGTGCCGGCCGGTGTCGATGACGCGGCCAAGGTCAAGGCCTCGTACCTGGCGGCGATCGCCCTGGGCAGCGAGCAGAACCCGCTGATCAGCCGCGAGCGCGCCACCGAACTGCTGGGCACCATGCTCGGCGGTTACAACGTCGCCCCGCTGGTGCAGTTGCTGGACGACGCCAGCGTCGGCACCATCGCCGCCAACGGCCTGAAGAAGACCCTGCTGGTGTTCGATGCGTTCCATGACGTGCAGGAAAAGGCCAAGGCCGGCAACGCCAACGCCCAGGCCGTGCTGCAGAGCTGGGCCGATGCCGAGTGGTTCACCAGCAATCCGGAAGTGCCGCAGAGCCTGACCGTCACCGTGTTCAAGGTGCCGGGCGAGACCAACACCGACGACCTGTCGCCGGCACCGGACGCGACCACCCGCCCGGACATTCCGATGCACGCCCTGGCGATGCTGAAGAACAAGCGCGACGACGCGCCGTTCACCCCGGAAGAAGACGGCAAGCGCGGCCCGATCCAGCAGATCCTGTCGCTGAAGGAAAAGGGCCACCTGGTTGCCTACGTCGGCGACGTGGTCGGCACCGGTTCCTCGCGCAAGTCGGCCACCAACAGCGTGCTGTGGTGGACCGGCGATGACATTCCGTTCATCCCGAACAAGCGCGCCGGTGGCGTCTGCCTGGGTTCGAAGATCGCCCCGATCTTCTACAACACCATGGAAGATGCCGGCGCGCTGCCGATCGAGCTGGACGTGTCGAAGATGGAACACGGCGATGTGGTCGAGCTGCGTCCGTACGAAGGCAAGGCGCTGAAGAACGGTGAAGTGATCGCCGAGTTCCAGGTCAAGTCCGACGTGCTGTTCGACGAAGTGCGTGCCGGTGGCCGCATTCCGCTGATCATCGGCCGTGGCCTGACCGGCAAGGCGCGCGAAGCGCTGGGCCTGGCCCCGACCGATCTGTTCCGCCTGCCGGTGCAGCCGGTCGACACCGGCAAGGGCTTCTCGCTGGCGCAGAAGATGGTCGGCCGCGCCTGTGGCCTGCCGGAAGGCCAGGGCATGCGCCCGGGCACCTACTGCGAACCGAAGATGACCTCGGTGGGCTCGCAGGACACCACCGGCCCGATGACCCGCGACGAGCTGAAGGACCTGGCGTGCCTGGGCTTCTCGGCCGACCTGGTGATGCAGTCGTTCTGCCATACCGCCGCGTACCCGAAGCCGGTGGACGTGAAGACCCACCACACCCTGCCGGAGTTCATCTCCACCCGTGGCGGCGTTTCGCTGCGCCCGGGCGACGGCGTGATCCACAGCTGGCTCAACCGCATGCTGCTGCCGGACACCGTCGGCACCGGTGGTGACTCGCACACCCGTTTCCCGGTGGGTATTTCGTTCCCGGCCGGTTCGGGCCTGGTCGCCTTCGCCGCGGCCACCGGCGTGATGCCGCTGGACATGCCGGAGTCGGTGCTGGTGCGCTTCAAGGGCAAGATGCAGCCGGGCGTGACCCTGCGTGACCTGGTCAACGCGATCCCGCTGTACGCGATCAAGTCGGGCCTGCTGACCGTGGCCAAGGCTGGCAAGAAGAACATCTTCTCCGGTCGCATCCTGGAAATCGAAGGCCTGCCGGAGCTGAAGGTCGAGCAGGCGTTCGAACTGTCCGATGCCTCGGCCGAGCGTTCGGCGGCCGGTTGCTCGGTGCGCCTGAACAAGGAACCGATCATCGAGTACCTGACCAGCAACATCACCCTGCTGAAGTGGATGATTGCCGAGGGTTACCAGGACCCGCGTTCGCTGCAGCGTCGCATCGAGAAGATGGAAGCGTGGCTGGCCAACCCGCAGCTGCTGGAGCCGGATGCCGACGCCGAATACGCCGCCGTCATCGAGATCGACCTGGCCGACATCCATGAGCCGATCGTGGCCTGCCCGAACGACCCGGACGACGTGAAGACCCTGTCCGAAGTGGCCGGCGCCAAGATCGACGAAGTGTTCATCGGTTCGTGCATGACCAACATCGGTCACTTCCGCGCCGCTGCGAAGCTGCTGGAAGGCAAGCGTGACCTGCCGACCCGCCTGTGGGTGGCCCCGCCGACCAAGATGGATGCTTCGGAGCTGACCAAGGAAGGCGTGTACGGCACCTTCGGCGCTACCGGCGCGCGCATGGAAATGCCGGGCTGCTCGCTGTGCATGGGCAACCAGGCGCAGATCCGTGAAGGCTCCACCGCGATGTCGACCTCGACCCGCAACTTCCCGAACCGCCTGGGCCGCAACACCAACGTGTACCTGGGTTCGGCGGAACTGGCGGCGATCTGCTCGCGCCTGGGCCGCATCCCGACCAAGGAGGAGTACATGGCGGACATCGGCGTGATCAACGCCAATGGCGCGGAGATCTACCGCTACATGAACTTCGACCAGATCGAGGAATACCAGGACGTGGCCAAGACGGTCGCTGCCTGATGCGGTAACTGAAAACCCCCGGCTCGCGCCGGGGGTTTTTTTGTGGGCGGATGACGCATGGTAGTGCCGGCCGCTGGCCGACAACCCGTTGAAACGAAGAACCTCCGGTGAAAGCCGGGTTTTTATTGTGCCCGGCCAGGTGGCCTAGCCCATGCGCATCGCGGTTCGGGTCTGCTCCTGGGCGTGGTCTTGCTGACCGACCTGCTGTGCCTGCGCAATCTGTTCGGCCTTGGCGATCGACTGCTCCACCGGCGTATTGATTGCCTCGCTGATCGGAACCGACGCCCGCAGGTGTGCCGGATTGCCCGGTGCTCCCTGCACAACGAACAGGCGAGGGCCCGAGCCATCGCTGGGTGGAATGCCCAGGACCACATGATCAACGCGTTCGAGGCCGCTGCTCTTGGCCGTCGCAAGCAGGCTGGCCGTCATGCGCTCACTGGTTTCATCGAAGCTGCGCCCGTGCCTGGCATCCACGGCGGATACACCATCGCGGATCTGCTGGTAGAGCACATGGTCTGGATGGCCTTCCTTCCTGGGATCCAAGCCTGCCTTGTCCAAGGTTGACTCAATGCTCTCCTGCAATGGACTCCTGGGAGAGAAGCCGGGATTGCCGAGAGAGGGCGAGCCCTTGTCGGTTGCATCCTGGGTCAGTTGCTCCCCCGGCCTGAGCGCATTCTGGGCCCGCTGCTCCGCTTCAGCCTCGCGGCGGGCATATGCACCGGCTTCCTCAATACCGCGCAGGTAGTTGACCCCGTCGCGCAGCAGGCCAGGTCCGCCGCCGACCAGCACGGTCGCGCCTGCGCGCAACTGATGAACATCACTGCGGTAGTCGGCAATCCTGCGCAGGTCTTCGGGATCTGTGATCCGGGCCTGGGGATTGTCCAGTACAGACGGCACCGGGCCCTTGTCGGTCACGCGATCAAGGAAATGAACCAATCGATGGGAGTCGCCCAACTGGACCGCCACCGCGGCGGACATGACATGGCCGCTTTTCATCCCAGGTGTTCCAAGCGAGGCGATGCGCTGGCCGTGCTCGGCGTTGCGCAGGACCTCCAGTTCCCTGGGCAGCGCATACATCTCGACCTTGCCGTAATGAGGACCGCCCGCGCTGACCAGGTCGCCTGCCATCACATGGTTGGTGAAGGGCGCCGCGTTGGCCGGCTGGCCCTCAGGTAGGCGATACGCCAGCCCGGCAGCACCGTAAGGATTGAATGCGTCGCCGGGGAGGTTGTAGTGGTGTGCAGTGATCTGGGCGAGCGCGCCGCCCAGCGAGTGGCCGGTGACGTACACCGGACCATACCCATTCTCTTTAGCCAGATCGATCGCCTGCTTGGTCAGTGCGAGGGCATCACCGAGTTGTGCGTTGACTCTTGCGGTGACCATCGCAGCGTCGATGCCGCCGTCAATCAGAGGCTGGCGATCAAACTCGGTACCGCGATGGGTGACGATTACTTCTTTGGATTCGAGATTATGGTAAATGACGCCTTGGTAGCCGGTGGCGGAGTTTAGGCTGGCCAATACACGATATTCCGTCCCGGCAATGGTAACAATGGCCTTGGGCGCAGGGAGCGGATCCTTGTAGACATGATCTGAGAGGGCTGCATTTGCTCCAGGATTCATTGGGCTGTTCCTTCAGTCCGTGTGGAGATTTCGATTGGGAAGTAATCCTTTCGCTTATCTTGAGGCATCTTCTCGTACCAAGTCGAAGGCTCGGTAGGCGTCCACTGTGGCGATCCCCCTGAAGTCATGGGGCGTAAGGCGCGATGTACGTAGGTAGTAGCGAGTTTCTCGGTTTCAAGCTTTGTGAATGAAGTCCATGCGGTTGCTTGGATAGGGCGATCATCGATGATGAAGGCGAATGAAGCTTCCACGAGCACGGGCGTCCAAGTGCACGGGCCGCGACCGTAATAGTCGGCAACTTCCATGCCATCGTTGAATACAACACTGCTGAATTCAGTGGCACTGAGGCGCTGTGCCTGAAGCTCAACCTTGTGCTGGTTCGGCTCGTACTGCACCCCCTCCCAATTGTTGACCGGAGGGAGACAGAGTGGGTCTATCTCATACGTGACGAAGACCGAAGGAACGGGGACATCCACGGGTGCATCGTGGACCCGAATCACAATAGGCAGCGCATCCCTGGGTGCAGGATTCTCGCGATAGACCGGGTATGAGCGTTCCTTGTTGCAGCCCGGAACGGCCAGTGTGATCGAGGCGATCAACGCAACGTGAGCAAGGGTCGGGAGAACTTTCAGCATGAGCGGTCCATGTCGCTGCAGGATTTTCCTTGATCCCTGGAACATGCGGTCTCATCACGAACGACGGCGCCGCATCCGGGCAAGTGCGACAGGTTGCGCAGTGGGTATTGCCCGCTATCCGGACCTCCCTCCCTGCGTACCCGAGCAGCGCGGCCTTGCGGGGTAACGTTCATCGGCGTTCCATTGCTGTGCGATACCTGACTATACGACCCGCTCCAGCCGCGCTCCAAGTCGGTGTCCTGCGGGCCTCCCGTTTGGCGCGCATGGCTTGCGGCAGGATCAAACCTCGATCAGCGTCGTTGAAACATCAATGGTCGAAAGTGCTGGCGGCGGATCGGCAATGGAGCCTGACGTCTCTTGGAGGTGTCCAGCAGGGTGCAGAGCCGAGCGTGGGCTCGGCTCTACAGGGGCCTGTCAGCCGCGGGCGAGGGCGAGCAGCCGCTCGGCGATCCGCTCCAGTGGCACCTGTTCCTCGGCCGCGCCCAGCTTGAACGCGGCACCCGGCATGCCCCAGACCACGCTGGTGGCTTCGTCCTGCACCAGCGTCGGCGCGCCGGCCTGGCGCATTTCCAGCAGGCCGCGTGCGCCGTCGTCGCCCATGCCGGTGAGGATGGCGCCGATGGCGTTGCCACCGGCGTTCTGCGCGACCGAACGGAACAGCACGTCCACTGCCGGCTTGTGGCGGTTCACTGCCGGGCCATCGTCGACGCGGCAGCGCCAGCGCGCACCGTCGCGGATGATCCGCAGGTGCTTGCCGCCGGGTGGCAGGTAGGCATGGCCAGGCAGCACTGCTTCGCCATCGCTGGCCTCGCGCACGGCCATCGCCGAGTGCCGGTCCAGGCGTTCGGCGAAGGCACTGCTGAAGCTGGCCGGCAAATGCTGGGTCATCACCACGGCGGGCGCGTCGGCAGGCATGCCTTCCAGCACCACGCGCAGCGCTTCGGTGCCGCCCGCCGAGGAACCGATCGCGATCAGCCGGTCGGTGGTGCGGAACTGCGGCGCGGCCGGGCGTATCGCGGGCGCGGCGTCCAGCATGAGCTTCGGCGCGGCAGCGCGCACCAGCGGACGTACCCGCGAGCGCGCCGCCATCTTGACCTTGGCGATGATCTCGTCGGCGTAGCCCTGCAGGCCGCGGGCCACGTCCAACTTCGGCTTGGATACGAAATCCACGGCGCCCAGCGCCAGTGCCTGCAGGGTGGTGTCGGCGCCGCGCTCGGTCAGCGAGGAGATCATCACCACCGGCAACGGGTGCAGGCGCATCAGGTTTTCCAGGAACGCCAGCCCGTCCATGCGCGGCATTTCCACGTCCAGGGTGATCACGTCCGGGGCCAGTCGCTTGATCTTTTCACGGGCCAGCAGCGGGTCGGCGGCGGTGCCGACCACGTCGATGGCGGGATCGCTGGACAGGATCTCGGTGAGCATCTGGCGCACGACGGCAGAGTCGTCGACGATCAGCACCCGGCAGGGGGCGTTGCCGGTAGAGGTCATTCGAACAGCTCCACGCCACCGGTGACCGGCGCCTTGGACAGGCGCGCACGCACCGCCGATTCGGTGGCGGCCACTTCGGCCTCATGCGCATGCGGCAGGCGCTGCACCACCACGCGGCCGGTGTCGGCGAAGAACCAGATCTTGCGCGGATGGATGCCGCACAGGTCCTCGGCGATGATCGGGATATGCTCGGCCTGCAGGTACTGGCGCACGAACTCGGCGTTGCGGGTGCCCACTGGATTGCTGGTGAAGCCCTTGAGCACGTTGGCGCCGCCGAACACCTTGGCTTCGATGCGCTTGCGGTGGGCGCCCCGCTTGAGCATGTCGTTGATCAGCAGTTCCATCGCATAGCTGCCGTAGCGTGCGGGTGCGCCGTCACCGGCGTTGCCCTCCGGCAGCAGGAAGTGGTTCATGCCGCCGATCTTCAGCACCGGGTCGCGCAGGCACGCCGCCACGCAGGAGCCCAGCGTGGTGGTCAGCGCAGTGGTGTCATCGACCACCAGGTACTGGGTCGGCAGCAGCTTGGCGGCGATGGTCTGGAAGCGCGCATCCTGGTAGCGCATCACATCGTCGGTACGCAGCGAGGCATTCATGCGCCGGCCTTTGCCGCACGGCGGTACAGGGTGCGGCCGCAGGGCTGGATCAGGTCGGCGGCGTGCAGGTAGTTCTCCGAATGGCCGGTGTAGAGCAGGCCGTCATCGGCCAGGTGCTGGACCAGGCGACCGAGGATGGCGCGCTGGGTCGGCTTGTCGAAGTAGATCATCACGTTGCGGCAGAACAGCGCGTCGAACGGGCCGCCGACGTCGTAGCGCGGGGCGAGCAGGTTCAATGGGCGGAACTCGATCAGTTCGCGCAGCGCCGGCAGCACGCGGCACTGGCCCTCGTTGGGGCCGCTGCCGCGCTGGAAGTAGCGGCGGCGCAGGTCCGGATCGAGGCTGGCGACGCGATCGATGTTGTAGACGCCGCGGCCGGCGGTGGCCAGCACCTGGGTATCGACGTCGGTGGCAATGATGCGTACCGGCGGCTTCAACGTGCCGAAGGCCTCGCAGGCGGTGATCGCCATCGAGTAGGGTTCTTCGCCGGTGGACGCCGCGCACGACCACAGCAGCAGTGGGGTGCGGCTGGAGCGCTGCTGGAGTTCCTCGCGCAGCTTGTCGAAGTGATGCGGTTCGCGGAAGAACGAGGTCAGGTTGGTGGTCAGGGCGTTGGTGAACGCCTGCCATTCGTCACCATCTTCCTGCTCCAGATGGTCCAGGTACTGCTGGAAGCTGCGCATGCCCAGCGTGCGCAGGCGGCGCGACAGGCGGCCATAGACCATGTCGCGCTTTGCCGGCGCGAGGGCGATGCCCACGCGCTGGTAGATCAGGTCGCAGACGCGGCGGAAATCGCGGTCGGCGAACTCGAATTCGCGCGGGCCGGTGACGATGGGGGTAGGACTT
Source organism: Stenotrophomonas sp. YJH_SMC_110 (assembly GCF_059369255.1). Taxonomy (NCBI): domain Bacteria; kingdom Pseudomonadati; phylum Pseudomonadota; class Gammaproteobacteria; order Lysobacterales; family Lysobacteraceae; genus Stenotrophomonas; species Stenotrophomonas sp. YJH_SMC_110. Next base: position 556 of record NZ_JCAFSM010000003.1, on the reverse strand, counting down.
TGCACGGGGGACGTGTCCATCGGCAGAGGCGGCGGCCGCAGCCGCCGCGGGTGGGTCTCAGAATTCCTGCCAGTCGCTGTCGCTGGCGGCGAAGGTGCTGGCGTTGCTGCTGCGGCGGACCGGAGCGGGCGTGCTGGTCGGCTGCGGGCGTGCCACGGTGGTGACACGGGCCGGCTCCGCGCGCGCGGCCACGGCCTTCACTGCGGCGGACACCTGGTTGTCGAGGCGGAAGATCGCCACGGCGTCAGCCAGCTGGCCGGCCTGGTCCTCCATTGCGCGTGCCGCAGCAGTGGCTTCTTCCACCAACGCAGCATTCTGCTGGGTGGTTTCGTCCATCTGCACCACGGTCTGGTTGACCTGCTCGATGCCGGCGCTCTGTTCCTGCGAGGCCGCAGAGATCTCGGCCATGATGTCAGTCACGCGCTGCACCGAGGCGACGATCTCGCCCATGGTCGCGCCGGCCTTGTGCACCAGCGCCGAGCCGTCGTTGACCTTGCCGACCGAGTCGTCGATCAGGCCCTTGATCTCCTTGGCGGCCGCGGCCGAGCGCTGGGCG
>NZ_JCAFSM010000002.1:0-534363 GCF_059369255.1 Stenotrophomonas sp. YJH_SMC_110 | reverse complement strand
GTTGGCCGGAATGCGGAAAGTGTTCGGCCCGAGCTTCACGTCCACGGGCGCATCGGTATAGGTGTGGCCGTTGATCGTGCGGCCGGTCTGCGTTGCGCCGGACATGGCGGGATTCCTTTCGTGTTCGGTGGACGGCGGCCGTGCACACGCGCTGGCACTCGTTGCGACGGCGAGTGCAAGCGTCAGGCAACGGCTCGGGGACATCACGTGCATGGGCATTCCATTGCAGGGTTCCAGCGCCACTATAGGGAGCCGGGCGTCAACGGAACAGGAACCGCGTCGCAGCCCTTCACGGCACCAGGCAGCGTTCCACCTGCAGCGACAACGCCTGGCAGGCGTTGAACAGACCTTCGACCACGGCGGCGGAGGGACAGCAGGCGGGATCGTCGTTCTCCCGTGCCACATGCGCAGCGTGCAGCACCGCAGTCAACGCCGCGATGCCCGAAACGCTGCGGGTCGCCAGGGCCATGTCGAAGGCGCGGCCGCGGCTCAGGCACATTTCACTCCAGGCCTCGCCATCGGCGCGCAGGTTCCTGCCGTGGCCTTTCAGGTGTGCAAAGAATGCCGATGGGGTGACGAACTCGGCGGATTCGCGGAGCGCGTCCTCCAGCGTTTCGGCCAAGGCAGCGGGAAGATCAAGTACGGCGGCACCCAGCAGCGCGTGCAGGCGGGGATGGTCGGGAAGACGTTCGGGCATGACGGCAACCTCACGATGTGGCCACCTGCAGATGCAAGGTGGCGGACGGTGCGGGTTGGCGTGCCGGATACGTAGTACGAAAGCCGACGGGCCCTAAGACCCCCACGCACCATCCGCCATGAACTGACAGAAGGTGCATTGTCGTGATCGCAACATACGTTGCAACTACGACGCCTTGTACTACGTAAGTTCGGGACGCCAATCCCGGCCACGGCGAATGCCTTGGCGCGGCCATGGTTACCGCCCTGAACCGGCGGTGGAAAGCAGGGAAATCCTGATCGATCACGTCGCTACGTTGGTTGCGTCAGTGGATGTCGAGTTGTCCATTGACTGGCGTTCTTCGCCAGCAGGCGACTCCAATCGACGCGTACTTTCCGGACGCCCTGTCCAGCCGTATACGACATGCGCGCTGCCGGTGCCAAAGACCCGCCGCTGGCTGTGGGCGTTCGCGAAACCCGCATGCGGCAAGCGCAACGCCGCTCAGCCTTCAGCTATCGCCTTGGGTGCTCTGATAGCCACGATAGGTTTCACCCCACTCGCGCATGGCCAGCAGCACCGGTACCAGCGTGCGCCCGAACTCGGACAGCTCGTATTCCACTTTCGGCGGCACTTCCGGGTACACGTGGCGGATCACCACGCCATCGGCTTCCAGTTCACGCAGCTGGCTGGTGAGCATGGACTGGGTGGCATTGGGCACCCGTCGCGTCAATTCCATGAAACGCCGCTTGCCGGTCATCAGGTGAAACAAAATGATCGGCTTCCACACGCCGCCGATCACCGACAGCGTGACTTCCACCGCGCAACCGCTCTTGCCATCCCAACGCTTGCTACGCATGCATACTCCGGAAAACCATAGTACCTACGGGAAATCGTCGTTCTTGTTGCGATAACGGTGCGAGCCTAGCATGGGGCCATCCACTGAACGTGAGCCCCCACCATGAGTTTCAAGGCACTGCTGACCCGCAAGACGAACGACGGCGTATCCACGGAACTGGTCGATTTCAATGAAGCCGACCTGGTGGACGGCGACGTCCTGGTACAGGTCGAGTACTCCACGCTCAACTACAAGGATGCGCTTGCCCTCACCGGCAAGAGTCCGGTCATCCGGACGTTCCCGCTCATTCCCGGCATCGATCTGGCAGGCGTGGTGCTGGAATCCAGCAGGGCCGACTTCAAGCCAGGCGACCGCGTCGTGCTCAATGGCTGGGACCTGAGCATGGGCCACCACGGCGGCCTGGCACAGCGCGCCCGCGTACGCGGCGAATGGCTCAACCGGATTCCCGGCAACCTGAGCACCCGCGACGCCATGGCCATCGGCACCGCTGGCTATACCGCGATGCTGTGCGTGCTGGCCCTGGAGCATGCAGGGGTGACGCCTGCACAGGGCGATGTGCTGGTTACCGGTGCCAACGGCGGCGTCGGCTCGATTGCGGTGGCGATCCTTTCAAAGCTGGGTTATCGCGTGGTGGCCGCCACCGGGCGGCCGGAGCACGCCGAGTATCTGCACAACCTGGGTGCGGCCGAGATCATCGATCGTGCGCAGCTCTCGGAGCCGCGCGCGCGGCCGGTGAGTGCCGAGCGATGGGCCGGCGTGGTGGATGTGGCCGGCGGCCCAACGCTGGTCAATGCCATCGCCGAAACGAAGTACCGCGGTGCCGTGGCCGCCTGTGGCCTGGCCCAGAGCGATGCACTGCACGGCTCGGTGCTGCCCTTCATCCTGCGCAATGTGACCCTTGCGGGCGTGGATTCGGTGAATGCCCCACAAGAGGTTCGCCAGCGCGCCTGGGATCGGCTCGCGACCGACCTGGACCCGCAGAAGCTGGAAAGCACCGTGCAGCAGATCGGCCTCGCCGAGGTGCTGGATGTCTATGAGCAGATCATCCCCGGCAAGGTGCGTGGCCGCATTGTCGTGGATGTGAACGCCTGACGCCTGCCGCGCCGGCGAGGGTGCAATGCCATCGCTGGCGCGCGTGCGCGAGTGACCGGAATCCCAGCGCGCCATGCCAAGCCGCCTTATCATGGGGCGGCAAGGGCACTTTACGCCCGGTGACGTACGCAAGGCAGTATCTGGATGTCTATGGAATGGCGCCCCTCGGGCTGGGGCCAGCGTGTGACCCGCTCGCCGGACTGGCAGTTGCAGCTGGATGGCGAACAGCTCGCGCTTTTGATCGACGGCAGGCAGTACCGCCAGCAGGTGGCGAACGAACACAGCGTGCGGGTCGTTCGCGGCGTGCTCTGGTCCCGGGTCGAACTGACGACCGAGCACGGTGAAGCACTGTCCGTGGATGGGCTGCCCAACAGCCAGGGCTCCCGGCTTGCGGCTGCCGTGCAGCATATGCTTTTCGCGCGCTCCAGGCGTGGGCGCAAAGCACTGTTTGAGCGCGCTCTGGCGGAGATCCAGGCGTGGCTGGCCGAAGCAGACGCGCTTACCGACCGAGGCACCACCGGACGCCGCTGGATCACCCACGAACAGCAGCAGGCGTTGCTGGCCGACCGCCCCGCCCTGCCCCTGCCGCCCGCCGAGCTGGAGCAGCTGTTCCTCGACGAGGAGGTGCACGACGACCTGCACGCGCCCGGCCACCGCATGGCGCTGGACGCCCTGCACGACTGGCAGCTGGATTGGCCCGCCGTCTGGGCCGAGGCCAACGCGACCATGGCAGAGCGCGAGCGGGTGCTGGCCAAGGACTTCCTGGACCGGGTCGAGAGCAAGCCCCTGACCGAGGAACAAGCCCACGCCGTCATCTGCTTCGACAACCGGGTACAGGTCGTGGCCGCGGCCGGCTCTGGGAAAACCTCCACAATGGTCGCCAAGGCCGCTTATGCCATCGACCGCGGCTTTGTCGAACCCGAACGGATCGTGATGCTCGCCTTCAACAAGGACGCCGCCCAGGAGCTGGAGGAGCGCGCGCAGCGATGCTTCGACCGGCTCGGCATGGGCGACACCGTGGTGGAAGCCCGGACTTTCCACGCCCTGGGCCTGTCCATCATCGCCAAAGCCACAGGGCGCAAGCCGGATATCCCGGAATGGGCGGTCGACGCGACGCTGGGCTTCAACAAGCTGGCCGAACTGGTGGACGACCTGAAGGACCGCTCGACCCATTTCCGCACCCAGTGGGACATGTTCCGCCTGGTGTTCGGGCGCGACCTGCCGCCGTTCGGTGCCGACATGATGGCCGATGGTTACGACCGCGATGGCACGCCCTACATCCGCACCCTGAAGGGTGAGCGGGTGAAGAGCCTGGAGGAGTGCGTCATCGCCGATTGGCTGTTCTACAACGGCGTGGCGTACGACTACGAGCGGCGCTACGAATTCGATACCGCGACAGACACCCATCGCCAGTATCGCCCGGACTTTTACTATCCGGACGCCCAGCTGTATCACGAGCACTTTGCGCTGGATGCCGATGGCCAGCCGCCGAAGCACTTTGCCAACTACAGCGAAGGGATGCACTGGAAGCGCCAGCAGCATGTGGCGCGCGGCACCGCTCTGGTCGAGACGACGTCGTTTGGCCTGCGCAGTGGACAGGCCCTGCAGCATCTTGCCGAGCGGCTTGGCGCGTCTGATGTCGAGCTCGACCCGAACCCGGACCGCGAGCTGCCTGATCAAGGCGCCAAGCCGATGCCGGACGCAGACCTGATTGGCCTGATGCGCACCTTCATTGCCCATGCCAAGAGCAACTGCCTGACACTGGACGATATGGCGGCGCGCCTGCGGCAGATGCCCGAGGATCAGTTCAAGGAACGCTACCGGCGCTTCCTGGAGATCGCCGGGCCGGTTTTCCAGGCCTGGGACAACGCACTGGCTGACGAGCGCAGCATCGACTTCGAAGACATGCTCAACATGGCGGCCGGGCTGCTGGAACAGGGCCACTATGAATCGCCCTACGAACTGGTGATGGCCGACGAATTCCAGGACGCATCGCGCGCCCGCGCGCGCCTCTGCCGTGCCCTGGTCAGCCAACCGGGCCGCCATCTGTTTGCGGTGGGCGATGACTGGCAATCGATCAATCGCTTCGCTGGCGCCGACGTTGCGGTGATGACTGGATTCCGCGAATGGATGGGCCATGGCCAGGTGCTGAAACTGGAGCAGACGTTCCGCTGCCCACAGGCGCTGTGTGATGTGTCCAGCCGCTTCATCAGCCGCAACCCCGTGCAGATCGCCAAAAACGTTCGCTCTGCTGCGCCGGCAATGCGCCCGGTGCTGCAGGCGTTCCAGATGAACCGGCGCGAGGAGGTGCAGGATGGCGTTCGCCAATACCTTGCGAGGCTGCACCAGCAACTGTTGTCAGGTGCAGTGCCGCAGGGCCGCACCGGGCGCGTGACGGTCTTTGTTCTGGGGCGGTATCGCGCGGATCGCGGTGCGATGCCTTCGGATTGGAAGACGGCCTTCGGCAGCACGATGGACGTCGAGTTCCTTACCGCACATCGATCGAAGGGGCGCGAGGCGGACTACGTGATCCTGCCGGGCATGATCAACCGCAGCTTCCCGAGCCTGCGCGCGGATGACCCGGTGCTTTCGCTGGCAATGCCGGACGGCGATACCTATCCGCTGAGCGAAGAACGGCGCCTGTTCTATGTCGCGCTGACGCGTGCGCGACGGTCGGTCGCGATGTTCACCCTGCAGGGCAAGCACTCGCCATTCCTGGATGAGCTGGTGAAGGACGGGGCAGTGGAAGTAACCGCGATTTCAGGCGCGGCCATCCACGATGAGCGCTGCCCGGTGTGCAAGGTGGGCGTATTCGTGGACCGGAATGGGCCACATGGGGCTTTCCGGTCGTGCTCGAGTTACCCGTTGTGCCACAACAAGCCAACAGGTGGGCGTCGGGGCTGAATGCCGCTCCCTCCACATATGCCTGCCTGCATCAGGGCACATAGGCACCGTCTCGGTTTCGCCCCCGGCACGATGCGCGCCATGGCGTTTCCGGAAACGAAAAAGCCCCGGCAGGACCGAGGCTTTTGTCTGGAGGGTGGCAAGGTTGCAGGGTATCGCAAGGTCCCCACACGTCCCCGCCGCGCCCTGCTACGGGATAATGCAGCCGTTCAGACGCAGGCATTGCATATAGTTGCGGGTACAGATACTCAAGTTTGTACCTGACGCCTCGCACGCAATGTATTGGACCTCGCAGACGGAACAGGGGCCAGGGGCTTTCGCCGTGGCGCTGCTGATTCCAAAGGTCAACGCACAGGCCGCAACAGCAACAGAAAGCTTGAATCCAATCTTCATGCCATGACTCCGTTGGTCGCCCTCCTTGGGCATCCGAAGCCTAGCGCGGGTGCCGGGTGCATTCAAATTTCCCGGCGCGAACGTTTGTGCACTTGAAATGATTACCGCCCTTGAATGAAGCAGTTCCCTGTTGTCAGAGGAATGCACCGGTTTATTCGTTCAACTGACCCTCGCGACCGGATGGCTGGCCAGCAAGGGCCGTAGCAACAAAAAAGCCCCTGTTCCCAGGGGCTCTTTGAAACAACTGGCGGAGAGAGTGGCAGACGAACAAAATCTATGTTTAAAGTCTGAACATCCCAAATGACCAATAAAACCACATAAATTCAATGATTTATTGCAAATGAATTTTGCCATCTACAGTGGCCAACAAATCAAGGTGTCTCTACAATGATGGGAACAAAGTAGGGAACATCAATGAAGCTCACCGTTCCGTTCATAGGCAAAGCTCCCCCCGGCAGACATGGTGACGGTGGCGGACTCTATCTGCTCGTAAAGCCGGGCGGACGAAAGACATGGGTGTTCCGATATCGCGACAGAACAACAGGAAAGCAACGTGACAAGGGCCTAGGCCCTTACCCGGACGTCAAGCTAGCTGAAGCTCGGGAGCTTGCTGCCAACTGCCGCTCACAACTCCGGCTGGACATCGACCCAATTGCGTCCAGAAGGGCTGCCCGAGAGCATGCCAAGGCAGAGCAAGGCAGAATGCTGACCTTTGGTGAGTGCGCCAAACGATTCATTGCTGCCAACAAGCCGTCTTGGCGAAACGCAAAGCACGCTGACCAGTGGCATTCGACCATCGAAACCTACTGCAGCACACTTCTCAAACTTCCCGTATCTGAAGTCGACACTAATCACGTATACAGCGCTCTTTACGCCATATGGGAAAGCAAGACAGAGACAGCTACAAGATTACGTGGACGCATTGAGCGAATTCTGGACTGGGCCAGCGTCAACAAACTTCGCTCAGGCGACAACCCAGCAAGATGGAAGGGAAATCTTCAGCACTTGCTCCCTCCACCCGAGCCACTCAAGAAGGTCGAGCATCGCCCTGCACTCCCTTATACGGAAGTGCCTGATTTCATGAAGAAGCTCCAGCAACGGAAGGAACTGTCAGCACTTGCCTTGCAATTTCAAGTCCTGACAGCCACACGCCCTGGGGAAGCAACAGGCGCCAAGTGGGAAGAAATTGATTGGAAACAGAAGCTCTGGACAGTGCCGCCAAGCCGAACCAAAAACAAGAAAGAACACGAAGTCCCGCTAAGCGACCAAGCTATAGCACTTCTGAAAAAGATACCGAACGGAGGAAAGCCCCACCTATTCCCCGGGAAGGCGAACAGGCCAATCGTTACCGCATCGACCTTAAAGGTTCTTCGAACGATTCCTGGCGGCGAAGATGCCACTTGCCACGGGTTTCGCAGCTCGTTCCGCGACTGGGCAGCAGACAAGACAAATCACGAGCGGGACATCATCGAGATGTCCCTTGCGCACAAAGTAGTGGGAAAAGTCGAGGCCGCTTATCTACGGACCAAGATGCTTGAAAAGCGAGCAGCATTGATGGCGGACTGGGGAGACTATTGCCTCAAAATCAGAGCCAGGCAAAAGCGCAATGCCCGCATGGGCACCGCAGACCCCTAAGCGTTGAAGTTGTCAGGTTGCCAAACTTGTAGCAACCTAACCCTAGCCCTCTTGGACAAATCGACCATTGCTATAGCGCCAAGCCTTCCTTGCCGGAAGGCTCCGGACCTTGACAGCAATGCCACTTCTATCGAGGTAGTAGTTGCTGCCATTCCTGTTAGTGTATCCGGGCAGAATCACAGCACTGACATCCCGCCATTGCCGACCATCGAAGCGCTCCACGGCCAGGAACGGCGTACCGACATTGTTCTCGGTGTACATGACCAACGTATCGGGCGAACCAGGCGGCAGGAACATCTGCGTGCTGGCATCCAACTCGGCAAGGCCGCTGGAGGCATCCACACGCACGAAGTCCGACACCGACAGACTGGCGTAGCCCGAATGCACCTTCAGGGCCGCGATGGCATCGTAGATGCTCCTGAAGCCCGCAGTGACCACCGGTTCTTTGTTGCCGCAATCCGAAGTCAGCGCCGACGTGGTTCGCTTGGCTTTCACATCCGCCAGACGGGCTTCCAGCCGCTCATCGTATATTTCGTCCTCGGGGAGCACTCGCAAGCCCGACAGGACCACTGCCGCCTCACCCTTGGCACTGTAGCCGCATCCGGCCCGCCGTGTCCCTTGAGCAATCCCCAGCAGCTTCGCACCTTCGGCAGGATTGGACACGCACAGGGCACCGCTGAACTGGCGTAGCTGGGGATTCCTTGCGGTAGATGCGGCATCCAGCCGGAAGCAAAGGCTTACCCCTTCATCCGTCTCCTTCTGCGATGCGTCGCGGTACTCCCATTGCCCGCTGACCACCAGCGGGGCGACATGAGCCTGCGATGCCAGCGGGGACATTGCCAGAGCCATCACCAATATAGTTCGATTCAACATCTTTTCGTCCTTGTGTCAGGTCAGCCTGAGTACGGCAGGCGATAGACGGACTGCGCCTTGTAACCGGGATTCTGGGCCTCGGCGGTACGTCGAGCTTGGTCCGGAGTGCTGGCGTGGACCGTCACTACGAACGTGCCACTGCCGCCACCTGGGCGGCCCATCTTTACTTCATACTTTGCCATTGCGGCTCACCTTCATCCTTGCTGGACTGGTCATAGGAATAGAACGGACGTGATGTCCTTCGCCTTCGGGTCGGAGAGCAGTTCGCGCATTCGGCTGTAGGGAGGGATACTGTCTCTCACGTCAACGCAGACCAGCGTTGCAGCCCCCTCCTCATAGAAGACGGTTGCGATTCGCTCCTCGTTTGGTTGCATCGTGACCCCCGACAGCGCATGCACGCGCTTTGAACTCCCCACCATGCGCCCCTGTGTATCGAAACCAGCGCACTCCATGTTCGCTTCACGTAGCCCATTGAGGTAGTTCCTCATCACGCAGTTGTAGCTGATGGGGCCACGCCGTTCGCATGAAGCAGGCCGAACATAGCCGAATGACACCAGTTCGCCGGGACCAGCCATAGACGTGAGCTGGTCGCAACCGGCTAGCGAGAACAGAACGATGGCAATGCAAAGCGAGCGGAAGGCGCGCATGAAGCTCCTCATGGGATATTGGTAAGAGAAATGCCAGTCGCCAGCGCCAATCAGCGGCGTTGCAGTTCGGCTTCGCAATTGGGACAGGAATGGATGTCTCGGCTGCCCGAGCGCGCCAGAGCGCTTACCAAGCCGCCCACGATGACAGCGGCCATCATCCCGATACCACCAAAGAGAACAGAGGCAATGCTTGCCGCAATCGCGGCCAGCAGGATGCTTCCCCACCAAGTGGCATACCAAGGTCTGACACACGCCTTGATGCCCATCGGACCAACGTAGCCGCATTCGAGGCAAGTGATACGCTCGGCGTGCTGACGGTATTTCTTCAGGTTCTGCCGGATTCGCTCGGGCAGGACTCCGGGCTGAGCGGAAGTTCCGCTAGGGTCCATGTGCTGGTTCATCTATCCCCCTGTGGTTGGCAATTTCGTACAACACGCCATAGGCGCTACCGACTAACTCACTTGCACCTTAGAAGCAGCAACTCTCCTCGCGAGCCTTGCCGCACAAGGCTTTTCGGCGAAGCGGCACTACCCGTTCACACTGGAGCAACTAAGTCCATTGCGGCTCATGATGCTACATTTAATGTAGCATACAAGATAGGCCAGGGAAGCCATCCTGTGGGGTGCTACAGGACTGCACTTCCCCGGCCTATGTTGTCTTCCAATCTCCGCAGCATCTTTGCCAAGCGCCTGAAGCAGGCGCGCTTGGCCTTGGGCGTCTCCCAGCGCGAGCTTGGCAAACGAATTGGTCTCTCGGAGGAAGTCGTGTCCAGCAGGATTGCACGATACGAATTAGGGACTTCGGAACCCGACTTCGCTACAGCAGGCAAGCTCGCTCAGGAGCTTGGCGTTCCATTGGCCTATCTACTGGCCGACAACGACGTGCTTGCGGATATCATTCTCGCGGCGGCGAGCATGTCTCCAGCCGAGCAACAGAAGCTGGTCGCCGAACTGAAGAAAAAGAAGAATGACACGGCTAAGTAGTAGCCACTTGTGGCTGCGACAGCCGATACACATCATTACTTCTGACTCCGAATCGCCCAGCCAGCCGCTCGATGCCGACGTCCGCTTTCGACCAGGCACTCAAACTCAAGACTCGCGGGCACGGCGTTATCGATGGTGTGGCCATGCATAAAATACGGAGCAACACGAAGGCCAGCCATTCGCAGCACTATGCCCCCTCCAAACATGTGCATTGCGCTCATGCCATTAAAAGCCAAAAGGCAGAAAGAGTCGTGGCCGACTGTGGTGTGTGTGGTATTCGACTAAGGCCTGCGCACATGCATCTATATGCACCCAAGTCATCCGCAGCAGCACGAAACAATGCATACCAAGCTGCCGCATGTACAGTGCAATGAACCGCCCTGCAAAGTCAGCCACGACTCATTCATAGAATAGCTTCAATCATAGGCTGGCTTCAACTCCTTCCGCCTCAAAAGCGCAGGAAGTCCGTCTGTTGACCCCCAGTCGCAGAAGCTAAGATGGTCAGCGGCGAACTTCTTGAAGAAGTTCATATCACTGACGGACATCGGCTTGTATCCAATACTTCTTGTGAAGACGTCTATCGCGACCTTTTTGGTTCCATCTCTCGCAAAAGGACAGGACACAATGTCGAAGAAGAGAAGCGTGGCTTCAGCGTCCAAGTGTATGTCCTCCTTGCGATGCTCAAAGATTCTCTCTGCCGCATCACACGCCGCATCGCGAAGTGAGCTATATCCAGGCTTACCCTGCGCGCAAAACAGCGCAGTGACAATTTTGAAATAACCGTCTTCAGACGCGCCACCCAATCGAAGCGCCTCCATAACGTCAACTTCTGTCACCGAAGTTGGGCCTCCGATGTAGAACAAACAGGCCAAGAGTGAAGATATCTCGCATTCGCCAACAAAGGCTCGGTGAGCTTGCTTCAGAACGGATACGCCGTGGTCGACAATCTCTTGTCGAAGCACCTTCCCCGTACTACCAAACTTGTCCGCCATATCAGCAATGGTCAACAGGATTGAAGCAATCCGATACGTGGTGTTTACCCGGACATCCATCCTGTAAAGAAAGAATGCAGTCTCCAGTACGTAAGAAAGCTTCTGGTATACGTGATGTGGGTTCTGAGTTACGACTGCATCCTTTGTGAGACCTCTATTTGCGCGATATAAGACTCGCGAAATCAGCCCCAATGCGTAAGGTGATATCGTTGAGTAGCTTGCCTTATTCGTCTTGATGGCAGCCTTGAGCGCACGAATTAGGCGGTCCGCAGAGCGCTCATTCGGCGGTCGGACCGATGATGCACTCTCGTCAGGCTTCGACTCTGCCCAATGAAACTGATTAGAGATGCGCTCTCGCAACAAATCCCTTATTGCATCTCTCGCTATCGACAAGTCGCTAATAAGGGGCGACTCAAGAGTCTCCGTCTTAGCGTCATTAATTGACAACTTGTACTTCTCTAGAGAGACCTCGATTGCTGAGCGAGCAGCAGCGGACACATCCTCTGAATTGAAGAACACTAGGTAGTCATCTACGTATCGCCTTATCCGAAGCTGGGATTGGTCAACACCGGCGCCAGCGAGATGCATCGCCACATCATCGTCCACCTGTTGAAGTATGACTTCAGCAAAAAGACGTGAAACCTCTGGCCCTACCAGAATTCCATTTGTCTCGCTCCAGTTCGAACCCTGCATCAATGAGTCGAATGACTTGTCGAACGATTCAGCATCCTTATTCTTCTTGGCAAACGCCTTGTCGCGCACAGCCCATGATATAGAATGCGTATATATGCTCTGAAAACACTTGGAAACATCGAGCCGGAGCAGGCGACGATAGCCCTGCTCCAGCCTCCTAAACTCTGTGGAATCGTAGAATTTCCAAATCTGATTGTACGAGGCGTAGTAGAAATATGATGAAGCATGCGTTCGCTGCTCCTTGGAAGAACTTGGCGCAAGGTCGCCCGCTTCATCACCCAAGGCCGGCTCGTCCTCCTCAAGACTGGATTCAAAGTAGACCGACCCAACCTGTACCGGACGACGCAGACTGTAATCGCTCTTTGAGCACTGGTTAATTATGTAGTGGTCCCAAGTAGCATAGAACTCAATAAATTTTAGTTGACTAGCAGGGTGCATGATTGAGAGCGTTCGCTTGCGGCCATCGCCGCGCTCAATCTTGAAATTGAAAGGTATAGTGAACTTTGGCGAGACAACCCAGCCCAACAGCCCTTTCAGCAAGCCTGGAGTATTGCCAGGTGGATTAGACACAAACTCATACAACCGGTGGTTGGAGAAAAAGACAGGCAACTCGTATGGCAATAGCTCTGTCAACAGGACCCTAGCCGCGTCCTTCTTCTTAATTGCTATGGGTTTACGCTTCACGCCAGCACCTTCCAATCTCAGAAATTCGCTTCGGCGCAAGCTTGCGCATGCGCCTTAGCCTGTGCCCGTTGACGAACGAGAGTGACAACACCTCGCGCCGCTCATTTCTGCTCGGCGGCGCATGAATCTTGAAGACCCTGAGAAGGCTGCTAATGAGGAATTTATCCAAATGCTCCAATCGACTATCGCGCATCAAAGCATCATCGGATAGTGGGCTGTACAAGTCGAAGTTGTAAAAGATGCCACCACATAGCGAACCGCCCACCTTCAACGACTCCAACTTATAGTTGCCAGTAAGAAAAAGCACTCTATCGCGCAGCAAAGAAAAGTCATGCGTAGCCAAGTACTCCCGAGTGGCGGCATGAATTCTTGACTTGTACTTCGCCATCTTCTTGTCCGCCATGTACGCGCCGACAGGATTGAACCTCTTCTTCTCATTAACATCAGGGAAGGCAAGCTTGTAGCCAAGGATGTCCAACTGCCGGATGTTTGCGTCTGCGAGCAGCACGCTGCACTTGCAGGTGGAAGAGCAAGCGCAGTTGCCATTAGGATGAATACACCCTGCGGCACACCTACACTGGACGCTGATGTCTTTAGTTTTCGATGCATTAACGCGGAGACCATTTGCCTCGAATGCATCGTAGATTCTTCGCTCTAAATTTGATATCTCTACATAGGAGAAGATAACTATGTCATCGACATACCTTGCGACGTAATACACGCCTTCAATGGCGCGCAGGTCGCGCTCCAGATGGGAAGCATGGATTTCTGCGAGCGTCGCGCTCACTTGAAGACCGCGAGGCAGTCCGCGAGAGCCAGAATGACTAGTCAGACGGAGAAGCCTACTAAGAAGTTCAAGGGTCCGCGTCGATACTAAGCGGTCCGCCCGAATCTTCTCCACCAGTCGACGACGAGGCACGGATTCATAGAACGACCTGATGTCCAGCCTAATGACATGCTTGGGCGTTGTTTCTTTTAGTGCCTGCTGAATCTGCTTGATGATATCGAAGCGATTTGCTTGCTTGACCCTGTACGCGCGACGAATGTTGTCATTTATTTTTCGCATGACCATGATGTTCTCAAGGCTATGCGTGGAGAAGAGCTTTTTCCCTTTTGAAAGGTCACGCGCATTAAAGGACCTAAATCTAAACGTTCCGTCTAGAATTTGGTTCTGAATTGACGTCAGTAGGACGGTCCACTCCGCTTGGCTCTTTGGAAAGGAGCCATCATCGGCCTTGTACTTGAACTGCGCCCCCCGCCGTCTCATACGGTTGAGTGCTGCAACCGTAAACTCCTGAGAAATCATCTCCTTCGACTCCCCGCTTCCCCGACCCTAACGAGCTAAGCTTACAGCCAACTGGGACCGACTGCATCGCGCCTCATTAGAGCAAAGGCGACAAGGATTTTGGCCTAAGAACTGAGCGCAACAAGCTCACTACAGCGGCGCTGCTAGACGTCACAATGCCAATCTAGTGCATCGAGGCAAGTTGCGCATTGCTCCTGAGCGTAAACACCAGGCCCTCGATGCCGGTTGGCCTAATGAAGAAGATTCCGTCCCCCGTCGGCCAACTCTGCGTTTCTAGGTCTTTTGTCAGATAGGCCGCTAGCCCTTCGGCACTCCAAACCTGCCTCACGTCAGTTCGGTCTGTAGCCGACATTGACCTCCCAAAGTCATCCTGCAGCCACAAGGCCGCCTTGTTGACTACAGCGCCGAAACGTTCGTCCGTAATTTCGCAGTGTGGCCGTTGAACAAGCACGTGGAAATGGAGGCGACCACGCAACGCATGGCTTATCTTATGACGCTCGGCTACCACCGTTGCATGAACGCCACAGCCTCGCTTGCTCCACCTGGGTCCCCACAATGACCTGTTGATGTGTTTGACGCAGTCCCACAAAGAACCAACGGCTCGCCTGTCACTGTAAGCATGGATATAGGAGTGCGTCCACATATAGCTGTAAGGGCCAGTTGTTGATAGGAACTGTCTCCATGCTCCATAGGAGGAAGCACTCGGACCTACAAGTGATTCCACAACCGCTTCGTCATCGGACTTCTTAGGGATGTCGGTGAGCACCCGTTTCTGGGGTGCTATCTCCAGCACACCTCGACTCAAAGAGTAGTTCGCAATCTTTTCTGTCATCTGCATAGTCATTTCCTAAATTATTGCAATCGCTCTGGGCACACTTCTCCTTTTATTGGAGGGCGGTCGAACTGCGGGACTAGCCTCAGCAGTAGGTGGCTTTTCTTGAGCTACCTAGTAGTTAGTCCGACAAAATAGCCAGAGAGCGCAATTTTTTGTGACTGCGGTCACATTTCAGGAAAATACTATTGCCCTGCACGTCCAGTAGCGGCTATGGCACTGGTCGCGTCGACTTAGCAATCGAAGACTTCCCTACCTCGCCAGACCCGGCGCGTACGCACGCATGCGACCCTTCTGTAGGGAACAGAGTTGGGAACACCAGGGAAATGTCTCAAACTCCCTTTGCAATTCAATAAGTTGCAAAGATATCTGGCGGAGAGAGTGGGATTCGAACCCACGGAAGGTTTAACCCTTCGCCGGTTTTCAAGACCGGTGCCTTAAACCGCTCGGCCATCTCTCCAATCGGGTCCCGGTCGCCCGGGCAGCGCCGTATTCTCGCACGTGAAGGGCATTTGCCCAAGACTACCTTGCCCCTGCCCTCCGCATCCGGCACGGTGGGGGCCTTCACCGCACTCGGAGCCGCCATGGCCCATCTCGATCTGGCCAACCTGCGAACCTGCCTGCTGGACGACACCCAGCTGGCCGCTGTGGCCCTGCACCGCACCTTCGCCGGGCACCTGCCGGTCAGCAGCGGGCACGTGGTGGTCTGCGATCCGCTGGTGCAGGCCGAGGCGCCTGCGCTGGCCGACTACACCGCCCCGCTGGGCCGGCATCCGGTCGAGATCATCGTGCACAGCGGCCGCCCGGCGTTGGCCGTGGTCTGGTTCAAGCCACGCGAAGCTCTCACCGCGACCGCCCTGCACTGGCAGATGGCGCGCTGGACCACGCAGGACCTGACCGGACTGGATGAGGACAGCTTCATCGGCTACCCGGTCGACGCTGGCATCGGTTGCTTCATGGACACCGACACCCAGCAGGCGCTGCTGGCCCTGATCGAACGGGCCGATGGCGACGAAGAGAATGAATGGTCGGATGCACTGATCGACCACGATGGCCTGGATGAAGGCGCCGAATATCGCCCCTGGGGCGAGGACTCGCCGCACGGCCTGGTGGTGTTCACCAGCGGCTGGGGCGACGGTGTCTATCCCAGCTACTGGGCGCTGGATACGTCCGGCATTCCGGTCGCCCTGGTCACCGATTTCCTGTGCATCCAGGGCGGCGACGGGCGCGACGAGCGCGAGATTGCCGACCAGGCCTATCGCGACAACCTGCCAGCTGCGGAAGCCGAGGCGCTGGCGCGGCTGGTGGCTGCAGTAGAACGAGACGACGCGGAGGCATTGCAAATCCTGTTGGAGGATGCGCCGCAGCGCGCCAACCTGATCGAACCGGGCTGTGGCGGCACCGCCCTGTACGAGGCGATCCGCCTGGATCGTCCGCAGGCATTGCGGGTGCTGTTGCAGGGCGGCGCATTGCCGGCAATGCCCGAACGCCTGCACATGAGCAAGGTGACCAGCTATCTGGACTATGCGCGATTCCTGAAGAAGCCACGCAGCGCGGAGCTGATGGCGGTGCTGGAAGCGCCCGTCGTTGCAGCCGGACCGCCACCGGCCGCACCGCGACGCCGTAGTTTCTGGGACCGGCTGTTCGGCCGGAACTGATCGGCGCCGGAATACAGCAACGCCGGGCATGGCCCGGCGCTACCTTCGCGCCTTCTCAGCCGGCATCCACCGCCAGCGCACCCAGTGCACTGGCCTTGATCCGCTCCTTGGCCTTTTCACAGGCGCCACCGCAATCCAGGCGCGAGGCCTCCAGCTGCGGCGGCAGGTGCTCGGCCAGGAAGTCGATGAACACGCGCACCGCCGGCAGCAGGCCGCGGCGCGAGGCGAACACGGCGTGGCACACGCCCTGCGGCAGCGACCAGTCCGGCAGCACCACTTCCAGCTCGCCATTACGCACGGCGTCGGCGCACACGGTTTCCGGCAGCATGGTGATGCCGAAACCGTCCTTCACCATGCTCTGCAGCAGCGGGAAGTCGAAGCCGGCCACGCGCGGCTGCAGGTCGACCCGGCGCACTTCGCCTTCCGGGCCATGCAGTTCCCAGCGCTGGCGGGCTTCGTCTTCGCTGATGCTGAGGGTCACGTGCTGGGTCAGCTCTTCCGGGTCCTTGGGGCGGCCGGCGCGGTCGAGGTACTTCGGGCTGGCCACCAGCAGTTCCTGCACCTGGCCGAAGCTGCGCATCACCAGGCTGCCGTCGTCGTCCAGGCGCGAACGCACGCGCAGGGCCACGTCGTAGCCTTCGTTGATGATGTCCACGCGGCGGTTGCTGATGTTCAGCTGCAGCCGCACCTTCGGATACTGCTCAAGGAACTTGGGCAGCAGCTTGGGCAGCTGCATCTGCGCCAGTGACACCGGCACGCTGGCGCGCACCACGCCGCGCGGTTCGGCGCTGAGGCGGTCCACCACTTCGCGGGCGGCCTGGGCCTCGGCCAGCATCGTCTGCGCATGCCGGTGCACGCTGGTGCCGACATCGGTGACCGCGAAACGGCGCGTGGAGCGCTGCAGCAGGCGCACGCCCAGGTCGGTTTCCAGCTGGCTGATGCGGCGGCTCAGTCGCGACTTGGGAATACCCAGCGCCCGCTCGGCGGCGGCGAATCCGCCGTGGTCGACCACCATCGCGAAGTAGTACAGGTCATTCAGGTCATGCATGCCCGAGTTCCATATCTAGAACAATACGTGGCATTCAATCACCTTTATTCCGCCTTTGCAACAACCTATCGTTCTCTCCGTCGGCGGGGCCACCCCGCCCCCTTCCTCCCAGAACATAGGTGACTGCCATGAAGCTTCTGCATCTCGACGCCAGCGTGCTTGGCGACAACTCCGTCTCGCGCCAGCTGTCGGCCGCCGTGGTCGCTCGCCTCGCCAGCCAGATCGACGGCCTGCAGGTCGATTATCGCGATCTTGACGCCAATCCGGTACCGCACCTGCGCAGCAGCTCGCTGGCCAAGACCGACGCCGCTGAAGCGACCGATGCTGAACAGGTGATGCAGCAGTTCCTGGAGGCCGACATCGTGGTGATCGGCGCGCCGATGTACAACTTCAGCATCCCATCCACGTTGAAGGCCTGGATCGACCGCGTGGCCGTGGCCGGCCGCACCTTCAAGTACACCGAGAACGGCCCGGTGGGCCTGGCCGGTGGCAAGCGGGTGATCATCGCCAGCAGCCGTGGCGGCATCTATACCGACTCGCCGGCCGACTTCCAGGAGCCGTTCCTGCGTCAGGTGTTCGCCTTCATGGGCATCAACGAAGTCGAGTTCGTGCGCGCCGAGGGCATCGCCTACTCGCCGCAGCACCGTGAAGACGCCATCGCCGGTGCGCTGGCGGCGCTGCCGTCGCACGAAGCGGCCGAAGCCGTCGCGGCGTAACGCGTTCCAACGTTCGGCGCCCCTCTCTCCTCGTCTGGGCGCTGAACGCGGGCCGGGATCCCCTCCCCCTCCCGGCCTACCCTGGCGGCCCCGCTGTGCGGGGCCGTTTTCTTTTGCGGCGCGCTAGGCTGGGGGCATGAACTACATCGTGACGGCTGCGCACCGCAGCGAATTTCCGCACCCGATCATCCTGCGCCGCGGCCAGGCGCTGGTGGTGGGCGAACGTTATGAAGGCCCGGAGGGCTGGGACGACTGGTTCCTCTGCGAGGCCGAGGGGCAGCAGCCCGGATTCGTGCCGGCGCCGGTGATCGGCCGCGATGCGCAGGGTGGCGCGTTTGCCACGCAGGATTACTGCGCGCGCGAACTGGATGTGGACCCCGGCCAGACGCTGCGCGGGATGCGCACGCTCAATGGCTGGGCATGGTGCGTGCCGGAGAACGGCGAACCGGGATGGGTGCCGCTGGCGAAGCTGCGGGCCATAAAGGAGAGCCGAGCATAGGCTCGGCTCTACACAGATCTGTAGCGCCCGAGCCCATGCTCGGGCGGCGGCGCGCAGCGCCGGCTATCAGCCAATGGTTTCCAGGCCACCCATGTACGGGCGCAGGGCCTCCGGCACGGTGATGCTGCCGTCGGCGTTCTGGTAGTTCTCCATCACCGCGATCATCGCGCGGCCAACGGCCACGCCCGAGCCGTTCAGCGTGTGCGCCAGCTCCGGCTTGCCGGTGGCCGGGTTGCGCCAGCGCGCCTGCATGCGGCGGGCCTGGAAGTCACCACAGTTCGAGCACGAGGAAATCTCGCGGTAAGTTTCCTGCGACGGCAGCCAGACTTCCAGGTCGTAGGTCTTCACCGCCGAGAAGCCCATGTCGCCGGTGCACAGCAGCACCTTGCGGTACGGCAGGCCCAGCTTTTCCAGCACCACTTCGGCGCAGCGGGTCATGCGCTGGTGTTCGGCGTCGCTGTCTTCCGGGCGGCTGATCGAGACCAGCTCGACCTTCTCGAACTGATGCTGGCGGATCATGCCGCGCACGTCGCGGCCACCGCTGCCGGCCTCGGCACGGAAGCACATCGAGTGGGCGGTCATGCGCAGCGGCAGGCGCTCGGCGTCGACGATCTCATCGCGCACGATGTTGGTCAGCGGTACTTCCGAGGTCGGGATCAGGTAACGCGTGGAGTCGCCCACGGCGGTCTTGAACAGGTCGTCCTCGAACTTCGGCAGCTGGCTGGTGCCGCGCAGCGAGTCGGCGTTGACCAGCAGCGGCACGTTGGTCTCCTCGTAGCCGTGCTCGCCGGTGTGCAGGTCGACCATGAACTGGGCCAGGGCGCGGTGCAGGCGCGCGATCGGGCCACGCAGCACGGTGAAGCGCGAGCCGGACAGCTTGGCCGCGGTCTCGCCGTCCAGCCAGCCGTTGCGGGCGCCCAGTTCGACGTGGTCGAGCACCTTGAAATCGAACTGGCGCGGGGTACCCCAGCGCGCCTGCTCGACGTTGTCGTTCTCGTCGGCACCGGCCGGCACGTCGTCGGCCGGCAGGTTCGGAATGCCCATCGAGATCGCTTCGATCTTCTCGCGCAGCTCGTCCAGCGCCACTTCCGAAGCCTTCAGCTCGTCGGCGAAGGCAGCGACCTCAGCCATGATGGCCGAGACGTCCTCGCCCTTGGCCTTGGCCTGGCCGATGGCCTTGGAACGGCTGTTGCGCAGGCTCTGCAGCTCCTGGGTCCGCACCTGGATGCGCTTGCGATCCGCCTCCAGGGACTCCAGGGCAGACACGTCGAGCTCGAAGCCGCGGCTGGTGCGCAGGCGTTCGGCGAGGTCGGCGGGCTGGTGGCGGAGCAGGGCTGGATCAAGCATGGCAGGTGTCGTGGTGGGTATCAGGGATGGGATTATCGCTTGTTATACGGATTTCTGCCGCCCGGTTCATTCCTGGCGTGGCAGAATCGGGCTATTCCGTACTGGTCCGGTCCATGTCTGCACCCCGCTCGTCGTCCGCCAAGTCGTTCACTGTGCATATCCCGCGCAACGCCCTGAAGATCGCCGGCATCGCTTTCGGCGTGGGCGTGCTGTTGTTCGTGCTGGTCTGGTTGACCGGCCGCGACAAGGAGTTCTTCCGTGCCGATCCGGCCGCGCAGACCCCGCAGGAGACCGCGCAGGTGGAACCGCTGCCGGAACCGCTGGCCGCCGCCGCAGGCTCCAGCGACATGCCCGATGCCAAGCCGGCCCCGGTAGAGGACGACGCCCCGAAGCTGGTCGAAACCGCCCCGCCGCCGCCGGCGCCCATCGCTGAACCGGCCCCGGCCACGCCGGCCCCTGCGCCAGCCGCCACCGGCAACAGCCAGCCGATGCCGATTGCCGGCCAGTCGCCGCCGCCGGCCTACCCGGCCGCGGCCCTGCGCGCGGGCGAGACCGGCAGCGTGGTGGTGCGCGTGGACGTGGATGCCACCGGCTACCCGAACAATGCCACGGTCATCCAGCGCAGCGGCTCACGCGAGCTCGACCGTGCCGCCACCGACGCCGTGCGCCGCTGGCGTTTCACCCCGGCGCAGAGCAACGGCCAGGCCGTACCGGGCAGCATTGAAGTGCCGTTCGACTTCAAGACCCAGTAACTGAACGTTTCCCGGCAGGCAACCTGAACCCTGCCGGTGACGTTGACGCAACGCTGACACTTCCCGCCACTGGCCCGCGCAACACTCTCCCCGTCGTCCATTGACGGAAGGAGTTTGCGATGACCGCCACCACCCACGAAGACCTTCATTCGCCGCAGCTGCAGCAAGACGCCAGCGAACAGCACAAGCCCACGTCGCCCTGGATGTGGATCGCGCTGATCGTGGCGATGTTTGCCGCCGCGCTGCTCTGGCTGCGTCACTCGAATCAGGAAGACGTGGCGCCGGCACCGGTCGGCGAGCGCATGCTGCCCGCCCCCGAGCAGGCGCCGGTGGCCGACGCGCAGGAGCCGGCGGCCCGCCAGGCCGCACCGGTCGGCAACCAGCGCAAAGCCGCCCCTGCGGTACGCAATCGCGAGGCGCGCCCACTGGCAGGCAACATCAAGCCGACCTACCCCGCCGCCGCGCTGCGTAATGGCGTACAGGGCAGCGTGATCGCCAGCCTGAATGTCGATAGCCGCGGCCAGGTGACCAATGCCGCGATTGTTTCGCGCAGCGGCGAACGCAGCCGTGATCTGGATCGCGCGGTGCTGAGCGCCGTGCAGAACTGGAAGTTCCAGCCGGCGATGCATGAAGGCCGTGCAGTGGCCAGTGTGGTGCGGGTCCCGGTGGATTTCCGTACCGAACAGCGTTGATCGCGGACGAGGGGTTCGTGATGTTTAGACGGAGGCTTCGGCCTCCGTCCTTTTATCAGGAGAGGCGTGCCAACCAAGGTTGGCACCTACCGGGCGATGTGAGCGTGCCAACCAGGGTTGGCACCTACCGGGCGATGTGAGCATGCCAACCAGGGTTGGCACCTACCGGGTGATGTGAGCGTGCCAACCAAGGTTGGCACCTACCGGAAAACGCGATCCGCCGATCAGGCCAGGTTGAAGCCGGCGCTGCGCGCCAGGCCATCGAAGTCCGGGAAGGACGTGGCGACGTTGGCGATGTCGTTGATGCGCACTTCGCCGTCGCTGATCTGGCCGGCAATGGCGAATGCCATGGCGATGCGATGGTCGCCGTGGCTTTCGATGGTGCCACTCCCCAGCCGAGCCCCGCCATGCAGGGTGGCGCCATCCTCGGTCTCGTCCACCTGCATGCCCAGCGCGCGCAGGCCAGTGGCCATCGCCGCAAGACGATCGGATTCCTTCACCCGCAATTCGGCAGCACCGCTCACCACGGTCTGGCCTTCGGCGGCGGCGGCGGCCACGAACAGCGCCGGGAACTCGTCGATCATGTCCGGCACCAGTGCTTCGGGAATACGCGCGCCCTTCAGCGGAGCGTAGCGCACCACCAGATCGGCCACCGGCTCACCGCCCTGCTCGGCCGGATTCTCTTCGGTGATATCCGCCCCCATCAGGCGCAGCGCGTGCAGCAGGCCGGTGCGACGCGGGTTCAGGCCGACCTGCTTCAGGCGCAGTTCGGAACCGGGAATGATGCTGGCGGCGACCAGGTAGAACGCGGCCGAAGAGAAGTCGGCCGGCACCACGATGTCCGTGGCGCGCAGGCGCTGGCCGCCCCGCAGGCGCGCCTCGCCCGGCGAGAATTCGATGTCCACGCCGAACGCGGACAGCATGCGCTCGGTGTAGTCGCGGGTCGGGTGGGGTTCCACCACGCGGGTTTCGCCCTGCGCGTACAGGCCGGCCAGCAGCACGGCCGACTTGATCTGTGCGCTGGCCACCGGCGAGGCGAAGTCGATGCCATGCAGCGTCTGGCCGCCATGCACGTGCAGCGGCGGCGTGCCGTCGTCCTGGGTATCGATCCTTGCGCCCATCTGCGACAGCGGGCCGGTGACACGGCGCATCGGGCGGCCGGACAGCGACTCATCGCCGATCAGCGTGCAGTCGAACGCCTGGCCCGCCAGCAGGCCGGCCAGCAGGCGCATGCCGGTGCCGGCATTGCCGCAGTCCAGCGGTGCCTCCGGCGCTTTCAGGCCGTCGATACCGACGCCGTGCACGATGCGCTGCGACGGGCTGGGGGTTTCGATGCGCACACCCAGCTGGCTGAAGATGCGCGCGGTGGCGCGGGTGTCCTCGCCTTCCAGGAAGCCTTCGATATGCGAAGTACCATCGGCCAGCGCGGCGAACATCACCGAGCGGTGCGAGACCGACTTGTCGCCGGGAATGGTCAGGCTGCCCTGCAGCGGCTGGCCCTTGCGGGCGATCCAGTGTTGCGCGTTGCTCATCGTTCGATCGTTCCGTAAACGCCGGCAGCGCCGGCGATGCATCAGGGAGCGGCGGCCAGGGCCGCCACAGCAGCACTCAGGGCACGGCCACCGGGTAGGAGCCCAGCACCTTGATCTGCGCCGAGTGCGCTTCCAGTTCGGCCAGCGCCGCCTGCATCGGCGCGTCGTCGATGTGGCCGGCCAGGTCGATGAAGAAGCCGTATTCCCACTTGCCGTGGTGCGACGGCCGCGACTCGATGCGGTTCATGCTGATGCCGTGGCGGGCGAACGGGCTGAGCACATCGAACAGCGCACCGGGCTTGTCATGGATGAACACCAGCACCGAGGTGCGGTCGTGGCCGGAGGTCGGGAAGATGTTGCGGCCCACCACCAGGAAGCGGGTGGTGTTGTCGGCATCATTCTGGATCGGCTTGGTGACCACCTTCTTCAGGCCGTACACGTGGCCGGCACTCTCGCCGCCGATGGCCGCTGCGTCGTCGGCGTTGCGCGCGCGACGCGCACCCTCGGCATTGCTCGACACCGGAATCTTCTCGGCCTTCGGCAGGTTGGCGCGCAGCCACGCCGAGGTCTGCATGAACGACTGCGGATGCGCGTAGATGCGCTCGATGTCCTCGATGCGGCCGCTGCGCGACATCAGGAACTGCTGCACGCGCAGTTCCACTTCGCCACAGATCTTCAGGTTGGAGGTCAGGAACATGTCCAGGGTGATCTGGATGGTGCCCTGTCCCGAATTCTCCACCGGCACCACGCCGAAATCGGCGTTGCCTGCTTCCACTTCCTGGAACACTTCCTCGATGCTGGCCATCGGCAGGCCCAGCGCGGAGCGGCCGAAGTGCTTGAGCACGGCCTGCTGGCTGAAGGTGCCTTCCGGGCCGAGGTAGCCGATCTTCAGCGGCTCCTGCTGGGCCAGGCAGGCCGACATGATCTCGCGATAGACATGCACCAGCAGCTCATCGCTGAGCGGGCCTTCATTGCGGTCCACCACCATGCGCAGCACCTGCGCTTCGCGCTCGGGGCGGTAGTAGTCGACAGCGGCGGCCAGCTTGCCCTTGGCCTTGCCGACCTGGTGGGCGAAGCGCGCGCGCTCGGCGATCAGGCTCTGGATGTCACGGTCGATCTGGTCGATCTTCGAGCGCACATCGGCCAGCGCCAGCGGTGCCAGGGTGGGTGCCGGGTTCGAGGCGGCCTTGGCCTTGCCCTTCGCCTTGCTGGGCGCGCTGTCCTTGGCCGGTTCGGCCTTCTTCGGCGCCTTCTTGCTGGATTTGCTGCTTGCCATCGGAATTCCTTGTTGCGGGACCCGCACCCGACGGTGCGCGCCGTTCATTGCTCAGCCGTGACGCTGCTGGAAATCGGCCATGAAGGCGACCAGCGCCTCGGCCCCGGCCAGCGGCATGGCGTTGTACAGCGAGGCACGGATGCCCCCGACCACCTTGTGTCCCTTCAGCGCCAGCAGGCCGGCAGCCTTGGCTTCGGCGACGAAGCGGGCATCAAGCCCGGCATCGGGCAGGAAGAACGGGATGTTCATCCGCGAGCGTGCCGCATGCGCGACCTCGTTGCGGTAGAAGCCGCCGGAGCCATCGATGGCGCCGTACACCAGTGCCGCCTTGGCGGCATTGCGCCTGGCGAATTCGGCCACGCCGCCTTCGGCCAGCATCCACTTGAACACCAGGCCGGCCAGGTACCAGTTCCAGGTCGGCGGGGTGTTGAGCATCGAATCGCGGGCGACATGCGAGCGGTAATCGAAGATGTCCGCGCGCGGCTGGCCAGTACGCTCGAGCAGATCGCGGCGGACGATCATCACTGCGATGCCGACCGGGCCCAGGTTCTTCTGCGCGCCGGCATAGATCACACCGTAGCGGCGTACATCCAGCGGCTCGCTGGCGATGGACGAGCTGAAGTCCGCCACCAGCGGCACATCGCCGGTATCCGGCACATCACGGAACTCGACGCCGTGGATGGTCTCGTTGGCGGTGATGTGCACATAGGCGGCGTCGGGCGAGAGCTGCCAGTCGGCGCGGGGCGGCAGCGTGCGATAGCCGTCGGGCTCGCTGCTGGCGGCAATGTTGACGTCGACGTAGACGCCGGCCTGCTTGACCGCAGTCTTTCCCCAATGGCCACTGACCACGTAGTCGGCGCGCTGGCCGGGGCTGGCGAAGTTGAGCGGGATGAGCGCCTGCTGGGTGGTGGCACCACCGGACAGGAACAGCACCGCGTAGTCGTCGGGGATATCGAGCAGGCGGCGCAGGTCGGCCTCGGCCTCGGCGGCCACGGACATGAATTCCGCGCCGCGATGGCTCATTTCCACGATCGAGGCACCACTACCGTGCCAGTCCAGCATTTCCGCCTGCGCCTGGCGCAGGACCGATTCCGGCAAGGTCGCAGGGCCGGCACTGAAGTTGAACGCGCGCGTCATGTCACACCTGTGGGGCAAGACCCCTAGTATGCCGCAGTGCACCAGCCTTGCGGCCTAGTGCGGCAAGGGAAATTTGGTTTCATTGGAATCCATTCGCCGCCGGCGTGGCGCTGGTAGTCGCCGACCTTGGTCGGCGTACGCCGTCAGGCGTCATGCCCGCCGAAAAAGCGTGCCGACCAAGGTCGGCACCTACCAAAGCCGTGTGCTGCCAGGCGTCAAGCCCGCCGACGGAGCGTGCCGATCAAGGTCGGCACCCACCAGGGCGCGGACCCAGCGGATTCAGATCAGCGCGCGCCGAACCAGAGCAGCAGGCTGAGCAGTGCGGCCAGCAGCAGCGCACTCACCAGCAGCCACGGCCAGCGCCGGACCCTGCGCGGCGCGGCCGGCAGCACCGGCGCCTGCTCGGCCTCGTGGCTGGCGTCGTCCTCGGCGGGCAGCGGCCGCCGGCGCGGATCGTGCGGCACTTCCAGCACGAACCGGTGCTGGCCATCGAACACGACCTGGTCGCCGGCCTGCAGCCAGCAGTGGCGCACGGCCACGCCGTTGACCCGGGTACCGTCGGCGCTGCCCAGGTCGCGCAGCAGCACGCGCTCGCCGTGCACTTCCACGCGGGCATGCTGTTCGGCGAAGGCCGGGTCATCGATGGCGATGTCGGCCTCGTTGCCGCGGCCGATCAGGCGGGCCTGCGACAGGGTGAAACTGCGGCCATGGTGCAGGCCACCGACACCGCGCAGCAGTCGTTGCTGCTCGTCGCTGCCATCCTCGTTCTTCGGCGCAGGCGCCTGCAGCAGGCTCTCGACTTCGCCCTGCAGCACCATCTCCACGCCATCCACGTATACCGCATCGCCCGCGCGCAGCAGGGCCATCCGGCGCACCGGTCGACCATTGACGTGGATGCCGCGGATGCCATTGCCGACCTGCAGCCAGAGGCCGCGATCGTCCATGCAGAACTGGGCCAGCAGCAGGGCGCCGTGGCCGGCATCACCGAGCCGCACGCTGCCGTTGGCCTGGCGCACGATGCGCTGCACCCCGGGCCGCAGGGGCTGGTCGGGCTGTTGTTGCTGACTGAAGTGAACTAGCAGGTTCTGCACGCGGCGCAGCCTAGCAGGTTGGTCGCCAACGAAGAAGAACCCACGATGAGTGCTTGGCGCGGCGGCCCTTGATGCGCACAATGCTCGCCCTCTTTGATCATCCCCGCCCTGCGCCAGGAGCCTGCATGTCCACCATCGATGTCCGCCACGCCCACGCCCTGCCCGACGCACAGGCGCGCGCCGCGATCGAACAGGTCGCTGCCAAGCTGTCCGAGCGCTTCGGCCTGAAGTCGTCCTGGACCGCCGACGTCCTGAACTTCTCCGGCAGCGGTGTGGACGGTGCGATCGAACTGCAGCCGGGCGCCGTGCGCGTGACCGCCAAGCTCGGTTTCCTGCTGTCGGCGATGAAGGGCATGGTCGAAGGCGAGATCCAGCGCGTGCTGAAGGAAAAGCTGGGCTGAATCCTGGCGGCGGCCATCACGGCCGTGCAACGCCACCGCGCGCTACTCTCGGGGCAGGCCCAACTCCCACGGGAAGTGCGATGAACCACTACGAGAACGACGACCGCCGCAACGACGACGCCTCTTTCGGTGACCAGGCCGAGCGCTTCTCGCGCAAGCTCAGCGATTCGGCGCAACAGGTCTGGCTGGCCGGGCTGGGTGCGCTGGGGCGCGCGCAGGCCGAGGGCAGCCGCTTCTTCGACGGCCTGGTGAAGGAAGGCGAAGCCTGGGAAGCCCGCCGCCGTGAACGCAGCGGCGAACAGGGCCCGGGCTGGCGTGACAACGTCGAATCGTCCCTGGATGAAGCCCGCGAGAAGGCCTCGGGCACCTGGAACAAGGTCGAGAAGGCCTTCGATGACCAGGTGCAGGGCGTGCTCAAGCGGCTGCATGTGCCCACGTCCGACGAGGTGACCGCGCTGGAAGCCCGCATCGATGCCCTGCACGCGCGCCTGGCCAGGCTGGAAAACCGGGCGGCTTCGGGTGCAGATGCCCCCGCACCGGGCAGCCATCAATCGCCGGACAGCATTCCCTGAGCGCAATTGTTGCAATGCAATAAATTTTGATTGACAATCGCGAGCAACCCGCCAATCGCTTCGGCTGCCGTTTGTTCCCTCCCCTCACGGCTTCAGGATTGGCGGGTTTTTCGTGTCCGTCGTATACCGTTCTGCGCGCTCCATCACGCTTCCTGTCAGGAACATCCTGACCCAGCCGGGCACCGCGACCTTTACACTGTCGCTCTCCGCTTTCGCCCCTTCCGCCCTACTCCTGCATGCTCCCCTGGATCCTGGCCCTGCTGTCGGCCCTGCTTACCTGTTCCCTGGCCGTTGTCTATCTGTGGTGGATCAAGCGGCGGCAGAAGGAGATGCAACTCGGCCTGCAGGCTCTGGCAGGCATGCACTGGCGCGAATTCTCGGTTCTGGTCAAGCGCATGCTGCGCGAACAGCGCGGCCTGCGTGAGCTGATCGATCCGGCCGAAGATGCCCGCGAGCCGAGCAGCGACTTCCTGCTCAGCGATGGCCCCAATCAATGGCTGGTGTCGTGCAAGCACGGCCTGGCCTACCGCATCGGCACCGCCGCAGTGAACGAACTGGGTGCGGCCGCGCGCCTGGCCGGCGCCAAGGGTGGCGTACTGCTGACCGAAGGCCGTATCGAGCGCGACGGCCGTGGCGCCGCCGAGAAGCAGGCGGTTGAAGTGCTGGACGGGCCGCGCCTGTGGCCGTTGCTGCAGCCCTACCTCCCTGCCGATATCGAAGCGCGCGTGCGCGCCAGCGCCCGGCACGAAGCGCTGCGCCGCATTGCCATTGCCGCACTGGGTTCGGCCACGCTGGGGCTGCTTGTCGGCCTGGGTCTGCAGGGCCTGCATGTGGAAGAGCCCGCTCCGGTTGCTGCGGCGCCGGTGGTGCCGACGCCTTCGGCCGCACCCGCCCCGATCGAAGCAGTCCCTGCGGCCGCCCCCGCTCCCACGCCTGCCGTCGCCCCCGCGACCGACGCGCGCAGCAATCTCGACCCCGATGCCGCCACGCTGGAGCGCTTCCAGGCCGATCTGGCCCGCGCCCTGGCCGGCAAGCCCGGCATCGCCAGCGGTGTCTGGCTGACCCGGCAGACACTGGCGATCAACCGCACCGGCGAACTGGACGCGGTGTGGCCGCTGGTCTGCGAGGAAGTGCTGCACTACCCCGCGCTGCGCAACGTGCGCATCC
Source organism: Stenotrophomonas sp. YJH_SMC_110 (assembly GCF_059369255.1). Taxonomy (NCBI): domain Bacteria; kingdom Pseudomonadati; phylum Pseudomonadota; class Gammaproteobacteria; order Lysobacterales; family Lysobacteraceae; genus Stenotrophomonas; species Stenotrophomonas sp. YJH_SMC_110. The sequence goes on along the minus strand of NZ_JCAFSM010000002.1, from coordinate 505,909 downwards.
AGCTCAACGCCCGCCCCGGCGTGGATGAGCCCGTACGCTGGCGGCAGTGCGCTACGTATTGATGGCGCAGCATCCGCGCATGGCGTGGATCTACTGAATCCCGATGCGCGACCCCTTGGTAGATCCACGCCACGCGTGGATGCCTTTGCAGAGTTGAGCCACGCGCGAACAGCAGCCGAGCATGGGCTCGGCTCCACATGGCGCCTGCTCAGCCCAATGCCGCGAGATGGGCGATGTAACTGGAGCGCGATTCACCCGCCGCTCTGGCCTGCGCATCCAGCCTCGCCAGGATCCGGCGTGGCAGGCTGATATTGACCCGCTCGATGGTGTCGTCCAGCAGAGCCGGATCAACGCAGATGTACGCAAGAATCCAACAGATGTCCTTGGATGCCTCGGCGGCGATCTTCTGCGGCGCTGAAGGTGTCGGAATCGAGCGCCCCTCATCCAGGGCCACATCAATCCAGGCGAGCGCCGCCTCTTCCGCCGCAGTGAGCGCATCATCAAGCGTGTCGGCCGCTGAGAAGCACCCCGGCAGATCTGGAACGACCACACCCCACGCGGTGCGCTCATCGCCCGCCTCGATCAAGACTGGATATCGCATGGGCCCTCCTACGTCAGTCCTGCGAGCTTCCGCAACGCCTGCACCAGCCCTTTCCCCAGATCCTTCCTTGGGTGAGGAACGGTGATGATGTGAGGGTGCTGCGAGTGCACGAATACATGATGGGATCCGCGGATCCGACGACAGATCCAACCTGCCGCTTCCAGTTCCCGGATGAGGTCCCTGCTCTTCATGCAGGGACGGTACACATCGTACACACGCCCCGACAGAGTTCAAGGCGACAGTCGTTTCGGCAGACTAGATCCACGCCATGCGTGGATGGAATCCCTATCGCGCGCCCGGCGCGAAGCGCGCCACCAGGTCCCAGGCATCCCCCAGGAACACCTGGCGAACGCGGGTGATCGGCTGTTCGCCACGCCAGGTCAGGCGTTCGATCACCAGGCAGGCGGTACCGGGCTTCACATCCAGCAGCCTGGCGGTGGCAGTATCCGCGCCCCAGGCACTGATGCGATGCTGGGCACGGGTCCAGGACACGTTCTGCAGCAGCCAGCTGCCCGGGGCGGTGGTGCTGAAGTCGACCTCCAACACCTCGGGCACGCCCACCGGGCTGATCAGGCGGTGCTCCAGTGCCAGCGGGCGACCATCGGCCAGATGCAGGCAGCGCATCGCCAGCAGGTTTTCCTGTCCGGCCAGCTCGACTTCACCGGCATTGCCGGCATCGGCAAGGCGCAGGTCGCGCTGCAGCAGGCGATAGGCGTACTGGTGGCCGCGCGAGCCAACCTCCATCGCGATATCGGGAATCTCCAGCGCCACCTGCTCCAGGTGCGGGGGCTGCCGCGCGACGAACGAACCGGCACGGCGGCGGCGCTCGATCATGCCGCTCTCGGCCAGTGCGGTCAGCACCTTGTTCACCGTCATCCGCGAGCATCCGTACTGCTCCATCAACTCGTGCTCGTACGGAATCCGGAAGCCCGGCGCCCACTCTCCACTGAGGATGCGGCTTTCCAGATCGCTGCGGATACGCTGGTTGAGCGTGGCGGACTTGCTGGCCTTCACGTAATGGGGTCTCGGTGGCGGGAGGCGATCAGCCCAGCACGCCGCGCAGGGCGGCAGCGAAGGCGCTGGTGATCGCCTCGCGCTGCAGGTGGCGGCCCTCGGCCACGCACTGGCGGCCATGGCGCCAGACCGATCGCAGCGCGCCATTACGTGCGGCGAACACCCAGCTGTCAAGCCATGCGTCATCCTGTCGCGCCTGCAGCGCCGGGTGTGCGGCGTCCAGTTCAACCAGGTCGGCACTGGCGCCGACCTGCAGGCCGGCGGCCACGCCCAGCGCCTGTGCGCCACCGTGCAGTGCACCTTCAAACAGGAAACGACCGCTGCTGCGGGTGGCATCCGGCGCCAGCACGTTGCGCCCGCGCAGGGTAAGCCGCTGGCCGTACTCGAGCAGGCGCAGTTCTTCGGCCGCGTCGATCAGCACATTGGAATCGGAACCGACGCCGAAGCGCCCGCCCTCGCGCGCGAACGCCTGCATCGGGAACAGGCCGTCGCCCAGGTTGGCCTCGGTGATCGGGCACAGGCCGGCCACGGCCTGGCTGGCGACGATGGCCGCGCGCTCGTCATCAGTGATATGGGTGGCATGCACCAGGCACCAGCGCGCATCCACCGGCGCATGGTTGTACAGCCACTGCACCGGGCGCTGGCCGCTCCAGGCCAGGCAGGCCTCCACTTCGCGCACCTGCTCGGCGATATGGATGTGCACCGGGCCGTCGGTCAGCGGCAGCAACGCACTCAGTTCCTCGCCGGTGACCGCACGCAGGCTGTGCGGTGCGATGCCGAGCACCGCGTCGGGCAGCGCGGCCAAGGCCGGCTTGGCGGCCTCCAGCAGCTGCGCGAAGCCGTCCACGTCGTGGATCAGGCGCCGCTGCGCTGGATTCGGCGCCGCCCCGCCGAAATCGGCATGTGCATAGAACACCGGCAGCAGGGTCAAGCCAATGCCGGTCTGGTCGGCGGCGGCGGCGATCCGCGCACTCATCTCGGCGCGGTTGGTATACGGCCGGCCGTCGGCATCGTGGTGCAGGTAATGGAATTCGCCGACGCGGGTGAAGCCGCTTTCCAGCATTTCCATGTAGGCCTGGGCGGCAATGGCCTGCACCGCGTCTGGGCGCAGGTGGGCCAGGAAACGGTACATCAGCTCGCGCCAGCTCCAGAAGCTGTCACCGTCGCCGCCGCCGATCTCGGTCAGCCCGGCCATGCCGCGCTGGAAAGCATGGCTGTGCAGGTTGGGCAGGCCCGGCACCAGGATGCCGACGCGGGTGTCGCCCGACTGCGCGCCCTGCCCCGTGCTGATGGCCGCGATGCGACCGTCCTGCACCTGCAGGCGGACATCGCGGACCCAACCCTCGGCCAGCAGGGCGTGGGCGGCATGGAAACTGTGCGGGGAACGCGAATCGGACATGGCTGGACAACCCGAAATGGACGCCTATATTGTATAGACATATAAGCACAGCCGCGTTGTGGATGCCATGCACGTCGATACCCTCTGGTCCAACGTCCACCTGATCACCCTTGATGGCGAAGGGCTGGGTGTCATCCGCGATGGCGTCCTGGCCTGCGCCGACGGCCGCATCGTCCACGTCGGCGCGGCCGGCAGCGACGCCCACCTGCAGCCGACCACCCGCATCGATGGCGAAGGCCGCTGGATCTCGCCCGGCCTGATCGACTGCCACACCCACCTGGTCTACGCCGGCAACCGCGCCAATGAATTCGAGCAGCGCCTGCAGGGCGTCAGTTATGCCGAGATCGCCCGTGCCGGCGGCGGCATCGTCTCCACCGTGCGCGCCACCCGTGCTGCCACCCCGGAACAGCTGGCCCGCGAAAGCCGGCCGCGCCTGCTGGCGATGCGTGCCGAAGGCGTGACCACGATCGAGATCAAGTCCGGCTACGGCCTGACCCTGCCCGACGAACGCAAGCAGCTGCAGGTCGCACGCGCGCTGGGCGAGGAATGCCGGGTCAACGTGGTGACCACCTTCCTCGGCGCACACGCGGTTCCGCCAGGCCGCGAAGCACAGGAATACACCGACGAGGTGTGCAACGCGATGATTCCGGCCATCGCCGCCGAAGGCCTGGCCGAAGCGGTGGATGTGTTCTGCGAGAACATCGCCTTCTCGCCGGCGCAGGCGCGCCAGGTCTTTGAAGCGGCGCGCGCCAACGGGCTGTCGGTGAAGATCCACGCCGAGCAGCTGAGCAACCAGCATGGCGCCGAACTGGCGGCCCGCTTCGGGGCACTGTCGGCCGACCATATCGAACATCTGGACGATGCCGGCATCGCCGCGATGGCCGCTGCCGGTACCGTCGCCGTGCTGCTGCCCGGTGCCTTCTATTTCACCCGCGATACCACCCTGCCGCCGATCGCCGCGCTGCGTGCGGCCGGCGTACCGCTGGCGCTGGCCACCGACAGCAACCCGGGCACTTCGCCGCTGACCAGCCCACTGCTGGCGATGAACATGGGCGCCACCCTGTTCCGCCTGACCGTGGACGAGTGCATCGCCGGCTTCACCCGTGAAGCGGCGCGCGCACTGGGCCATGGCGAGCGCATCGGCCGCCTGGCGGTGGGCATGGACTGCGACCTGGCGATCTGGGACATCGATGCCCCCGCCGACCTGGTCTATCGCATTGGATTCAACCCGCTGCACGCGCGCGTGGTGCGCGGACAGCCCGACCTGCCTGCCTCCTGGAGCAACACATGAGCAACACCCTGGTTCTTCGCCCCGGCCATGTCACTCTCGCCCAGTGGCGGCAGGTCTATCGCGGTGCGCCGCTTGCACTGGACCCGGCCGCGCTGCCGGTGGTGCGCGCCAGTGCGGCGGCGGTGGCCGCCATCGTCGCCAAGGGCGCGCCGGTGTATGGCATCAACACCGGCTTCGGCAAGCTGGCCAGCGTGCGCATCGAGCGCGAAGATCTGGCCACGCTGCAGCGGAACATCGTGCTCTCGCATGCCGCTGGCGTGGGCGAGCCGATGCCGGCCAGCGTGGTGCGCCTGATGATGGCGCTGAAGCTGGTCAGCTTGGCGCAGGGTGCTTCGGGCATCCGCGAGGAAACCCTGCTGCTGCTGGAAGCGATGCTGGTCAAGGGCGTGCTGCCGGTGGTGCCCGCGCAGGGCTCGGTGGGTGCCTCGGGTGACCTGGCGCCGCTCTCGCACCTGGCCAGCGTGATGCTGGGCGTAGGCGAAGCCTTCATCGGTGACGAGCGCCTACCGGCAGCCGACGCACTGGCACGTGCCGGCCTGCAGCCGATCGAACTGGGCGCGAAGGAAGGCCTGGCGCTGCTCAACGGCACCCAGTTCTCCACCGCCTATGCGTTGGCCGGCCTGTTCGAGATCGAGACCGTGTTCCAGGCCGCACTGGTGACCGGCGCGCTGTCGGTGGAAGCTGCCAAGGGTTCCGACACGCCCTTCGACCCGCGCATCCACGCCATCCGCGGCCAGCGCGGGCAGATCGCCACCGCCGCCATCCTGCGCACGCTGATGCAGGGCTCGGACATCCGCGAATCACACCGTGACAACGACGTGCGCGTGCAGGATCCCTACTGCCTGCGCTGCCAGCCGCAGGTGATGGGCGCGGCGCTGGACATCCTGCGCCAGGCCGCGACCACGCTGGAAATCGAAGCCAACGGCGTGTCCGACAATCCGCTGGTGTTCACCGATACCGGCGAAGCGCTGTCCGGTGGCAACTTCCACGCCGAGCCGGTGGCCTTTGCCGCCGACATGCTGGCGATGGCGGTGTGCGAGATCGGTTCGATCAGCGAGCGCCGCCTGGCGATGCTGGTGGACCCGGCGCTGTCCGGCCTGCCCGCCTTCCTGACCCCGCGCCCCGGTTTGAATTCCGGTTTCATGATTCCGCAGGTGACTGCCGCGGCGCTGGTCTCGGAAAACAAGCAGCGCGCCTACCCCGCCAGCGTTGACTCGATCCCGACCTCGGCCAATCAGGAAGACCATGTGTCGATGGCCGCGCACGGCGCGCGCCGGCTGATGCAGATGGCCGAGAACGCGGCCAACGTGATCGGCATCGAGCTGCTGGCCGCTGCGCAGGGCTGCGACTTCCACGCCCCGCTGCGCTCCAGCGCCGCGCTGGAAGCCGTGCGCGCCACCCTGCGTGCGCAGGTGCCGACGCTGGAAGAAGACCGCTACTTCCATCCGGACATGGTGACCGCCACGAATCTGGTGCGCAGTGGCGCGCTGGCGCAGGGCCTGACCGACCTGCTGCCAACCGTGGAACCGCAGGCATGAATACCCAACCCGAATGGCTGACGGTGCACGAAGGCGACGCCCCCCTCATCGTCAGCTTTCCGCATACCGGCAGCGAGCTGCCGCACGACCTGATCGGCGACTACCACTCACCGTGGCTGGCCCGCCGCGACGCAGACTGGTGGGTACACGAACTGTACGACTTCGTGCGTGGCATGGGCGCGACCACGGTGCGCTCGGCGATTTCGCGTTCGGTAATCGACCTCAACCGCGATCCCAGCGGCGTCTCGCTGTACCCAGGCCAGAACACCACCGGCCTGTGCCCGCTGACCACCTTCGACAACCAGCCGCTGTATCACGCCGGGCGCGAACCGGACGAAGCGGAAATCGCCCGTCGCCGCGACACGTATTTCCTGCCTTACCACGATGCGCTGGCGGCGCAGATCACGCGCCTGCGCGCACGCCACGCTACCGTGGTGGTGTACGACGCGCACTCGATCCGCTCACACATCCCGCACCTGTTCGAAGGCGAGCTGCCGCAGTTCAACCTGGGTACCGCCGGCCCCTCCGGTGCACCGGACACCTCCTGCGACAACGCCTTGAGCGATGTGGTGGAGAACCTGCTGGCGCTCAGTGGCATGAGCCAGGTGCGCAACGGCCGCTTCAAAGGCGGCTGGATCACCCGCCACTACAGCAACATCCCGGGCGGCGTGCACAGCCTGCAGATGGAACTTGCCTGCCGCGGCTACATGCACGAGCCGCTGCCCGACCAGGTGGACGAGCACAGCTGGCCCACCCCGCTCGACCCCGCCCACGCCGCACCGCTGCGCCACACCCTGGCGCAGGTGCTCAACGCCTGCCTTGAATTCGCTACGAACCGGAGCGCCGCATGACCCGCAACGACCCGTCCCGCACCATTGCCGCGCCGACCGGCACCACGCTCAACGCCAAAAGCTGGCTGACCGAAGCGCCGCTGCGCATGCTGATGAACAACCTGCACCCGGACGTGGCCGAGCGCCCGCAGGAACTGGTGGTGTACGGCGGCATCGGCCGCGCCGCGCGCGACTGGGAAAGCTTCGATGCCATCGTCGAGACGCTCAAGCGCCTGGACGACGACCAGACCCTGCTGGTGCAGTCGGGCAAGCCGGTAGGCGTATTCCGCACCCACGCCGACGCGCCGCGCGTGCTGATCGCAAATTCCAACCTGGTGCCGCGCTGGTCCAACTGGGACCACTTCAACGAGCTGGATAGGAAAGGCCTGGCCATGTACGGCCAGATGACCGCCGGCAGCTGGATCTACATCGGCGCGCAGGGCATCGTGCAGGGCACCTACGAGACCTTCGTGGAGATGGGGCGCCAGCATTTCGGTGGCAGCCTGAGCGGCAAGTGGCTGTTCACCGGTGGCCTCGGCGGCATGGGCGGCGCACAGCCGCTGGCCGCGGTGATGGCCGGCGCCTCCTGCCTGGCCGTCGAGTGCCGCAAGAGCAGCATCGACATGCGCCTGCGCACCGGCTACCTCGACACCTGGACCGATAATCTGGACGAAGCGCTGCGCCTGATCGACGAGTCGTGCAAGGCCGGCACGCCGAAGTCGGTGGGCCTGCTCGGCAATGTGGCTGACGTGCTGGCCGAACTGCTCAAGCGTGGCGTGAAGCCGGACCTGCTGACCGACCAGACCTCCGCGCACGACCCGGTGAACGGCTACCTGCCGCAGGGCTGGACGGTCGAACAGTGGGATGAGAAGCGCGCTTCCGCCCCCAAGGAAGTGGAGAAGGCCGCGCGTGCATCGATGGCCAACCACATCCGCGCCATGCTCGGCTTCCATGCGCTGGGCGTGCCCACCGTGGATTACGGCAACAACCTGCGGCAGATGGCGCTGGAAGAAGGTGTGTCCAATGCCTTCGATTTCCCGGGTTTCGTGCCGGCCTATATCCGTCCACTGTTCTGCCGCGGCATCGGCCCGTTCCGCTGGGCGGCACTGAGCGGTGATCCGGAAGACATCGCCAAGACCGATGCAAAGGTGAAGGAACTGATTCCGGACAACCCGCACCTGCACCGCTGGCTGGACATGGCCGCCGAGAAGATCAAGTTCCAGGGCCTGCCGGCACGCATCTGCTGGGTCGGCCTGGGTGATCGTGATCGACTCGGCCTGGCCTTCAATGAAATGGTGGCCAACGGCGAACTGAAGGCACCGGTGGTGATCGGTCGCGACCATCTGGACAGTGGCAGCGTCGCCTCGCCGAACCGCGAAACCGAAGCGATGGCCGACGGCTCCGATGCGGTGTCCGACTGGCCGCTGCTGAACGCCCTGCTCAACACCGCCAGCGGCGCGACGTGGGTGTCGCTGCACCACGGTGGCGGCGTGGGCATGGGCTTCTCGCAGCACGCCGGCATGGTGATTGTCTGTGATGGCACCGAAGCGGCGGCGAAGCGGATTGGCCGCGTGCTGTGGAACGACCCGGCCACTGGCGTGATGCGCCATGCCGATGCGGGGTATGGCATCGCGATCGACTGCGCGAGGGGAAAGGGACTGGATCTGCCGGGAATCCTCGGCTGATCACGGAGGTGCCGGCCAGCGGCCGGCACTACCGAAACGTGTGGTAGTGCCGGCCGCTGGCCGGCTCTCCCCGATGCGGGAATCGGCGGCCTTGACCCGCTCGTCGGTCGTGACCAACATGCGCCATCACCGCTGATGGATCACCGCGATGTACCGCACGCTCGCTGCCGCATTGCTCTGCACGCTGTTTGCGATCCCGCCCGCTTCGGCGCGTGACGTCCCCACCAATCTCTCCACTCAGCTAGACGCCCAACTGCAGAGCAACCGCGAGCGCTACGGCATTGCCGGCCAGGCGGTACTGGTCGCACACAACGGCCAGGTGCTCTACCAGGGCGCCAGCGGTGAACGTGATCCCGCTGCCCATGCCCCTGCCACCGTCGAGACCATCTTCGCCGCGCAGTCGATGGCCAAGCTGCTGACCAGCACGCTGGTGATGCAGTTGGTCGATCAGGGCAAGGTGGATCTGGATGCGCCGGCCAGCCGCTACGTGCCGGGCCTGCCGTTTGCATGGCAGGCGATCCACGTGCGTGATTTCCTCAACCACAGCTCCGGCATCGGCGAGTACTACGACCGGGTGGATAACCGCTGGGTGAGCAAGGGCTACCCCGGTGTAGCGCCTGACCTTGGCGCGGCACTGAAGGTGGCCGGTGCGGCACCGATGCAGTTCGCCACCGGCAGCCGCGTGCAGTACACCCAGGCCAACTACCTGGTGCTGACAGCGCTGCTGGAAGCACACTACCGCACGCCCTACCCGGCCATCGCGCGCGAACGCATCCTGCAGCCATTGAAGATGACCAGCACGTCATGGGGCATCGCCAACGTGCCGGTCGAGCGCGCGGCGGTGCCGTACATCGGCAAGGATGGCGCGTTGCAACCGGCCAATGAAGATCCCTGGCCCAACTACGGCTGGGGGCATGCCGACCTGCAGACCACCGTGGGCGACATGAACCGTTTCCTGCAGGCGCTGGCGACCGGCAAGCTGGTGCGCACGGCGACCCTGGAAAAACTCTGGCAGCCGCAGAAGCTGAGCGGTGGCGGCAGCAATTTCTTCTCCACCGGCTGGGACACCACCCGCAGCGACGGCTACACCCAGGTCGGCCACGATGGGGGCACCCGCGTTAGGGCGCGGCTGGCCTACAAGGACACGCTGGCCAGTGGCTACTGGGTGTTCGTGTACCTGACCAACGGCAGCGCCCGCAATGTCTGGTCCAGCACGCTGGTGGAGAGCACGATGGCGGTGGTTGCGCCGGGGGAGTTTCCGCATGCGGTGTTGTCCGAGCGGCTGATCGGCTATGCGCTGGATGACAGCACCGATGCGAAACCGCAGATGCGTAGCTGGCTGCGCGACAGCAATGGCGTTCCCACCGGCGAACTGGAGCGTGCGATCAACGGTGATGGCTATGCCATCCGCGAGAGTCTTGGTGCCAGCAAGGCGCTGAAAGTGTTCGCGCTCAACGCCGAGCTGTATCCGGATTCGGCCAACGCGTGGGACAGCCTGGCCGAGTGCCATGCGGCATTGGGCGATAGGGAAGCGGCTGATCGGCTGTACGCGAAGGCCAAGAAGCTGGCGAAGCCCTCGCCATAAACCCTGCTGTAGCGCCGAGCCCGTGCTCGGCTGATCTTCGCCGCGATGGCAGACAACCCGCGCTGCGCGCGATTAGCCGAGCGTGGGCTCGGCTCTACAGGAACACGGCGGGCGGCCATACGCCGCCGGCGGGTGACGCGGCGCTGCCGACCTGTTAACTTGCGCGTCACTTTCGTGGTTTACAGCATTCCCGCATGTCGCTTCCGTCGTACCGCCCTCACCCGTCGCTGCTGTTCCTGGCCGTTTCCCTTGGCCTCGCCTCCACCGCCGCTGCAGCCCCGCAGGCCACCACGCTGGATGCCGTACAGGTCACCGCCGCCGGTACCAGCGCGCAGGCGCGCGAAGCGCTGAAGCGCATCCCCGGCGCCAGCAACGTCATCGACGTGGCCAAGGCCGACAGCCGACTATCCACCAGCGCCGATGTGCTGGCCTACCAGCCGGGTATCAGCGCGCAGTCGCCGGGTAATGAGGGCACCAAGATCTCGATCCGTGGCTCGGGCATCAACCGGGGCCCGGGCGCGCACGCCTCGGGCATTGCGGTGTCGATCGACGGCCTGCCACTGACCGGCCCGGGCGGCACGCCCTACGAGCTGCTGGAACCGCTGTGGCTGTCGCGCGTGGAAGTGCTGCGCGGCGCCAACGGCTTCGAGCGTGGCGCGCTGGCGCTGGGCGGTGCCATCGACTACGTCAGCCGCAGCGGTCGTGATTCGGCGGGCGTGCAGCTGCACTACGAAGCCGGTAGCCGTGGCTACCAGAAGCGCGGCATCAGCTGGGGCGGCGTCAGTGGTGATGTCGACTACTTCCTGGCCTACACCGATACCGAATTCGACGGTTACCAGCGTCATGCGCGCGGCGACGGCAAGGGCGCGATGGCCAACATCGGCTGGCAGATCACGCCCGACCTGCAGACGCGTTTCTTCGTGCGCTACCGCGAAACCAATCATGAAACGTCCGGTCGCCTGACCCGCGATCAGATCCGTAACGATCCGCGTGCCGCGAATGCGGCCAACCTGGCCATCGATGCGCGTCGCCCGCAGCCGGGCAGCACCTGGGTGGGCAACGTCACCACGCTGCAGATCGATGAAGACTCCTCGTTGCAGGCCGGGCTGGTCTATCACAAGTACCCGATGGACTTGAACGAGAGCCTGTACCGGCAGCAGCTGGACTACGCCAACCTCAACGCCACGCTGGACTACCGCCGCCGCCACCGGCTGTTCGGCCTGGACAGCGAAACCACGGTCGGCCTGCGCGTCACCCACGATCTGGACGCCGATGTGCGCGAGTCGCTGCGCTTTGCCAGCAACGGCTATGCCGCCGGCACGCGCACGCGTGACTTCCGGCACCACGGCACCGACAGCACGCTGCACGTCGGCAACACCCTCACCTTCAATGACCGCCTGCGCATGCAGACCGGGCTGGCACTGATCAACACCCGTCGCGATGTGCAGGTGACCTGGCCGAGCAGCGGTGGCCGCCTGCGCGACCACGACTGGGACTACGCGCCGCGACTGGGCTTCACCTGGCAGCACAGCGCCCGGACCCAGTGGTTCGGCAACCTCAGCCGCTCGGTGGAGGCGCCGCACCCGTGGTCGATGATCTGGGGCTCGAACCAGTACTTCGGGCCAGGCAATGGCCCGTCTACCGGCCGCCAGCGCGCGCCGGTGCCGATGCAGAACCAGACCGCCACCACGCTGGAACTGGGCGCGCGCGGTGACGCGGCGCTGGGCCGCTGGGAACTGACCGGCTACTACGCGCACGTGAACCACGAACTGCTGAGCGTTGAACTGCAACCAGTGCCGAACCTGTTCATCGCCGAGAACAACGCCAGCCCCACCGTTCACCGCGGCATCGAGGCCGGATTGGACAGCACGCTGTGGCGGGCTGCACCGGGCCGGCTGTCGCTTCGCCAGGCCTATACCTTCAGCGATTTCCGCTACCGCCACGACGCGCGTTTCGGCAGCAACCGCCTGCCCGGCCTGCCGCGCCACGCCTACCAGGCCGAGCTGCGCTTCGATCACGCATCCGGCCTGTACGCCGCGCTCAATACCGAATACGCCTCGCGCATCGCCGTCGACTACGCCAACAGCTACTGGGCCGACAGCCACGTGATCTTCGGCAGCCGCATCGGCTACGACGCACCCGGTGGCCGCTGGCAGGCCTGGGCGGAGATGCGCAACCTCGGCAACCGCCACTACACCGCCACGGTCACGCCGGGCTACGACGACGTAGGCAGGGATATTGCCCGCTCGACGCCGGGCGAAGGCCGTGGCATCTACGCTGGTGTGCGTTTGCGGTTTGACTGATGACCGCAGGCGGCGCCGGGTGTGATCCGGCGCCGCCGTTCCAGTGTCAGCCGATACGCCAGGCCGGCAGGCGCTCGCTGCGCTTCCAGATGGAAGGCGCCAAGCCGATCAGCACCAGTGCCGCCAACCACTTCGGCGAGGTACTGAGCAGTGTCGAGGTGAGCGAGCCATCGGCGGGGGCGGCCATTTCCTGCCACGGGTTGTAGCCCAGGTAGACGACGCTGCCAGCCCACCACAGCAACGCCAGACCGACACCCACCAGCAGCAGGGCCAGCGTGCGGCAGGTCCAGCGCTGCGAGGTAGTGCCCCATTCCCGCGACGCCGCGGTCAGCAGGCCCACCACCAGCAGCGACACCAGTGCCACCAGGCCGATATCGACCTTGGTTCCAATGCGCTCATAGGTACAGGCGCGGCACTGCGCCTCTTCCGCGGCGGTGGCGGCTTCGGCGCCATCGGCCTGCCCGGCTGCGGGCTGCGCCAGTGCTGCAAACGGCAACAACGCCGCCAGCAGCGTCACCATGATCCAACGAAACAACGTCCTGTTCCTGCGTGCAGCGACATCCATGCGCTCTTCCTCGTCAGTGGTTGTGTGTCCCAGTGGGCGTCCGGCCATCCAGCGCCCCTGTTTCAGATGCAGTACGACAAGCTCCCGATAGGTGACACCGCCGGGACACGAATCCCGGCCGACCGCGATCATAGCCTACTGTTCAGTGCAGCTGAAAACGGGGCGGGTCCAGGCGATATGAAGGAGCCAACCGCACTCCCCCCCCTGGATGACCTGCAGCAGATGGCTCGCACCCGGCACGCATTCCTGCGCGAGCCAGCCCAGTACGGCGAAAAACAGCAGCAGGCCGAGCAGCGGCCAGATCGTATGCGACACGCATACCCGCCACCATCCCTGTTCCTGCATGCCCTGCATGCGAGGCGATGGGCTGCCACCGCCCACATCCGGCGACAGTCCCTCCAGTACGTTGCCCAGCGCCAGCGGATCCAGATCCACACCAGCAGCAGGAACACGCCATAGGCCAGCAACACGGCCATCGGGTAGCGAAGCAACATCGCGTCGATGCCGGCCAGGCGCAGCAGGTACGAGGCAAGGAATCCGGCCGCACCGGTCAGGGCGACGATCAGGGCCATCTGCAGGCGTGGCCAACCCCGCTGCTGCAGGTGCTGGCGCGCACGCACGACTTCGCTGCCGTGGTTTACGGGCAATTTCAGTGGACCGCGTGAAAAATGGCGTGAGCGCTTCATTCCGCCGCCGGGGGCCGGAGGCAGCGCGGCCAGGGACTTCGGGAACCTGATGCTGCATGCGGACATCCTTGCCGGGCACGCGTAGGCGGTGGTGGACGGATTCCAGCGCGATGGGGCCGTGGGTCCATCACCCACAGGCCGCACTGGCGCCGGCCTTGTACCCGCGCGCCGGCGGCTGGATCATGACTTTCCGCTACGAAAAAGTATGCTCTACGGCATGCACGTCTCCCAGCTCACCCGCTCCACCGCCCTCGTGATGTTCGTTCCAATGATTGGCCTCGCCGGTTGGGGTTCGTGGTTTGGTAGCCGCTGCATCAGCGATGGCTGCCTCGGCGTCCTGGTGGCATGGCTTGCCGCCGTGGCCACCTTTGCGGTGCAGGCGTTGCTGGTGCTCCCGACGCATGCCTGGGCCCTCAAGCGGCAGGGATCCCCCGCCTCCCGCAGCTACCTGCGTTGGTTGGGCGCGTCGGCCATCGCTGCCTTCCTGCCCATCGGGCTCGGCTGGGGCTATCTGATGATCTTCCGATGACCTGCTGCGCGTCTTCCGCACGCGGATAGCCGGATCAAGGACGCGCGGCCGCCTTCAGCAACTGCGCGGCCACCTGGTCGAACGGGGCGATGTCCTGCAGTGCGCGGCACATCGCCACTGCGCCTTCCACGCTGGCAATCACCAGGCTGGCCAGCTCGCCCGCCGCTGCGGGGGCGCGCCCTTCAGCGACGAACGCCGAGGCGAGGTGCCCCTGCCAGCGCGCGAACACTTCGGCAGCAGCAACACGTGGCTGGCTGGGCACGGCCTCCACCGGCTCTTCCACTGCCGCGGCCAGCACCGGACAGCCCGCGCGGAACCCGGAACGCAGCAAGCGCTCACGCCACATCGCCAGGAACTGCTGCAGGCCCTGCACCGCCCCCCCCTTCAGCAGCTCCACCAGCAGCGCTTCTACCTTGTCGCCAGCCATGTGGGTGGCGCGCGCCAGCAACTCCTGCTTGCCGCCGGGAAAGTGGTGATAGGTGGAGCCCAGCGGTGCCTCGGCCAGCTTGGTCACCTCACGAATGCTGGTGGCATTGAGACCCACGCGCGCCAGCATCTGTGCCGCAGCATCAATCACGCGTTGTGGCGCATCAGAGGGACGCGGGCTCACGGCGGGCTCCTTGCTAAGACAGTCGTCATAGATTAGCGTACCGGCGATTCTATAACAGTCGTCATAACCATGAATCTCTGGTTCCGCCTGCTCCACCTGCTGCTGTACAGCCTGTTCCGGCCGAAGCTGGAGGCCCCGTTCGGGGTCTCGCGCCTGCAGTTCCGGGTGCTGCCCAACGACCTGGACAGCAACCTGCACATGACCAACGGTCGCTACTGGAACATCTTCGACCTGGGCCGGCTGGACCTGATCCTGCGCATGGGCCTGGGCCGGGTGGCGCTGCGCGAGAAGTGGGCGCCCATCGTAGGCGCCGGCACCATCCAGTTCCGTCGCGAGCTGAAGCCGTTCCAGCGCTTCACCCTGGAAACGCGCCTGGTGGGCTGGGTCGGCTCGCGCGGCATCATGGAGCAGCGCGTGCTGATCGGCGCCGAGCAGAAGATCGCCACGCGCGCGCTGCTGGTCACCGGCATCTACGACCGGCGTGCGCGGCAGTTCCTGGGCATGCCGAAGATGATGGAAGCGATCGGCGTGGTCGCCCCGCCGTCGCCGCCGCTCAGTGCGGCCGCCGAAGCGTTGCTGGCCGCCGATGCGGCGTTGAAGCAGGACGACGCCTGAGCTTCAGGGGGCCGCCACCGGCACCGCGTGCGGTTCGCGCGACACGACCTGGGTGCGCCCTCCCACGTGCAGCACGTACTCGAAGGACTGCCGCATGCGGCTGTATGCGCCGCCATCCGGCACGCCGTAGTTGGCACCCACGCTCAGGGTATGCCGGCCCGGCGGCAACGGCTTGAGCATTACCCAATAGCCGTCGGCGGCGGCCAGCCGAGAGTGTTCGTCGCCAGCATCCATGCGGAAGCAGCCTTCACTGCGGACCCGATGCCTGCGCATGTCGCCCAGCGGTTGGCCGTCCAGCAGCACCACCGCGCTGATCAGGTAATCGTTGTTGACCGCCGCCCCCGCCTGCAGCTCCTTGCAGGACACAGCCTCATCCATCTGGTAGTGCGCCATGTTGATGATCGGCAGCAACAGGTACTTGCCAGCCGGCACCACGCATTCGCGATGTGGCCGGAAACGGCCATTGGTGCCGGCCAGGTTCCAGACCGGGCCTTCCTGGCCCAGATCACACACACGGCCATCCGGGTCGAGATAGGGCGCGCCGCCCTGGGCGTCGGCCCAGCGCCACCAGCGGGCGGTCCATTCGGCCAACGAAACGCCGCCCACCGGTTCACGCGTCAGCGGCGAAGGCACCGCCGTGTCTGCACTGAACGCCGGCACGGCGGCCAGCAGCAAGGCCATCGTTGCGCCACTGCGGCAAAGCCATCCCTGGATTCCCTTCCGCATCACCCACCCCATCGTCCCTGGCGGCCACGCGGCGTGGCCAGCTTCGGCGCCACTGTACCTTGGCGGGCTGGATCCTGTGCAGTGCGGGTACTGTGCCTACTCCAGCGCCATTGCGCGCTTGACCGCCGCCTCGGCCAACGGCGCCATCACCGCATAGCCCTTCGCGGTGGGATGCACGCCGTCGTCGGCCAGCTGCGGATCCAGCCCTCCGGCGGCATTGGCCATCGGCGTGTAGTAGTCCAGATAGACCAGCTGCTTCGCATCGGCATAGCGCTTCAATGCCGCGTTCAATGCGCGCACCTTGGGCGCAGGTGCCGTGCCCGGCAACCACGGGTAATCGCTGACCGGCAGCACCGATGCCAGCACCACGGCAATGCCATGTGCACGAGCCAGGTCCACCATCGCGTGCAGGTTGTCTTCGATCATCGCCTGCGTGGACGGGCCGGTGTTGCCGGCGATGTCGTTGGTGCCAGCCAGGATCACCACCACCCGCGGCTTGAGTGCCAGCACGTCCTGCGGGAAACGCACCAGCATCTGCGCCGTGGTCTGGCCGCTGATCCCGCGATTGAGCCAACCCTTGCCGGGAAAGAACGTCGCGCTGCCCTCCCTGCCCCAGCCTTCGGTGATCGAGTCACCGAAGAGCACCACGCGTGGTTGCCCCGGTACGGCGGCAGGCAATCGCGCGTTGGCATCGCGGTAACGCTGCAGTTCCGGCCAATCGGCCAGGCGCTGCTGCATGAAGCGCACCTCGTCCGGGCGCAGTCGCTCGACAGGTTCCACCAACAACGGGTTGATGGCGGGCACGTCGGCCGCCATCCCATGGGCGCTCATCGCGCTACCGAGGGCAACCGCGGCCAGGCCAGCGGACAAGGAACGCATGGGGTCTCTCCGTTGAATGTCTACGCCAGTCTAGCGCGCGGCCCCGCGCTCAGCGTGCCGCCGACCGCGCCGCCACGCCTGTCACCTTGGCCGGCATCCACATGCCTGGCGTCCAGCCACTGGCGGCCAGGATCGCCTTCGGGTTGTCCTGCTGGATCAGCGCACGCACCGCGTCACGCTTGTCCTCGGCCTGCAGGTAATAGGCCTTGGCGATGCGATAGCCCACCCAGTAGCCCAGATCATAGGGTTCCTGCGAACCGGGCTTGTAGTTGTACAGCCACGGCGACAGATCGGTGCTGTCCACATCCAGTGCGAAGGCGCTTTCGATATGTACTTCCCGGCCACGGGTCCAGGCCGCGTGGCGACCGTTGCCGACATTGCCGGAAATCAGCTCGCCGATGAACTCGGCGATGCCTTCGCCCAGTGAAACACGCAGCACCGTCGCATGCGGGTCGCCCGGCTCGACGTCGGTCAGGCCGGTCTGCTGGATGTGCACGTACTCGTGCGCGATCACGTGCACGAAGCGGTCCTGCACATTGGGATTCATGAAATCGGCTGCGCACAGCGCTTCCAGGCCGATGATCACCCCGCTCTTGGAGGTCAACCCGACCGGTCGGCCGCGGCCGACCGCGATGGTCACCGGCGGAAACGCGGCCTGCGGATAGATCGCCTGCAGGTTGCCGAACACCTGCACCAGGCGCTGCTTCACCGCCGGCAGCTCTGCAAGGCAACCGCGTCCCTGCGCATACACCCCGGGCTGGCTGGCAATGGCCTCGGCCATACGCTCGGGCGTGACCCGGCGCGCCTTCGCCAGTTCACCCAGGCCCGGACTGCCTTCGGCCAGGTAACCGGCCAGCTGGGCGATGCTGGGCTTGCCGCCGGTGCTGTCGTAGAGCGCGTAGAAGCGGCTGGCATCGGTGGTGAGGATCTGCGGCCCCGGCGGGGTTCCCGCCGACGCCACGCCGACCGCCCCGGCACAGGCCAGGGCAAGCAGGCAACGCAGGAAACTGGACATCGCTCCGTCCTTGGTGGAGTGCATGCGAAGCGCGCAATCTACCACTCCGCCCCGGCCACCGCAGCGGGCACATGCAGGCCCTTCGGGGCTGTGCCAGACTCACTCAGGCACCTGCCATGGATGATGGAGCACCGCACGATGATGATCGTTCCCGCGTACTGGGCCGAAGCCCGCCTGCAGGCCCGTTTCCGTGGCCGGCCGATGGTCGTGCGCCGCTTCGGCTGGTCCGACGAGGGGCCTGCCCAAGCCCAGGCCCACGCCGACGCACGTGCCCATGAAGCCCTCAACGCCATCATCGCCGGGCAGGTGCTGCCGCGTCGCGAAGTGCGCAGCAACTACGGTGTGGAGGGCGTGCCGATCCGCGAGCAGATCGTACAGCGCGATGGCGATGTCATCATCACCCGCAACAGCTATGGCGCGCTGTGCCTCAACAGCCCCGACGTGCTGTTCGCCGACATCGACCATGCGCAGCCACCGGCTGGATGCGTGATACCGGCCATCGTCGCGGCGGTCGTACTGCTTGCCGGCGCCGTCATCGGCACCGTGCTCTGGCATTGGCTGGTGGGCCTGGTACTGGGCGTGGCGGCAGTGCTGCTGGTCAACGCGGCACTGCTGATGCGGCGGAAGCAGCGCCTGGCCGCTGCCGGCGGTGCTGAAGGGCTTGCGCTGAAGCGCGTGGACGCCTTCAGCGAGCAGCATCCCGATTGGCATCTGCGCGTCTACCGCACCCCGGCGGGGCTGCGCGTGCTGGCGATGCATGCCACGTTCTCACCCGAGGACGAGCAGCTCCAGTCATTCTTCAAGGCACTGGGCACCGACACCCTGTACGCGCGCATGTGCCGGCTGCAGCATTGCTTCCGTGCCCGACTGACACCGAAGCCGTGGCGCGTCGGCCTGCGTTATCGCATCAGGCCACCGGTGGCTGCGTGGTCAGCCGAACAGGCCAACAACCCGGACCGGTTGGCCTGGATTGCCGATTACGAAAAGAAGAGTGCCGGCTTCGCCGCCTGCGCCTACCTGCGCAGCTTCGGTGATACCACCCGGGTGCATGCCAAGGCCGAGCATGTGCGTGACCTGCATGACCGGCTGTCACGCGCGCAGGATCGCCTACCGCTGGCGTGAGAGTGGCAGACGCTCAATCAGCGCCCTGCACGAACGGCTGCCCTGCCAAGGTAGTGCCCAGCTGCACCGCGATCTGCTGCCCGCCCTTCTCGAAGATTGTCGCGCACTGCTTTCCGCCCTTCTGGCATCCGACTTCCGGAAAGCCCTCAAGTGACTCGGGGGCGCCCTGTGCCGGACTCGCCTGCCAACCTGCCGCATCCAGCAGGCGCTTGGCCTTGGCATAGGGCATGCCGGCGACGATGCCCAATTGCGTCAGCTCAGCAGGAAACGACTGGGCATGGGCGGTTGAAACCAGGGCCAACGACAACGTTGCAGCAAGGAGAATGGCTTTCATCGCAGTGACCTGAAACGAGCTATCAGGTTCAGCCTAGATCATTTGCGTGGCGTGCGAATGTGCCGGTAACACGCCGTTACCGTGTCTCCACGGTTGATTTCAGGACATGCGCAATTGATCACATGGCGGATTCCCTGCCCCTGGCGCCACAGTCCAGCGACTCCATCGCGAGATCCCTGCGCAGCCGGTCATGCAACCAGCGCGTCTGGAAACGCCTGCGTGAGTCTTCCCCTTCCGGCAGCAGGGCAATCACCGCTTCGCTCAGTTCCGGGTGCCACTGCTCCTGCGCGTTGTCCAGGTCCTGCTGCTCGAAAACCACCGAGGGCAGGCGTTTCCAGGGCAGCATCATTACCTTCTGTGAGGTCGACACCAGCACCACATCCGGACGCCCCGGCCGGCTCACGACAACCGTCATCATCGGCACATCATCGGTCCAGAGCCCGGAGAAATGCCGGTCGACACGCGACTGCAGGCTCCGTCCGGACAGCGCCTTGCGCGCCCACGCGCGCTGCTGTGCGAACGAGCAGGCATCCGTGTCCAAGCTGTGCAGCCCCGGGTCCAGGGACAGTATTTCGGCGCGATCCAGCCGCGAAGCGATCCGCTGCACCGCGGCCGCCCTGGTCAGCGGGGCGGTCTGCAGCGCGGTGTCGAGCGCCGCCATGGCGCCAAACGGCAGCAGCTCCGGCAATCGCGCCTTGCCGTCGGGCCTCTCCACCACCTGCACGCGGGTGGTCAGGCCATAGGCATCGCGCCGGATCACCCAGTGCTCCGATACCGAGCCCCAGCCGTACCAGTCGTATCTCACATCGACGCTCATCTGTGGCTGTGCCGCCATCGCCGCAGACGATGCGCACACCGCTGTCAGTCCCAACAACCAAGTCTTCATGGAGCTGCCTTGCCTCTGGGGTTCCGACGAACGGCAGCCGAGCATGGGCTCGGCTCTACAGAATGCAGGAAGGCCGCTCTGAGGCGGCCTTCCTGTTCCTTCACTTGGCGTTCTTCACGTAGGTATCGAACCAGTTCAGCATTTCCGCCACCAACTGTTCGTTCGATTCCAGCGCGGTGTACCAGTGCGGCTCGTTCGGCAGCATCACCAGCCGGGTGGTGCCGCCGTTGCCGCGGATCGCCTGGTACAGCTTGCGCGACTGGAACGGCTCGGTGCCCGGGTTGGCGTCGTCCTCGCCGTGGACCAGCAGCAGCGGCAGCTTGATCTTGTCGGCATAGAAGAACGGCGAGGCCTTCAGGTACACGTCCTGCGCCTGCCACACCGAGCGACGCTCGTTCTGGAAGCCGAACGGGGTAAAGGTCTTGTTGTACGAACCGCTGGTCGCCACACCGGCCTTGAACAGCTTGGTGTGCGCGATCAGGTTGGCGGTCATCAGGCCGCCGTGGCTGTGGCCGGTCACGCCGATGCGGTTGCGGTCAACCACGCCCATGTCCACGGCCTTGTCCACCGCCGCCTTGGCGTCGGCTTCCAGCTGCTCCAGGTAGGTGTCGTAGGCGTTCTTCGGATCGCCCACGATCGGGAACGAGGCGTTGTCGATGATCGCGTAGCCGGCCAGCAGCATCAGGCGGTACGGCTGCAGGCGGGTGAAGGTCTGCTGCGAACCGGACACCTGCCCCGCCTGCGCGGCGTTGGCGAAGTCGGCCGGATAGGCGTACAGGATCGCCGGCACGCGCTGGCCTTCCTTGTAGCCCGGCGGCGTGTACAGGGTGAACGACAGGTCCACGCCGTCGGCGCGCTTGTAGGTCACCAGCTGCTTCTTGATCTGGCGCACTTCCGGTGTCGGGTCGACCAGCTTGGTCAGTGCGGTCGCGGTGGACGCGAACTGCGCCTCGCCGGCCTTCGCATCAGCCACCGCCTCACCCTGCTGGCGGACGAAGGCATTCGGCGGATCGATCACCGACTGATGCCAGGTCAGGTAGCGGCCCGGCGTGTTGCTGAAACCGAGGAACTGTTCGTAGGCGTCTGCACTGCTGCGGAACAGGCGCTCGCTCTTCAACGTGGCCAGGTCGAGGCGGTCGAGGAACGGACGGTCGCCCTGCGGCGAGGCACCGCGGCCGCTGAGGAACACATGGTTGCCCTCACGGCGCACCACCTGCGCGCCATTCGGCAGGCGGGTGAAGACCAGATTGCCAGGGTTGCCGTACAGCTCATCGCTGGACATGTCCCACAGCAGGCGGCCTTCCTTCTTCGGCTGGTCCACATCCACGATGCGGGTCTGCATCCAGTGACGATTCTCGTCGTTCTCGTACTGGAAGGCCACGGCCGGATCGGCGGTCCACGCGAAGCCTTCGAAGCGCTGCGCGGTGCGGGTGATTTCGGTCGGCTTGCCGTTGAACGGCGCCTTCAGCATCAGCACGCGATCGCGATGCGGCACGTTGACCTTCCAGTCGCCCTTGTCCAGCGCTTCGGCGTAGACCAGGGTAGCCGGATCGGTGGCGCGCCAGTCGAAACCGCGCGGGCCTTCCGGCACGCCGTGCACCGGCACGCGGTCGGCCAGCGGGAGGCTGGCGATCGGCGTGCTGCGGCCACTGCTGATATCCAGCACGGCCACGTCGTTGGCGAAACGCTGGTAGGTCACCGCGTGCGAATACGGTGCCTTGATCGATTCAGTCAGCACGTGCACGCCATCGGGCGCGGCGCTGACTTCGTTGAACAGTGCCGGCTGCCCGACCGGGCGCACGCTGCCTGCGGCGGTATCTACCACGGCCAACTGCGAGGCACCGTAGTAAGCGAACAGCTTTTCGTCGTGCACGCTGGTCAGCGTGTCGCGGGCCTCATAGGTGCTGCTCTCGCCACTGCTGCCCAGCGACTCCTGTGCATCCGGGCCGGTCGGTACGCCGCCGTTGGAAGGTGCCGGGCCCTGGTTGGCCGGTACCAGTTTCACCAGCAGATTCTGGCTGCCGCCCAGCCACTGCACGGTGTAGCCGAAGATCGGGTTCAGCTGCACGTTCGGCACCTGCTTCACCTGCCCGGTGGCCGCATCGCCCACCCACAGCTGCACGCTGGTATCGACCGCATTCTGGAAGGCGAAGTGGCTGCCATCGGCCGACCAGAGCGCGCCGGTGGCGCAGCCCTGCGGCAGGTTGACCTTGGTCTCCTTGCCACTGCCGATGTCGACCAGGGTGAAGTCGGCCACGCAGGCCGGAATGCCGTAGCCACCCGGCGTGTCATGGCGGCTGCGGTTCTTCGGCTCCAGCCGCACGCCGGCCAGCTTCAGGTAGGGCTGGGCGACGCGGCTGATCGAGGGATAGGTCTGCGCGGTGGTCAGCAGCAGGCGCTGACCGCCCGGGGCCACGTTCGGCGCCGGCGGTGGCGGTGCCTTCAGCACCTTGAGCAGGTGTTCCGGCGGCTTGGCGTAGTCGGCCAAGGCCGGGCCAGCGGCCAACAGGCCGACGGTGGCAACGGCAACAGCCGCCGCCAGAGAGGTTCGACGGATCAGCATCCTTATCCCCTGGGTGTGAATGGGTACCCGGAATCGGGCATGGACCCGAATCTAGCACCGCAGGGGATGGGGTGAATGGGCCGGAAGGGCTAGAGGCCGGATGGGGCAAAGTGGGACACGCCCGGAGAGGCCGGCGATGGACCGGCATCTGCCAGGCGTGGTCTGTCGTCACTGCTGGGCGTGCAGGTCCCAGGCGGTCAGGTAATCGGGGTCGACCACGATCATGCCACTGTTCCGCATGCGGTATTCGCCTGGCTCGGCCCGCTGGTACTGGTCGAGCATGGGCGGCAGGTAGCGCTCATGACCATCGTCTTCGTCGGCCAGCACCACGCCTTCGTCGGCGCTGATGCGCAGCACGGTGCCCGCGTACTGCTCCAGACCCTGCACTTGGCCGTCGCCACCATAGCGGGTGACACCCACCAGCACGACCTTGCCGATCATTTCCTCGGCCTTGGCATCGTCCAGTGGGGGCAGCATGGCATTGAATTCGTCGTTCATCGGTGCACCTCCAAAGCCTGTGGGGATAGCGTGGGTTCGGCGGTCCCACGCTGCCAGCGTCGACGGCAACGCAGGAATCTCTCTCGGGGCGCAAGTAGCTGGATCGCAGGCCCGACCGGGCAACGCGGGGGTGCGATGGGTGAAAGGTGTCTGGAACTTGGCTGGAACTGCGGCAGATGGCCATCTGCGCCGATGGCGGGACCGTGTCAGGTCAAGATCAACACCACGCGTTGCGTTGCATACACGGTGAAGCGTGACAGCTGCACTGTAGTGGCATGAGCGCCTCCTGTTGAAGGTCACACGCGGGTGCGTTGCTCCGTTGGAACGAATGCTGCCACTCCACGCGGAAGGAACAAGTGAAGATTGCAGGCGACCTGCAACAAGCGGTTCGCGCGGTACCCGTTCATTAAGCTGGCGCCCCGCTCTGCTGCGGCACGCCTGCCCTGGCAGGACGCTAGAATGCGTCCATGCGCACCGTACATGCCCTCCGCTACATCACCCCGTTACGGGAAGGCGGCTCCCTGCCCGCCGTGGTCGAGACCGACGACGACGGCATGGCCGTGCTGAAATTCCGTGGAGCCGGCCAAGGCCCGAAGGCGTTGATCGCCGAGCTGATCGCCGGCGAGATGGCACGCACGCTGGGCCTGCCGATTCCGGAAATCCTGTTCGTCGAGCTGGACCGCGAGTTCGCCCGCACCGAGCCCGACCCGGAAATCCAGGAGCTGATCCGCGCCAGCGAGGGCCTGAACCTGGGCCTGGACTATCTGCCCGGTGCAATCAATTACGACCCGGCCGCGATGCCTGTGGATGCCGAGCTGGCCTCGCGCATCGTCTGGTTCGATGCATTCACCAGCAACGTCGATCGCACCACCCGCAACCCCAACCTGATGGTATGGCATCGCAAGCTGTACCTGATCGACCACGGTGCGGCCATGTACTTCCACCACGACTGGGCCAGCGCCGGCGATGCCTGCGAGAAGCCGTTCGTGCTGATCCGCGACCACGTGCTGCTGTCGTTCGCCAGCCGCATTGCCGAGGTGGACGCAGAACTGGCTGCGTGCCTGACCGATGCCGAAATCGAGCGCATCGTTGGCCTGGTGCCGGACAGCTGGCTGGTGGACGAACCGGCGTTCGACAGCCCACAGGCCTATCGCCAGGGCTATATCGACTATCTCAAGCACCGCCTGAAAGTGCGTGCAGTGTTCGTGCAGGAGGCCATCCGTGCCCACGCTGCACACGTATGACTATGCGGTCATCCGCGTCGTGCCGCGGGTGGAACGCGAGGAATTCATCAACGTCGGGGTGATCGTCTCCTGCCCTGGCGCGCGCCATCTGGAGGCGGCCATCGAAATCGATCCTGAGCGCCTGCGTGCCTTCGCACCGGCGCTGGACCAGGACGCGCTGCAGCCATGGCTGGATGCAATCGTGGCCATCTGCCGTGGCGACGCCAGCGCCGGACCCATCGCAAAGCTGCCCGCGCGCGCCCGCTTTCATTTCCTCACCGCCAAGCGCAGCTCGGTTGTACAGATGTCGAGCACGCATGTCGGCCGCACTGCGGACCCGGCGGGTGTGGTGGAACACTTGATGACGAAGATGGTGCGGGTACCGGAATGAACGGCACCTGCCGCGTTCACAGTGGCAACCTTCGCGCGATGTAGTTGACCACATTGCCGATCGCATCCGGATCGACATTGGCCAGGCCAACGATCACGTAGCCCTGCGCCGGCAGCACCACGATGGCACTGTTCGATCCGGGCGCACCGCCTTCGTGGCCGTACTGATGCTCCCTGCCCTCGCCCTGAACCACGAAACCAAAGCCATACCAGCCCTTGTGGTTCTGCGCCGTGGTGGCCTGCTGCAGCAATGCAGGTGAAACCAGCTTCCCGCCTTGCAGTGCCTCGGCGAATTTCACCATATCGGCCACTGTGCTGTAGCCACCACCGGCCGACATGCCGCGCCAGGGCAGCGACTTCGTTTCACGGACCCATTGCCCATCGTGCTTCGTGTAAGCGACGGCACGCTTTGGAACGCTCGCTGTTTCCGGCTCGAAGCCGGTGCCGGTCATGCCCACCGGGTGCAGGATGTGCTCCTCCACATATGCGTAGTACGACTGCCCCGATACCGCCTCGATGATGCGTCCCAATACGATGAAGCCATAGTTGGAGTAGCTGTCCTGGCTGCCGGGCGTGAACTGCGGCGCATCCCTGGCGAACCGCTGCACGTAGTCATCCAGCGTCTTCAGGGACGCGGAATACTGTTCGAAACCATCGCCAAAGAAGTCCCCCAGGCCACTGGTGTGTGACAGCAACTCGCGCACGGTCACGCTGCTGGCGACAGCCTTGTTCGGATAGTCCGGCAAGTGCTTGCCGATCGTGTCATCGAGACTGAGCCTGCCATCCTGCACCAGCTGCAGGATGGCCACGGCGGTGAACATCTTGTTGGAGGACGCAAGGCGGAACTGCGTCTCCACGCCCACTGCAATTCCAGTGCTGCGATCGGCATCACCACCGCGCCAGTCCAGCAGCACCTTCCCATTCTGTGCCACCTGCAACGCGCCCGACAGCGCGTCCTGTGCCCGCAGCGCCTCCAGCTTTGCTGTGACGTCGGCCATCAGGGCAGGCAATGCAACCCGTGCCGGCTTGTGCTTGTCCGGCGTTTCAGTGCCCTCGATCTGGAACTGCATCAGGTGCGACGGATTGGCCGGGTCCATGACGGCGGTCACCCACATCGCGCGTTCGTTCATCTGGCCCATCACCAGCAGCTTCGCTTGGCCGGGTGCACTCTCGGTTGATTCGAGTACGCGCAAGGGGCCTGTGCTTTCGCGGAACTCGAGATAGTCCTTGGGACCGCTGCCTTGCTTCTTCGCGTATCTATCGGCGAATGCCTGCAACCCCTCGAGGCTGCCCGCATTGAAGGCCGCAAGCCAGTCACCGATGGCGTCCTGCGCATGCGGATGTGCACGCACGCTGGAGGCGGCGCCCACTGCCGGAACAGCCCAAAGCGTCATCAGCACCGAACAGGCCAGTACTTTGCAGAGCAGCAGGCATCCAACAGCCTTCATGGCAGTTCCTTTGCGGGTATCCCTGGGCGCATCCTAGATCATGGAACCGCCCGCTGCATCCATGCCAGGGACCCTGCCGCAGCACCTCAGCCGTGACGATGAACGCCTCGATGCGATGCCAATCGCCCCGCTCATGCGGCAGCGATTCCACGCCCATGCCGATCTGGTACCTCACCGCATCCGGGCCGTCGCGCCAGTAGTACGGCGCGCCATTGCTCCAGCCGCAACAGGCGTAGCGCAATGCAGGCATGGCAAAGGTCTCGCGCAGATAGGCTTCCACCTTCACTGCCTGGGTACCTGGAACGCGGTAGTGGGCCTGCATGGGTTTGATGCAGGACGCGTCGTCCTGGCTGCAGCCGCTGTATTCCAGTCCCGCAGGCTTCCGGCCCATCGCCTGCAGGAAATCCTGGCATTCGATATCCGGTCGCGCCAGGCCATCCGCACGCCCCTGCGCTTCCCACGCGGCCAGCGCCTGCGCAGTCGTCTGCTGCGCAATCACGTTGGCGGCGAACAGCAATGCCGCCAGCCCCAGCAGCAAGCGCGCGCTACGCAGCGGCAACCGGCCAATCGTCTCAGGGCGATCCTTCGCAGGCAGTCACAGGAATGCCAACCGATGCCGTGCTATCGCCGTGCCATCGTCTGCTCGCTGAAGCGAGCCACGCAGAAGTCCAGGAAACTGCGCAGCTTGGGCGTCAGCTGGCGGTCGCGCGGGTACACCAGGTTGATCCACGTCGATACCGGCACGTAGTCCGGCAGCACTTCCACCAGTTCACCACGCGCCAGCGCGGCGGCAAGCATTTCATGGGGCTGCAGGATCAACCCCAGCCCTCCGACTGCCGCGGTCAGCAGCGGCTCGGCCTGGTTGACCATGAAGCGGCTGGACACCGGCACGCTCAGCACGCTGCCGTCAGCATCGCGGAAACTCCAGCGCGTGCGGATGATCGAATGGGCGAAGCCCAGGCACTCGTGCCGACTCAGATCGGCCGGATGGACAATGGCCGGGCGCGATGCGAGGTACGCCGGCGATGCACACAGCACCAGCGGATACGGCCCCAGCCGTCGCGCCACCAGCCCACTGTCGGCCAGATCACCGGTGCGGAATACCAGATCAAAGCCGTCCTCGACGATGTCCACCAGGCTGTTGGACAGGTTCAGATCAACCTGCACGTCCGGGTACTGCTGCAGGTAGGCCACCACCGCCGGTCCCAGTGCATGCACGCCGAAGGTGACCGGTGCGCTGACGCGCAGGCGCCCCATCGGCCGCCCGCGCGCCACTTCGGCCAGCTGCTCGGCGCCTTCCACCTCCTCCAGGATCACCCGCGCACGCGCCAGATAGGCCTGGCCGAAGTCGGTCAGGCTCTGCTTGCGCGTGGTGCGGTTGAGCAGGCGCACGCCCAGGTGTTGTTCCAGCGACTGCACGTGTTTGCCGACCAGCTGCGGCGACAGGCCCAGCGCGTCGGCGGCAGCGGCGAAGGAGCCAACCTCGACCACTTTGACGAAGGTCCGCAGGGGAGCGATCAGGTCCATTGCAAACAATTGGTTTTCAATGAAACGCCAGATTACCCCTTATTCTGGAGGCAGGCCACGCGCACAGTAGCCTCCACCTTTCCGCCGGCCCCAGCGCCGGCCTTGCCCAGGAGCCCCCATGAGCCAGGTTGTCCGCATCCACGAATATGGCAGCGCCGATGTGCTGCGCATCGACGACATCGATGTTCCCGCCCCCGCCGCCGACGAGGTCCAGATCCGGGTCAAGGCCATCGGCCTGAACCGTGCCGAGGTGATGTTCCGCAACGGCGCCTATCTGCAGGAGGCGCAGTTCCCCAGCCGGCTGGGCTATGAAGCGGCCGGCATGGTCGAGGCGGTCGGCAGTGCGGTGAGCGGATTCGCTGCTGGCGATGCGGTGAGCGTGGTGCCGCCGCTGGACATCGCCCGCTGGGGCACCTACGGCGAGCTGGCCAACGTGCCGGCACGACTGGTGGTCAAGCACCCGCAGGCGCTGGGCTTCGAAACGGCGGCTGCGGTGTGGATGCAGTACGTCACCGCCTGGGGCGCACTGTTGGAGCAGGCGCAGCTGGCCGCCGGGGATTCCGTCATCATCACCGCTGCCAGCAGCAGCGTCGGCCTGGCCGCGATCCAGATCGCCAATGCAGTGGGTGCCACGCCGATTGCGGTGACCCGTGGCCCGGGCAAGCGCCAGGCCTTGCTCGATGCCGGTGCCGCCCATGTCATCGCCACCCAGGAACAGGACCTGGCAGCCGAAGTGGCGCGCATCACCGGCGGTGCCGGCGCCCGCGTGGTGTTCGACCCGATCGGTGGCCCGCAGTTCGTGCCGCTGACCGAGGCAATGGCCCGTGGCGGCATCCTGCTGGAATACGGCGCGCTGAGCAGCGAACCCACCCCGTTCCCGTTGTTCAACGTGCTGGGCAAGTCGCTGACGCTGAAGGGCTACCTGTACTCGGAAATCGTCTCCGACGATGCCGCGCTGGCACGTGCCAAGGCGTTCATCGTCGACGGCCTGGACAAGGGCACGCTGGCGCCGAAGATCGCGAAGGTGTTCCCCTTCGCACAGATCCAGGACGCCCACCGCTACCTGGAATCGAACGAACAGATCGGCAAAGTGGTGGTGACGCTGTAAACACCCTGCCGGCAGCGACGGACCCACTGCGGGCACGTCGCTGCCGCAGGCTCAGGCCATTGAAGGCCCGCGGTTCTCATGCTGGCGGCTTTCGAGGGTGAGCTGGTGCTCGCGCTGCCGGTTGTCACCGGCCAGATCATTCACCGTTTCCTCCATCGAGCGCGCCGGCTGTGCCGTATCCACACTGGCGCGCTCACCGGGAATCAACCCGGCAACCCACAGGCGATCTCCGGCCATCATCACCCGGTCGACGCGCGCGGCATCATCGATGCCGTTGCGCTTGGACTCCAGCACTGCCTGCATGACGTGCTCGTCGCCGATGGTGCCAGGTACCCCCTGGCGGATGCGCTCGAACAGCGCGGCGTCCCTGGGCGACAGCGATTCCATGCCATTGGGCTGCGGTGCGGGCTCCGGCGCGGCCGGACCAGCGACCGGTGCATTCGCCGCTGCCTGCTGCCGCGCCTGCACCTGCTCCGGCTGGAACTCCGCCCGCGTATAGGGCGGACGCTGCGGCGGCCAGTTCTCCGCGCGGTCGAACTCGGTGGTCGGCGCATGCTCGCGAGCGACGGCGGCATCGTTCAACTGCCGGCGCGCATCCGCGTCGATGACGCCGCCGGGGCGCAGCGGCAGGCCATAGTCCTGCTGGAAGTTGCGCATGGCCGCCTGCATGCCGGCATCAAACGTGCGCGCATCGCGCTCGGCACGTGGGTTCGGTTCGGTCAGGTACCCCAACGCCTCCAGCTGCCGGCGCATTTCGAACACCGGCTCGCCCTTCTCACCGGGGCCCAGGTTGCCGTCGGCCAGCGGCCCGGTCAGGTCGGTCACCGTCCGGCGCTTGAAGTCCGGATCGACCGCCAGCGTGTCGCTGCGCATGCGTTCCAGCAGCGCAGCGTCGATGCGGCCATTGGCCGGGCTGATACCCCGCTCGGTCTGGAAGCGGCGCACGGCCTGCTCGGTGGAGGCGCCGAAATCACCGTCGGGCTTGATCGCGGCATTGGCGTTGTTGCGGATGTCCAAGCGCTGCAGGTACTGCTGCGCTTCCAGCACGTGCTGGTTGGCGTCACCCCGGTGCAGGTCCATCGCCCCGGTGGGCGCCTGGGGGGTCGGCACCGGCATCTGGAAGCCTGGTTGCTGCACACGCTGGACCAGGCCGGCAACCTGGGATTCCCATTCAGTGGCCCGTGTGGCGATGGCGTCTGGATAGGGACTGCCGTTGTTCAGCTCACCGCCATTGACCGAGGCCCGCGCCTGCCGGTAGTCGGCATGGTTGGCGCTGACGTTGTCGGACAGCCGCGCACCAAACAGGCCGTCGCGCATCCCCACCACCAGCACCTTGGTGGCGATGTCTGCCTGGGCAGCCCGTTCCGGATGCTCGACCAGCTCGCGGCCGATCCCCAGCGCCTCGCCCAGCCGCTCGTAGTTGTTGACGTGGGTGAGGTGGGCAAAGCCCCGGCCGAAATACTCCTCGCCGCCGAAGTAGCGCAGATCCACCGCCTGCTTCCTACCCCAGTCTTCCTCGGGCGCGGCGAAATCACGCGATTCGTGCTGCGCCGTGGCCAGCACATAGGCAATCTGCCGATGGTCGGTAATGCCGTTGTCGATGCAGGTACGCACGATCATCTCGACCGACTGGTCCCGGGTCAGGCCGAAGCCCGACCCACCTTTTCCATAGCCTTCGCTCATCCTTCAGCTCTCCAGTTCCGGAACGCATCCATTCGTCGGGGGAAGACCTACTTCAGCAGGTCCGGTTCGGTCGGGACCTCGCCCCTGCAGGTGTCATAGCGGCGCTGCAGCAACGTGCGCGTGCCGGTTCCGCGCAGCTGGATGACCTTGTCCTCACGCTCGCACGGGCTGACCTTCGCGCGAAGCACGAACCGCCCATTGTCGATATGGTCGATGTCGCGCCCACCGATGGCCGCTTCCAACGCCTTGGCACGCACATAGCGGTTGCGCTTGGCATCGAACAGGTAGAACGCATGCACCGGAACGTTGTAGACACCGCTGTTGTCCTGCCACACCTGCAGGTCCGGCACGCCATCACCATTGAAATCCGAAACGGTCAGCAGCACGGCGGTCGCACCCTGGGCACCGGTGCCGGCGCGGGTCAGGCGCGGCTGCACGTCCGTGACCACCACGTTGCGCCCACCACGGGTCACGCCCATGCTTCGCACCTGGCAGGTCGTCACGTTGTCGGTGCCGCTGCAATCGGTCACCTGGAAGACCACCTGCAGTGCCGGTGTGAGCCTGCCCTCGCCGGGCCGCAGGACGATCCTGCCCTGCTTGTCGGGCGCGGCATCGGCGGCATGCACAGCGGCCTGCGCCGGCGCCGGGGCCGCCTTGGCTTCCGCCACCAGCGCCGCCGCACCGCCGCCCTGCAACTGGCGGGCACGCAGCAGGGTCATGTGCGTGCGGCACTGCTGTGAATCCAGCTGGGCAACGGCCGTGCTGCCTTCCGGGCACCGGCTGTCGCGCTGGTGCAGCCATTGCCGCTGCAGATCGCGCAGCACCTGCTGATCACTGGCGGTCAGTGTGGAGCGCGCCGCGCTGTAGGCGGCATTGAGTGCATCGTCGTGCACCTTGAGTTCAGCGTCGGCACAACGGCGACGGGCGTCCAGCGCGGTGCCTGCGGCCGCCATGCAAGGCGCATGAGCGGGGCTCAGAGAGCGCGCATCGCCTGCGATCAGTTCGGCACCGCTGGGCACCTTGCGTGCGGCGGGCTGGGGCGACGCCTGCGCGCTTGCCCACAGGCAAGGGCCAAGCAGAAGCAGTCCTGCCAGCAGCCGGGTGGCACGCCCCGGCAGGCGTTCGGAGTTCAGCATGCGTTTCCTTCCCTGGGGGCGTTGGCCGGCCCCGTCCTGTTCCGATGATGGATGCTGCCCGGTCGCCAGCGCAACTTCAGCGACAGCGGTCACAGCCCGTAGGCCGCACTCAGGCCGGCAGCGCTATTTCGGCAGTGCGTAGGCCATCACGTAATCGCCGTTCGGGGTTTCCATGAAATGGTGGCCGCCAGCCATGATCACCACGTACTGGCGCCCGCCCTGCGCGTACACCATCGGATTGGCCTGGCCACCCGCGGGCAGCTTGGCATGCCACAGCTCCTTGCCGGTCTTCAGGTCGATGGCGCGCAGCAGGTCATCAGTGGCGGCGGCGATGAAGATCAGGCCGCTGGCGGTGACTACCGAACCGCCATTGTTCGGCGTGCCGATCTCGATGGGCAGGCCGGAACGGATGCCGAATGGTCCGTTGCCGCGCGCACTGCCGAACGGACGGTCCCACAGCAGCTTGCCGGTGCGCAGGTCGATGGCCCGGATGCCGCCATAGGGTGGCTGCTTGCACAGCAGACCAGTGAACGGCAGGCGCCAACCGGCGTTCACCTGGATGGCGTAGGGCGTGCCCACCTGTGGGTCGCCCGCGCCTTCGGCGCCGCCCTTGTCGAACCGGACCTTCTCGCGTGGCAGCCAGCCCAGCCTGTCGGCCTCGGCGCGTGGCACCAGCCGGTTGTAGTTGGGCATGTCGTTGTAGTTGGCCACGATCACGCCGCGGCGTGTATCGATGGACACACTTCCCCAATCCGAACCGCCGTTGTAGCCGGGATATTCGATGGAATGGCGATCACTGCTCGGCGGGGTGTAGAAGCCTTCGTAGTACGCCTTGCGGAACTGGATGCGGCAGATCAGCTGGTCGACCGGGGTGATGCCCCACATGTCGCGCTCGGTCAGGTCATGCTGCCGGCGCAGCGTGTGATACAGCGAGAACAGCTGCGTGGGTGAGCGTTGTTCCGGTTCGACACCGCCGACCGGCACCCTGCGCTCTTCGGCGGCGGTCAGCAGCTGGCCGTTGCGGCGGTCAAGGATGTAGAGATCACCCTGCTTGGTCGGCAGCAGGAGCGCCGGCACCTTGCCAGCCGCCGTCGGGTAATCGATCAGGCTGGCCTGCGAACCCAGGTCGTAGTCCCACACATCCTTGCGCACCGCCTGGAAATGCCAGGCCGGCTTGCCCGTGGCCACATTGATCGCCACCAGCGACGTCGCGTAGCGGTTCTGGTTTTCCGTGCGTGAGCCACTCCAGTAATCGCCAGCGGAATTGCCCAGCGGCAGATAGACCAGCCCCAGCGCCTCATCACCGGTCGCGGTGGTCCACATGTTCGGCGTGCCGCGCGTGTAGGTCTGCTCATGCGGCGGCAGGCCGCTGCGTTCGGGCTGGTCCATGTCCCACGCCCAGCGCAGCTTGCCGGTGATCGCATCGTAGGCCTGGATCACGCCCGACGGCGCGTCGCGGCGCTGACCATCCAGCACCTGGTGGCCGGTGACGATCACCCCGCGCACGATGGCCGGTGGCGAGGTGATCGACACATAGCCCGGTGGCACCTCGCCCATGCCCAGAGTGATGTCGACCTGGCCGTTGTTGCCGAAATTCGCACAGGGGCGGCCACTGTCGGCATCCACCGCGATGATGCGCCCGTCCAGCGTGCCCTCGATGATGCGCGCCCAGCATGCCGGACGACTGCCCGGTGCAGCGCTGCGGGTGGCACTGGGCGGCGGTTCCGGCAACGCCAGATCAGCAGCGGCATCGGCCAATGCGGCATCGGCGAGGATCGGCGTGGCCGGTTGCTCGTAATAACTCACGCCACGGCAGGCGGCGGTGTATGGAATCGAAGCGTCCTTTACCTTCGGATCGAACCGCCACACTTCCTTGCCGCTGGCCGCATCCAGTGCGATCAGGCGGTTGCGGGCGGTGCACAGGTACAGACGGTCGCCGATCTTCAGTGGCGTGGTTTCCGCACCCCAGCGCTTCTTCGGCATATCGCCGGTGCGGAACTGCCAGGCCAGCTGCAGCGTGGCCACGTTGGCCGGGGTGATCTGCTGCAGCGGCGAATAGCGGGTGGCGGCATTGCTGCGCCCCCACGCCGGCCAGTCCCCTTCGGCAGGCTGGTCGGCCGGCTGCAGGCCGGTGGTGTCGCGGGTCGGTTCCAGCCCGACGCTGGCCGCGCCTTCCGGGAACGGCTGGTGCCCGTCCACTTCGCCGTGCGGCGCGAACGCCAATCCGAAGGCAGCGACGAACACCAGCATCAGCACGCCGGCCACGCTGCGCGACAGGCGCCTGGAAACCGGTTGGTGGAGGGTGGGCGCCAGCAGCGCCAGCACGATGCCAAGCGCGGTCACCAGGCCGAGCCGCGGTACCCAGCGCCAGTAGTCGCTGCCCGACTCCCACCAGGTCCACAACAGCGTACCGGCGAACACCAGCGCATACAGCAGCGCGCCGCTGCGGCGATTGCCGAACAACAGGAGGCCACTGGCCAGCAGGCCGGCCCCGGCGATGGCGTAGTACGCCGAGCCGCCCAGGCTGAGCAGCCATGCGCCGAGCCCGCCGATGACCAGGCCGAGCAGGACCAGCAGCAGCGACAGCACGGTAACGAGAGGATGCCGGGAGGCGCGGACGGGAGCAGGAGCGGACGGCGGCGTGGCGGACATCGTCGATCTCCGGGGGCAGCATGCGCCGTTATCCCACCGCCGACGTGAAGCGCGCGCGTATGTGCGGCATCCGGATACGACGACGCCGGCACAGGGCCGGCGTCGTCGCGTAGCTCAACCTTGCGGCAGGATCACTCCTGCGCGGCGTCCTCGCTGCTGGAAGCCGCCGGGGCGCCATCGGTCGTGGTCGCGGCCGGGGCAGAGGCAGGCACTGCCACCTCATCCTCGTCCTCGTCGATCGAGGCATCCATGCGCTCCACCGCCTGCAGCTTCTCGTCCTTGGACAGGCGGATCAGGGTCACGCCCTGGGTGTTGCGGCCGACGCGGCTGATTTCCGAGCCACGCGTGCGCACCAGGGTGCCACCATCGGAGATCAGCAGGACTTCGTCGCTGGAGCCCATCAGCACTGCGGCGACCAGCTTGCCGTTGCGCTCGGTGGTCTGGATGCCGATCACGCCCTGCGTACCACGGCCCTTGCGCGGGTAGTCCGGCAGCGGGGTGCGCTTGCCGTAGCCGTTCTCGGTGGCGGTAAGGATGTACTGAACGCTGGCGTCGTCGGCGCCGTCGATCACCGCGTCGCCATTGGCAGCGGCTTCCTCGACACCGCTGTCGTCCTCGTTCTCGTCCTCGCTGCCACCGGCACTTTCGGCCACGATCAGGCTGACCACTTCCTCGCCGGCCGGCATCTTGATGCCGCGCACGCCGGTGGCAGTACGGCCCATCGAGCGGACCTTGTCCTCACCGAAGCGCACGGTCTTGCCGTTGGAGGCGAACAGCAGGATGTCGCGCTGGCCGTCGGTCAAGCCGACGCCGACCAGCGCATCGCCCTCGTCCAGGTTGATCGCGATCTTGCCGCGGGCCAGGCGGAAGGCGAACTCGCTCAGCGGGGTCTTCTTGACCGTACCGTTCTTCGTGGCGAAGAACACGAACTGGCCATCGGCGTACTCGCGCACCGGCAGCACGGCCTGCACGCGTTCGCCGGGCTCCAGCGGGATCCAGTTGATGATCGGGCGGCCGCGGGCGTTGGAACCGGCTTCGGGCAGCTGGTAGACCGGCAGCCAGAACACCTTGCCCGAACTGGTGAAGGTCAGCAGCGTGTCGTGCGTGTTGACCAGCCACAGCTGTTCGATGAAATCCTCTTCCTTGGTCGCCGCCGCGCTGCGGCCACGGCCACCACGGCGCTGTGCGCGGTATACGCTCACCGGCTGCCGCTTCACGTAACCGGCATGCGACACGGTAACCACCACGTCTTCCGGCGCGATCAGGTCGAGGATGTCCAGGTCCTCTTCGCTGTGGCGGATTTCGGTGCGACGTTCGTCGCCGAATTCGGCCTTGACGTTGACCAGCTCCTCGCGGATCACCTGCAGCAGGCGGTCGGGATCTTCCAGGATGTGGATCAGCCCGGCGATCACTTCCAGCAGCTGCTTGTACTCGTCGGTCAGGCGGTCCTGCTCCAGCCCGGTCAGGCGGTGCAGCCGCATTTCCAGGATCTGGGTGGCCTGGATCTCGGTCAGCTGGTAGCCGCCCTCGATCAGGCCCACGCCCTTGGGCAGGTCTTCCGGACGGGAGGCCTCGGCACCGGCCGCACCCAGCATCGCACCGACCAGGCCCGGCTCCCACACGCGGGCCAGCATACGCTCGCGGGCTTCGTTCGGGTTCGGCGAGGTCTTGATCAGTTCGATCATCTCGTCGATGTTGGCCAACGCAACGGTCAGGCCTTCCAGCACGTGGGCACGGGCGCGCGCCTTGCGCAGCTCGAACACGGTGCGGCGGGTGACCACTTCGCGACGGTGGCGGACGAACGCCTCCAGCATCTGCTTGAGGTTCATCAACTGCGGGCGGCCATCGACCAGCGCCACCATGTTGATGCCGAACACCGATTCCATCTGCGTCTGCTGGTACAGGTTGTTCAGCACAACCTCGGCAGATTCACCGCGCTTGATCTCGATGTAGATGCGCATGCCGTCCTTGTCGGACTCATCGCGCAGCTCGCTGATGCCTTCGATCTTCTTTTCCTTGACCAGCTCGGCGATCTTCTCGATCAGACGCGCCTTGTTCACCTGGTAAGGAATTTCAGTGACGATGATCGATTCGCGGCCGTTGTCGGCCACTTCGATATCGGCCTTGGCACGGATGCGCACGCGGCCACGGCCGGTGCGGTAGCCGGCGACGATGCCGGCAGTGCCGTTGATGATGCCGGCAGTCGGGAAATCCGGGCCCGGGATGTATTCCATCAGGCCGTCGACATCGATGTCCGGGTTGTCGATCAGCGCGATACAGGCGTTGATCGATTCGCTCAGGTTGTGCGGCGGAATGTTGGTCGCCATGCCCACCGCGATGCCAGCCGAACCATTGACCAGCAGGTTCGGGAACCGGGTCGGCATGACCGTCGGCTCCAGTTCCTTCTCATCGTAGTTGGGCTGGAAATCGACGGTTTCCTTGTCGATGTCCGCCATCAGCTCATGCGCGAGGCGCGACATGCGCGCCTCGGTGTATCGCATTGCTGCAGCGGAGTCGCCGTCGATCGAACCGAAGTTACCCTGGCCGTCGACCAGCATGTAGCGCAGCGAGAACGGCTGTGCCAAGCGCACCAGCGTGTCGTACACCGACTGATCGCCATGCGGGTGGTACTTACCGATGACGTCACCGACGATACGCGCCGACTTGAAGTAGGGCTTGTTGCTGTGCGCGTTGAGTTCGTTCATCGCGTACAGCACGCGGCGATGCACCGGCTTGAGGCCGTCGCGCGCATCCGGCAGCGCGCGGCCCACGATCACGCTCATGGCGTAATCGAGGTAGCTCTTGCGCATCTCGTCTTCCAGGTTGACCTGGATGATTTCCTTGGCGGTTTCTGCCATTCGGGTTCCGTTGTCTGGTAGCGGTCCAGTCCGGCGCAGCCCTCTGCGGGAGGGGGTCGCGCCGGAACCTCGATTCAACCTGCGGATACTACCACAACAGGCCGTTTTCCGCCTCCCTTTACGGGGATTTTACCGGCACAAATCAGGAACTTAGGGCCCCATACCGCCCCTGTAGAGCCGAGCCCATGCTCGGCTGCGCGAAATCAGTAGATCCGCGCCGTGCGTGGATGAGGCCTGCCTGGGGTCAGAGCCCTTTCCTGCGAAAAGGGATCCGACCCCGGGACCTTCCTGCCCGCCTCAGCCGCCGAAGGCGGTGCGCATGTTCCCGGCGGTCGGGTTCAGGATGACCCCGCGCTCGGTCACGATGGCGTCGATCAGCTCGCCCGGGGTGACGTCGAACACCGGGTTCCAGGCAGCAATGCCCTCGGCGACGGTACGGGTACCCCCCACGCCGTACAGCTCACCCGGGTCGCGCTGCTCGATCTCGATCTGGCTGCCGTCCACGGTCTCCATGTCCACGGTCGAGGACGGAGCGACCACCATGAACTTGACCCCGTGGTGGCGGGCGGCGATGGCCAGCTGGTAGGTGCCGATCTTGTTGGCGGTATCGCCATTGGCGCAGATGCGGTCCGCGCCCACGATCACCCATTGCACGGCGCCGGTCTTCATCAGGTGCGAGGCAGCCGAATCGGCGATCAGGGTGGCATCGATGCCGTCCTGCTGCAGTTCCCACACGGTCAGGCGTGCCCCCTGCAGCCACGGCCGGGTCTCGCCGGCGAACACGCGGGCGATGCGGTGCTGGGCCATGCCGGCGCGGATCACGCCCAGCGCGGTACCGAACCCCGCAGTGGCCAGCGAGCCGGTATTG
Source organism: Stenotrophomonas sp. YJH_SMC_110 (assembly GCF_059369255.1). NCBI lineage: Bacteria > Pseudomonadati > Pseudomonadota > Gammaproteobacteria > Lysobacterales > Lysobacteraceae > Stenotrophomonas > Stenotrophomonas sp. YJH_SMC_110. The sequence continues at coordinate 467,742 of NZ_JCAFSM010000002.1, read as the reverse complement.
CAGTGGGTCAGCACGCCGCTGCCAGCCTCGATCAGGCCCGCGCCCAGTGCACCCATGTGGCGGTTGGCGGCCAGGTCTTCCTCGGCGATGGCCTGCGCTTCCGATTCCAGCAACGCCTTCCAGTCGGCGCCGGCGGCGTTCAGGCAACGGCGCATGCGCGCCAGCGCCCAGGCCAGGTTGACCGCAGTCGGGCGCGACGCATTGAGGCGCTGCAGGGCCGGTTCCAGCTGCTGCAGGGCGTGCGCACCATCGGCGGCCTGCACCTCGCGTGCAGCCAGCACGACACCCCAGGCAGCGGCAATGCCGATCGCCGGCGCGCCACGCACGGTCAATGCGTGGATCGCGCTGGCAACCTCGTCACTGTCATGGCAGACCACGTGCTCGACCACGAACGGCAGCTTGCGCTGGTCCAGCAGTTGCAGGGCATCGCCGGTCCACAGGATCGGGCGGATGTGGTCGTAACGGGCGTAGTCGATGTCAGAGGCAGTGTTCATGGCCCCATTGTAGGGCCACGCCCCGCAGGGTTGGAGCCTGCCCGGGCTCAATTCACCGAGAATTCGGCGCGGCAGCCGCCGTCCACCCAGATCCCGTTGCGGCTCCAGCCCCAGGTACTGCCTTCCTCGCAGGGCGTGCTGGACAGCTGCTCGGAGACCACGGCGCCAACCGAGATGCTGGCACCGCAGAAGCGCCGCTTCTTCGACTTCGATTCGCAGGTCAGGCGGCGCGGCATGTCGACGAAGCGGCCATCGTCATCGGCCACTTCGAAGTCACCCTGGCAGCCACGGCTGGTCCAGACTTCATTGCGCTTGTAGCCCCAGCCCTGCCCTTCGCGGCACGGCAACACCGACAACTGGCGCAGCAGGCGCACCGGCGCGCCATCGAGTCGTACCGGGCAACTCTGCGGACGGCCATTGGACTCGCAGCGCACCACACGGCGCACCAGGCGCTTGCCCGAGCTGTCAGCCGGCGGCGCCGCGCCCGCTGCGCGCCGGGCGCGGAACTCGGCACGGCAGCCCAGGGTGACCCACACACCACTGCGGTCAGTGCCCCACTCGCTGCCGCGGATGCAGCTGTTGCTGGACAGCTGGCGCACCAGGTCGACGCCGTTGGCAACCTCGATATCGCAGTGCACCCAACCCATGTCGCGTGATTCGCAGGTCACCACTTCATCGTCGTAGCCCACCTGCTGGGCCGACGCCGGCGACGGCAGCCAGGCACCCCAGAGCGCAATGGAGTACACCGGTGCAGCGACAACCGCGAACCACTTGACCAAAGCCTTCCCCAGCAGGAATGGATGAACTGGATGCCAGTGTCCGGCATTGGCCGTGATAAGAGCATCATCGTGCTTACCGACGCAAGCGCACCGAACCCGCGTTTCGTTCAGCCTGCGATGTTCAGCAACACGCGGGGATCACGCGTGGGCGAAGTCGTAGGCCAGCACATCGGCGATGCGTGGCGTGCGGTTCATCGCCATCAACAGGCGATCGACGCCCACCGCCACGCCAGCACAGGCAGGCATCGACGGCAACGCCGACAGCAGTGCCTCGTCCACGGCCGGCTGCACCTGTCCACGTTCGTGGCGGCGCTGCTGGTCCCGCTGGAACCGGGCGCGCTGCTCGTGGGCGTCGTTCAGTTCGTGATAGCCGTTGGCCAGCTCCACTGCACCCAGGTACAGCTCGAAACGCTCGGCCAGCGGCGGCGTGCCCGGACGGATGCGGGCCAGCGCGGCCTGGCTGGCCGGCCAGTCATGCACCACGGTCATCACCGCGTCATCGAACTGCGGCTGGATGTGGTGGGTCATCAACAGGTCCAGCCAGTCATCACGGGTCAACCCGACCGGGTCGATGTGCACGTCGCCAAGTGCAACACGCAGCGCGGCTTCATCGGCCTCGAACGGATCCAGGCCCACGTGCTGCTGGAACAGCTCGCGGTAACTCAACACACGCAGCGTTGCACGGCGTCCGACCAGGGCCAGCGCCTGGCCGACCAACTCGGCGGTTTCCTCCATCAACCGGTGGTGGTCCCAGCCGACCCGATACCACTCCAGCATGGTGAATTCCGGGTTGTGGCGGGCACCGGCCTCGCCGTTGCGGAACACCCGGCCCAGTTCGTAGCAGTCGCCCACACCGGCCGCCAGCAGGCGCTTGAGCGGATATTCCGGCGAAGTGCGCAGCCAGCGACGACGGCCACCGGCATCGACATGGCCGGTGAAATCGGTATGGAAGCTGTCGATGTTCGGCTCGGTGTTGCCTGCCACCGACAGGATCGGCGTTTCCACCTCCAGCACATCGCGCTCGGCGAAGAAGCGGCGCACCAGCGCGTTGAGCGTGGCGCGCTGCTGCAGCGCGCGCAGCAGGGCCTCGCTCACAGGATGCCCTCCGGGCGCGGATGGTCGAGCCGCAGGGTCAGCAGATCGCGGGTGTCGTCGATGTAACCGCTGGCCAGGTACAGGCGGCGGGCCAGTTCGTTGTGGTGGTTCACCTCCAGGCGCAGGCGGCTGACACCACGCCCGCGAGCGCGCTGTTCACAGATGGCCAGCGCCTGCTTGCCGCGACCACGACCGCGCGCGCGATGACTCAGGTACAGCTCGTCCAGCAGCATGAAGTGGCCGCCCTGCTCCAGGCTGAAGCCCATCGCGATCACCGCGTAGCCGACCACCTCGCCGGCCTCGTCCAGCCACAGCAGCACTTCGCCATTGCGCGGATCGGCCAGCAGCGCGTCCACGCCGCGACGCACGCGCGCGTCATCGAAGTCGATCCTGTCTTCGGCGTAGAACTCGCGCATCAACGCGATCAACAGTTCTTCGTCGGCACGGGTGGCCAGGCGGAAATCCAGCGGGGCGGTCTGCATCGGCGTTCCTTTGTCTTTCATGCCGGGCGTCAGGCACCCGGCGGGGTCATCATTCGTGTTCGGCGAGGTAGGCCAGCAGGCGGTCTTCGTCCCACACCGGCACGCCCAGCGATTGCGCCTTGTCCAGCTTGGAGCCGGCCTCGGTGCCGGCGACCACGAAGCTGGTCTTCTTCGACACGCTGCCGGAGACCTTGGCACCCAGCGCTTCCAGGCGTTCCTTGGCGGCATCGCGGGTGAGCTGGGCCAGGGTGCCGGTCAGCACCACGGTCTGCCCATCCAGCGGGCCGGCCACGATCTCGGCCAGCGCCGGCGCCTTGGCCAGGATCTGCTGCATCGCCTTCTCGGCTGCCAGCAGCATCGCGCCATGGCCATCGGCATCGAGCCAGTCGGCCAGACCGCGCGCAGTGTCGTCCGGCAGGCCGGCGTTGACGAACTGGCCATGCTCGGCATCCAGCACCGCCTGGGCACCCGGCAAGGCAGCCACCAGCTTCTCCGCACGCAGGCGGGTGATGCCGGGGATTTCCGATTCGACCAGCAGTTGCGCCAGATCCAGGCCTTCGCGCAGCTTGGCACTGGGCGCGTGCACATCACTGATGCGCACCTGCCCGACCTGCAGCAGGTCGTCGATGGCCTGCTGGTTGCCCTGCTGCTCGAAGAAATGGCCGAGAGAACGCGCCACTTCGCCACCGATGTCCGGCACGCGCTTGAACAACGGCCATGGCAGGTGGCGGATCAGTTCCAGGTCACCGAACCACTGCGCCAGCGCCTTGGCCGTGCTCTCGCCGACGTGCTCGATGCCAAGCGCGAACAGCAGGCGCTCCAGCGTGGCTGCGCGACTGGCGTCGATTGCCGCGATCAGGTTGTCGGCCCATTTGGTGGCGATCTTCTTCGTGTTCCATTCGAAGCTGGCCGGCTGTGCCAGCGCCTGCGCGCGCCACGCCGGATCGTTGCCATCCAGCTTGAGCACCGCATTGAGCACCGCGCCGCTGCCTTCTGCCGGCAGGTGCAGCTTCAGCGCGGCGGCCAGTGCGGAAGGGTCCTCGGCATCCAGCACCAGCTTCAGGTGCAACAGCTGGTCACGGTTGAGCCGGTACAGATCGGCCACGCTCCTGACGATGCCGGCGTCGACCAGGGTTTCGATGTACTTGTCGCCGAGGCCGTCGATATCCATCGCACGGCGCGAAGCGAAATGGGCAATGGCCTCCTTGCGCTGCGCAGGGCAGGACAGTTCGCCCGAACAGCGCCACGCAGCTGCACCTTCCTCGCGCACGATTTCCGAGCCGCACACCGGGCAGCGCGTCGGCATCTGCCAGGGCGAGGTGCCCTGTGGACGGCGGTCGAGGATGACGCTGACCACTTCCGGAATCACGTCGCCAGCACGTCGCACGATCACGCTGTCACCGACACGCACATCGAGACGCGCGATCTGATCGGCATTGTGCAACGTGGCATTGGACACGATCACGCCGGCCACAGCCACCGGTGCCAGCCGGGCGACCGGCGTGGCGGCACCGGTGCGGCCGATCTGGATCTCGATCGCCTCCACCGTGGTGCTCTGTTCCTGTGCCGGGAACTTGTGCGCGATGGCCCAGCGTGGCGCACGCGAGACAAAACCCATGGCCTGCTGGCCGGCGCGGTCATCCAGCTTGTAGACCACACCATCGATGTCGAACGGCAGGCCATCGCGACGCTCGCCGATGTCACGGTAGTAGCCGAGCAGGCCGTCGGCGCCTTGCACCACCTTGCACAACCCGCTGACCGGGAAGCCCCAGGCGCCGAGCTGGGCCAGCGTGCCCGAATGGGTGTCCGGCAGCTCGCCGCCCTGCACTTCACCGGTGCCGTAGGCGAAGAAACTCAGCCGGCGCTGCGCACTGATCTTCGGATCGAGCTGGCGCAGTGAACCCGCTGCCGCGTTGCGCGGGTTGGCCAGCACCTTGCCGCCCTGCTGGCGCGCACGTTCGTTGTAGGCCTCGAAATCGGCGCGGGCCATGTACACCTCGCCACGCACCTCCAGCACATCCGGCCAGTCCTTGCCGTGCAGGCGCTTGGGAACATCGCCGATTTCACGCAGGTTGGCGGTCACGTCCTCGCCGGTACTGCCATCACCGCGGGTTGCGCCGAGTACGAAATGACCGTCCTCGTAGCGCAGGCTGATCGCCAGGCCATCCATCTTCGGTTCGGCCGAGAACTGCAGGCTGCGGCGGCCCAGGCGCTCATCGATGCGGCGCACGAAGTCGGCCACTTCCTCATCGCTGAAGGCATTGGACAGCGACAGCATCGGCACCGCATGGCGCACTTCGGGGAAGCGGCCGGACGGGCGTGCACCGACCTGTTGGGTCGGGCTGTCGGCACGGGCCAGTTCCGGGTGCTCGCGCTCCAACGCTTCCAGCTCGCGCACCATCCGGTCGTAGTCGACGTCGGGGATCTCCGGCGCGTCCAGCTCGTGGTAGGCGCGGTTGGCCTGGGCGATCTGCCGGCGGAGATCTTCGGCGCGTTCGGCGGGGCTGGGGCTCATCGGGATCCGGTGGTTCTGGGATGGCCGGGGATTCTACCGCGCCCGGCCGTCAGGCCCTGTAACGCCCCGCCTTTGCAGCGTCGAGCGTGCTCGACGGGCACTCCCCGCTCCGGTAGGTGCCAACCTTGGTTGGCACGTCTGTAGTCGAGCATGGCTCGACGCCACAAAAAGCAGCTTGCCGCCCGCTCACGCCGGCGCTAGCGTGCGACGGCCCCATCGGAATCCTGCCCATGACCCTGCCTGACTCCCGTAGACGCTTCCTGCAGCTGGCCGGTGCCAGCCTTGCCGTCGCCGGCAGCGGCCTGCCGCTGCGTGGCCAGGCCCAATCCGCGGCCACCGTCGGTGCGGCCCCTGCCGAAGGCGCGGTACTACTGAACTTCAACGAATGCCCCTACGGCCCCTCCCCCGCTGCCCAGCAGGCGGCGCGCGACAGCATCGCCAGCTGCGGCCGCTACCGCTTCGCCCTGGCGGCACAGGTGCGCGATGCCTTCATCGAGCAGGCCCGTATCCCGGCCGACCATGTGCGCCTCTATCCGGGCTCCAGCGAACCGTTGAACCGCGCCGCCACGTTGTGGACCGGCCCGCAGGCGGGACTGGTGGTGGCCGACCCCACCTTCGAGACCCTGGGCGAGGTCGCTGCCGCACATGGTGCACACGTGCAGAAGGTGCCGCTGCGCAATGACGGCGCACACGACCTGCGTGCGATGGTCGCAGCCGCGCATGCGCGCCCGACCGGGCTGCTGTACGTGTGCAATCCGAACAACCCGACCGGTTCGATCAGCCCACCGGATGAGCTCGCCTGGCTGCTGGCCCACAAGCCTGCTTCCACCCGCGTGCTGGTCGACGAGGCCTACCTGCAATACAGCGAGCAGCCCAGCCTGATCGCGCAGGTGGCGCAGCGCGACGATCTGATCGTACTGCGTACATTCTCCAAGCTGTACGGCATGGCCGGCCTGCGCCTGGGCCTGGCGGCCGCACATCCCGAGCGTCTGCGCGAGCTGGCCAGCCCCGGCGACAACCCGCTACCGGTGCCCGCGCTGGCGGCGGCGCTGGCCAGCCTGCAGGATCCGCAGCTGATTCCGCAGCGTCGCCTGCAGAACGCCAAGGTGCGCCAGGCCACCATCGCATGGCTGGGCAAGCGTGGTTTCAGCTGCCTGCCGTCGGAAGCGAACTGCTTCGTGGTCGACGTGCAACGCGACGGCAGCACGTTCGCCAAGGCGATGGCCGACAACGGTGTGGTGATCGGGCGCAGCTGGCCGATCTGGCCGCAGCACGTGCGCGTGACCGTCGGCAGCGAGGACGAGATGGCCGCGTTCCGCCGCGCGTTTGCCAAGGTGGCCGGCGTACCGGCGTAGACCCCATCCACACAGGGCGTGGATCTACTGTTGTGGGTGCCGACCGTTGGTCGGCACGCCATGGGGCTCACCAGCGCGGGGTCTTGGTCAGCGGCGGCGCCTGGTGCTGGCGGTCGTAGGCGCGCAGCTCGTCACGGATGTGCGCGATGCGCTGGCGACCCAGGGCGTTGCGGCTGTCATCCAGCACCACGCCATCCAGCAGTTCGGCCATGCGCTGCACCGTCGGCAGCATCTTCTCCCAGGCATCCAGCGCGGTCAGCGGCGCCGGCAGGGTCAGGAAGAAGGCGATGGCCGGGGTTTCCATGGCACGGATGTTGGCCATGTCGAAGCTGCCTGGCTTCATGATGCTGGCCATCGAGAAGATCGGCCCGCGCTCGGGATGGCCTTCCACCAGACGGTGGAACACGTTCATGTGGCCGAACACCAGGCCGGTCTTCTCCGCCGCTACCACGATGTCTTCGCCGCGCAGCTGCTCGCCGGCCCGGGCGGCCACGAACAGCGAAACGATCTTGTCGAAATCCTGGGTGGCGCGCTTGCCGAGATCGCTGGCGCCCGGGTCGGTATCGCCCAGGCCGAGTTCGGCCTGTTCGCCTTCCGTGCCCATGCCCGGTTCGACGCGGCCATCGGCCACGACAACGCCGTCCTCGCCCAATACCGGTTCGCGGCGCTCGCCGCTGGCCGGTTCCGCGCTTTCCACGCGGCGTCCTTGGGGCTTCTTCTTCGGACGGCCAAACAGGAAGATCGCGGCGATCAACAGCAGGCCGGCGGCCAGGATGCCGATGCGCAACAGTGCCGTGTCGGACATTCGATAGGTTCTCCGGCTAGTTCATTCAGGTAACTAGGATGGCACGTCAGGCCGCGCCCGCCAATCGCGCGGCTTCTTCCAGGTCCACGCTGACCAGGCGGCTGACGCCCGGTTCACGCATGGTCACGCCCGAGAGCTGGTGCGCGGCCTCCATCGTCGCCTTGTTATGGCTGACGAACAGGAACTGCACCTTCTCGCTCATTTCCTTGACCATGTTGGCCAGCCGGCCGACGTTGGCTTCGTCCAGCGGCGCGTCCACCTCGTCCAGCAGGCAGAATGGCGCGGGGTTCAGCTGGAAGATGGCGAACACCAGCGCCACTGCCGTCATCGCCTTCTCGCCGCCGGACAGCAGCGAGATGCTGGACACGCGCTTGCCCGGCGGGCGCGCCATGATGGTCACACCGGTGTCGAGCAGGTCTTCACCGGTCAGCTCCAGGTAGGCGTGGCCGCCACCGAACAGGCGCGGGTACAGCGCCTGCACGCCAGCATTGACGCGGTCGAAGGTGTCCTTGAAACGGCCGCGGGTCTCGCGGTCGATCTTGCGGATGGCATCCTCGAGGGTTTCCAGCGCCGTAGTCAGGTCGGTGTGCTGCGAATCCAGGTAATCCGAGCGCTGCGAAGCCTCGCCGTACTCGTGGATGGCCGCAAGGTTGACCGGCTCCAGCCGGCGCATGCGTGCGTCGATCTGATGCACGGCCTGCTCCCAGTCGCCCAGGCGCGCATCCTCGGGGAGTGCGTTGAGCACGTCCTGCAGCACGAAGCCGGCCTTTTCCACCGCCGCCTGCAGGGTGTCCGCGCTGAGCACCAGTGCCTGCTGGTCCAGCTTGCGCTGCGAAATACGCTCGCGCTGGGCCAGCGCCTGTTCGTCACGCTGGTGACGGGTCTGCTCGTAATTGCGCAGCTCGGCGTCGATGCCGTCCAGCAACGTACGCGCTTCGGTCAGCACGCGATCCGCCCGCACGCGCTCTTCCAGTGCATTCTGGTGCTCGGCCTGCAACGATTCGACCGGCGAATCACCTTCGTCCAGCTGTGAATGCAGCTCGCCCAGCCGCGAATCCAGCTGCCCGCGCTGGGTGCCCATGCGCTCCAGCGCCTGGCTCAACGAGGCCAGCTGCGCACGCTGCGATTCCAGGGTCAGGGCCAGCGAATGCGAGCGCTCGCGCACTGCACGGGCAGCATCGCGGGCCAGGTCGCGCGCCTCGGTCAGCTGGCGGCGCTCGCCCTCCAGCCGCTGCCGGGTCGACTCCAGATCACCCATGCTGCTGACCGCGTTCTCCAACCGCGAGCGCGCTTCGCGCGCCTGCGCGTTGTTGGCTTCAATCGTTTCCTGCAGTTGCTTCAGCTCGCCTTCGATGCGGTCGATGCGCGTGCGTGCAGCCTCTACCTTGCCCTGCTGGCCCTGCAGCTGGCCAGCCAGCTCGGACACCGCGCGATGGGCCTGGTACAGCGCACGCTGCGCGTCTTCGCGCTGCTGTTCAGCCGCCTGCAGCTGCTCGCGGAAACCGGCCAGCTGTTCTTCCAGCTCGGCCTCGCGGTCCTGCAGCTGCTCGATCTGCTCGCGCAGCTCGTTGATCTCGCGTTCGCGCAGTAGCGCGCCCTGCTGGGCTGCACCGGAGCGCGACACGCGCAGCCAGCCCTGGCCCAAGCGCTCGCCGCTCTGGGTGATGATCGAATCGCCTTCCGGAAGGCTGGACTGCAGGGCCTTCGCCTCGGACAGGTCCTTGGCACCATGCAGGTGCGCCAGCAGGCGACGGATCGCCGCCGGGCCACGCACGCGTGCGGCCAGCGACGTCGGTGCGGCCTTGACCTCGGCATCCGCGCTGGCGACCAGCGCAATGTGGCCGTCGCCGAGTTCGCCGAGGGCGTTGACCAGGCTGCCCGGGTCATCGACCAGCACGCCTTCGATCAGCTGGCCGAGCGCACTTTCCACCGCGTTTTCCCAACCGGCATCGACGTCCAGGCGTTCGCCGACACGTGCCGCCGAATCCAGCCCGCGCGCCTTCAGCCACGCGACGGCCGCGCCCTGCTCCTGGCCCAGCGCGGCCTGCTGCAGGGTTTCCAGCGAGGCCAGGCGACCGCGCAGGCCGTTGGCCTGCTTGCGCAGTTCGGCCAGTTCGTTCTGGCCATTGCGCTGCTGTTCCTGCACGGCCGCCACGCCCTGCTTGCGCAGCTCGACGTCTTCGCTCAGTTCATCCAGCGCGGCCTTCTGCGTGTCGTGCTGCAGGTGCAGCTGCTCGAAGGCTTCTTCCAGCGCGTCCACGTCCAGCCCGGCGCGCTCGGCGGCCAGGGCCTCGCGACGCCGGTCGGCGTCGAGGATCTGCTTGTCCAGGTAGTCCACGCGCGTGCGCTCGACATCACCGGCGCGCGACGCCTCCGAACTCTGCGAGGTGTGCTGCTCCCAGCGCTGCTGCCAACTGGCCAGCCGGTCTTCGGCCTCGCGCAGGCTTTCCTGCTTGATCTCGTTCTCTTCCTGCAGCGCTTCCAGCTGCGGGGTGGCGGCCTCCACTGCCTCGCGCAGCACCCTCAGTTTGGCCTCGTCGCCGCTGATGTGCTGGCCCAGTTCGGCCAGGGCCTGCTGGGTTTCATCGCGCGCCTTGTGCAGGCGCTGCGACAGCTCGCGCTGGTGCTGGATCTGTTGTTCCAGGCGCGCCAGCGTGCTGCCGACCTGGTAGACCGCGGCCTGCGCGGTGTTGAGCGCGTCGGCGGCCTCTTCGCGCCGCGCGCGCGAGGTCTCGATGCGGGCCTCGGCATCACGCTGGTCGGCGATCAGCTGCTGCAGCTTGGTCTCTTCCTGCGACAGGCCTTCGCGCAGCTTCGACAGGCGACCGTCGAGACCACGGAATTCCAGCGCCTTCCACTCGGCATCCTTGACCCGGCGCTCTTCCTGCAGGGCCTGGTACTGCTCGGCCTGCCTGGCCTGGCGCTTGAGGTGTTCGAGCTGCTTGCTGATCTCGTCGCGCAGGTCGCCCAGCCGGTCCAGGTTCTCGCGGGTGTGGCGGATGCGGGTCTCGGTCTCCTTGCGGCGCTCCTTGTACTTGGAGATGCCGGCTGCCTCTTCCAGGTACACGCGCAGGTCTTCCGGTCGCGCCTCGATGATCTGGCTGATCATGCCCTGCTCGATGATCGAGTAGCTGCGCGGGCCCAGGCCGGTGCCGAGGAACAGGTCGGTGATGTCGCGACGGCGGCACTTGGTGCCGTTGAGGTAATAGTTGCTGGTGCCGTCGCGGCTGACCGTGCGCTTGACCGAGATTTCGTTGAACGAGGCGTACTCGCCGGAAATCGTGTGGTCGGAGTTGTCGAAGATCAGCTCGACGGTAGCCTGCGAGACCGGCTTGCGGGCATTGGACCCGGAGAAGATCACGTCGGTCAGCGAGTCGCCACGCAGGCGGCTGGCCGAACTCTCGCCCATGACCCAGCGCACGGCATCGATGATGTTCGACTTGCCGCAGCCATTGGGGCCCACCACGCCGGTCATGTTGGTCGGCAGGTGCAGGGTGGTCGGATCGACGAACGACTTGAAGCCGGACAGCTTGATCGTGGAAAGACGCATAGGGGTTCCGGACTGGGGCCGGCAAGCGGCCTGCGTTTACCCTCCAAGTCATTGATCCTGCTGGGATCGATGCCCGTGGAACGGGTGTGACGCCCTGAGTATACCGATGTGGCCGTGTTCTACGAATGGGCGTGGAACATTGTCCAGCCCACCCTGTCAGCCGGACGTGGCCGCACGCCACGAAACGGAACCATAAAACAAAACGGGCACCCTTGCGGGCGCCCGTTCTGCGGTGATGCCAGGCCTTGCGGCGTGGGATCAGGCTTCGGCGACGACGACGACCTTGACGGTGGTCTCGACGTCGGCGTGCAGGTGGATCAGCACGTCGTACTCGCCGATGTTGCGGAAGGCGCCTTCGCCCAGGATGACTTCGCTCTTGCTGACCGGCAGGCCGGCAGCGGTGAAGGCATCGGCGATTTCGCGGGCGCCGACCGAGCCGTACAGCTTGCCTTCGGTCGAAGCGTTGGCCGGGATGGTCACGCTCGCGCCGTCCAGCTTGGCCTTGCGGGCGTCAGCGTCGGCGTGGATGGCCTGGGCCTTGGCTTCGTATTCGGCGCGCTTGGCTTCGAACTCGGCCTTGTTGCTCTCGGTGGCCGGCACGGCCTTGCCCTGCGGCACGAGGAAGTTACGGCCGTAGCCCGGCTTCACGTCGACCAGGTCGCCCAGGTTGCCGAGGTTGGTGACTTTCTGCAGGAGGATCAGCTGCATGGTATTGCTCCAGATGAGTTATTCGTTAGCGAGGCGATGCCCCGCAACAAAGGCTGTCCGAATAGCTGGCACAGCGGGGCGGCACCAGGCCGCCCCGCCGGGCATCAGACGTCGTGGTTGTCGGTGTACGGGATCAGGGCCAGGAAGCGGGCGCGCTTGACGGCGGTCGCCAGCTGGCGCTGGTACTTCGACTTGGTACCGGTGACGCGGCTCGGCACGATCTTGCCGTTCTCGGTCAGGTACTGGCGCAGGGTGTTGAGATCCTTGTAGTCGATCTCCTTCACACCTTCAGCCGTGAACTTGCAGAACTTGCGGCGACGGAAGAACTTGGACATGGGAAGGCTCCTTAGGCGGCGGAAGCGGCGTCGTCGCCGGCTTCGTTGTCAGCGGTGGTGGTGGACTCGCCTTCTTCGTCGTCACGACGACGGCGCTCACCGCGCTCCGGCTTGTCACCCTTCTCGTCCTTGCTCTTCATGATCAGCGACTGCTCGGTGTCAGCCTCGTCACGCTTGATGACCAGGTTGCGCAGAACGGCGTCGTTGAAGCGGAAGCTTTCGGTCAGTTCGTTCAGAACGGCCTGGTCGGCTTCGATGTTCATCAGCACGTAGTGGGCCTTCACCAGGTTCTGGATCGGGTACGCCAGCTGGCGGCGGCCCCAGTCTTCCAGACGGTGGATGGTGCCGTTGCCGTTCTCGACCAGCGACTTGTAGCGCTCGATCATGGCCGGGACCTGCTCGCTCTGGTCCGGGTGGACCATGAACACGATTTCGTAATGACGACTCATGTTTTTTCTACCTTTCGGATGTGGCCTTGCGGCCGGACAGCCCCCCGCCGTTGAGACCGCGGTGGGGCAAGGATTCCCGCCGGGAAGGCAGGAAGCCGCGCATTATGCGGCAAGCGGCGCCACCGGGCAACCGGGCGCAAACCGGGCAACCTGAACGGGAGCGCCGGCCCATGTCCGGCACGTGCTCATTCCAGATCGACGTGAAGACGATGCTGGCCGCATTCCAGGCATTGGAACAGGCAGCCGACCATCATCCCGTCCCGGCTCAGATGCTCCAGCACCCAGTCGGCGTCGCGCGGATTGACCGCCGCCACGTCCGGCCGGACCTGGTCGAGGATCGGCAGCAGATCGTCGCTGCCGGCGTAGCCGAGGAAGGCGCAGGGCCGTTCGCAATGGCTCAACCAGACCGATTGCTGCCAGGAGGAGTAGCCCGGGGTGCGCTCGCAGACCTCCAGCAGCAGCTCACGGGCGATGGTCGGCGGCGGATCAGCCGGATCCGGGGATACCCCCTCGATATCGCTCCAGCCGGTGAACTCCCCCTCGTAACTGGCCGCAGCCCTGCCATCGGCGATACACCAGGGGCACAGGTAATCCGGGCGCAGGCGGGTGTAGAACGGTCCGCGATAGCGCAGTGCGCGCGCCTGGCCGCAGCAGTCGCAGATCCCCTCGACCTCTTCGAAGGAGAGCTCGTAGGCGTTGGGGTGATAGGTGAAAAGCGGTCGTTCCATCCGTGGGATCCCTGCCGAGCCCAGCGTGCCGACCAAGGTCGGCGCCCACCAGAGCGCGCCTGGTCAGCGCCGGGCCATGCCCGGTGGCCGGCCCTCAGGCCTTGTCGGCGTCGGTGGTGAAGCTCTCGCCGCAGCCACACTCGGCGGTGGCGTTCGGGTTGCTGAACGTGAAGGTCTCGCTCAGGCCGTGCTTGCCGAAGTCGATCACGGTGCCGTCCACCAGGGCCAGGCTCTTGGCGTCGACGTAGATCTTCACGCCCTCCTGCTCGAACACCGTGTCGCCCTCGCGCTCTTCGCGGGCCAGGTCGGTCACGTGGCCCCAGCCTGAGCAGCCGGTCTTGGTCACGCCGAAACGCAGGCCCAGCGCGCCGGGGGTCTGGGCGACGAAGCGCTGCACGCGCTCGAAGGCAATGGGGGTCAGGCTGACGGCCATGGGGCTACTCCAGAGGTACGGGGACATTATAAGGAGCCGTTGCCACGAAAAATGCCTCGCAAGCAGAACGCTGCAACCGGTAAACTCCCGTGTTCACAGATCGAGTCGATCAGCAGAGGATTCAAGTCATGACGGTGGTCAGCGTTGAACATGCGCTTGCCGGGAAGATCCCGGAAGGCGGCGAAGTCACGGTACGCGGATGGGTGCGCACGGTGCGCGGTTCAGCGAATCTGGCCTTCGTGAATGTGAGCGACGGCTCCTGCTTCGCCCCGATCCAGGTCGTGGCCGGCGACAGCCTGGCCAACTTCGATGAGATCAAGCGCCTGACCAGCGGCTGCTCGGTCATCGCCACCGGCACGCTGGTGAAGTCGCAGGGCAAGGGCCAGTCGTTCGAGATCCAGGCCAGCAGGCTGGACGTGGTCGGCTGGGTCGAAGACCCGCTCACCTACCCGATCCAGCCCAAGCCGATGTCGCCGGAGTTCCTGCGCGAAGTGGCGCACCTGCGTCCGCGCACCAACCTGTTCGGCGCGGTCACCCGCATCCGCAACTGCCTGGCCCAGGCCGTGCACCGCTTCTTCCACGAGAACGGCTTCAACTGGATCAGCACCCCGATCATCACCACCTCCGACGCCGAAGGCGCCGGGCAGATGTTCCGTGTGTCCACTCTGGACATGGTGAACCTGCCGCGTGACGAGAAGGGCGCGATCGATTTCAGCCGCGACTTCTTCGGCAAGGAAACCTTCCTGACCGTGTCCGGCCAGCTGAACGTCGAGGCTTACTGCCTGGCGCTGAGCAAGGTCTACACCTTCGGCCCGACCTTCCGCGCCGAGAACAGCCACACCACCCGCCACCTGGCGGAGTTCTGGATGATCGAGCCGGAAATCGCCTTCGCCGACCTGGCCGAAGACGCGCGCCTGGCCGAAGAGTTCCTGAAGTACCTGTTCCGCGCAGTGCTGAACGAACGCAGCGACGACCTGGCCTTCATTGCCGAGCGCGTGGACAAGAACGCGATCACCAAGCTGGAAGACTTCATCAACGCACCGTTCGAGCGCATCGACTACACCGACGCGGTCAGCCTGCTGCAGAAGTCCGGCAGGAAGTTCGACTTCCCGGTCGAATGGGGCCTGGACCTGCAGACCGAGCACGAGCGCTGGCTGACCGAGGAACACGTCGGCCGCCCGGTGGTGGTGACCAACTATCCGGAGCACATCAAGGCCTTCTACATGCGCCTGAACGACGACGGCAAGACCGTTGCCGCGATGGACGTGCTGGCCCCGGGCATCGGCGAGATCATCGGCGGCAGCCAGCGCGAAGAGCGCTTGGACGTGCTGGACGCGCGCATGGCCCAGTTCGGCCTGGATCGCGAGCACTACAGCTGGTACCGCGATTTCCGCCGCTATGGTTCGGTGCCGCACGCCGGCTTCGGCCTGGGCTTCGAGCGCCTGGTGGTGTACGTCTGCGGGCTGTCCAACATCCGCGATGCGATCCCCTACCCGCGCGCGCCGGGCAGCGCGGACTTCTAAGCCCCACACGACCACGGAGGTACCGCCCCCATGACCCTGTTCTTCGCCCTCTGTTTCGTCGGCGTTGCAGTGGCCGGGTTCAGTGCCTTCGTGATCTTCTGGCCGCTGACCCTGGTGCACGTGCGCGACCGCCATCCGGCGCTCGCCGCGCGCTTCGGCAGCGGCGCCTTCCTCAAGCCCGATGCCCTGGCCTGGCTGCTGCGACGCGACTATCGGCAGCAACCGGACCGCTCGCTGTCCGGGCTGGCGACACCGGCCTGGGTATCGCTGCTGACCCTGCTGGCCGGACTGGGCATGGCCGCCCTGCTCTGGCTGGCCTCGCTCTGGTAATACGCTCATGAATGACATCACCGCCTCGCGCGACAGCTGGTGGCTGGCCAGCCTCGGCAACACCCTCATCTGGGCGCGCCTGCGCGTTCGCCCGGCCGGCACTGCCGAAGTGCTCGACAGCGATGGCAACACGCTGAGCTACGACAGCGAAGACACCGCCCGTTCGCAGTTGTTCGACGCCGAGTTCGTCGAGTACGACGGCCTGGACGAGGAGGACGCACTGGTGCGCGGCTTCAGCCTGCACGAAGTGCAGCCGCCGCAGGCCGACAGCGACGAGGGCCTGCGTGGCCGCATGATCCAGTCACTCGGCGGGCGCGCCTGACCCCTGCATGTTCACCCCGCGCGCCTTCGCCGAGACCGACCTGCTCTGGCTGGACCGCCTGCTGGCGCGCGACCCGTTCGTTACCGTGCTCACCCCCGGCAGCGATGGCCTGCCGGAGCTGACCCGGATGCCGGTGCTGTACCGGCGTGACGGCGACCAGATCGAACTGCGCGGCCACTGGGCCCGCGCCAACCCGCAGTCGCGCCACAGCGGCGCGGCCAAGGTGCTGGTCGATGGACCGCACGGTTACGTCTCGGCCAGCTGGTATCCGGACAAGGAGCCCGCCGCGCGGGTACCGACCTGGAACTACGCTGCTGCCGAGCTGCGTGGCCAGCTGCAGACCTTCGACGATGCCGGCGCGCTGGCGGAGCTGGTCGGCGCGATCAGCGACCGCTTCGAAGCCAGCGTCGGCCAGGCCTGGCAGTTCGATGCCACGCGTGCCGAACATGGCCCGGAGCTGCGCGCCATCGTCGGCTTCCGTTTCCAGGTCGAACATGTGCAGATGAAGCTCAAGCTGAGCCAGAACCATCCCGACGCCAACCAGCGTGCGGTGATCGCCGAACTGGAACAGCTGGGCACCCCCTCTTCCACCGAGTTGGCGCAGTGGATGCGCTGGCACCGCGAACAGGCCGCCCGCAGCGACTGAACGCCGCAGATTCCCGCGACGACGCAGCCGGACGGCTGCGGCGCGCCCCCACCCGACGCCAGGGACCCGAACATGAAAGACATCCACAAGCTGCTGCAGAACAACCGCGACTGGGCCGACCGGATCGAGAAGGAAGACCCCGAGTTCTTCCACCAGCTGGCCAAGCAGCAGCACCCGGAATACCTGTGGATCGGCTGCTCCGATTCGCGCGTGCCGGCCAACCAGATCATCGGCATGGCCCCGGGCGAAGTGTTCGTGCACCGCAACGTCGCCAACGTGGTCGCGCACACCGACCTGAACTGCCTGAGCGTGGTGCAGTACGCGGTGGACCAGCTGAAGGTGAAACACATCCTGATCGTTGGCCACTACGGCTGCGGCGGTGTGCATGCCTGCCTGCACAACACCCGCGTCGGCCTGGCCGACAACTGGCTGCGCCACGTCGGTGACGTGATGCAGAAGCACACCGGCATCCTCGATGCGATCGAGACCGATGAGCTCAAGCACGCGCGCCTGTGCGAACTGAACGTGATCGAGCAGGTGGCCAACCTGTGCCGCTCGACCATCGTGCAGGATGCGTGGGCCCGCGGCCAGAAGCTGATGGTGCATGGCTGGGTCTACAGCCTGAAGGACGGACGCGTGCGCGAGATGGGCATCGACGTCGGTTCGCAGGAAGAGCTGCAGCCTGCATATGAAAAGGCCCTGTCCTACATCCCGCGCAAGGGCAAGCGCGACTGATCCCTTACGGATGACCATCATGCTCGCTTCGCCGATCAACCTGCACGCCTGGATCGAAGAGAACCGCCACCTGCTGAAGCCGCCGGTGGGCAACAAGATGATCGACAACGGCGATTTCATCGTGATGGTGGTCGGCGGGCCGAATTCGCGCACCGACTATCACTACGACGAAGGCCCCGAGTGGTTCTACCAGCTCGAAGGCGAGATGGTGCTGAAGGTGCAGGAAGACGGCGCGGTGCGCGACATCCCGATCCGCGCCGGCGAGATCTTCCTGCTGCCGGCAAAGGTTCCGCACTCGCCGCGGCGCCCGCCCGGTGGCATCGGCCTGGTGGTCGAGCGCAAGCGCCTGCCGCACGAGATGGACGGCGTGATCTGGCACTGCGAGCGCTGCAACAACAAGCTGCACGAAGAGTTCTTCCCGCTGCAGAACATCGAGACCGACCTGCCCAAGGTGTTTGCGCGCTACCACGCCAGCCTGGAGCTGCGTACCTGCAGCCAGTGCGGGCACGTGGATCTGCTGCCGGCGCCGGCGGTGGGCTGAGCCCCTCGAACGGTAGTCGCCCACCTTGGTGGGCGCTTGCTCGCTCCCGCCCTGGTAGATGCCCACCTTGGTGGGCGCTTTCTTGTACGTGCGCCAACCAAGGTTGGCGACTACCGGATCACACGGCGCTGGTGCCGGGCCGGCTGCTACCGGGCCATGCCCCAGGCGCTACACTGGCGGTCCCGTTGCAGCCTGTTGCCCGACCATGTCCGACCTGCTCAGCCGCACCCACGCCATCGCCCTGGACGCCGCCGATCCGCTGCGCCCGCTGCGCAGTGAATTCCTGATTCCGCGCCATGAGGGCGGCGAGCAGACCTACTTCGTGGGCAACTCGCTGGGCCTGCAGCCCCGCGGCGCGCAGGCAGCGGTGCAGGAAGTGATGAAGCAGTGGGGCGAACTGGCGGTGGAAGGCCACTTCACCGGCCCGACGCAGTGGCTGTCCTACCACCGCCTGGTGAGCGCGCAGCTGGCCCGCGTGGTTGGCGCGCTGCCCAGCGAAGTGGTGGCGATGAACACGCTGAGCGTAAACCTGCACCTGATGATGGTCAGCTTCTACCGGCCGACCACGCAGCGCCCGGTGATCCTGATGGAAGCCGGCGCGTTCCCGACCGATCGCCACGCGGTGGAAGCCCAGATCCGCTTCCATGGCTTCGACCCGGCCGAGTGCCTGGTGGAAGTGCAGCCGGACGAAGCCAACGGCACGATTTCACTGAACGCCATCGAGCGCGCCATGACCGAACACGGCCCGCGCCTGGCACTGGTGCTGTGGCCTGGCGTGCAGTACCGCACCGGCCAGGCCTTCGACCTCGATGCGATCACCCGCGCCGCCCGCCTGCAGGGCGCACGCATCGGCTTCGACCTGGCGCACTCGGTCGGCAACCTGCCGCTGCGCCTGCATGACGTGGCCCCCGATTTCGCCGTGTGGTGCCATTACAAGTACCTCAACAGCGGCCCGGGCGCAGTGGCTGGCGCCTTCGTGCACGAGCGCCACCACCGCGATACCACCCTGCCGCGCTTTGCTGGCTGGTGGGGCCATGAGGAAGCCACCCGTTTCCAGATGGCGCCGCAGTTCACCCCGGCCATCGGCGCCGAGGGTTGGCAGCTGAGCAATCCACCGATCCTCGGCCTGGCACCGCTGCGTGCCTCGCTGGACCTGTTCGAACGTGCCGGCATGGAGGCGCTGCGCAGCAAATCGCTGGCGCTCACCGGCATGCTCGAAGCACTGGTGCGCGCGCGCCTGCCGCAGGTGCTGGACATCATCACCCCGGCCGATCCGCAGCGCCGCGGCTGCCAGTTGTCGCTGCGCGTGATCGGTGGCCGCGAGCGTGGCCGCGCACTGTTCGAGCACCTGCGCGGCATCGGTGTGCTCGGCGACTGGCGCGAACCCGACGTGATCCGCATCTCGCCCACCCCGCTCTACAACCGCTACCTGGACGTGCACCACTTCGTCGAGGAAGTGGAAGCCTGGGCCGGCCTTTGAGCCGGTCCCTCCCCTGCTGCTGGACAGTTCGTTGATCGCACATGCTTCCCGCTCGTTGAGCATTATCGGTGCCGGCCTGGCCGGGTCCCTGCTGGCCATCCTGCTGTCGCGGCAAGGCTGGCGCATCACCCTGTACGAACGCCGCGGTGATCCGCGCGTGGCTGATTACGAGAGTGGCCGCTCGATCAACCTGGCATTGGCCGAGCGTGGGCGCAATGCGCTGCGCCAGGCAGGTGTGGAGGACGAAGTGATGGCACGCGCGGTGATGATGCGCGGCCGCATGGTGCACCCCCGCGACGGCGAACCGCAGCTGCAGCGCTATGGCCGTGATGACAGCGAAGTGATCTGGTCGATCCACCGCAGCGATCTGAACACCACGTTGCTGGAACTGGCCGAGCAGGCCGGCGCCACCGTGCACTTCCATCGGCGCCTGCACACCGTTGATTTCGACGCCGGTTACGCGCGTTTCATCGATGACCGCGACGACAGCCCGCACGACATCCGCTTCGACACCCTGATCGGTGCCGACGGCGCCGGTTCGGCCCTGCGCGCGGCGATGAACCGCCGTGCCCCGCTGGGCGAGGACATCGCCTTCCTCGACCACTCCTACAAGGAGCTGGAGATCCCTCCGGCCGCCGACGGCAGCTTCCGCATCGAGCGCAATGCGCTGCACATCTGGCCACGTGGCCATTACATGTGCATCGCCCTGCCCAACCACGAAGGCACCTTCACCGTCACCCTGTTCCTTCCCAACCAGGGCGATCCCAGCTTCGCCACGGTCAACACCGGCGCGCAGGCCGAGGCGCTGTTCGCGCGGGAGTTCGCCGACACCCTGCCGCTGATCCCGAACCTGCGCGCGGACTGGGAACAGCACCCGCCGGGGCTGCTCGGCACGCTCACCCTGGAGCGCTGGCACCAGCACGGTCGCGCCGTACTGATCGGTGATGCCGCGCATGCGATGGTGCCGTTCCACGGCCAGGGCATGAACTGCGCGTTCGAGGACTGCGTTGCGCTGGCCCGGCACCTGATGGAAGCGGATGATCTGGAAGGCGCGTTCGCCGCGTTCGAAGCCGAGCGCAAGCCGAATGCACGTGCCATCCAGCAGATGGCGCTGGAGAACTACCTGGAGATGCGCGACCGTGTCGCCGATCCTGCGTTCCTGCTGCAGCGCGAACTGGAGCAGGAACTGCAGCGGCGCTGGCCGACCCGCTTCGTGCCGCACTACACGATGGTCACCTTCCTGCACACACCGTACGCCGAGGCGCTGCGCCGCACCGAACTGCAACGCGACATGCTGGTGGCCGCCACCACCGGTCACGATTCACTGGACAACATCGACTGGGCCGCGCTGGAAGCGCAGATCCACGCGCAGCTGCCGGTCCTGGAGGGCGCGCACTGATGGCCGACAGCTTCCTGTTCTACGACCTGGAAACCTTCGGCCAGGACCCGCGGCGCACGCGCATCTCGCAGTACGCCGCGATCCGTACCGATGCCGACCTCAACGAGATCGATACGCCGGTCAGCTTCTTCGTGCGCCCGGCCGATGACCTGCTGCCCTCGCCGATGGCCACCCTGGTTACCGGCATCACCCCGCAGCAGGCCCTGGCCGAGGGCATCAGCGAGGCCGAGGCCTTCGACCGCATCAACGAACAGCTGTCGCGCCCCGGCACCTGCGCGCTGGGCTATAACACGCTGCGCTTTGACGATGAATTCGTCCGCTACGGGCTGTTCCGCAATTTCCACGACCCGTACGAGCGCGAGTGGCGCAACGGCAATTCGCGCTGGGACCTGCTGGACATGCTGCGCCTGATGCGCGCGATGCGTCCGGACGGCATCAAGTGGCCGCTGCGCGAGGACGGCGCCACCTCGTTCAAGCTCGAGCACCTGGCCGAGGCCAACAACGTGCGCGAGGGCGATGCGCACGAAGCGCTGTCCGACGTACGTGCCACCATCGGCATGGCACGCCTGTTCAAGCAGTCGCAGCCGCGCCTGTGGGAGTACGCGCTGAAGCTGCGTGACAAGCGCTTCGTCGGCGGCCTGCTGGACGTGGCCGCGATGAAGCCGGTACTGCACATTTCCATGCGCTACCCGGCCAGTCGCCTGTGCGCGGCGCCAGTACTGCCGCTGGCCGTGCACCCCACCATCAACAACCGGGTGATCGTGTTCGACCTGGAAGGCGAGATCGACGACCTGCTGGAACTGCCGGCCGAGGTGATCGCACAGCGCCTTTACCTGCGCGCCAGCGAGCTGCCCGAAGGCGTGGCGCGGGTGCCGCTGAAGGAAGTGCATCTGAACAAGGTGCCAGCGCTGATCGCCTGGAACCACCTGCGCGCCGATGACCACGCGCGCCTCGGCCTGGACGTGGCCGCGATCGAGGCCAAGGTGGAACGGCTGCGCGCGTTCGCCCCGCAGCTGGCCGAGAAGGCGCGCCAGGTCTACAACCAGCCCCGCGTCGCCACCGTGGCCGACGTCGATGCCTCGCTGTACGACGGTTTCCTCGGCAACGGCGACAAACCGCTGCTTGCGCTGGCACGCACCACCGCGCCCGAGCAGCTGGCCGCGCTGGAAGGCCGTTTCCGCGACCCGCGCCTGCCGGAGCTGCTGTTCCGCTACCGCGCGCGCAACCACCCCGACAGCCTCGCGCCGGCGGAACGCCAGCGCTGGCAGGATTACCGCCGCCAGCGCCTGCTCGGCGACGGCGGGCTGGGCGAACTCAACCTGCCCCAGTACCGGCAGCAGCTCGATGCACTGGCCGCCGAAGCGCCCGACGATGCGCGGCGCCAGGCCCTGCTGCAATCGCTGCGCGACTGGGGCCAGCACCTGCAGGAGACACTGTGAGCACCTACTTCTCGGACGCCAGTTTCAGGTTCCTGCGCAGCCTGGCGCGGCACAACGACAAGGCCTGGTTCAACGACCACCGCCAGCAGTATGAAGACCACGTACGGCAGCCGTTCCTGCGCCTGCTGGGCGACCTGCAACCGGCCCTGGCCGAGGTCAGCGAACACTTCCGTGCCGATACGCGCGGCGTCGGCG
Organism: Stenotrophomonas sp. YJH_SMC_110; assembly: GCF_059369255.1. Classification (NCBI taxonomy): domain Bacteria; kingdom Pseudomonadati; phylum Pseudomonadota; class Gammaproteobacteria; order Lysobacterales; family Lysobacteraceae; genus Stenotrophomonas; species Stenotrophomonas sp. YJH_SMC_110. The sequence continues at coordinate 445,404 of NZ_JCAFSM010000002.1, read as the reverse complement.
GCTCGCTGTTCCGCATCCACCGCGACGCGCGCTTCTCCAACGACAAGTCACCGTACAAGACCTGGCAGGGCGCACGCCTGTTCCATGAGCGCCGCCGTGAAGTAGCCGCGCCTTCGTTCTACGTGCACCTGCAGCCGGGCGAGAGCTTCGTCGGTGCCGGCCTGTGGCATCCGGAACCGGAAACCCAGCGCCGCGTGCGCCACTTCATCCTCGACAACCCGGGCAGCTGGAAGGCCGCCGCGCACGCACCGGGCCTGCGCAAGCGCTTCGATTTCGAGGAGAGCGAAAAGCTGGTGCGTCCGCCGCGTGGCTTCCCCGCCGACTTCGAGTTCATCGACGACCTCAAGCACCGCAACTGGGTGATGTGGCGCTCGCTGGACGACGCCACCATGACCGGTCCGCGCCTGCTGTCCACGCTGGGCAAGGATCTGGCCGCGCTCGGCCCGTTCGTCGACTACCTGTGCGCGGCGCTGGACCTGGAATTCTGATGCCATTGGCACAGCAACGCCGCACGCTGGGCCGCACCGGCCTGGCGGTTTCGCCGGTGGGCCTGGGCTGTTCCGGCTTCTGGGGGCATCGCCGATTCCCGGAACAATCGGCCGCGAACGTGGTCGAGCATGCACTGGCACAGGGCGTGAACCTGTTGGACACCGGCCACAACTACTCCGGTTTCCACGCCGAGCCGCGGCTGGGCCGCATCCTGCGCACGTTGCTGAAACAATACCCGCGCGACGCGCTGGTGATTTCCAGCAAGGGCGGCACGCTGACCGGCCAGGCCGGCGTCAGCGGCGCCGAGCAACGCAATTTCTCGCCGGCAGCCATCACCGCCAGCTGCGAGGCTTCGCTGCGCAATCTCGGCCTGGATCACCTGGATATCTACCAGTTGCATGGCGCCAGCGAGCACGACATCAACGATGACCTGCTGGCCGCGCTGCAGCGCCTGCGCGAACGCGGGTTGATCCGGCACACCGGCATCAACACCCACTCGGCCTCGACCCTGCGCTGGATGATCGCCCATCCCGACGCCTTCGATGTGGTGCTGCTGGACTACAACGCCCTGCAGCAGGACCGCGAACCGCTGATCGACCAGTTGCAGGCGGTGGGCATCGGCGTGCTGGCCGGGACCGTGCTGGCGCAGGGCCACCTGCTGCCCGCGCGCCCGCGCCTGCCACGGCTGGCCGATGGCTGGTACCTGGCGCGCGCCTGGCTGAAGCCCAGCAGCCGGCAGCTGATGCGCAGTGCCCGCCAGATGCGCCGGGCAGTGGCCGCGATCCGCAGCCAACGCCCGGCCCAGACCGCCTTCGCCTATGCGCTGGGCCATCCCGGCGTGGCCAGCGGCATCCTTGGCACCACCCGTACCCGCAGCCTCGACGAGGTGCTGGCGACGCGGCTGGAAGCGCTGACCCCGGCCGAACGGCAACAGCTGGTCGATGCCTTCGGTGACGGCCGTGGCTCGCCCAGTCAGTGAGTCTTCACCCGGCACTGCCGCCATTGCGGCAGTCTGGTCGGCATGAAGAAACTCACCGCACTCAGTGTGCTGCTGGTCCTGGCCGTCGCGGCCTGGTGGTTCGGCGGCCCCTACATGACCGTCAATGGCCTGTCCAAGGCCATCGAGCAGCGCGACACCGCCCGACTGGAGCGTTACGTCGACTTCCCGCGCGTGCGCAGCAGCCTGCGTGCGCAGCTCAACGACTACCTGGTGCGCCAGGCCGGCCCCGACGTGGCATCCAGCCCGTTCGGCGCCCTGCTCTACGGGCTGGGCGACCAGCTTGGCGGTGCCGCAGTGGAGACCATGGTGACCCCGACCGGGATCGGCGCGATGCTGCAGGGCCACGTGCTGTGGAAGCGTGGCCGCAATGAACTGCAGGGCGGCGATGCCTTCGGTGCGACCGAACCGGCGCGGCCGCTGAAGCATGCCGAGCATCATTTCGAGGCACTGGACCGATTCGTGATCGACGTCGATCGCGGCCCCGGCCAGCCACCGTTGAAGGTGGTGCTGGAGCCGCAGGGCCTGCGCTGGAAGGTGGTGGACCTGCAGCTGGGAATGTCGGGCAGCCCTTGATCGGACCCGTGGCCTGACGGCAGCGCCAACCAAGGTTGGCAACTACCGGGGCATGTGGCTGTGGTAGATGCCCACCTTGGTGGGCATGTCGCTGTGGTAGATGCCCACCTTGGTGGGCATGTCGCTGTGGTAGATGCCCACCTTGGTGGGCATGTGGCTCTGGTAGATGCCCACCTTGGTGGGCATGTGGCTCTGGTAGATGCCCACCTTGGTGGGCATGGGTCCTAGGCAGTGCAAACCAACGGTTGGCACCTACCGGTCGAGTCCGCCCTACCCCTCGTTGGCGACGCCGTGCGGCACGTGGCCGGCGGCCACATGCTCGCGGGCGCTGTCGATGTTGTGCTGCGAATCGTCGAAGAAGATGTCGGCACCGAAGGCCTGCAGGAACGGGCCCTTGTGACGGCCGCCCAGGAACAGTGCCTCGTCCAGGCGCACGCCCCACTCGCGCAGGGTGCGGATCACCCGCTCATGCGCCGGTGCCGAACGCGCGGTGACGAGCGCGGTACGGATCGGCGCGCTCTCGCCGGCCGGGAACACTTCCTGCAGCGTATGCAGGGCCGACAGGAAGCCACGGAAGGGACCGCCACTGAGCGGCTCGCGGGCGCGCTCGCGCTCGTGGCGGCCAAACGCTTCCACGCCCTGCTCGCGCGAGATGCGCTCGCTCTCGTCACCGAAGATCACCGCGTCACCATCGAAGGCGATGCGCAGCTGGCCGGCCGGGCGACCAGTATCGATCTGGTCGGCGGCTGCCGCAGCGGTCTCGCCCGGCGGCTTGGGCAGGATGGTTGCCGCCGCGATGCCATGACGCAGCGCGCTGCGCACCGATTCGGGGTTGGCCGACAGGAACAGGTCGGTACCGAACGGCTTCACGTACGGCCAGGTCGGCTCGCCGGCGGTGAAGGTCGCGCGGATGATGCCCAGCCCATAGTGCTGGATCGAATTGAAGATGCGCAGGCCGGTATCGGCCGAGTTGCGCGACAGCAGGATCACCTCGACCCGCGGGTTCTCCGGGCTGGCGCCCTGGTTCAGCGCCAGCAGCTTGCGCACCACCGGGAAGGCCACGCCGGGGCCGAGGATATCGTCCTCGTGCTGGCGCTGGAATTCGGCGTAGGCCGCCACGCCATCACTTTCGAACAGCGCATGGCTTTCCTCGAGGTCGAACAGCGCGCGCGAGGTCACCGCGACGGTCAGCAAGCGGGGGGAGTTGTCGCCCATCGGTGGGGGTCCTTCAAGCGGTCGGCGGGGCCGGCCGCCCATTGTCCTCAAAAAACGAACTGTTCGCTCAGGATCCTGTCTTCCAGGTTGTGCTCCGGGTCGAACAGCAGGGTCACGCGGCGGTCCTTCGACTCGCGGATGGTCACCTCGACCACGTCGCGGGTCTCGTGCGAATCCGCCGTGACGCTGACCGGGCGCTTGTACGGGTCGAGCACGCGGAAGCGCACCTCGGTATCGGCCTTGAGGATCGCCCCGCGCCAGCGACGCGGCCGGTACGGGGCCAACGGCGTCAGCGCGATGGTGTGCGAGCCCAGCGGCAATACCGGGCCATGCGCGGAATAGTTGTAGGCGGTGCTGCCCGCCGGGGTGGCCACCAGCACGCCGTCACCGATCAGCTCGGCCACGCGTTCCTGGCCGTTGAGGTCGATGCCGATATGCGCGGCCTGCCGGGTCTGGCGCAGCAGCGAGACATCGTTGTAGGCCAGCGAACCGGTACTGGTGCCCGACTCGGTCAGCGCCACCATTTCCAGCGGGCGCAGGTTGGCCGGTTCGGCACGCGCAATGCGGGCCTGCACGTCGTCGTCGCCACGGTACTGGTTCATCAGGAAGCCGACGGTGCCCAGCTTCATGCCGAACACCGGCTTGCCCAGGTGCCCATGCCGGTGCAGGGTCTGCAGCATGAAGCCGTCGCCCCCCAGCGGACACAGCACGTCGGCCTGCTCCGGCGCGTGATCGCCATAACGCGAGACCATCGCGGCGCGGGCCATCTGTGCAGGTTCGGTGGCGCTGGCCAGGAAAGCGATGCGGGGGGTGTCGCTCATCGGTGGATCCGGGTGGGTGTGCCAGCAAGAGCATACCCGGTAGTGCCGGCCGCTGGCCGGCAGCTGCACCCGATTGTGATCCATGCGGTTGCCGGCCAGCGGCCGGCACTACCCGGCAATGCAGAACGGCCCCGCTTTCGCGGGGCCGTTCCTCCAACTGCTGCAGATCAGGAGCCCCCCCTGAGTCAGGGGGGCGCGCCAACGGCGCGGGGGTCTGGGAGCATGGTTGGCATGGGGCCCACGGTTTGCAGAGCAAACCGTGGGGCGTCAGCGCGAATGCGCTTACGCACCATGCGCGGCCAGCTGACCCAGGCGCTGCACCGCGACCGAAACGGTCGGGTAGTCCAGGGTCTTCTGCTCGGCCAGTTCGGCCAGCATCGCCAGGGTGAAGCGCAGGCTGCTGTCGTCGCGACCCATCCAGGCCGCCACCTTTGCTTCGGCACTGCTGCCCTTGGTACCCAGCACCTGGCCCGCCAGATTGCGGTGGTTGGCGGCCAGCTCGTCACGCAGCACGCCACGTGCCACCGCGTGCCAACGGCCATTGACCTCCAGCGCATCGACCTGCTCGAACAGCCACGGCAGCTGCAGGGCATCGCCCAGGCGGAAGTGGACCTTGGACACGTCCACCGGCTTCAGCTTGCGGGTACGGGCCAGTTCGATGATGTCGAACGCCGGCTCCAGGAAGTGCAGTTCGGCCAGCTGCTGCGCCAGCGCGGACGGCAGGCCCTTTTCCTTCCACTCGGCCACCAGGGCTTCGTAGGTCGGACGCTGCGAATCCGGCAGCACACCCGAGGCAACGCGGATGTCGTTGAACGGGCCCTGGTAGCGGTTGACCGCTTCGGTGATGCCGGGCATCGCGCCGGGGCGCGACAGCAGCCAGCGCACGAACGAGCGCTGCAGCTTCCAGATCACTTCCAGGGCGTCGATCTGCACCGACTCCGGCACCTTGCCGTCGAGGGCATCGATCTGCGCCCACAGCGCGCGTGCATCCAGCGTTTCACGGCTGATGGTGTAGGCCTTGGCGACCTCGGCGATGGAACGGCCGGTGTCTTCCTGCATGCGCATCAGGAAGGTGGCGCCCATGCGGTTGATGGTCTGGTTGGTCACGGCCGTGGCGATGATTTCGCGCTTCAGGCGGTGACGCTCCATTGCGTCGGCATACTTCTTCTGCAGCGGGGTCGGGAAGTAGCGCTGCAGTTCCTTGGACAGGTACGGATCTTCCGGGATGTCCGAATCCAGCAGCTGGGCGAATGCCACCAGCTTGGAGTAGGACAGCAGCACCGACAGTTCCGGACGGGTCAGGCCCTGGCCGCGCGCCTTGCGCTGCGACAGCTCGGCATCGGACGGCAGGAACTCGATCTGGCGATCAAGCAGGCCCTGCTGTTCCAGGGTACGGATGAAGTGCTGCTTGGAACCCAGGCGCTTGACCGCCATCCGCTCCATCAGGCTCAGCGCCTGGTTCTGGCGGTAGTTGTCGTTGAGCACCAGCTCGGCGACTTCATCGGTCATCGAGGCCAGCAGCTTGTTGCGCTGCTCGACGGTCAGCTTCTTGGCCCGCACCACATCGTTGAGCAGGATCTTGATGTTGACTTCATGGTCGGAGGTGTCGACACCGGCCGAGTTGTCGATGAAGTCGGTGTTGAGCAGCACGCCGGCCTGCGCGGCTTCGATGCGGCCCAGCTGGGTCATGCCCAGGTTGCCGCCCTCGCCCACGACCTTGCAGCGCAGCTCGCCACCATTCACGCGCAGCGCGTTGTTGGCACGGTCGCCGACATCGCTGTGCTGCTCGCTGGCGGCCTTGACGTAGGTACCGATGCCGCCGTTCCACAGCAGGTCGACCGGTGCCTTCAGGATCGCGCTCATCAGCTCGTTCGGCGACAGCGCCTTGACGTTCTCGTCCAGGCCCAGCGCTTCACGCACCTGCGGGGTGATCTCGATCGACTTCAGGCTGCGCGGGTACACGCCGCCGCCCTTGCTGATCAGCTTGGCATCGTAGTCCGCCCAGCTCGAACGCGGCACGGTGAACAGGCGCTCACGTTCGACGAACGTGGTGGCCGCATCCGGGTTCGGGTCCAGGAAGATGTGGCGGTGATCGAACGCAGCCACCAGGCGGATGTGGCGCGACAGCAGCATGCCGTTGCCGAACACGTCGCCGGACATGTCGCCGACGCCGACCGCGGTGAAGTCCTGGCTCTGGCTGTCACGGCCCAGCGCACGGAAGTGGCGCTTGACCGACTCCCACGCACCGCGTGCGGTGATGCCCATGCCCTTGTGGTCGTAACCGACCGAACCACCGGAGGCGAACGCATCGCCCATCCAGAAGCCGTGCGCGATGGCCAGGCCGTTGGCGATGTCGGAGAAGGTCGCAGTGCCCTTGTCGGCGGCCACCACCAGGTACGGATCGTCCATGTCGTGGCGCACGACATCCACCGGCGGCACGATCTTGTTGTTGACGATGTTGTCGGTGATGTCCAGCAGGCCCTGGATGAACAGCTTGTAGCAGGCCACGCCGTTGGCGAAGATCGCATCACGGTCGCCGTTCACCGGCGGGGTCTTGGCGAAGAAGCCGCCCTTCGCGCCGACCGGCACGATGACGGTGTTCTTGACCATCTGTGCCTTGACCAGGCCCAGCACTTCGGTACGGAAGTCTTCGCGACGGTCCGACCAGCGCAGGCCACCACGGGCGACCGCGCCGAAGCGCAGGTGGGTACCTTCCACGCGCGGGCCGTAGACGAAGATCTCGCGGTACGGGCGCGGCTTCGGCAGGTCCGGCACCAGCGCCGAATCGAACTTGAAGCTGATGACATGGCCGTGCTGGCCGTTGGCATCGGTCTGGTAGTAGCTGGTACGCAGGGTCGCGTCGATCACGCCCATGAACGAGCGCAGGATGCGGTCCTCGTCCAGGCTGGACACGCGGTCCATCAGCTTCAGCAGCGCATCGCGCGCGGCCTGCATCTGCGCGTCGCGGTCACCCTTGCGGGCGTCGACCACGGTCTTGAGCACCTTCAAGGTGGCATCGTCACCGGCAGCCAGCACGTCGAAGTGGGCCTTCAGCTGGGCCTGGCCGGCGGCGATGTCGTCCTTGCTCTCGTGGCCGGTGGCCGGATCGAAGCGGGCCTCGAACAGCTCGACCAGCAGGCGGGCCAGCAGCGGGTAGCGCGCGAAGGTGCCTTCCACGTAGGCCTGGGAGAACGGCACGCCGGTCTGCAGCAGGTACTTGCAGTAGCCGCGCAGCATGGCGACCTGGCGCCAGTGCAGGCCGGCAGCCAGCACCAGGCGGTTGAAGCCGTCGTTCTCGGCATCGCCGTGCCAGACGCGGGCGAAGGTCTCGCCGAAGGCTTCATCGACACTGGCGGCATCGATCGCGCCGGCGGTCGACTCGACCTCGAAGTCCTGCACGTACACCGGGGCGTTGTCGACCGACAGGCGGTACGGACGCTCGGCGATCACGCGCAGGCCCATGTTTTCCATCATCGGCAGCGCGTCCGACAGCGGAATGTCGTCCAGCTGGCGATACAGCTTCAGGCGCAGGCCATCACCGCTTTCGCGCGGCACGGCCTGCAGGCTCAGGCGCAGGTCGTCCGGGCCGGTCAGGGCGTCGAGCTGGCTGACATCGTTGGCGGCAACCGCGGTGCTGTTGTCTTCGATGTAGCCGGCCGGCAGCGCCTTGCCGATACGGGCGGCGATGCGCAGGCCTTCGGTCTCGCCGTGGCGGGCCACCAGCGCTTCGCGCAGGTCGTCCTGCCAGTTGCGCAGCACCTGGGCCAGCTTCTGCTCCAGTTCGGCGGTATCGACGTCGAGCATCTCACCCGGCTTCGGGCGCACGATCAGGTGCACCTGGGCCAGCGGCGATTCGCCCAGCACCACCGAGCTGTCGACGTACTCGCCGTGCAGCGCGTCCTTCAGCATCGCTTCGATGCGCAGGCGCACGTCGGTGTTGAAGCGCTCACGCGGCAGGTAGACCAGCGCGGAGATGAAACGGCTGTACTTGTCGCGGCGCAGGAACAGGCGGCTGCGCACGCGCTCCTGCAGGCCCAGCACGCCCATCGCGGTGCGGAACAGTTCGTCCTCGCTGGACTGGAACAGTTCTTCGCGCGGCAGGGTTTCCAGGATGTGGCGCAGGGCCTTGCCACTGTGGCTGGCCGGGGCCAGGCCCGACTGCTTCATCACGTGCTCGTGGCGCTGGCGCACCAGCGGGATTTCCCACGGGCGGCGGTTGTAGGCGCTGGAGGTGAACAGGCCGAGGAAGCGCTGCTCGCCGATGATCTTGCCCTTGGCGTCGAATTCCAGCACGCCGATGTAATCCATGTAGCCAGCGCGATGCACGCGCGAACGGGCATTGGTCTTGGTCAGGATCAGCGCATCCTTCAGACCGGACGTGGTGTTCAGGCCCTGCGCGGCCAGGGTCTTGACCGGACGGGCGGCGGACTTGTCCTTGCCGCGCATCAGGCCCAGGCCGGTGTCGTTCAGCGGCGCCAGCACCTCTTCCTTGCCCTGCTTCTCGACGCGGTATTCGCGGTAGCCGAAGAAGGTGAAGTGGTTGTCGGCGGCCCAGCGCAGGAACTCCTGTGCTTCCTTGCGCGATGCGTCGTCGACCGGCAGCTGGCGGCTGCCGAGGTCGTCGGCCAGCGCCAGTGCCTTGTCCTTCATCGGCTGCCAGTCGCGCACGATCGCACGCACTTCGTCCAGCGCCTTGTTGATAGCCTGTTCGATGGCAGCCATGGCGTCGGCCGGCTGGCGGTCGATCTCCAGCAGCATCACCGACTCGGCATCGCCCTCGCCGACCTTGACCAGCTTGCCGGCCTTGTCGCGGGTGAAGCGCAGCACCGGGTGGCCCAGCACGTGGACACCCACGCCCTGCTCGGCCAGCGACATGGTGACGGTATCGACCAGGAACGGCATGTCGTCGTTGACGATCTGCAGCACGGTGTGCGGCGATTCCCAACCGTTGGCCTTCGCAGTCGGATTGAACACGCGGACGTTGGCCTTGCCGGCCTTGCGGGCACGGGCGAATTCCAGCGTCTCAGCCGCGAGCGCGGCCCACTCTTCAGCGCTGTGGTGCGGGAACTCGTCCGATTCCATGCGCTTGTAGAAGTCAGTGGCGAAGGCCACCGCTTCGGCCTGTGCGGCCGCGGGGTAGCGCTTGCGCAAGGCCGTGTACACCGGCTCCAGGGAGAAACCAGCGGTCACTGCGACCTCCGACTCTGCTGGTTTCGTCTTGTTTTTCACGGTCTTGGCTGCGGTTTTTTGCGGTTTCATGGCAGAGCGATGCGCTTGCTCAGTTGGGAAAATGAAATTGTAGCCCTACCGCACGAAAAGGCCTTGCTGCAGGACGGAATAAGCAGATTCGGGTTTGCTGCGGTTTAGACGCCTATTCAGTTCGCTCCGGTATGGAGCTGGCGCCTGCTTCAGCAGTGCCGACAGGATCGGCAAAGCGTGTTACCGAAAGACACACGCGGCGACGCCGATTCGATTCCACAATCCTGAACTGGACGGTATAGTCCACCGCGTGAACCCGGCCTACCTCCCCGTTGCCCTCGACGCGCGCGATGAGCGCGTGTTCGATGCCGTGCGCAGACTGCTGGCCGAGCAGGGCATGCAGATGAGCATGGACGCGGTGGCCCAGCATGCCGGCTGCTCCAAGCAGACCCTGTACTCGCGCTACGGCAGCAAGCAGGAACTGCTGCGCCGGGTGATGCAGCGCCACGTCGGCCACGCCACCGGGGCCATGCTGCGTGCACTCCGCAGTGACGACCTGCGTGCCAGCCTTCTCCAGTTCGCCACCGACTTCCTGGAGCATTTCAACCAACCGCACGTAGGACAGGCCTGCCGGCTGATTGCAGCCGAGGCAGCCCAGTTTCCCGAAGAGGCGCGTACGCTGTACCGGCACGGTGCCGGCGCGCTGACGCTTCATCTTGCTGAATGGATTGAAACCGTTTGCATGCAAGGCCAGCTCCGGCATGACGACCCGCACTTCATGGCCGAACTGCTGCTGAGCATGATCGCCGGTCAGGATTTCGACAAACAGCGCTTCCATACCCCCCATCGTGATGACGCGCTCCTGCGTCGGCGCTGGGCAGAGTTCTCCGTCGACAGCTTCCTGCGCGCGTTCGCGCCACAGCCGTCGCCGGCCCCGTCTACAAACCAACCCCGGAGTTCCTCCTGATGACCGCCCCACTCCGCACCCTTGCCTTGACGTGCGCCGTTGCTGTCGCGCTGGCTGCCTGCAAGAAGCCGGAACAGCAGACGCCCCCGCCGCCGGAGGTGGGCGTGATCGACGCCAAGCCGCAGACCCTGCCGCTGCAGCGCGAGCTGGTCGGCCGCCTGTCGCCGTTCCGCAGCGCCGACGTCCGCGCACGCGTACCCGGCGTGCTGCTCAAGCGCGTTTACCAGGAAGGTTCGCAGGTCAAGCAGGGCCAGACCCTGTTCCTGATCGACCCGGCGCCGTTGCGTGCCTCGCTCAACGCCTCCGAGGCCCAGCTGGCTTCGGCCCGCGCCACCTACGCCAATGCCAAGGTCGCCGCCGATCGCGCGCGCTCGCTGGCGCCGCAGCAGTTCGTCTCCAAGTCCGACCTGGACAACGCCGAATCGGCCGAGCGCACCGCCCTGGCCGCCGTCAAGCAGGCCGAAGCGGCAGTGACCTCTTCGCGGATCAACCTGGGCTACGCCGAAGTGACCGCGCCGATCAGTGGCGTGGCCAACAAGCAGCAGGTCACCGAGGGCGCGCTGGTCGGCCAGGGCGATGTGACCCTGCTGACCACCGTTGACCAGCTCGACCCGCTGTATGTGAACTTCTCGCTGAGCGTGGATGAGCTGACCCAGCTGCGCGCGCAGCAGGCCAAGGGCTCGCTGGCGCTGTCCGGCGACGGCAAGGCCACGGTCAACGTCAAGCTGGCCGACGGCAGCACCTATGGTGAGCCGGGCACGCTGGACTTCTCCTCGACCACGGTCGACCCGGCCACCGGTGCGGTGTCGCTGCGTGCGCTGCTGCCGAACCCCCAGCAGATCCTGCTGCCGGGCGCCTTCGTCAGCTTCCAGGCCAACCTGGGCGAGCGCAACAATGCCTACCTGGTGCCGCAGCAGGCGCTGCTGCGTGACACCACCGGCGGCTACGTGATGGTGGTCGGTGCCGACGGCAAGGTGGTGCGCAAGAACGTGAAGACCGATGGCGCGCAGAACGGCAACTGGTTGGTCAGCGACGGCCTGGCCGCCGGTGACAAGGTGATCGTGGCCGGCGTGCAGAAGGTCAAGGAAGGTGCACCGGCGGTGGCCAAGCCGTGGACCCCGGGGCAGGACGCCAACGGCAAGCCTGCCGCAGGCGGCGCCGCTCCGGCTGGCGCAGCACCGGCGGCAGGCAAGGCACCGGCCGACGCCAAGCCGGAACAGGCCGATGCGGCCAAGCCGGCCACCACCGATTCGAACAAGCAGTAACGGGAACCTTCCGTCATGCCTAAATTTTTCATCGAACATCCAGTCTTCGCCTGGGTGGTTGCGATCCTGATCTCGCTCAGCGGCGTGATCGCGATCCTCAACCTGGGCGTGGAGTCCTATCCCAACATCGCCCCGCCGCAGGTCACCGTCTCGGCGACCTACCCGGGCGCCAGCGCGGACACCACCGAGAAATCGGTCACCCAGGTGATCGAGCAGCAGCTGACCGGTATCGATCACCTGCTGTACTTCAGCTCCTCGTCGGCCTCCAACGGCCGCGCGCAGATCACCCTGACCTTCGAGACCGGTACCGATCCGGACATCGCCCAGGTGCAGGTGCAGAACAAGGTTTCGCTGGCCACGCCACGACTGCCTTCGGAAGTGACCCAGCAGGGCGTGGTGGTGGCCAAGGCCAATGCCGGCTTCCTGATGGTGGTGGCGCTGCAGTCCGATACCCCGACCATCAACCGTGACGCCCTGAACGACATCGTCGGCTCGCGCGTGCTCGACCAGGTCTCGCGTATCCCCGGCGTCGGCAGCACCCAGCAGTTCGGTTCCGAGTACGCCATGAACATCTGGCTGAACCCGGAGAAGATGCAGGGCTATGGCCTGTCGGCCAGCCAGGTACTGGCCGCGGTACGTGCGCAGAACGTGCAGTTCGCCGCCGGTGCGCTGGGTTCGGACCCGTCGCCGGAAGGCCAGCACTTCACCGCCACGGTCTCGGCCGAAGGCCGCTTCAGCTCGCCGCAGGAATTCGAGAACATCATCCTGCGCGCCAACGCCGATGGCTCGCGCGTGCTGCTCAAGGACATCGCCCGCGTCGCCTTCGGTGCCAACAACTACGGCTTCGACACCCAGTACAACGGCAAGCCGACCGGCGCCTTCGCCATCCAGCTGCTGCCGGGCGCCAACGCCCTGAACGTGGCCGAAGCGGTGCGCGCCAAGATGGACGAGCTGCAGCCCAGTTTCCCGTCCGGGGTGACCTGGTTCTCGCCGTACGACAGCACCACCTTCGTCAAGATCTCGATCCAGGAAGTGGTCAAGACCCTGTTTGAAGCGGTCCTGCTGGTGTTCCTGGTGATGCTGATCTTCCTGCAGAACTTCCGCGCCACACTGATCCCGACCCTGGTCATCCCCGTCGCCCTGCTCGGTACCTTCCTGGGCATGTGGATGATCGGCTTCACGATCAACCAGCTGACCCTGTTCGCGATGGTGCTGGCGATCGGCATCGTGGTCGACGATGCGATCGTGGTGATCGAGAACGTCGAACGCATCATGAGCGAGGAAGGCCTGGCGCCGAAGCCGGCCACGCAGAAGGCGATGACCCAGATCACCGGCGCGGTGGTGGCGATCACCGTCGTGCTGGCGGCGGTGTTCATCCCGTCCGCCCTGCAGGGCGGCGCCGCCGGTGAGATCTACAAGCAGTTCGCCCTGACCATCGCCATCTCGATGGCGTTCTCGGCGTTCCTGGCACTGGGCTTCACCCCGGCGCTGTGCGCGACCTTCCTCAAGCCGACGCACAACGACAACCCGAACATCGTCTACCGCACCTTCAACAAGTACTACGACAAGATCAGCCACACCTACGTGGGCCACATCACCTCGGCGGTGCGCCATGCGCCGCGCTGGATGATCCTGTTCGTGGTGCTGACCGCGCTGTGCGGCTTCCTGTTCACCCGCATGCCGGGCAGCTTCCTGCCGGAAGAAGACCAGGGCTATGCGCTGGCGATCGTGCAGCTGCCGCCGGGCTCGACCAAGGGCCAGACCAACGAAGTGTTCGCGCAGATGCGTGGCATCCTGGAAAAGCAGGATGGCTATGAAGGCATGCTGCAGGTGGCCGGCTTCAGCTTCGTCGGTTCCGGCGAGAACGTGGGCATGGGCTTCATCCGCCTGAAGCCGTGGGAGGAACGCAAGTTCACCGCGCCCGAGTTCATCCAGAACATGAACGGTGCGTTCTACGGCATCAAGGAAGCGCAGATCTTCGTGGTCAACCTGCCCACCGTGCAGGGCCTCGGCCAGTTCGGCGGCTTCGACATGTGGCTGCAGGACCGCAGTGGTGCCGGCTACGAACAGCTGACCCAGGCGCGCAACATCCTGCTGGGCAAGGCCGCGCAGAAGCCCGAAGCCCTGGTCGGCGTGCGTCCGAACGGGCTGGAGAACGCCCCGCAGCTGCAGCTGCACGTGGACCGCGTGCAGGCGCAGTCGATGGGCATGTCGGTGTCGGACGTGTACAGCACCATCCAGCTGATGCTGGCCCCGGTCTATGTCAACGACTTCTTCTACGAAGGCCGCATCAAGCGCGTGACCATGCAGGCCGATGGCCCGTACCGCACCGGCCAGGAGTCGCTGAAGAGCTTCTACAGCCCCTCCACCCTGACCCAGAACGCCGATGGCACCAACGCGATGATCCCGCTCAACACGGTGGTCAAGTCCGAATGGGTGTCGGCACCGCCGTCGCTGAGCCGCTACAACGGCTACTCGGCGATCAACATCGTCGGCTCGCAGGCCCCAGGCACCAGCTCGGGCGAAGCGATGCAGACCATGGAGAGCATCGTCAACGACGACCTGCCGGCCGGCTTCGGCTACGACTGGTCCGGCATGTCCTACCAGGAAATCCTGGCCGGCAATGCCGCCACGCTGCTGCTGGTGCTGTCCATCGTGGTGGTGTTCCTGTGCCTGGCCGCCCTGTATGAAAGCTGGTCGATCCCGGTGGCGGTGCTGCTGGTGGTGCCGCTGGGCGTGCTGGGCGCACTGGGCCTGTCGATGCTGCGCGGCCTGCCCAACGATCTGTTCTTCAAGATCGGCCTGATCACCGTGATCGGCCTGGCCGCGAAGAACGCGATCCTGATCGTGGAGTTCGCGGTGGAGCAGCGCGCAGCCGGCAAGAACCTGCGCGATGCCACCATCGAAGCGGCCCGCCTGCGCTTCCGCCCGATCCTGATGACCTCGTTCGCGTTCATCATGGGCGTGATCCCGATGGCGATCTCCACCGGCGCCGGCGCCAATTCCCGCCACGCCATCGGTACCGGCGTGATCGGCGGCATGCTGTTCGCCACCCTGCTCGGCCTGCTGATGATCCCGGTGTTCTTCGTGGTCGTGCGCCGCATGCTGGGCGACAAGCTGGATGAACCGTCCAAGGAGTTCATGGAACGCCAGCGCGACGCGGATGCTGCACACCGCCCGGATCGTTGATCCGGCAGTGCGCTGAAACGAAAAGGCCCCGGAGCGATCCGGGGCCTTTTTCTTGCCGCCTTTGAATTCATGCCAACCAAGGTTGGCATCTACCAGGGCAACGGCATGCCCGGTAGCCGCCAACCTTGGTGGGCGCCGTTCGAGTCACGTTTCAGCGCAACAGCGCGACCACCAGGCACACTGCCACGATTACCAGTGCAGCCCACTGCATGGGCACAAAGAAGAAATGATGGGGCGCCACTTCGCCCTTCTGCCGGGGTGCCCGGTTGAGCCACAGGCCCAGCAGCACGTTCACCGCCGCGCCAATGCTGGCACCCAGCAACACCTGCGAGAGTGGGGTGTTGCCCTTGGGGCCTGCGTGCGGGAAGAAATACGCCAGCAGCAGGATCGCTGCGATCGGCGTGATCAGTGTCAGGATTCCCCAACCACGATAGATCATCTGTGCAGACCGTATGGAAACGGCCTGCATTGGAACAGATCCGGCATCGTTCGGCCAAGAGCACAGCGCATCCACGCGTGGCGCGGATCGACCGGCCGCGCCGCCATTGCAGCGGCGCGGCCGTTGCGTCTCAGCGCAGTCCGGTTTCGTTGCGGGCGATCACCAGGCGCTGGATTTCCGAGGTGCCTTCATAGATCTCGGTGATCTTGGCATCACGGAAGTAACGCTCCAGCGGCATCTCCTTCGAATACCCCATGCCGCCGTGGATCTGCACCGCCTGGTGGGTGATCCACATCGCCGCTTCCGAGGCGGTGAGCTTGGCGATGGCGGCTTCGTTGCTGAAGCGCTTGCCCTGGCCCTTCACCCAAGCCGCGCGCAACGTCAGCAGCAGCGCTGCATCCAGCTTGCACTTCATGTCGGCAATCTTGGCCTGGGTCATCTGGAAGGTGCCGATGGCGGCACCGAAGGCCTTGCGCTCCTTCACGTACTCCAGGGTCGCTTCATAGGCGGCACGGGCGATGCCGATGGCCTGCGAGGCGATACCGATGCGGCCGGCATCGAGCACGCTCATGGCGATCTTGAAGCCCTCGCCCTCCTGGCCCAGCACGTCCTCGGCCTGCGCCACGTAATCGTTGAACTCGATCTCGCAGGTGGCCGAGGCGCGGATGCCCAGCTTGGGCTCGGTCTTGCCACGACCGAAACCGGCCTTGTCGGTATCGATGATGAAGGCGGTGATGCCGCGCGCGCCCTTGTCCGGCTCGCTCATCGCGAACAGCACGATGTACTTGGCCACCGGGCCGGAGGTGATCCAGCTCTTCTTGCCATTGATGACGAAGGTGCCGTCGGCCTGTTTCACCGCGCGGCAGCGCATGGCAGTGGCATCGGAACCGGACTGCGGCTCGGTCAGCGCGAACGCGCCGATGGCGGTGCCTTCGGCGATGGCACGCACGTAGGTCTGCTTCTGCTGCTCGGTACCGTGGGTGAGGATGCCGTTGCAGAACAGCGAGTTGTTGACCGACATGATGGTCGAGTGAGCGGCGTCGGCGGCGGCGACCTCCACCATCGCCAGCACGTACGCAACCGGGTCCATGCCCGCACCGCCGTACTCGGTCGGCACTTCGATGCCCATCAGGCCGTTCTCGCCCAGCAGGCGGATGTTGTCCAGCGGGAACTCGCCGGTGCGGTCATGGTGCTCCGCGCTGGGGGCGATCTTTTCCTGCGCGATGCGCCGCGCCACGTCCTGCAGCATCAACTGCTCTTCGGTAAAGCTGAAATCCACAACACCCTCCCGGGTACATGAAGTTATGGGCCGCATACGGCGCGCCCAGGTGCTCCGATTGTACCGGGGGCCGGCTGTTTCCGTACGCTGGCGACTTGACCGCGGCAGGCCCTTTCGGCGAATATATCTCTATATCGCGATAGGTAGATATTTATGGATCTGGAAGACTGGTCGACCCGCCTGAAGGTGTTCGCCGATGCCACCCGCGTGCGCCTGCTGGCGCTGCTGGAGCAGGAGGAACTGACCGTGGCCGAACTGTCGGCAATCACCCGGCTGGCGCAGCCGCGCGTGTCCACCCACCTGGCGCGCCTGAAGGAAGCCGGCCTGGTCCGCGACCGCCGTGCCGGCGTGTCGGCCTACTACCGTTTCGACGAAGCCCAGCTGGACCCGGCGCAGCGTGCATTGTGGCATGCCTTGAGCAACGGAAGCGACGACCCGTTGCTGCGCCAGGATGCCGAGCGCGTGGCTGCAGTGCTGGCCCATCGCGCCTCTGACCAGAACTGGGCCGACAGCGTGGCCGGCGACATGGAGCGCCACTACTCTCCGGGCCGTACCTGGGAGGCGCTGGCGCGCACCGCCTTGCCGTTGCTGGAGACCGGCGACGTGCTGGACATCGCCTCCGGTGACGGCGTGCTGGCCGAACTGGTCGCCCCCCACGCCAAGCGCTACATCTGCATCGATACCAGCGCGCGCGTGGTCGCCGCTGCCAGCGAGCGCCTGCGCCGGCTGCCCAATGTGGAAGTCCGCGAGGGTGACATGCATGCCCTGCCGTTCAAGGACGGCAGCTTCGACCTGGTGGTGCTGATGCACGCGCTGACCTATGCCAGCAAGCCGGCGCAGGCCGTAACCGAAGCCGCACGCGTGCTGCGCCCGGGCGGCCGCCTGCTGCTGTGCAGCCTGGCCCGTCACGAGCACAAGGCAGCGGTGGAGGCCTATGGCCACGTCAACCTCGGCTTCAGCGACAAGGAGCTGCGCAAGTTCGTCGACAAGGCCGGCCTGCAGGTGTCCAGCCTGGAAACGGTCACCCGCGAGAAGCGTCCGCCGCACTTCGAAGTGATTTCGCTGATCGCCAACAAGCCCTGAGCCCGAGACCACCATGCCTGCCCTGCCCTGGTTGCATCCTGATCGTGCAAACGCCCTGCTCGACGCCCTGCGCGAGCGGATCCTGATCATCGACGGCGCGATGGGCACGATGATCCAGCGCCATGGCCTGCAGGAAGACGACTACCGCGGCGAGCGATTCGCCGATGGCTATGACCATGCGCACGGTCCCGGCTGCGACCACGGCACGCCTGAAGGCCATGACCTGAAGGGCAACAACGACCTGCTGCTGCTGACCCGGCCGCAGGTCATCGCCGACATCCATACCGCATACCTGGACGCCGGGGCGGATCTGGTCGAGACCAACACCTTCAACGCCACTTCGGTCAGCCAGGCCGACTACCACCTCGAACACCTGGTGTACGAGCTGAACAAGGCCGGCGCCGCCGTTGCACGCGCCTGCTGCGATGCGGTGGCTGCGGCCACGCCGGGCAAGCCGCGCTTCGTGATCGGGGTGATCGGTCCCACCAGCCGCACCGCTTCGATCAGTCCCGACGTCAACGATCCGGGCTTCCGCAACACCAGCTTCGACGAGTTGCGCGACACCTATCGCGAAGCCATCGAGGGCCTGATCGATGGCGGCGCCGACACCCTCATGGTCGAGACCATCTTCGACACGCTCAATGCCAAGGCCGCGCTGTATGCGCTGGAGGAGGCCTTCGACGCGCGTGGTGCACGCCTGCCGGTGATGATCTCCGGCACCATCACCGACGCCTCCGGGCGCACCCTGTCCGGGCAGACCGCCGAGGCCTTCCATGCGTCACTGGCGCATGCGCGCCCGCTGTCGATCGGCTTGAACTGCGCGCTGGGCGCCGAGGCGATGCGCCCGCACGTGGAGACCCTCTCGCAGGTCGCCGACTGTTACGTCAGCGCGCACCCCAACGCGGGCCTGCCCAACGCCTTCGGCGAGTACGACGAAACGCCTGAAGAGATGGCCACCACCCTGCGCGGCTTCGCCGAGGATGGCCTGTTGAACCTGGTCGGCGGCTGCTGCGGCTCCACCCCCGACCACATCCGTGCGATCGCCCGCGCCGTGGCCGGGCTGCCGCCGCGCGCCCTGCCCGGTGTCCAGGAGCAGGCCGCATGAATGTCGCCGCCACCGTTCCACACTTCCCGCCCTCCTGCTGTTGAGCCGACGCCTGCCATGACGCCTGTCCGCCCTACCCGCCTGTCCGGCCTGGAACCCCTGGTCATCACTCCGGACCTGCTGTTCATCAACGTCGGCGAACGCACCAACGTCACCGGCAGTGCGCAGTTCCGCAAGCTCATCAAGGAAGGCCGCTACGAAGAAGCGGTGGACGTGGCCCGCCAGCAGGTCGCCAGCGGCGCGCAGATCCTCGACGTCAACATGGACGAGGGCCTGATCGATTCGGAAGCGGCAATGACCCGCTACCTCAACCTGATCATGTCCGAGCCGGACATCGCCCGCATCCCGGTCATGGTCGACTCCTCCAAGTGGAGCGTGATCGAGGCCGGGTTGAAGTGCCTGCAGGGCAAGAGCGTGGTCAATTCGATCTCGCTGAAGGAAGGCGAGGCGCTGTTCCGCGAACACGCGCGCAAGGTCCTGCGCTATGGCGCCGCCGCGGTGGTCATGGCCTTCGATGAAAGCGGGCAGGCCGATACCTGCGCGCGCAAGGTCGAGATCTGCACCCGCGCCTACCGCATCCTGGTCGACGAGATCGGCTTCCCGCCGCAGGACATCATCTTCGACCCGAACATCTTCGCCGTCGCCACCGGCATCGAAGAGCACGACAACTTTGCGGTGGACTTCATCGAAGCCACCCGCATCATCAAGCAGACCCTGCCGCACTGCCACGTCTCCGGCGGCGTCTCCAACGTCTCGTTCTCGTTCCGCGGCAACGAAACGGTGCGCCAGGCCATCCACTCGGTGTTCCTCTACCACGCCATCGCCGCCGGCATGGACATGGGCATCGTCAACGCCGGCGCCATGCCGATCTACGACGAGCTGGAGCCTGAGCTGCGCGAGCGCGTCGAGGACGTGATCCTCAACCGCCGCAGCGATGCCACCGAGCGCCTGCTGGAGATCGCCGAGCGCTACAAGGGCAGCAAGGGCGCGGCGAAGACCGAGGACCTGGCCTGGCGCGGGAAGCCGGTGGCGCAGCGCCTGGCACATGCGCTGGTGCACGGCCTGGATGCCTTTGTCGAGGAAGACACCGAGCTGGCCCGGCAGGCCTCCAGCCGCCCGCTGGACGTGATCGAGGGCCCGCTGATGGACGGCATGAACATCGTGGGCGACCTGTTCGGTGCCGGCAAGATGTTCCTGCCGCAGGTGGTGAAATCCGCACGCGTGATGAAGAAGGCGGTGGCCTACCTGCTGCCGTACATCGAGGCGGAGAAGGCACGCAGCGGTGATACCGCCAAGAGCAATGGCAAGATCATCATGGCCACGGTGAAGGGCGATGTGCATGACATCGGCAAGAACATCGTCGGCGTGGTCCTGGCCTGCAACAACTTCGAGGTGGTCGACCTGGGCGTGATGGTGCCGGCGCAGAAGATCCTCGATGCCGCCCGCGAGCACAACGCCGACCTGGTCGGACTGTCCGGACTGATCACCCCGTCGCTGGAGGAGATGAGCCACGTCGCCCGCGAGATGGAGCGCCAGGGCTTCGACCTGCCGCTGCTGATCGGCGGCGCCACCACCTCGCGCGCGCACACCGCGCTGAAGATCGACCCGCACTACAAAGCGCCTACGGTGTGGGTGAAGGACGCCTCGCGCGCGGTGGGCGTGGCCCAGTCGCTGATCTCACGCGACCTGCGCGAAGCCTTCGTCGCGGCCAACGAGGCCGACTATGCCGAGATCCGCGCCCGCCACCGCAACCGTGGCGACGCCAAGCGCCTGGTGACGCTGGAACATGCGCGCGCGCAGAAATTCCAGGGCGGCTGGGACAGCTACACGCCACCGGCACCGGAACAACCCGGCCTGCACGTGTTCGATGACTACCCGCTGGACGAACTGGTCGACTACATCGACTGGACACCGTTCTTCCAGGCCTGGGAGCTGGCCGGCAAGTTCCCGGCCATCCTCACCGACGAGATCGTCGGCACCCAGGCCAGCGAGCTGTACCGCGATGCGCGCGCGATGCTCGAGCGCATCGTCGGCGAGAAGTGGCTGACGGCCAAGGCCGTGTTCGGCCTGTGGCCGGCCAACAGCATCGGCGACGACGTCCGCGTGCAGCACCCGCAGGGCGAAACGACCCTGCACTTCCTGCGCCAGCAGGTAGACAAGCCTGCCGAGCGCCCGGACTTCTGCCTGGCCGATTTCATCGCGCCCCTCGACAGTGGCAAGCAGGACTGGATCGGCGCGTTCGCAGTCACTGCCGGTATCGGCATCGACGCGCACGTCGCGCGCTTCGAGGCCGAGCATGACGACTACAACGCGATCCTGCTGAAAGCACTGGCCGACCGCCTCGCCGAGGCGCTGGCCGAGCGCCTGCACCAGCGCGTGCGTACCGAATTCTGGGGCCATGAGCGCGCCGAGGCGCTGGACAACGACGCCCTGATCGACGAGCAGTATCGCGGCATCCGGCCGGCGCCTGGCTATCCGGCCTGCCCGGAACACAGCGAGAAACGGCGCCTGTTCGACCTGCTGCAGGCCGAAGCAAACGCCGGCATGGAATTGACCGAGAGCTTCGCGATGCTGCCCACGGCCGCTGTCTCGGGCTACTACTTCAGCCATCCGCAGAGCCAGTACTTCGTGGTCGGCCGGCTCAGCCGCGAACAGGTCAGCGATTACGCCCGCCGCAAGGGCGTGGACCGCGCCCAGGCCGAACGCTGGCTGGCCTCCAACCTCGACTACGACCCCGAATGACACAAAAAGGGGACGGAGGGGATTAAGTCGTTTATGCATTCGCGACTTAATTCCCTCCGTCCCCTTTTTTGCCTCATCATTCCGCGATGACCGTTCCCGTTGCACGCCTCTCCAGCTTCTACCTGTTCTACTACGCGGCGCTGGGCGCGTTCACGCCGTACTGGAGCCTGTTCCTGACCGCGCGCGGCATGAGCGTGACGGCCATCAGCGTGATGATGGGCCTGTGGTACGCCACCCGCGTGATCGCGCCCAGCACCTGGACCTCGCTGGCGGCCGCATCGCCACGACCGATCCGCCTGCTGCGCGCGGGCTGCGTGCTGACCCTGCTCAGCTTCGCGGTATTCCTGCTGCCGCTGCCACAGCCGTGGATGTACCCGGCGATGGTGGTGTTCTGCTTCTTCTACAACGCGGTGATGCCGCAGTTCGAGTCGATCACCCTCACCCATCTGGGCAACGACAGCCATCGCTACGGGTTGATCCGGGTCTGGGGCTCGCTCGGCTTCATCGCCGTCGTGACCCTGTTCGGCTGGCTGATCGAAGATGACGGCACGGCCAGCCACGCCGGGCTGCTGCCGTGGATGATGCTGCCACTGTTCGCGCTGCTGGTCGCCTCGGCCTTCAGCAACCACTACGCGCGCGGCATCGGCAAGACCGGCGGCGACGCCAGCGGCTTCTGGCAGATCGTGCGCCGACCGCCGGTGCTGGCGTTCTTCCTGGCCGCCTTCATGGAGCAACTGTCTTTCGGCCCGTACTACACGTTCTTTTCGGTCTACATGGACCATCACGGCTACCGCACCTCCACCCTGGGCCTGTTGTGGACCATCGGTGTGGTCTTCGAAGTGGGCGTGTTCTTCACCATCGGCCGCTTCTTCCGCCGCTATGACGCCAGCTGGATGCTGTTGATCGCGCTGGTCAGTTCCTGCCTGCGCTGGGCCGTGACCGCACTGTTCCCGGAAAACCTGCCGGTGATGCTGCTGGCGCAGAGCGCGCACGCGCTGGGCTTTGCGGCGTTCTTCGCAGCAGCGATGCAGATGCTGGCGACCTACTTCCCCGGTCGCCTCAATGGGCATGGCCAGGGGCTGCTGTACGGATTCTCGTCCGGTGTCGGCGGTGTGCTCGGCGCACTCATTGCCGGCCAACTGTGGAAGATCGACGATGGTCGCACCGCGTTCCTGGCCGGCAGCGGCTTCGCCCTGATTGGCGCCCTGCTCTGTTTCTTCGCACTGAGCCTGCCGCTCATACGTGCGCGACGGAACAGCCGCGTGCGCTGACCCCTGCCCGGCTCAGCGCTGCAACAGCACCTGTTGCAGCGAGGGCAGCAGCACCCGGTTGCCATGCGCACTGAGATGATCGCCATCGAAGAACAGCGGCCGCCCATCGCGCTGGGCTGGACATAACGCGTCGTCGCACAGCACCGGCATCGGGTCCCACAGCACGCCACCTGGCAGTCCATCGACCACCTGCTGCAGGCTGCCCAGCATGGGTGCCCGCAACGTTTCCATCGCGACGCGCGTGCTGTCCAGGCCGTTGCGGCAGACCTCGTTGCGGGCATTGAAGCGGTCCGAGCAGCGATAAGGAGGCGCTGGCAGCACTGGCTTGGGCGCCTCCAGCACGATGCGCACGCCACGCTCGGCCAGGGGTCTCCACTGCGCGACCGCCTCGGCCACTTCGGCGTCGCGTCCTGCCGCGGCCTCTGCCGTCAGTTCGCCCGCCAGCTGCGCCTGCGCATCGAACAGCACGAACTGATCGGAAAGGCGTGGCACGCGCAACGACACCAGCACCACGGCATCCCCCGGCTGCGCACGCCGCACGATATCGGCGAACACCGCGGCGTCGAAATCAGCGCAACCGGCACCGGCACCGCGCCACTTCTGCAGGCTCACCTGCGGGCATCCGCCGCGGCCATAGAGGGAGACCGCCGAGCCGGTTTCCAGGGCCAGTCGCTGCAGCAGCTCGATGTAGGCCATCGCATGCGAATCACCAGCAACGAACACCCGCTTCGGCGCGCCAACCGGTAGCGGGCGGTCGCAGTCTCCACGGGCAAAGGTGCGCGCACTACCGCCTTCGAAACGATGCTTGGCGACCACCAGTGCGCACTCGGGATAGTCACCGGCCACGCTCTTGCCATTGGGGTACCAATCGGCCGGATGCCGGCTGACCGTACTCAACGACAGCCGCGGCGCCTGCAGGTAGAGCACTGTCTGGATGCCGGCGGCGCACAGCAGTACGACCGCGCCGGCCAGCACCCAACGCCCGGGACGCAGGCGCTGCGCCAACGTGCCGCGGAACGGCTGTTCCACCCAGCGCCACGACAGCCATGACAGCAGCAGCACCAACGCCATCGCGGTGGTCATCTGCAAGGGTGTCTGCAGGCCCACGGTCCAGCGCATCAGCACGAACACCGGCCAGTGCCACAGGTACAGCGAGTACGACAGCAGGCCGATACGGCGCATCGGGGCGCTGGCCAACAGGCGCGCCACCCATGCCTGCGGATGATGATGCAGCGCCCACAGCAGGCCCGCGGTGGCGAAGGCCGGCAGCACGCCGTCAGGCCACGGTGACCGCCCGGCACGCGCGGACCACAACGCCCACCCCAGCAGGCCCAGCGCCACCATGGCCAGCAGGGAGAACACCGGCGCGGCGCGCTTCAGTGCCTGGCCGGTTGCCGGGTCCAGCGATTCGCGCACATGCAGCAGCTGGAACAGCAGCACGCCCACCCCCAGTTGCCAGAGGCGGGTGCTGGTGGCATAGAACGCCCACGATGGCGGCGCCTCGCGCAGACCCAGCACCGCCGCATGCAGCAGCGACGCCATGCTGACCAGGGCGAACAGGCCCAGGCTGATCCAGCGCCCGCGTGCACCGCGCGCCCAAGCCAGGAACAGCAGCGGGAACAGCAGGTAGAACTGCTCTTCCACGCCCAGCGACCAGGTGTGGGTGTAGGGATTGAATTCGGCCCTGGGTGCGAAATAGTCGTTGCCGATCGCTGCCAGCACCCAGTTGCTGAAGCCGAAGAACGCCATCAGTCCGGTCCTGTCACTGGCTTCGCTGAGCCAGGACTCGGGAATGAACAGCACGCTTGCCACGGCAGTCAGCAACAGGCAGGCCAACAGCGCCGGCGCGATGCGACGGATGCGGCGCGCATAGAAGCGCAGCATCGACTGCCCCAGCGACAGCGGCGGCAGCCGGTGTACCGACGCGCTGACCACGAAACCGGAGATGACGAAGAACACATCCACGCCGGTGAACCCGCCTGGCAACCAGGCCGGGTCCAGGTGGAACACGATGACGGCCAGCACGGCGATCGCGCGCAGGCCGTCAATGTGCGGCACGTAGCCACGGCTTGGATCAGCGGTCATCCCTACCCCCACGGCCGCGACGGCAGCGCGCCCGCGGCGGTCACGCGTTTACCAGACCAGGTCGTCCGGCACCTGGTACTGCGGGTCCGCGTACGGATCTTCCTCGGCCGGCGCATTCGGATCGACCTTCAGCGCCACCGATGCGGCGAACACCGCCTCGCACTGCGCCAGCACCTCGGCGGTCACCAGCAGGTAGCGGCCATTGAGCTGGACCACACCCAGCTCACCGGCGTTGAGCGCGGTCAGCTGTTCGGCGGTCACATAGATGCGCTTGATCTTGCCGCCGTAGGGGAAGTGGCGGGCAATGTCCGCCGCTTCGGCATTCAGGCCCTTGTCCTTCAGCAGTTCTTCCAGCTTGGTCTTGGCCTCGCGGCGCACACGCGCCTCTTCCTGCTTCAGGCGCTCGGTTTCGATGCGCTCTTCCTTTTCCTTCTGCGCGCGGATGGCGTAGGCCTTGGCCAGGTCCATCTCTTCTGCGCTGCGCGGCTTGCGCGGGCCCTGCTGGCCCGGGCCACGCGACTGGCCGGGCTTGCCCGGGCCGCCATGGCCAGGACCGCGACGCTGGCCGGGCTTGTGCTCGCCCTTGCCAGCGCCCTGCGGCTTTCCATTGCCGTTGCCACCCTTGCCCTGCGGGCGGCCATCACGGCGGGGGCCATCATTCTTGCGCTCTGGCTTGGGCGCAGGCTTGAAGCCCAGGCCCATCAGCTGGTCACGGAGGGTATCGCTCATAGGATTCGGATCAGTAGTGCGGCGGCGGCGGTTCGCTCGCCGGATCGGAAGAATTCAGCGCGTTGCGGACCTTGCCCAGATCTTCCAGCAGCACGCGCAGCACGTCGGCGTTGCGCATGCCCTGCATGCGGGCATCGGCCAGCGCATCGCTCAGTTCGGCCAGCGCCTGTTCCTGGAAGGACACGCGCATTTCCAGTTCGACCAGGCGCGCTTCCAGCGCCTGCTCGCGTTCGGTTGGCAGCAGATCAGACATGCAGCGAGCGCCCCCGGCCAATGCCGTAATACGCCAGGCCCGCTGCTTCCACGTCCGCCGGCTCGTACAGGTTGCGGCCGTCGAACACCACCGCGTCCTTCAACTGCTCGCGCAGCGTCTGGAAATCGGGGCTGCGGAACTGCTTCCACTCGGTCACCACGACCAGTGCATCGGCGCCCTGCAGCGCCTCGTTGGCATTGCTGCAGAACACCAGGTCATCGCGTTCACCGAAGATGCGCTGCGCCTCATGCATCGCTTCCGGATCGTAGGCACGCACCGTCGCACCGCCTTCCCACAGTTGCGCCAGCAGGCGTCGGCTGGAGGCTTCGCGCATGTCGTCGGTGTTTGGCTTGAATGCCAGGCCCCACACGGCAAAGGTCTTGCCACGCACGCCTTCGTCCTCGCCCTTGTCGTAATGGCGCTGGACCAGGGCGAACAGATGGCCCTTCTGCGCATCGTTGACCGCTTCCACGGCGTTCAGCAGTTTAGGCTCCAGGCCGGCCTGCTGCGCGGTGCGGGCCAGCGCCTGCACATCCTTGGGGAAGCACGAGCCACCATAGCCGGCGCCCGGGTAGATGAAATGCCAGCCGATGCGCGGATCCGAGCCGATGCCCTGGCGGACCTGCTCCACATCGGCGCCGACACGTTCGGCGATGTTGGCGATTTCGTTCATGAACGAGATCTTGGTCGCCAGCATCGCGTTGGCGGCGTACTTGGTCAGCTCGGCCGAACGCACGTCCATTTCCACCACGCGGTCGTGGTTGCGGTTGAACGGTGCATACAGGCGCCGCATCACCGCCACCGACTCGGCGCTGGTCGCACCGATGATGATGCGATCCGGACGCATGCAGTCGGCAACGGCGTCGCCTTCCTTCAGGAATTCCGGGTTGGACACCACGTCGAAGGCGATGTCGGCGCCACGTGCCGCCAGCTCTGCGGCAATGGCGGCACGGACCTTGTCGGCGGTGCCCACCGGCACCGTCGACTTGTTGACCACCACGGTCGGCACGCTCATGTGCTGGCCGATGGTGCGGGCCACGGCCAGCACGTACTGCAGATCAGCGCTGCCATCCTCGTCCGGCGGCGTGCCGACGGCGATGAACACGACCTGGCCGTGGCCGATCGCGGCTGCGGCATCGGTGGTGAACGTCAGCCGCGACGCGGCGTGATTGGCCTTCACCATCGGTTCCAGGCCCGGCTCATAGATCGGGATGATGCCCTGGTTGAGGCCATCGACCTTGGCCTGGTCGATATCGACGCAGACCACCTGGTGGCCGACATCGGCCAGGCAGGTACCGGTCACCAGCCCTACGTAACCGGTACCGAAAATCGCAACGCGCATGTCCGTGCTGGCTCCGTGGTCGCTTACGGCAGGACGCCCAGCAGCTCGACGTCGAACGTCAGAGTCGCGTTCGGGCCGATCGGGCCACCCGGGGTGCCGTTCTCACCGTAGGCGAGCTCGCCCGGGATCCAGAAGCGGTACTTCGAACCGACCGGCATCAGCGCGACGCCTTCGGTCCAGCCCTTGATCACCTGGTCCAGGCCGAACTCGGCCGGCTGACGACCATAGGAGCTGTCGAACACGGTGCCGTTGAGCAGCTTGCCTTCGTAGTTCACGCGCACCTTGCTGCTCGGCAGCGGACGCTCGCCGCTGCCCGGGCGGATGACCTGGTACTGCAGGCCCGACGGGGTGGTCACCACGCCCGGCTGGGTCTTGTTCTTGGCCAGGAACGCATTGCCTTCCTCGCGGTTGGTCTGCGCGGCAGCGGCGGCCTTGGCCTGCATTTCGGCCTGCTTGCTGCCCATGAACGCCTGGATGGTGGCGGTCGCGTCAGCTTCCGTCATCTTCGGCTGACCCTTGCTCAGGCCGGTGCTGATCGCGTCAAACAGCGAGGCGACATCGATGTCGTCCTTCAGCTGTGCCAGCGACGGGCCGACCGAGTAGGAACCGATCATCTGCGACACCTTGACGCGGTCGACCTTCGGCGGCTGCGAACCCGGCGCCATGCCCGGCACCTGCTGCCCGCTGCGGGCCATCACGACCTGGCGCAGTGCGGCATCGGTGGCCTTGGCCTGTTCCTGGGTGATCTGCGGCTGCAGGCCTTCGAACGAACGTTCCACGGCGGTGCGCAGCGCGGCCACATCGATCTCATCGGCGATCGGGGTGAACGACTTGGCGACGTCCAGGCCGATGGCGTAGCCGAGCTTCTGCTTGGGGGAATTCAAGGTTGCGGTCTCCTTGGCGGCTGCGGGGGCAGCCGGTTGTTGCGACAGAGCGACACCCGAAGTGCCCATCGCCAGAATCAGAACCGACGCCGCGGCGCCGCGCATTCCCATCTTCATTCGCTGCATTCCTGGAAGTGTCTGGGCGCCGACGTCGGCGCGAAAAGAAGCATTGTCGCACGCATGCCGTCGATGTCGAGGCATCCGTGCCGGATATCAATGCGTAGGAGCGACGGCCAGCGCCTTGTCGATGGCGGCGGTCAGCTGTGGATCGTCCGGCGTCACCTTGCTGGCGAACTGGGCGATGACCTTGCCATCGCGGCCGACCAGATATTTGTGGAAGTTCCAGCCCGGCGCCACGCCGGTGGCTGCGGTCAACCGCTGGTACAGCGGCGTGGCCTCCGCACCGACGACGTGCACCTTCTCGAACATCGGGAACTTGACGCCATAGGTAAGCGTGCAGAAATCCTGGATCTGCTTCTCGTCACCCGGTTCCTGGCCCTTGAAATCGTTGGACGGGAAACCCAGCACGGCAAAGCCGCGGCCGGCATAACGCTTCTGCAGCGCCTCCAGGCCTTCGTACTGGGGGGTATAGCCGCACTTGCTTGCGGTATTGACCACCAGCAGCACCTGCCCGTGGTAGCGCTGCTGCAGGTTGACCTGCTGCTTGCTTGCCAGCGGGCGATAGTCCAGGTCCAGAAGATCGGCCGCCAGCACATGGGCGGAACCGGCCAGGCCGGCCACCAGCAGGGTCAACAGGGACAGGCCGCGCAGTCGGCGCGGAACAACGGTCGGCAGGGGCATCGAGAGCAGTCCGCGGTAGCCATTCACAGGGCCGGCCGATAGCGGCCGGGAATCGGCCGAACTATAGCACCGGGCTCCGTTGCCCCTTGTTGCGGCGGGCGCCGGCGGCTTTGCGCGGCGTGGCCTTTCCCGGGAGGACCCACCCTCAACGGCGCAGGGATGACATAGCATGGACAACGCTGAATGGAAGGCAGGGCGTGATCGGCCCGCACGACAATTCCCGTTTCCCTTTTCAATCAAGGGGATAAGGGGATATTTCAGCGGTTTGACCACCCCTGCCATCAGTTGGGCACGGCAAGGGGTTGCACGTGGGCGTGCCGGTGTTATAGTTGCATACAACACCAGTCACCTGAGACAGGGGGAGCCATGAACGCCCGGATCCGTCGCAACCTCACCGCACCCGCGGCCGCTGCCGTTTCGGCCCTGATCGTGCTGGCCTGGCTGGCCATGCCAACCGCTCCCGCCTCCGCCGACAGTGCGCAGGATGCATCCGTTTCGCCGGCCGGGAACGCCGATCCCTCCCCCTCTCCCCCGCGTCGGCTGCACAGCTCCCTGTCCATGCCGTACTTCTCGTTCGCACAGCCGCTGACCCCACGGAGCTGAATATGAGCGACATCCAGTGGAGCGACGGCGCTCCCATATACCGTCAGTTGAAGGAGCGCGTGATCGCCATGATGCTCGACGGAATCCTCAAGCCGGGCGATGCCCTGCCTTCGGTGCGCCAGGTGGCCGCCGACTACCAGCTCAACCCCATCACCGTTTCGCGCGCTTACCAGGAACTGGCCGATGAAGGCCTGGTCGAGAAGCGCCGCGGCCTGGGCATGTTCATGACCGAGCAGGCGGCCACGCAGCTGCGCAGCAGCGAGCGCGAGCGCTTTCTCAACGAAGAATGGCCGGCGGTGCTGGAGCGCATCCAGCGCCTGGGCCTGAGCCTCGACGAATTGCTGCCCCAGGGGAAAGTCTGATGAATAGCACTGCAAGTGAACCGGTCATCACCGCCCGAGGCCTGCGCAAGGCCTACAAGACCACCGTGGCCCTCGACAATGCCAGCTTCAGCATTCCAAGCGGGCGCATCGTCGGCCTGATCGGGCCCAACGGCGCCGGCAAGACCACCGCGCTGAAGGCCATCCTCGGCCTGACCTCGGTGGAAGGTGAGTTGAGCGTGCTCGGCCGCGACCCGCGGCAGCACCGCGACGCGCTGATGAACGACATCTGCTTCATTGCCGACGTCGCCGTGCTGCCGCGCTGGCTGAAGGTCCGTGAAGCGATCGATTTCGTCGCCGGTGTCCATCCGCGCTTCGACCGTGCCCGCTGCGAGCGTTTCCTGGCCAACACCAAGCTGCAGCCGAAGCAGCGCGTGCGCGAACTGTCCAAGGGCATGATCGTGCAGCTGCACCTGGCGCTGGTGATGGCCATCGATGCGCGCATCCTGGTGCTGGACGAGCCCACCCTGGGCCTGGACATCCTGTACCGCAAGGAGTTCTACCAGCGCCTGCTGGAAGATTATTTCGACGAACAGAAGACCATCATCGTCACCACCCACCAGGTGGAGGAGATCGAGCACATCCTCAGCGACGTCATGTTCATCCGTGATGGTCGCATCGTGCTCGATGCAGAAATGGACGATGTCGGCCAGCGCTACACCGAGCTTCTGGTCAACGCCGACCAGCTGGAGACCGCGCGTGCGCTGAAGCCGATCGACGAGCGCAGCCTGACGTTCGGCAAGACCGTAATGCTGTTCGACGGTGTGCCGCGCACCCAGCTCTCCACCCTTGGCGAGACCCGCAGCCCGGGCCTGGCCGATCTGTTCGTCGCCATCATGAAGGGGACCTACGCATGACTGCCGTCAACCACCCCGTCAGCCCGATGGGCACCCTGCGCTGGCTGCTCAAGCGCGAGTACTGGGAGAACCGTGGCGGTTTCCTGTATGCGCCGCTGATCGCCGGCCTGATCTCGCTGGTGATGAGCACCGTCGGCATCGCCTTCGGCCTGTTTGCACTGAACCGTGCAGCACGCAACGGCGCACTGCATGTCGACGGCGAGAGCGTGAACATCAACGGCCTGGACCTGGCCCTGCTGACCCGGGACATCAGCGCCAAGGACCTGGCCGACCTCGGCAACGGCCTCGACCTGACCCTGGTGCTCAGCTCGGCCTGGCCGTTCCTGGTGCTGGCCTTCGTGGTGTTCTTCTACTGCCTGGGCGCCCTGTACGACGACCGTCGCGACCGCAGCATCCTGTTCTGGAAGTCGCTGCCGCTGTCGGACACCCAGACCGTGCTGTCCAAGGTGATCAGCGCACTGGTCGTGGCCCCGATGATCGCGGTGATCGCCGGCATCATCACCATGTTCGGCTTCATGCTGGTGATCAGCATCGTCGCGCTGATGCACGGTGGCAGCCCGATGACCCTGATCTGGGGCCCGGCCAGCCCGTTGACCCTGGCCGCCGGTCACCTGGCCTGGATTCCGGTCTACGCCCTGTGGGCCCTGCCCACCGCCGGCTGGCTGCTGCTGTGCTCGGCCTGGGCCCGCACCAAACCGTTCCTGTGGGCGGTGATGCTGCCGCTGTTCGCCGGCGTCATTGTCAGCACCACCAAGGTGATGCCGTTGATCGGCCTGACCACCGGCTGGTTCTGGCAGAACATCGTTGGCCGCCTGCTGCTGGGTGGCGTGCCGGGCACCGACCTGGTGTATCGCCTCAGCGCCGAGGAAGGCACGCGTCGCGATCTCGAATCGGTGGTCAGCCTGATGTCGCCGGCCTCGCAGCTGAAGTCGCTGGCGATGCCGGAACTATGGATCGGTGCCGCCGTCGGTGTCGTGTTCATCGTCCTCGCCATCCGCCTGCGCAAGCGCGCCGGCGAGATCTGATTCCATCCACCCGGAGGCACCACCCATGCGTTCCCTGCTCGCCTGTTCTGCGTTGTTGC
This sequence comes from Stenotrophomonas sp. YJH_SMC_110, assembly GCF_059369255.1. NCBI lineage: Bacteria > Pseudomonadati > Pseudomonadota > Gammaproteobacteria > Lysobacterales > Lysobacteraceae > Stenotrophomonas > Stenotrophomonas sp. YJH_SMC_110. Next base: position 413,749 of record NZ_JCAFSM010000002.1, on the reverse strand, counting down.
TGTTGCCTCTGTCGGCGCTGGCCGCCGATGCTCCGAACTGCAAGTTCACCGCCGCCCGCACGCTGAAGCTGGATGTGGCCGGCGCCAAGGCGGTGGTGCTGGAGGTGAACCAGCATGACCTGAAGGTCGTCGCCAGCAAGGGCGGTGGCCAGCTCGATGGCCGCGCCTGCGCCTCCAGCCAGGAATGGCTGGACCAGCTGGTACTGGAGCAGCGCAGGGAAGGCGACAAGCTGGTCGTCAGCCTGCGCCGCGACGGCCGCCACAGCGGCATCAGCCTGGGCAACAGCTATGCGTGGCTCGACATCCGCGGCAGCGTGCCCGACAACCTGCCCCTGCAGCTCAAGGTCGGCTCCGGCGATGCCAGCGTGGACAACGCCCAATCGCTGAGCGTGGACGTCGGCTCGGGCGACGCGATCGTTCGCGGCACCCGCGGCAGCATCCACGCAGCGGTGGGTTCGGGTGACCTGGACATCGACGGTGGCGGCTCGCTGAACCTGCTGTCGCTCGGCTCCGGCGACGTCAAGGCGCGCAACATCGGCGGCGATGCGGTCACCGGCACCGTCGGCTCCGGTGACCTGAAGATCAGCGATGTCCGCGGCAACGCCCGGCTGGACACGGTCGGTTCCGGCGACATCGGGTTCAAGCGCGTGCAAGGCAACGTCGAGGTCGGCGTGGTCGGCTCGGGCGATGTCGATCTGTCCGACATCGGCGGCAACGTGCACGTGCGCAGCCATGGTTCGGGCGACATCCAGGTCGACGGCGTGCGCGGCAGCCTGACCGTCGACCACAGCGGCAGCGGCGATGTCGGCCACCGCAACGTCGGCGGCACGGTCACCCTGCCCCGCAACAAGTAACCGCCACCGGACCAATTCGAGGGAGTTGCCATGAACCTGCTGCGCCCGCTGCCTGCCATCCTGCTGTGCCTGCCGCTGATCGCCTGCGGCGGCACTTCTTCCACGCCCGACAAGACCGTCGGCAAAAGCGTCGCCGAAGCCACCAGCGGCGTCGGCCAGACCGTCAAGGAGGCCATGGTTGATGCCCGCAAGGACATCACCCAGGGCAACATCAACATCTCCGCCGACAAGCAGCCGCGTGCGGAGATCACGCCGGATGGCCACCTGCTGATCGACGGCAAGGACGTGCCGGCCAACGAGGCCCAGCGACAGCGGTTGCTGGAGTACCGCGGCCACGTCGTCGCCATTGCGATGGACGGCATGGATGTCGGCCTGGCCGGCGCCAAGCTCGGCGCCAGCGCTGCCGGAGAGGCACTGAAGGGCATCTTCAGCGGCGACAGCGAAGGCATCGAGAAGCGGATCAATGCCGAGGCGGAGAAGATCGAAGCCCAGGCCAAGCGCATCTGCAACCGCTTGCCGGCGATGCTGGCCAGCCAGCAGGCACTGGCGCGCGAGCTGCCGGCGTTCAAGCCCTACGCAACGATGGACCAGAGTGACGTCGACGACTGCGGCAAGGACACCGTGGTCCAGCGCTAGGCCTGTGACAGATCAGCGCACCCGGCCGGCAGCGGCGCCCCGCTGCCGGCCGTCGTGCGCCGGCCGGCTTACAATGGCGGCCCCGGAGGCCCCCGAACCGAATGCCATGAAGAAGTTGTTCCTGCTGCTGGCCGCCCTGCTCTGCCTGGGCCTGGTCGGCTGTGACAAGGATTACCGCAACCACCGCGCCGAGCGCGGCAAGCCAAAGATCTCCGTCAGCGAAGGCATGGTCACTGTGCGTCGCCCGCCGGCGCCGAACATCATCATCCTCGGCGATGGTTCGATGAAGGTGGACGAGATCCAGATTCCGCTGGACGAGGCACAGAAGCAGATGCTGCAGACCATGTTCGGCAAGCTGCAGGTGCTGCGCCAGAACACCCTGGTCGCCGCCCCGGCCGATCCCAACATGCAGCCGGTGAAGATCCAGCCGCCGGAAGGCATGGAAGTGATCCCGGCCGACCTGGTCCAGCGCATCCCCGAGTTCAAGGACTACACCGACACCTTCGGCAACATCGTCGCCGACCGTCGCTGAAAAAACGCCGCCCCCTGGGCGGCGTTTCCTCTTGTAGAACCGAGCCCATGCTCGGCCCAGGTCCAGGAAGCAGCCGAGCATGGGCTCGGCCCTACGACCGGCAGATCAACCGCCGCCGCCACCGCCCCCCGCGTGGATGCCACCGGCAGTCAGTGCGGCCGGGTCCAGCAGGCGGCGCAGCTCGGCTTCATCCAGGCCGCTGTCCTCCAGCGCGACATCCAGCACCGGACGCTGCTCCTTGTAGGCACGCTTGGCAATCGCCGCCGCCTTCTCGTAGCCGATGATCGGGTTCAGCGCGGTGACCAGGATCGGGTTGCGCGCCAATGCTTCGGCAACGCGATCCTCACGCACCTTCAGCCCGGCAATCGCGCTGTCGGCCAGCAGGCGAGACACATTGGCCAGCAGGCCAATGCCATCCAGCAGGTTCACCGCGATCAGCGGCAGGGTGACATTGAGCTGGAAGTTGCCGGTCTGCCCGGCCACGGTGATCGCGGTGTGGTGGCCGATCACCTGCGCGCAGGCCATCACCGTCGCTTCCGGAATCACCGGGTTGACCTTGCCCGGCATGATCGAGCTGCCCGGCTGCAGCGCCGGCAGTTCGATCTCGCCCAGCCCGGCCAGCGGACCGGCGTTCATCCAGCGAAGATCGTTGGCGATCTTGATCAGCGCCACCGCCAGTGCATTGAGCTGGCCCGACAGTTCCACCGCGTCATCCTGCGCGGCCAGGCCCTCGAACTTGTTCTCGGCGCTGTCGAACTTGAACCCGGTCTGCTGCTTCAACGCCTTGGCCACCTGCGCGCCGAAGCGCGGGTCGGCATTGATGCCGGTACCGATGGCGGTGCCGCCCAGCGGCAGCCGGCGCACACGCTTGAGGCTGTCTTCGATGCGTTCCTGTGCCGAGGCCAGCTGTGCCGACCATGCGCCGAACTCCTGCTCGAAGGTCAGCGGCATCGCATCCATCAGGTGCGTGCGGCCGGTCTTGACCACCTTGCGCAGGCTGCGGCCCTTCTTGTCGAGGGTCTTGCGCAGGTGCACCAGCGCCGGCAGCAGCTGCTCATGTACCGCCAGTACCGCCGATACGCGCAACGCGGTCGGGATCACGTCATTGGAGCTCTGCCCCTGGTTGACGTGGTCATTGGGGTGCACCGCGGTCTTGCCCGCCTTGCCGGCACGGTTGGCCAGGGTGGCGATGACCTCGTTGGCATTCATGTTCGAGGACGTGCCAGAACCGGTCTGGTAGACGTCGATCGGGAACTGCGCGTCCCAGGTGCCGGCGGCCACTTCGGCGGCAGCGGTCTGGATGGCCTTGGCCACGTTCTTGGGCAGATGGCCCAGCTCGGCGTTGACGCCAGCGGCAGCGCCCTTGACCAGGCCCAGGGCACGGATGAAACCGCGCGGCATGCGCTGGCCCGACACCGGGAAATTCTGCACGGCACGCTGGGTCTGCGCGCCCCACAGGGCGTCGGCAGGCACCTGCAGCTCGCCCATGCTGTCGTGTTCGATTCTGAAACCCTTGCTTGCAGCTCTGCTCATTGCATCAACTCCGCACTACTTCAGTTGGGGAAAGGGAAGCGGCGGCTGGCAGGGTGTCGCTTCCCGGGCTGGCGGCTGCGCCAACGATACTCCCTTGCCCGCAGCGTGGGATGACGAGGACGGGCCAGATCGTTCCGTCCGCAGGGCCGTGTTGTAGAGCCGAGCCCATGCTCGGCTGCCCGCGGGGCGCCGGATTCTCCGAAGCAGCCGAGCGTGGGCTCGGCTCTACAGGGCACGCCCCGCCGGCACGTCGTAGAATATCGGCCCCGCCGCTCGTCCCAGCCCTGCCGACATGTCCGATTCCGCCCTGCTCGCCCTGTCCCCGCTCGATGGCCGCTATGCCGGCAAGGTCGACGCCCTGCGCCCGATCTTCTCCGAGTACGGCCTGATCAAGGCCCGCATCACGGTCGAGGTGGAATGGCTGCTGGCCCTGGCCGCCGAGCCGGGCATCGTCGAACTGGCTCCGTTCTCCGACGCTGCCATCGCCCGCCTGCGCGCGCTGGCCGCCAGCTTCAGCCCGGCCCAGGCCGCGCGCGTGAAGGAGATCGAGCGCACCACCAACCATGACGTCAAGGCGGTGGAGTACTTCATCAAGGAACAGCTGAAGGACGACGCCGAGCTGGCGTCGGCGCTGGAATTCGTGCATTTCGCCTGCACCAGCGAAGACATCAACAACCTCAGCTACGGCCTGATGCTGGAACAGGCGCGCCGCGAGGTGCTGTTGCCTACCCTGGACGGCATCGCCAGCACCCTGCGCACCCTGGCCCACACCCAGGCTGGCCAGCCGATGCTGTCGCGCACCCACGGCCAGACCGCCTCGCCGACCACCCTGGGCAAGGAACTGGCCAACGTGGTCGCGCGCCTTGAGCGCCAGCGCCGGCAGATTGCCGCGGTCGAACTGACCGGCAAGATCAACGGCGCGGTGGGCAACTACAACGCCCACATCGCCAGCTACCCGGACGTGGACTGGCCAGCCTTCGCCGAGCGCTTCGTGACCGGCCTGGGCCTGGTGTTCAACCCGTACACCACGCAGATCGAGCCGCACGACAACATCGCCGAGATCGGTGATGCCGCACGCCGCGCCAACATCATCCTGATCGACCTGGCCCGTGACATCTGGGGCTACGTTTCGCTGGGCTACTTCAAGCAGCGCCTGAAGGAAGGCGAAGTTGGTTCGTCGACGATGCCGCACAAGGTCAACCCGATCGATTTCGAGAATGCGGAAGGCAACTTCGGCATCGCCAACGCGCTGTTCGAGCACTTCAGCGCGAAGCTGCCGATCAGCCGCTGGCAGCGTGACCTGACCGATTCCACCGTGCTGCGTGCGCTGGGCACCGCGTTCGGCCACAGCCAGGTGGCACTGGATTCGCTGGCCAAGGGCCTGGGCAAGCTGGAAGTGAACCCGCAGCGCCTGGACGCCGATCTGGACGCGGCCTGGGAAGTGCTGGCCGAGGCCGTGCAGACGGTGATGCGCCGCCACGGCCTGCCGAACCCGTACGAGCAGCTGAAGGCGCTGACCCGCGGCCAGGGCATCACCGCCGAGTCGATGCGTGCGTTCGTGCAGGGGCTGGAGCTGCCGGCGGATGCGAAGCAGCGCCTGCTGGAGATGACCCCGGGCAGCTACACCGGCCTGGCTGAGTCGCTGGCGAAGAAGATTTAAGGGGATTCCTTTGCGGCGGCGGCCGCGGGCGCTGCCTGCGGCAGGCAACGGCAACGGCAATAGCAACGTCAAGAGCGGCTCTGGATTGCTGCTAGCTGGGTGGGGCGGGAGGGGCCAGCGGGACACGCCGTGAACCCATCCATGGGGGCTCGATGGCGCCATCCATGGCGCCAACGGTCCCGCTGGCCCCTCCCGCCCCACCTCTGGCAGATTCCCGGTGACGGATCGAAGAGCATTGGGTTGTCGGGACGGAATTTGAAAGAGGGACGCGGCTTCGCCGCGTCCGTCTTTGTTTGAGGGTCTTTTGTAGAGCCGAGCCCGTGCTCGGCTGCTTTTGGGCGTGGGCAACAGCAAGCCGAGCGTGGGCTCGGCTCTACAAGGGCATGAGCAAGCGCAGCGCGCGACCCGCTGTTGCCTTTGATCTTCTTCTTCCATTCCGTGGCGGGCCGCGCAGGAAACTGTCACCCGCCACGAGGGGCTCCGCCGTTGGCCGGACACCCCGCGACAAACCACCGCACGTGCGCAATCCCGACGAACGGCGGACAATGGAACCCTTGGCGGCTCGCCACGCCGCCCCTCCCGCTTTCCGCTGCAAGGATTCCCCCATGGCCGCCCGCAAGTCCTCCGCCCCCCTGATCGAAGTCACCGCCCGCCCTGGCCAGCCGCTCGGCATGGCGCCGGCCACCTTCCTGCGCGACTTCTGGCAGAAGCGCCCGCTGCTGATCCGCAATGCCTTCCCGGATTTCCAGACCCCGGTACAGCCGGAAGACCTGGCCGGGCTGGCCTGCGAGGAAGGTGTGCTGGCGCGCCTGATCGAGCACGACAAGGCCCAGGACGGCTGGCGCGTGCGCACCGGCCCGTTCCAGGAAGACGTGTTCCCCGCCCTGCCCGACCACGACTGGACCCTGCTGGTGCAGGACGTGGACAAGTGGGACCCGGACGTGCGCGCCCTGATCCAACACTTCAGCTTCCTGCCGCGCTGGCGCATGGATGACGTGATGATCAGCTTCGCCGCCACCGGCGGCTCGGTCGGCGCCCATGTCGACCAGTACGACGTGTTCCTGCTGCAGGCCCACGGCCACCGTCGCTGGCAGATCGATGCGAGCGAATCGATCAAGGGCAGGCAGCCGCCGCTGGGCTTCCGCCCGGACGTGGAGCTGAAACTGCTGAAGGTGTTCAAGCCCACCCACGACTGGGTGCTGGCGCCGGGCGACATGCTGTACCTGCCGCCGAACGTGCCGCACCACGGCGTCGCCGAAGACCCCTGCCTGACCTTCTCGTTCGGCATGCGTGCGCCGTCTTCTGCCGAGCTGATCAGCGACTATCTGGACACCCTGATCGCCGATGCCGATGAGAACATCCGCTACCAGGATGCCGACCTGAAGGTGCCGGCCGACCCGAACGAAATCGACACGGTGGCGATGGCGCGGGTGATCGCCGCCCTCAACGCCATCCGCATGAACGACCCGGACAAGCTGGGTGACTGGTTCGGCCGCTTCATCACCACCTACCGCGCCGCCGGCGAAGTGATGGCCCACCAGGCTGCGCCGGCCGCGGAGCAAGTGGTCGAAGCGCTGGCCTCGGGCATGCTGCTGCAGCGCCACCCGTGGGCCCGCCTGGCCTGGCGCCGGGCCAAGCGTGGCGCCAGCCTGTATGTCAGCGGCCAGGACTTCGCGCTGCCGGTGAAGGACGCGCAGCGACTGGCCGGCGCCGAGCAGCTCGACGCCGCCGCCTATCGCGGCCTGTCCGACAAGGGCCGTGCCGTGGTCCAGCAGCTGCTGGTCGGTGGTGTGTTCCAGCTGATCGACCCGAATGAGGTGTACGAGGCCGAAGACGAGGAAGACAGCGAGGATGCCGTGGTGCTCGGCGAGGTCGTCGAAGGCCGCGACCGCGTCGAGGCGATCGACGCCGACGCGGTGTCCGACGATGTCCACTCCGTGACCGTGCACGACGACGGTATCGAGGTCATCGTCAACTTCGAGGACGACGACGAAGACGACAGCACCGGCCGGGCCTGAGCCATCGTCATGATCCGGGTCCAGCAGGTCAGCCACGCCGACGCCCACGTTGCCATCCACGACGTGCGCCAACGCGTGTTCGTGCAGGAACAGGGCATCGCCGCCGAGCTGGAACGCGATGCGCTGGACCCGGTCAGTGCCCATGTGCTGGCGCTGGACAGTGACGGCCAGCCGGTCGGCACCGGCAGGCTGGCTCCGGACGGCCGCATCGGCCGCATGGCCGTGCTGGCCACCCATCGCAGCAACGGGGTCGGCGAGGCCCTGCTGGCGGCCCTGGTCGAAGCCGGGCGCCGGCTCGGCCTGGCCGAACTGCACCTGCACGCCCAGCTGCCCGCGCGCGATTTCTATGCACGCCAGGGCTTCCTGCCCGAGGGCGAGGTGTTCGAGGAAGCCGGCATCGGACACCAGCAGATGCGCCGCCGGCTGGGCGTGGCCAGCGCCATCGACAGCCGCGTCGAGGCGGTGGCGATCACCACGGCCATCATCCACCGCGCCCGTCGCCAGCTGTGGCTGCACAGCCGCCAACTGGACCCGGGGCTGCTCGACGCGCCCCCGGCACAGTCCGCCCTGCGCCGCTTCGTCACCGCCCGCCACGACAAGCAGCTGCGGGTGATCGTGCACGACGCCGCCGCGATCGCGTCTGCCGGGTCGCCGCTGCTGGCGCTGGCCCAGCGCCTGCCCAGCGTGGTCCAGTTCCGCGAGGTCAGCGATCCGGTCGACCGCGCGCTGGCCTCGGCCTGCCTGCTCAACGATGCGGGCGACTTCTACTTTCGTCTGATCGGCCATCGCCTCGACGGCGAGGCCGGCATCGCGCTGCCAGCACGTTCGCAGCCGTTCGAGCAGCAATTGCAGCGTGTCTGGGACCGTTCGCGCGTCTGCAGCGAACTGCGTGCGCTCGGCATCTGAGTCGGCACAGCCGACCGAACCTGTCTGGAACCGGCATCGGCGGACGCGGGATACCTGTGGTGGTGCCCCTTCGTGTCCGGTTGGGGGTACAATTTGGCTGTTTGAACGCGCCCGCGCAGGGCTATTCATCTTCCTGCCGGGTCCTTCTGAAGCCATACCCCACAAAGCGAATCAACACCCTCCATCGTGGACAATCAACTGAAGCAGTTTGCGCAATCTTCGCAACTCGCCGGCGGCAACGCCTCCTATGTCGAGGACCTGTACGAGCAGTACCTGGTCTCCCCGGATAGTGTCGATCCCAAATGGAAAACCTACTTCGACGGCTTCAAGGGCCGCGAAGCAGGTGACATTCCGCACTCGGCCGTCATCTCCCACATTGCGGACGCGGCCAAGGATGCGCCGAAGGCCGGTACCGGTAACGGTGCAGGCGACGAGCGCGAGCGCAATGTCGGTCGTCTGATCACCGCCTACCGTTCGCGCGGCCACCTGGACGCCCGCCTCGATCCGCTGGGCCTGGCCGCACCGGTCAATACCCCGGATCTGGGCCTGCCGTTCCACAGCCTGTCCGATGCCGACCTCAACAGCGAGTTCAGCACCGGCGGCGTCGGCGGCCAGCCGCGCATGAAGCTGCGCGACCTGCTGGCACGCCTGAAGGCGACCTACACCGGCTCGATCGGTGCGGAGTTCATGCACATCTCCGAGGTCGAGCAGCGCCAGTGGATCTACAAGAAGCTGGAAGCGGCCGGTGGCAACTACCAGCTGGACGCTGACACCCAGCGCCGCACCCTGGAGCGCCTGACTGCGGCCGAAGGCCTGGAGCGCTACCTGCACACCAAGTACGTCGGCCAGAAGCGGTTCTCGCTGGAAGGCGGCGATTCGCTGATCCCGATGATGGACACCATCATCCGCAACGCCGGCAAGGATGGCGTCAAGGATGTGGTGATCGGCATGGCCCACCGTGGCCGCCTGAACGTGCTGGTCAACACCCTGGGCAAGAACCCGCGCAAGCTGTTCGACGAGTTCGAAGGCAAGTTCGAGCACGACGAGCACGCCTCGGCCGGCGACGTGAAGTACCACATGGGCTTCTCCGCCGACGTCGCCACCGATGGCGGCCCGGTGCACCTGGCGCTGGCGTTCAACCCGTCGCACCTGGAAATCGCCGACCCGGTCGTGGCCGGTTCCGTGCGTTCGCGCCAGGAGCGCCGCAAGGACACCGCGCGCAAGCAGGTCATGCCGATCCTGATCCACGGCGACGCGGCCTTCTCCGGCCAGGGCGTGGTCATGGAACTGTTCCAGATGTCGCAGGCCCGCGGCTTCGCCGTCGGCGGCACCGTGCACATCGTGGTCAACAACCAGGTCGGCTTCACCACCTCCAACCCGCTGGATACGCGTTCCACGCGCTATGCCACCGACGTGGCGAAGATGATTGCCGCCCCGGTGCTGCACGTGAACGGCGATGACCCGGAAGCAGTGGTGTTCGCCGCACAGCTGGCCTTCGAGTTCCGCCAGACGTTCGCCAAGGACGTGGTCATCGACCTGATGTGCTACCGCCGCTGGGGCCACAACGAGGCCGACGAACCGGCGATCACCCAGCCGCTGATGTACCAGGTGATCCGCAAGCACCCGACCACCCGCGAGATGTACGCCGAGCAGCTGGAAAAGGCGGGCGTGATCGCCGCCGGCGCCGGCAAGGCGATGGTCGATGCCTACCGCGAGAAGCTGGACGCCGGTGAAGTGACCACCGAGCTGGCCAAGGTCGAGAAGACCCCGCCGAGCAGCCCGCTGTTCGTCGATTGGCCGAAGCTGCTGGAAGGCAAGCTGTCCGACCCGGTCTCGACCAAGGTCGAGAAGAACAAGCTGGTCGAGCTGGCCAAGCTGATCAACACCATTCCCGATGAAGTGCAGCTGCACTCGCGCGTGGCCAAGGTCTATGACGACCGCCGCAAGATGGCCGCCGGCGAGATCCCGGGCGACTGGGGCTTTGCCGAGAACCTGGCCTACGCCACCCTGCTCGATGAAGGCCATGCACTGCGCCTGGTCGGCCAGGACGTGGGCCGCGGTACGTTCACGCATCGCCACGCGATCCTGCACGACCAGAAGACCGACAACTACTACATGCCGCTGCGGCAGCTGGTGGATTCGCCGGAGAAGGCCACCGTCATCGATTCGCTGCTGAGCGAAGAAGCGGTGATGGCCTACGAGTACGGCTTCTCCACCACCGATCCGAACACGCTGTGCATCTGGGAAGGCCAGTTCGGCGACTTCGCCAACGGTGCCCAGGTGGTGATCGACCAGTTCATCGCCGCCGGTGAAGCCAAGTGGGGCCGCATTTCCGGCCTGACCCTGCTGCTGCCGCATGGCTATGAAGGGCAAGGCCCGGAACACAGCTCGGCGCGCCTGGAGCGCTTCCTGCAGCTGTGCGCGCTGGAGAACATGCTGGTGGTCGTGCCGTCGACCCCGGCCCAGGCCTTCCACATGCTGCGTCGCCAGCTGCACATGACCACCCGCAAGCCGCTGGTGGTGATGTCGCCGAAGTCGCTGCTGCGCCACAAGCTGGCCGTGTCGACCCTGGACGAGCTGGCCAACGGCGAGTTCCAGCACCTGATCGGCGACGCCAACGCAGACGCCAAGAAGGTCAAGCGCGTGGTGCTGTGCTCGGGCAAGGTCTATTACGACCTGCTGGAGGACCAGATCAAGCGTGGCCAGGACGACGTGGCGATCATCCGCGTGGAGCAGTTGTATCCGTTCCCGCGTGCGCTGCTGGCGGCCGAACTGAAGAAGTACGGCAAGGCCACCGACGTGGTGTGGACGCAGGAAGAACCGCAGAACCAGGGCGCGTGGTACCAGATCCGCCACCACCTGCAGTTCTGCCTGGCCGATGGCCAGAACCTGCACTACGCCGGTCGCGCACGTTCGGCCTCGCCGGCTGCCGGTCACATGGCTGACCACGTCCGCGAGCAGCAGCAGCTGATCGCCGACGCACTGGTCAACCCGTTCAACGACACGTTCGCTGAATAATCCTCCCCCTATTTAGAAGACAAACCAGGAAGCTCCCGCAATGGCCACCGAAGTCAAAGCCCCGGTACTGCCCGAATCCGTCGCCGACGGCACCATCGCCACCTGGCACAAGAAGGTGGGCGACGCCGTCAAGCGCGACGAAAACCTGCTTGACCTGGAAACCGACAAGGTCGTCCTGGAAGTGCCGTCGCCGGTCGACGGCGTGCTGAAGGAAATCAAGTTCGCCGAAGGCTCGACCGTGACCTCCAGCCAGGTCGTGGCGATCATCGAGGAAGGCGCCGTTGCAGCTGCTCCGGCACCGACCGCCGAGGCCGCTCCGGCCGCTGCTCCGGCCGCCGCCGCTCCGGCTCCGGCCGCTGCCGCTGCGCCGGCCCCGGCCGCCAAGTCGGCCGCCGATGCGCTGCCGCCGGGCGCCCGCTTCACCGCCATCACTGAAGGCGTGAACCCGGCCGATGTCGACGGCACCGGCCGTCGCGGCGCGGTCACCAAGGAAGACATCGTCAACTTCGCCCGCAACGGCGGCGCCGGCAAGGCCGGTGGCGCACGCCCGGAAGAGCGCGTGCCGATGACCCGCATCCGCAAGCGCATCGCCGAGCGCCTGATGGAGTCGAAGAACTCCACCGCGATGCTGACCACCTTCAACGAAGTCGACCTGTCCAAGGTGTCGGCGGCGCGCAAGGAACTGCAGGACGAGTTCGTCAAGGCACACGGCATCAAGCTGGGCTTCATGAGCTTCTTCGTGAAGGCCGCCGCCAACGCGCTGCAGCGCTTCCCGCTGGTCAACGCCTCGATCGACGGCGACGACATCATCTATCACGGCTACTCGGACATCTCGATCGCCGTCTCGACCGAGAAGGGCCTGGTCACGCCGGTGCTGCGCAACGTCGAGCGCATGTCGTTCGCCGACATCGAGAAGACCATCGCCGACTACGCCAAGAAGGCCCGTGACGGCAAGCTGGGCCTGGAAGAACTGCAGGGCGGCACCTTCACCGTGACCAACGGCGGCACCTTCGGTTCGCTGCTGTCGACCCCGATCATCAACCCGCCGCAGAGCGCCATCCTGGGCATGCACGCCATCAAGGAGCGTCCGATCGCCCAGAACGGCCAGGTCGTGATCGCGCCGATGATGTACCTGGCGCTGTCCTACGACCACCGCATCATCGACGGCAAGGACTCGGTGCAGTTCCTGGTGGACATCAAGAACCAGCTGGAAAACCCGGGCCGCATGCTGTTCGGCCTGTAAGACACCTCCCGCCCCTCCGCGCCTGCGCGGAGGGGTTCTGGTAATGCATCAAGGAATAATTCAATGGCTGAACAATTCGACGTCGTCGTCATCGGTGCCGGCCCGGCCGGTTACCACGCTGCCATCCGCGCGGCCCAGCTGGGCCTGAAGACCGCCTGCATCGATGCAGCGCTGGGCAAGGACGGCAAGCCGGCCCTCGGCGGCACCTGCCTGCGCGTGGGCTGCATCCCGTCCAAGGCGCTGCTGGATTCCTCGCGCCAGTTCTGGAACATGGGCCACATCTTTGGCGACCACGGCATCAGCTTCAAGGATGCCAAGATCGACGTCGAGGCGATGGTTGGCCGCAAGGACAAGATCGTCAAGCAGTTCACCGGCGGCATCGGCATGCTGTTCAAGGCCAACAAGGTCGCCGCCTACTACGGCTTCGGTGAACTGCAGCCGGGCAACGTGGTCAAGGTCACCCAGCATGACGGTTCCATCGTCGAGCTGAAGGGCACCAACGTCATCATCGCGGCCGGTTCGGATTCGATCGAACTGCCGTTCGCCAAGTTCGACGGCGAGACCATCGTCGACAACGTTGGCGGCCTGGACTTCACCGAAGTGCCGAACCGCCTGGCCGTGATCGGCGCCGGCGTGATCGGCCTGGAACTGGGCAGCGTGTGGAAGCGCCTGGGCGCTGAAGTCACCATCCTGGAAGCCATGCCGGAGTTCCTGGCGGCTGCCGATGCGGAAGTGGCCAAGGCGGCTGCCAAGGAATTCAAGAAGCAGGGCCTGGACATCAAGCTCAATGCCAAGGTCTCCAAGACCGAGATCACCGGCAAGGGCAAGAAGAAGGAAGTCATCGTCACCTACACCGACGCGGAAGGCGAAAAGACCCTGACCGTGGACAAGCTGCTGGTGGCCGTTGGCCGTCGCGCCGCCACCAAGGGCCTGCTGGCCGAAGGCACCGGCGTCAAGATCAACGAGCGCGGCCAGATCGAAGTCGATGCGCACTGCCACACCGGCGTCAACGGTGTGTGGGCAGTCGGCGACTGCGTGCGCGGCCCGATGCTGGCGCACAAGGGCTTCGAGGAAGGCATCGCGGTGGCTGAGCTGATCGCCGGCCTGCCGGGCCACGTCAACTTCGACACCATCCCGTGGGTCATCTACACCGAACCGGAACTGGCCTGGGTCGGCAAGACCGAAGCGCAGCTGAAGGCCGAAGGCATTCCGTACAAGGCCGGCAGCTTCCCGTTCGCCGCCAACGGTCGTGCCGTGGCGATGATCGAGCCTGCAGGCTTCGTGAAGATCCTGGCCCATGCCGAAACCGATCGCATCCTCGGCATGCACCTGGTCGGCGCCAACGTCTCCGAGCTGGTGCACGAAGGCGTGCTGACCATGGAGTTCAGTGGTTCGGCCGATGACCTGGCCCGCATCTGCCACGCCCACCCGTCGCTGTCGGAAGTGGTCCACGACGCGGCGATGGCGGTCAGCAAGCGCGCCATCCACAAGGCGAACTGATCGGCATCATGGTAGGTGCCGACCGTTGGTCGGCACTCACCTGCAGACGAAAAACCCCGCTTCGGCGGGGTTTTTTGTTGCCCGTTTCCCTGTAGCGCCGAGCCCACGCTCGGCTGCCCTGCAAAGGCCGCCGAGCATGGGCTCGGCGCTACACCTTTCCAGCCGGCTTCTTCGGTGGATCCTCACAGACCCTGTGCTGTATCACCGTATCGCCGGCCTTCCATTGCTTGACCACCCGGCAGCGCGCCTCGGCTTTCGGCGCAGGGACCGCCGCTGCATTGGCTTCGTCAGCCGCAGCGCTCTGCTCGCGCTCCAGCCACGCCGACGGGGGTGCCGGGGGTGCGGCCAGCACCGGGCCTGGCAACAGGACCAGACCGGCCAGCAGCACCCTCCTCATGCGGGAACCGCCCGGCCGCCAAGCAACCGCGCCGGCAGCATGAACAGCGCGCGCAGGAAGGCGAACAACGCCGAGAAGGTGATGCCGACCAGGCGGAACGGCAGGCTCAGCAGCCACACGAGCGGCCAGGCGATCAGGGCGAGGATCGCCAGCGGCCAGCACAGCACGAACAGCAGGCACCACACACCGAGCGCGAACAGGGTCTTCATCACGGTCTCCTTGGGGCGGCACCCTGCCGCCTGCGGACACCTTGGCGCCCCGCCCTTGCCGCCGGCAAACGGTTTGCGACGAAACCCGGGCTGGGGGCGATGAAATCCGGTGCAGGGCCGTCGTTGTAGAGCCGAGCCCGCGCTCGGCTGCTCTTCGTTGCGATCACAGAAAACCCGCGCTGCGCGCGACAGCCGAGCGTAGGCTCGGCTCTACAGGAGCTGCACCGCGCCCGGGCGGCCATGGGTCACCTGGAATCGCGCCGCGGTACGCACTGCGGCATCCGGGCGCAGCACGCTGTCGGCGAAGCGGAGCTCGGCGTCCACGGTCTGCCGGTTCAGCTGCAGCTCCCACCAGCCGCGGCGGTCGCCGTCGAAATAGCGGATATGCGGGTTCTGCGGAATCGATGGCCCGTAGTACGGCCCGTACGGCGTGTCGTCGCCGCCACTGCTGATCGCCGGGGCAATGAATTCGGTGGCCACGACCGGCGCGCTGGCCGCGTCGAAATCCAGCTTCAGGTCGTTGACGAAGGTGGAATGCCAGTCGCCGCCCAGCACGATGGCGTTGCCCTGCCCGCCTGCCTGCATCGCCTGCAGCAGACGCCTGCGTGCGGCGGGATAGCCATCCCAGGCGTCGTTCCAGAAGCGCTCGCGTGGCGTGCCGCCGTCCAGCCGCAGCTGCGCCATCAGCAGCTGCTGCACCACCACGTTCCAGCGCGTGCCCTGCGCGGCGGCCATCGACTGCGTGAACCACGCTTCCTGCCCCGTGCCGAGCATGCTCATGCGCGGATCCAGCGCCGCTTCGCAGCGCGGTGACTCGCCCACACCGCAGGGATTGGCCGGGCGGAACTGGCGGCAGTCGAGCAGAGTCAGCTGTGCCAGATCGCCGTAACGCAGGCGCCGGTGCACGCGCAGGCCGCCATTGCCCGCAGGCGTGCTGCGCATCGGCAGGTGTTCGTAGAACGCGCGGTAGGCCACCGCGCGGCGAACGATGAAGTCCTCGATCGACACGCCGGGCTTCTCCGGATGGATGCCCGAGTAGTCGTTCTGCACCTCGTGATCGTCCCAGATCACCGCGAAGGCGTGTGCGGCATGGGCCGCCTGCAGATCCGGGTCGAGCTTGTACAGCGCGTACTGGTCACGGTAGCGCTCCAGGCTCACCGTCTCGCCACTGAAACGCGCCGCGTCCAGCATGGTGCCACGCACGTTCTGCAGCGGGCTGTATTCGTACATGTAGTCGCCGGCATGCAGCACGAGGTCGACATCGCTCCGTGCGATATCGCGCAGCACCGGATAGTAGCCACTGTTCCAGGCCTGGCAGGTGCACAGGGCCAGCCCCAGCTGCTGCAGCTGCGTGTCCGGTAGCGACGCGGTGCGGAAGTGGCCGACCGCGCTTTCCTCATCGCCATCGCAGGCGAAGCGGTAGTAGTAGTCGCGGCCCGGGCGCAGGCCATTGACCTCCACGTGCACCGAATGGGCCAGCTCCGGCACCGCGGCAGCGACGCCCCGCTGTACCAGCCGGCGCATGCCGGCGTCTTCGGCCACGAACCAGCGCACCGGCACCGCCCGCGACGGCATGCCGCCGCCGTTGAGCGGGTCCGGCGCCAGCCGCGTCCACAACACGGCCCCCTGTGGATCCGGATCACCGGCGGCGACACCAAGGGTGAACGGATCACGCCCCAGCCGCGGCCGTGGGCCGGCCGTGGCCAGCCCCGGCATCGCCGCCAGCGCGATCGCCGCCCCCGTGCCCTGCCACGCCATGCGCAGCAGGCGACGACGGCGTTCCGGATCCACAGGCCCGCGCATCAGAAGCGCACGGTGGCGGTGGCCATCACCTGGCGCGGCGCGCCGACCTGCATGGTCGCCAGGCTGCGGGTCGGGTCGGCGGCGTAGGTGCCGTTGGTGTTGATCGAAGACAGGTAGCGCTTGTCCGTCAGGTTGGTCAGGTTAAGCGCCATGGTCAGGTTCTGCGCCGGGCCCAGCGCGCCGAAGTCATAGGCAACGGAGGCATTGACCAGCCAGTAGCTCGGCACCGACTCGTCGTTGGTATAGGTCACGTAGCGCTTGCCGACGTGGTTGGCCGACAGGCGCATGTCCCAGGGGCCCGGGGTCCAGGCCAGGGTGCTGGCGAACATCCATTCGGGGGTGTCGACGGTCTTCTTGCCGCGGGTCGGCACCACGCCATTGTTCACGTAGTCGTTGTCGTAGGTGCTGTCATTCCAGGACAGCGCGTTGGACCAGGCCAGGTCCTGCATCGGCTTCAGCTGCAGTGTCGCCTCGGCGCCGCGGCTGGTCACCGAACCGACGTTGGAGAACAGCGCCGGGCAGCCGAGGATGCCCACGCACTGGGCGATCGCCAGCAGGCGGTTGTCGAACTTGACGTCGTACACCGCAACCGAGGCTTCATAGCCCTTCCCGTAGCCGCGCCAGCCCAGTTCCAGGGTGCGTGACTGTTCCGGCTTCAAGTCCTGCGCGCTGGCATCGAACGCCGCCTGCGGCACGTTGAACGGGCTGCCCACGCCCAACGCGTAGGCGGCGATGTTCCTGGCGAACGAACCGAAGATCTCGTTGCCTTCGTTGAGCTTGAAGTTGAATCCCGCCTGAGGCAGCAGGCCCTTCTTCGAAGTCAGGCTGCTGTTGTTGGCATAGCTGCCCAGTGGCGTGCGCACGCGGGTGCGGGTGTGCGGCGACTTCGCACCGATGTCGATGGTCAGCCGGTCATCGAACAGGCGGAAGCGGTCCTGCACGTAGAACTGGCGGGTAATGGTGGTGTAGCGCTGGTGCCACACGCGCTGGTCCGGGTTGCGCAGGAAGAAGTCATCGGTGACCGGGCCGTCGATGTAGTAGAAGTTGCGCTGCACGCTGTGGCCGTTGTCCTCGTACCAGAGACCGGCTTCCAGGTCGTGGCCACCGACGTTCCAGGTGAACGCCGAGGTCACGCCGGTACGGTCGATCGCGTACTCGGTGGTGCGGATCGAGATCGGAATCTCGCGACCGGTGCCCGGGTTGGACGGATTGGACGGGCTGAACCAGTGGCCCTGGCCGCGGTTGCTGTGGTTGTACACATTGACCTTCAGCCGCATCGACTCGTTCAGGCCGAAATCGCCGGCGATGCTGGACAGGTCATCGTTGCGCAGGCCGTGGCCGGAGTAGTACGCATCCCAGGGGCTGTTGACGCCGCCCGTGAACCTGCCGCGCGCGGCGGCGACGGCACGATCCCAGTCCGGCGCGTAGTTGTCCCAGTCCCAGCCAAGGCGATCGATCATCTCCAGCGACAGGTCCTGGTAGTCCGCCTCGACGCGGCGCGAGGCGTTGAACAGCGCGGTGATCCTGCTGTCCGTTCCGAAATTGTAGGTGGCCTTGCCGTTGAACTGTTTCAGCTCCTGCGAGCCCTTGCCCTTCCACTTGTCGCCTTCGGAGTACACGCCGGACAGGTAGGCCGCAAAGCCCTGGTGCTCACCGGTCTCCAGGCGCGCATAGCTGCGCCGCGCGCTGTCGCTGCCGAAGCCCTGCGCCAGCACCACGCCGTACTCGGTGGACGGATCGATCGAATAGAACTGGAACACGCCACCGAGGTTGCTGGTGGACGGCGTACCCAGCGCGCCGATGCCGGTGGACACTTCGGCTCCGCCCAGGTTCTCGCTGATCACGGCACGGCTGATGTGCAGGCCGTTGCTGTTGCCATAGGCCATGTTGCCCAGCGGGATGCCATCGAGCGTGTAGCCCAGGCGGCTCTGGTTGAAGCCACGCAGGCTGATGGTGGTGGACCATTCGTAGGCGCCGGTGGCATCGGCCGACTCGAAGTGAACGCCCGGCTTGCTGGCCAGCAGCTTCAGTGGGTTCGCACCGGGCGGCAGGATCTTCATGTCCTCGGCGGTCACGCGCTGCACCTGGCGGGCTTCGCCGCGGCCGATCACCGAGATCGAATCGAGGTTGGTCGCCGACGGTGCGTCGGGGGCGGGTTCAGCGGCAGCGAGCGACGGCAGCGAAGCACAGACCAGCAGGGCCAGCAGATTGCGGCGATGCGAAGCGTGGGACGACATGGAGGTGGATTCCTTGGGCACGCTGGACGCCGAAGGGCGGCGTCGAAGGGCAGCAGCGGCGGAATCGTAGAAGCGGCGCGTTACATGTCATTTACACGCCACATGCGGAATCCTTGCGTTCCGAATGGTTTACCGTCCGGAAGGCGAGGCGATTGCCGGCCAGCGGCCGGCATGGCCGTTATTCGAACGAGCCGACCGAATCGTGGGCCAGGTTGTCGAAGCGGGTGTACTCGCCGAAGAACTTCAGCTTGCACGAGCCGGTCGGGCCACCACGGTGCTTGCCGATGATGATCTCGGCCAGGCCCTTGTCCGGCGAGTTTTCCTTGTTGTAGTAGTCGTCGCGGTAGATGAACACGATCATGTCCGCGTCCTGCTCGATTGCGCCCGACTCGCGAAGGTCGGCCATCACCGGGCGCTTGTCGGTACGCGTTTCCAGCGAGCGGTTGAGCTGTGACAGCGCGATCACCGGCACATTCAATTCCTTGGCCAGGCCCTTCAACGAACGCGAGATCTCCGAGATTTCGGTCGCGCGGTTTTCGCTGTTGCCGGGCACGCTCATCAGCTGCAGGTAGTCGATCACGATCAGGCCGAGGTCATGCTCGCGCTTGAGGCGGCGGCACTTGGAGCGCAGCACTTCCGGCGACACGCCCGGCGTATCGTCGATGAAGATCTTGGTTTCCTTCAGCATCTTGATCGCGCTGGTGACGCGGCTCCAGTCCTCGTCTTCCAGCTGGCCGGTACGCAGGCGCTGCGCGTTGATGCGGCCATTGGAGGAAATCAGGCGCATCGCCAGCTGCGATGCCGACATTTCCATCGAGAACACCGCCACGCCCTTCTTCGACTTGATCGCCGCGTACTCGGCGATGTTCAGCGCGAAGGTGGTCTTGCCCATGGCCGGGCGCGCCGCGAGGATGATCAGATCGGTCGGCTGCAGGCCGGCGGTCATCGCATCGAAATCGGTGTACCCGGTCGGCAGGCCGGTGATGTTGCCGCCGTTCTCGAAGCGATTGCGCAGCTCCTCGAATGCATCCTTCAGCGCACCGGGCATGGCCACGAAATCGGTGCGACCACGTGCGCCCTGTTCGGCAATGGCGAACACGCTCTTTTCCGCCGAGGCCAGCAGCTCGCTGCTGTCGCGGCCTTCGGGCTGGAAACCGTCGTTGACGATGTCGGTGCCCACCTGGATCAGCTGGCGCAACACTGCCTTGTCACGCACGATCTCGGCGTAGGCCACGATGTTGGCAGCCGACGGCGTGGTACTGGCCAGTTCGATCAGATAGGCACCGTCGCCCACCAGTTCCATCTTGCCCTGCGACTCGAACCACTCGCCCAGGGTCACCGCATCGAACGGACGCTCGCGCTCGGAGAGCTCGCGGATCGCCCGATAGATCATCTGGTGGTCGCGACGGTAGAAGTCGCCTTCGGTCAGCTGGTCATTGACCCGGTCATACGCTTCGGGCGCCAGCATCAGCCCCCCCAGCACCGCCTGCTCGGCTTCCACCGAATGCGGCGGTACCCGCAACTGGTCGATGCGCGACTCGTCGCGATCGCGATCGAAGCCATCACCGCGCTCTCTGCGGTTGGAACGGAAGCCGGGACGAGCGGACATGCTGCGGTGTTTCCTGCAAAAGTGGGCCAGACGAGTGTAGGCATGCGCCGACCCCGGCGACCATGGACAAGCCTGTGGATAAGCCGTGGAGAAACGGGGGATATCCGCCGGCGCCTGGCCAGACTGGCGTGGGGGCGTCGCACTGCCTGCGACAGGCGCCATTGCGGCACCCGAGCGGAGCATTATCGCAGATCAGGCGCCACGGGTCGGAGCCCGTCGCTGCGCGTCAGGATCCGACCCCGGGGCGTGGTTGGGGTCGGATCCCTCTGCGACGCAGGGAACTCCGACCCCGCAGGCGTCAATCGCCCTTGACGTGCACCGCGATCAGCGCCAGGAACCGGTCCACGTAGCCCTGCAGGAACTTCTGCGTGCCCTCGTTGTGGATCGTGCCGTCGGCATCGATCAGGCCCTCCTTGAAGTGGATGAACGCCTCGGGCTGCCCAAGCACATGCATGTCCAGGAAGGCCAGGGTGTTGCGCAGGTGCTGCTGGGCCACGGCGGTACCGATCTGCCCGATGGAGGCGCCGATCACCGCCGCCGGCTTGCCGGCAAACGCACTGTCACCGTAGGGACGCGAGCCGATATCGATGGCGTTCTTGAGCACGCCCGGCACCGACCGGTTGTATTCGGGGGTGACGAACAGCACCGCGTCGGCGGCGCGCACCTGGTCCTTCAGCCGGGTACCCTGCGCCGGGTACTGCGCGTCGAAGTCCTGGTCATACAACGGCAGGTCGCCGATCTGCACGTACTGGAAGCGTGCGCGATCACCGGCGATCTTCTCCAGCGCATGGGCCAGCTTGCGGTTGCACGAGTCCTTGCGCAGGCTGCCGACGAACACGGCGATGGTGGGGACGGACATCGGGACATACTCCTCATGGTGCGGGAGGCCCAGCCTAGTCGCCGGGCCCGTGCAGGCCGGTGAAGATCAGCCGCCCACAATGCCTGCGCGCACCTGCCGCCAATGCGCCTGCCAGGCCTGGAACATCAGCACGTTCCACAGATGGGTATGCCACTTGCGCTGCCCTCCCAGGAACTGCTGCCACAGCGGCTGCACCGCCGCCGCCGACAGCACGCCCTCACGCTCCAGCCGCGCCGGCTGCAGCAGGTCCTCGGCCCAGGGCCGCAGGTCGCCTTTCAGCCAGTCACTGACCGGCGCGCCGAAACCGCGCTTGGGACGGTGCACCATCGAATGCGGCACGTAACGGCCCAGCACGCGCTTGAGCAGCACCTTGCTGGTGGTCTCGCTGCGCTTGAAGCCCAACGGCAGCGACCAGGCGAACTCGGCCACCCGCCAGTCCAGCAGCGGTGCGCGCGCTTCCAGGCTGACCGCCATCGAGGTGCGGTCGACCTTGCACAACAGATCGTCCGGCAGGTAGGTCACGAAATCGGCCAGCATCATCGCGTCGGCCGGCGTACCCGCGCCGTGCAGCGGATCGGCCAGGTCGTAGAAGCTGCCGGCGGCCCGCGCGCCGGTCACCGCCGCGGCCGGGTCGCGCCAGCGCGAGATGCGGTTGCGGTAGACGTCGCCGATGCCACGCGCACCGGTCTCGGCCAGCAGCGCGGCCAGGCCGCCGGTGCGCGAGGCTTCGCCCTGCTGCTGCGCACGCGCGCCCATCCAGCGCCGCAGCGGCCCCGGCACGCGGCCGAGCATCTGCCAGTTGCGCAGCGCGCGTACATACCGGGTATAGCCGAAGAACAGCTCATCGCCACCGTCACCAGACAGCGCCACGGTCACGCCCTGCCGCGCCAGCCGGGCGACCAGCGCGGTCGGCACCTGCGACGCGTCGGCAAAAGGCTCATCGAACATCGCCGGCAACTGCGGCACCACCGCCAGCGCGTCGGCGCCGCTGACGTACAACTCGGTATGGTCACAGCCCAGGTGGGCCGCCAGCTCCCGGGCCAGCGGCGCCTCGTCATGTCCCGAATCGGTGAAGCCGATGCTGAAGCTGTGCACCGGCTGCCCGCTCTGGGCCTGCATCAGCGACGCCACCAGTGAGGAATCGGTGCCACCAGACAGGAATACGCCGACCGGCACGTCGGCCACCATGCGTAGCGCCACCGCGTCGCGCAGCAGCGTGTCCAGCTGTTCCTCGGCGTCCTCGATGCGGCCCTGGAAGGGTGCGGCCAGCGCCGCCTGCATGCGCGCGCGCGCATCCCAGTACGGCCGCTGTGCCTGTTCCGGACGATGCGCGGATGCGCCGGCAGCGACGGCCGCCGCGTCCAAGCGCAACACCCGGCCCGGCATCAGCTTGTAGCAGCGCTGGTGGATGCTGTGCGGCGCCGGGATGTAATCCAGCCGCAGCAGCAAGGTGAGCGCATCGCGGTCGATGTCGTTGTCGAACGCCGGGTGCTGCCAGAGCGCCTTCAGTTCCGAACCGAACACCAGCGTGTCGCCGGCCCAGCCGTAGTACAGCGGCTTCTTGCCGACGCGGTCGCGGGCCAGCCACAGGCAACGCTCCTGGCGGTCCCACAGCGCGATGGCGAACATGCCGTTGCAGCGCTGCAGGGTGTCTTCCACGCCCCATTGCAGGATCGCCGCCAGCAGTACTTCGGTGTCGGAATGGCCGCGGAAGGCATGCCCCAGCGGCTCCAGTTCCTCGCGCAGGGCGGCGAAGTTGTAGACCTCGCCGTTGTAGGCCATCACGTAGCGGCCGTCGGCCGAGGCCATCGGCTGGTGGCCCAGCGGGGACAGGTCGAGGATGCTCAGGCGGCGATGCGCCAGCGCGATGCCCGCCTCGGCATCAACCCAGCTGCCGCCATCATCGGGCCCGCGGTGGTGCAGCGCCTGGCCCATGGCCAGGGCCTGCGCCTGCAGCGCCTCGGCCGACGCCACCGGCGCCGGCAACAACATTCCCGCCAATCCACACATGCATCAGGGTTCCTGCGCCAGGTCGAGGGCGGCGCCAATCACCGCATTGTCGCTTGGAAGCCCGAACATTGCTGCCCCCGCCAGTGGCGTGTAGGTGTCGGCACCGCAGACCCGGCGCAACGGCAGATGGCCGAACCCGGCCTCGACCAGCGCGGTGACCACGCCCTCGCCCACCCCGCCGCTGTGGCGGCCTTCATCCAGCACCAGCACCCGCCGTGCGCTGGCGGCCTGGGCAGCGATGAAACCGGCGTCCAGCGGTACCAGCCAGCGCAGGTCGACCACCCGCACCTGCCAGCCCAGCTGCTGCTCGATCGCCCGCGATGCGCGCAATGCCATCGGCACGCCGTTGCCATAGGTATAGATCACCAGATCGCCGGCCTCCGGCGCATAGACCCGGCCCTCCCCCGGCACCAGCGACTGGCCCTGTGCGGGGAAGTCGAACAGCCACTGGCCATCGCCGGCTTCGTGCAGGTCCTTGCTCATGTACAACGCGATCGGCTCCAGGAACACCGCCACGCGCCCATCCACCCGCGCCAGTGCGGCCAGCGTGCGCAGCATCATCACCGCATCGTCGCCACGCGACGGGCAGCCCACCACCAGCCCCGGGATGTCGCGCAACGCGGTGATCGAGTTGTCGTTGTGGAAGTGGCCACCGAAGCCCTTCTGGTACCCCAGCCCGGCCACCCGCACCAGCATCGGGTTGCGGTACTGGTCGTTGGAGAAGAACTGCAGCGAACACGCTTCGCCGCGCACCTGGTCGATGGCGTTGTGCAGATAGGCCAGGTACTGGATCTCCGGAATCGGCAGCATGCCCAGGTTGGCCAGGCCCTGAGCCATGCCCAGGATCATGGTCTCGTCCAGCAGGGTGTTGAACACCCGGCGTGGGCCGAAGCGGCGCAGCAGATCCTTGGTGACGGTGTAGACACCGCCCTTCTGTGCGACGTCCTCACCGAACAGCAGGCTCTGCGGATACTTCGCCAGCAGTTCCTGCAGGGCATGGTTGATCTGGATCGCGAGGTGGCGTGGCGCCTGCCGTTCGGGCAACGCCTCCGCACCGCCATACAGCGCTTCACGCGTTCCGGCGGGCACCTCGCGCCGTGCTTCGGCCTGCACCGCAGCCGGCGTATAGGGCGCAAGCGGCTCCATCACTTCCCGCAGCGACTGCAGCTTCGGCCGTCCTTCGGCATCGGCGGCGGCGGCCATGCAGCGCGCGCGCATCGTCTCGTAGGCCACCTCGATGGCGGCCGCATCCATCCAGCCCGATTCCATCGCGATCTGTGCCGAGCGCAGCAGCGGATCCTGCGCCTCGGCCGCGCACAGCTCGGGCAACGCGCGCCATTCCACCTCGAAGTCGGTGCCGGCGTGCCCCATCAGGCGCGTGGTGCGCAGATGCAGGAAGGTCGGCCGCCGCGTACGCCGGCAGTGCTCCACCGCCGCCTGCACCTGCGCATGGCCGGTGGCCAGGTCGAGGCCATCGGCGTAGAAGTAGTCCAGCCCGGGCTGACCGCTGAAGCGTTCGGCGATCCAGCCTTCAGGCGTTTTCACCGAGATGCCCAGGCCATTGTCCTCGCAGACGAACAGGACCGGTGCCGGCAGCTTCTGGTAGGCCGACCACATCGCGGTGTTGAACGCGGTCTGCGCGGTGGCATGGTTGGCCGAGGCGTCGCCGAACGAGCACAGTACGATGCTGTCGGCCGGAATCGGCAGTTCGTGGCCCAGCCGCTTGCCGCTTTCGAGGGCCAGCGCGGTGCCCAGCGCTTTCGGCAGATGCGAGGCGATGGTCGAGGTCTGCGGCAGCACCCACAACGGTTTGCTGCCCCACACCTTGTGCCGCCCCCCGCTGGCCGGGTCATCGGCGCTGGCAGCAAAGGACAGCGCGGCATCGCGCAGCGGGTCGATCCCCGGCACCTGGCGTGAGCGCTCGGCCATGAAGGCACCGGAGCGATAGTGCAGGAATGCTGGATCCGTATGCCGGCAGGCCCGCGCCAGCAGCGCATTGCCTTCGTGGCCGGATGAACCGATGGTGTAGAAGACCTTGTTCTGCACGCGCAGCACGCGCGCCATCAGGTCCAGCTGGCGGCTGGCCAGCTGCGAATCGAACAGCTCGCCAAACGCGGCGGCGGTAAGCGTGCTGCCCGGCAGGATCGGCGCATCCGGCGCCGGGCGCGGGCGCGGGGTACCGCGCCAGCCACGCACCGCGTCGAGGAAATTGGCGTCGCACACGTCGGCGCGGTTGAGCACGCGCATGCGTGCGGGAATCGGATCTGGAACCACAGCGAACATCGAACACCCTCCGTGTCGTTGTTGCATTCCGCCCGGGGTTGGCCAGGCGCTACCCTGTGGGGATCACCTTGGTGAGAGTCATGCGGCCTCGAAGCGGGCGCGCACCTCGGCGGTCACCGCCGGCATCGGCAGGAAGCGCGGCTGCCCGCGCACGCGCTGCAACCAGGCGCGAACTTCCGGGAACGGCTGCAGGCTGATTCCACCCTCGCCTGCGACGTCGGTGTAGGCGAACAGCGCGATGTCGGCGATGCCGTACCCACTGCCGGTGAACCATTGCGCATCACGCAGGTGCTGCTCCATCACCGCCAGTGCAGCGGCGGCGCGCTCGTGCAGGCGTGGCAGTTCGGCGCGGCGCGGCGACCCAGGCGGGGTCCAGCCGCGGATGAAGCGCGCGACCGCTACGCACGGCTCGTGCGTGTACTGCTCGAAGAACATCCAGCTCAGTGCCTGCGCGCGCTCCCAGCCATCGGTGGGCAGGTAGGGCGTGCCTTCGGCCAGCCAGAAAAGGATCGCATTGGACTCGGTCAGCACGCGGCCATCGTCGCGGACGATCAACGGCACCTTGGCATTGGGATTGAGCGCGAGGAACTCGGGGGTGTGGGTCTGGCCGTGGGCACTGTCCACTTCCACCCAGCGGTAGCGGCTGCCGAGCTGCTCCAGCAGCAGGCGGACCTTGTGGCAATTGCCTGACACCGACATGCCGTGCACCGTCAACGGGACGCGCTCTTCCACCATTGCCTGCTCCCTCGGATCCGGCCGGCGGCCGGCTGCGTGCAGTCTGGCAAGCACGCCAGTGAATGCCAAGCGCGGGTGCAGCATGACTACACGGTAGTGCCGGCCGCTGGCCGGCATCCTCGATGCAGCTGGATCCAAGCGATTGCCGGCCAGCGGCCGGCACTACCAAGCCACGCTCAGCGCGCGCGTTGCCGCCACTGTTCGCGCGACTGGCCCCAGATCTGCATGGGCTTGTCGTTGTATGGCGCTGGCAACTCCCCCATGCGCAGCAGGGTGCTTCCCAGCTTGCGTGCCACGGCCCGCGAGTTGTCGTTGTCCTCGGCGATGGTATGGATCACCTCAGCCCAGCCCAGCGTATCGAACGCCCAGTCGATCGCCGCGACCGCCGCCTCCGGCGCATAGCCCCGGCCCCAGCTGGCATGACGGATGCCCCAACCAACCTCGGTACCCGGCCAGTCCTGCGGCTGCCACGGTCCCATCCGCCCGATCCAGTCGCCGCTGGATTTCTCGATCACGCTGAACATCGAGAAGCCGAACAGCTGCCAGGCGCCAGCCAGGCTGCAGAAACCGCGCCAGGCCACCGAGGGTGGCTGCACGCCGCCCAGGGTACGCATCGTGGCCTCGTCGGCGCAGAACGCCAGGTACGGCTCGTAGTCCTCGCGAAGCAGCGGGCGCAGGATCAGCCGCTCGGTTTCGATGCGCAGGTCGAAGATGCTCATGCCGGCTCCATGTCGAAGGGGGCACCCATGATGGAGGATGGCTTCCCTGCGCGGATGAATATCGCCGGTCGCAATGAAACGGGCCGGCATGAGCCGGCCCGTCAGGTACTGCATGCTGCGCCGGGATTACTGGCGCGTGGCTGCGGCAGTGGCACCGGCGGCAGCGGTCTGCGTGACCAGCTGGCCATCGACCACCGGCAGGCGATCGCTGGCCGGCTTGTTGTCCATGCGCACGGTCTTCTCCGCGCCGTCATAGCGGTAGGTCACGTTGTAACCCTTCACCACGTCGTTGGTACCCATGGCAATGCGGTTGCCCGGCTTGCTGGCCATGCGCATGGTGCCAGTGGTGCCGTCCTCATTGCGGTAGGTCACGTTGTAGCCGGTGACGCGGCTCGACTCGGAGGTGGCGGTCTCGGTGTGGCACTGGCGCTCGGTGCGGTTGACCACGCGGCCACCCACATGGCGCTTGTCGATCTGGTTGCCGATGAAGCCGCCGGCCACGGCACCGGCGGCGGTCGCGGCCTTCTTGCCGTTGCCGCCACCGACCTGGTTGCCGAGCAGGCCACCCACCACCGCGCCAACCACGGTACCGCCAACGTTGCCATCACGTTCCGGCAGGCGCTCCTGCACCGTCACGTCCTGGCAGACTTCATGAGGAGTCTGGGTCGTGGACGTTTCGCGCACCGCATCGGTGCCGATCACGGTGGCGTAGGCCTTCTGCTTCTCGGTGATCGGGTCAACCTTCAGCACATCGGCATATTCAAGCCCGCGCGGCGCGGACGGGTCCAGCTTGTCACCACGTGCGCCGTCGTCAGAAGCGTTACCTTCAACGAGGCGCGATTCACCATTGGGGGTTCCGGCGCTGATGGAATCGGGCGACTTGTCACCACTCTTCATGAAGGCGGCGGTGGCGATGCCACCGACCAGCAGCGCGCCCGCTGCGACCAGGACAGTTGTAGTTGTGCTTTTCATGACCTGCTCCTTGCGGACCATCCGCAACGTTCTCGGGGCAGATTGCAGCATGCGCTGCCTGAACGGAATCTCCACATTTCCTGCTCATTCCGATAACCCATTCAGCATCGGGAAATGCTGGGCCCGTGGTAGCGTTTGCATATTCCCCACGAGGCTTCCCGCCATGGCCAACCCGATGCTGCTGCCGGTACTGCAATGGGCCCGCCGGCTGCGCTACCCCACCCTGTTCAAGCTCACCGCCGGCCTGTTCGTGCTGACCTTGTTCATCCCGGACCCGATCCCGTTCGTCGATGAGCTGGTGCTGGGCTTCGGCACGCTGCTGCTGGCCAACTGGAAGAGCCGCAACGCCGCAACACCTCCGCCGCTGGAACAGCGTTGAGCATCCTGGTTGACAGCCACTGCCATCTGGATGCCAGCGGGTTCGACCGTGACCGCGCTGCGGTGATCGAGCGTGCGCAGGCCGCGGGGGTGCGCCAGCAGGTGGTACCGGCGGTGACCGCGGCCAGCTGGCCGAAGCTGCGTGAGGTCTGCCAGCAGGCGCCGGGGCTGTACCCGGCCTACGGCCTGCATCCGATGTTCCTGGCCGATCACCAGCCCGGGCACCTGCCACTGCTGCGCGAGTGGATCGAGCGCGAACGCCCCTGTGCGATCGGCGAATGCGGCCTGGACTTCTTTGTCGAAGGGCTGGACGCCGACGCCCAGCAGGCGTATTTCATCGGCCAGCTGGAACTGGCCCGCGAATTCGAGTTGCCGGTGATCGTGCACGCGCGACGCGCGGTGGATGCGGTGATCGCCGCCATCCGCCGCGTCGGCGGCCTGCGCGGCGTGGTGCACAGCTTTTCCGGCAGCCCGGAACAGGCCGCGCAACTGCACAGGCAGGGCTTCCTGCTCGGCCTCGGTGGCCCACTGACCTACGATCGCGCGCAACGGCTGCAGCGGCTGGTGCGCGAGATGCCGCTGGAACAGTTGCTGCTGGAAACCGACGCGCCCGACCAGCCCGACGCCGGCATCCGCGGCCAGCGCAACGAGCCAGCGCGGCTGGCGACCATTGCCCGGCACGTGGCCGCACTGCGCGGGATGGAGCTGGATGCCGTGGCCCAGGCCACGACGGAGAATGCGCGGCGATTGTTCGCGCTGCCGGCAATGTAACGGGTAGGTGCCGGCCGCTGGCCGGCACGATCCATCACACCGCGCTGGCCTCTACCGCATCCACCTTCACCTTCTTCGGCTCCAGCAGCATCTCCAGCGCCTTGCCAACCGCCGCGAAGGCGAACGCGCCGGTGATGTGGGTTGCCGCGCCCAGGCCGGCACCACAGTCCAGCTTCAACGCCGCATCGGCGCCCAGGTTCGGACGGATGCCGCAGACGCTGCCATCGGCCTGCGGGTACTTCACATTCTCCAGCGAATACACCGCCGGTACGCCGAAATAGCGCTTGGCGTTCTTCGGGAAGTTGAATTCGCTGCGCAGCTTCTTGCGGATCAGCGCCAGCATGGCGTCGTGCTCGGTGCGAGAGACATCGCGGATGCGCACCAGGGTCGGATCGGTACGGCCACCGGCGGCACCGACGGTCAGCAACGGCAGCTTGCGGCGGCGGCACCATGCGATCGTCTCGACCTTGACCCGGAAGCTGTCGCAGGCATCGATCACCAGATCGAACCCCCGGTCCAGCAGCTCGGCCATGTTGGACACGGTCAGGAATGCCTGCACCGCGTCGACCCCGATGTCCGGATTGATCGCACGGCAACGCTCGGCCATCGCCTCGGCCTTGTTGCGGCCGTAGTTGCCTTCCATCGCCGGCAGCTGCCGGTTGGTGTTGGACACGCAGATATCGTCGGCATCGATCAGGGTCAGGTGGCCGACGGCCGAACGGGCCAGCGCCTCCACCACCCACGAGCCGACGCCGCCCATGCCGACCACCGCCACGCGGCTGCCCTGCAGGCGCTCGAGTGCACCCACGCCGTACAGCCGTTCGATGCCGGCGAAGCGTTGTTTGACCTGTTCGTTCATCGGGCTATTTTAACGTGCAGGTGCTGGCGCCCGCAGTACGCCGGCGTCGAACCCACCGTTGCACGCCCGGAGTGCCCGCATGAATGCCAGCCCGCCCCGCCGCCTGTCCAGCGCCCATCGCTACCTGTTCGTGCTCTGCCTGGGCCTGCTGATCGGCCTGATCGCCACGGTAATGGTCGGCCGCGCCCTGCAGGCGCGTCGCGATCCGTTCCCGGGCAGCCTGATGCAGGTGATGCAGCGGCAGTCACAGCTGCTGCAGCAGGCCCAGCTGCAGAACCGCTGCAGCCTGGCTGACAGCGTGCCGCGGCTGCAGGTGCTGCGCCTGCTGTCCAATGACCTGGACCAGGCGTTTCCCGGGCTGAAGGACAGTGCGCAGTTCCAGCAGCACGCCAGCCAGCTGCGCGGCAACCTCAACACGGCGCTGGCCTCCCCCCCCGGCGACTGCAGGGCCCTCGCCCAGCTGGTGGAAACACTGCAGGCGGACTGCCGCGCCTGCCACCAGGATTTCCGCTGAGCCGCATTCATCCTGCAGCCGGGCAGCACGCACACGGTTGGCGCGTTGTTCACGTTCGAAAGGAGAGGATTCGTCCACCCTGCTGCACGACGCAGTACCACCCAACCCACCCGCCTTCACGGCCAGGAGACGCCCCATGAAGATCCAGCTCATCGCCGCCAGCGCCATCGCTACCCTTGCGCTGGCTGGCTGTGCCACCTCGCCCGGTTACAGCGGCGGTGGTTACAACAACGGCTACAACAACGGCGGCTACGGCAACAATGGCGGCTACAACCAGGGCCGTTGCGCTGACTGTGGCATCGTCACCCGCATCAACACCGTGCCCTCGGGCCGCACCGCGCCCAGCGCGACCGGCGCGATCCTCGGCGGCATCGTCGGCGCCGTGGCCGGCCATGAAATCTCCGACCACACCGGTGGCAGCCGTGGCAACAAGAACATCGCCGCCGCCGCAGGCGCGGTCGGTGGTGCCCTGGCCGGCAACCAGATCCAGAAGAACGTCACCAGCGATACCTATGACATCAGCGTGCGCATGGATGATGGCCGCACCATCGTGGTCAACCAGCGCGATCTCGGCGGCATCCGCGAGAACACCTACGTGCGAGTCGTCAATGGCAAGGTCATCCTGCGCTGACCTGCACCGGGCCAACGGCAAAGAAAAAGGCCCGCTTGCGCGGGCCTTTTTCATGCCGACGGGCGGCGGGTATTACACCGGCTGCACCTTGTCAGCCTGCAGGCCCTTCTGGCCCTGCACGACTTCGAAGCTCACAGTCTGGCCTTCCTTGAGGCTCTTGAAGCCCTGGGTCTCGATGGCGCGGAAGTGCACGAACACGTCCTCGCCATTCTGCCGGCTGATGAAGCCGAAGCCCTTCGCATCATTGAACCACTTTACGGTACCGGTCTCGCGCTCAGCCATCTCACTAACTCCCTTTGACTCTCTCTTGTTGTTGGAAACGCCCGGTGGGCGGCTGACAAGCAAGGGGGAAGCGAGGTGCATCGATGCAGCGGATCGGAAAGATCTTGCTTCATCAGGCCACGATCCACGGTGACCTTGCCAAGCTCAGCGACTGCAACTTAACCCGCCCAAAACGAAAAAGCAACTGGCAAAATCTTTCACTGTCAACCCCAAAACGGCCACCATACGGGACAGCATGGGACTCTCATTCATCTTATATCTGCTAGCGGTCATTTTTGTCCTGATCGGCTTCGCCGGCATCATCCTGCCGGCCCTCCCGGGCATCCCGCTGGTGTTCATCGGGCTGCTGCTGGCGGCCTGGGCCGACGGCTTCGCCCACGTCGGCTGGCCCACCCTGGTCGCGCTGGGCGTGCTGACCCTGCTTTCACTGTTGGTGGACGTGCTCGCCACCGTAGTTGGCGCGCAGCGCGTCGGCGCCAGCCGCAAGGCCCTGTGGGGCACCTTCGTCGGCAGCATCGTCGGCCTGTTCTTCATGCCCATCGGCCTGTTTGCCGGACCGCTGGTCGGCGCCCTGCTCGGCGAGTACTGGCACACCCGCGAACTCGGCCGCTCGACCAAGGTGGGCCTGGCGACCTGGCTCGGCATCCTGCTCGGCCTGGCACTGAAACTGGCGGTGGTGATCGCGATGCTGGGCCTGTTCGCGTTCGCCTGGTTCTTCTGAGCCACCCAGCCTTCACGCCACGCGCACGCCGTGGCCGTGCATAAACGGTGGGGCTGGCCGCGATCCGGTGCAGCCGCCACACTGTGCGATTCCCGTATCCATCGAAGGGCCTGCTGCAATGACCCTCCCCACGCTGCTTCCCCGTCTGGCGCCGCTGGCGCTTGCCCTGGCCAGTGCACCGTTGGCTGCGCAGGAGTTCGCGCCCAGCGCCGACACCTCGCCGGCCGCCTGCGCGGCGATCACCACCGACGCGGCCCGCCTGGCCTGCTATGACCGCCTCTTCGGGCACACCCCGGAGGCCACCGCCGCCGCCGATGCCGCCGCCGAATCGGCTGCGCAGGCGCGCCGCGAGGAACGACAGACCGCGCGCGTGAGCCAGGGCGAGGAAAAGCTGCGCGAGCGGGTCAGCGACCTGTTCCGTCCGGCGGCACCGGACAGCGCGCTGGCCAATGCTGGCCGCGGTTCGCTGCTGGACAGCCGCTGGGAGCTGGCCGAGGACTCCAAGCTGGGGCCCTTCCAGCTGCGTGCCTACAAGCCGGTGTACCTGCTGCCGGCGTTCTGGACCAGCGACCGCAACACCACGCCGCATTCGCCGAACCCGGCCAACAGCGTGACGACCCCGCAGGTACTCGACAGTGCCGAGCTGAAGTTCCAGATCAGCTTCAAGACCAAGATCGCAGAGAACCTGTTCGGCGACAACGGCGACATCTGGGCTGGCTACACCCAGAGTTCGCGCTGGCAGGCCTACAACAGCGAGGATTCGCGCCCGTTCCGCGAAACCAACTACGAACCCGAAGTGATGATGGTGTTCCGCAACGGCTACTCGATCGGTGGCTGGCGCGGGCGCATGACCGGTATCAGCCTCAACCACCAGTCCAACGGACGGGCCGATCCGCTCTCGCGCAGCTGGAACCGGGTCATGCTCAACATCGGCCTGGATCGCGAGAACTGGGCGCTGGTGCTGCGCCCGTGGTACCGCATCCCGGAAAGCCGCAGCGAAGACAATAATCCGGACATCGAGGATTACATGGGCCGGGGTGACGCGACCCTGATCTGGAACCGCAACGGGCATGAGGTCGCGCTGATGGCGCGTCATTCGCTGCGCACCGGCAGCCGCTCCCACGGTGCACTGCAGCTGGATTACGGCTTTCCGATCAGCAATCTGCTGCGTGGCCATGTGCAGGTCTTCGACGGCTATGGCGAGAGCATGATCGACTACAACCACAAGGCCACCTATGTGGGCGTGGGCGTGTCGCTGCTGGAGTGGTTCTGATGGACGTGACGATCTGGCACAACCCGGCCTGCAGCAACTCGCGCGGCGCACTGAAGCTGATCCGCGATGCGGGCTTCGACCCGGTGGTGATCGAGTACTTGGGCACCCCACCCGACGCGGCCACGCTGCGCCAGGTGCTGGCCGAGTCGGCCCTGAGCGCGCGCGACCTGGTGCGCAGCAAGGAGACCCAGTTCGCCGAACTCGGGCTGGAAGATGCCGACGATGCCACCCTGCTGGCTGCGATGGCCGAACACCCGCGCCTGATCAACCGCCCCGTGGTGCGCACGCCCAAGGGCACACGGCTGTGCCGCCCGCCGGAAACGGTGCTGGAGATCCTGTAACGGAAAAGGGGACGGAGGGGATTAAGTCGTTTGTGCACAAACGACTTAATCCCCTCCGTCCCCTTTTCTGGTTACCGCCAGTCGGTGATGCCTTCGCGGCGGTAGGCCTCGGCGAACGCCGGGCGCGCCTTCATCGAGGTGGCATGTGCCTTGAGCGACGGCCAGGTGTCACTGGGCCTGGGCATGTTGCGCGACCAGCGCATCAGCATCACCAGCATGTAGTCGACCACGCAGGGCGTGGCGCCCAGCAGGTAGGGCCCATGCGCCAGCAGGTGCGTGGCCACATGCTGCCAGGCCGCTTCCAGGCGCTGTCGCGCCATCTCGCGACTGGCCTCCACGTTTGCCTCGCCCGCCACCTCGTGCGGATAGAACCAGGCGCGATAGGCCGGCTGCAACGTATTGGCACACCAGAACATCCAGCGGTAGGCATCGGCGCGCTGCGGCGTGCCCAGTGCCGGCAACAAACCGGCGTCCGGATGGCGGTCGGCCAGGTACAGGGCGATCGCCGCCGCTTCAGTCAGTACCAGGCCATCGATCAGCAGCGTCGGCACCACGCCGGCCGGATTCAGTGCCAGGTACTCCGCCGACTTGTGCTCGCGCGCGTCGAAATCCAGCAGCACCAACTCGTGCTCGATGTCGAGCTCGATCAGCAGCCAGTGCACCACCAGCGCGGCGGTGCTTGTCGAACCATACAGCGTGGTGCTCATGCGGCGGATCCTGTGCAGGTGGGCCGGCCGATTATGCGCCCGTGCGGGAGCCGTCGCTCAGCCGCAGCTGCTCATGCAGGTATCGCGGCGCTCGCCACAGGACATCATCGGCGCGCGCAGCGTGCAGTCATGCGTCTTCAGTTCGCAGGCACGGCGCAGGTCCGGGTTGTCCACGTCCTTGCAGCGCTTGTCCGGCGCCGGCACCATCCGCTGCTCGCAATTGCTCTGGCGGCTGCCGAGAGAGTCATTCTGCGCCATGCAGCTGCGATAGCCGGCCTGGCACTGCATGCGGCATTGCGCCGATGCAGGGAAATCCGCGCCTTCGTACGACGCCGGGGTGCTGCAGCCGGCCAGGGCCAGCAGCACGCCGGCCACGATGAAGCGATGCAGGGCCATGGACACGTCCTGTGCGAGGGTGTGCCGACCGTAGCAGAGCCAGGGCTACAGGCGTGTTAATCCTGCCTCCAGATACAGCAACGGCGCCACAGGGGCGCCGTTGTCCGGACCGAAGCGTGCGGGAATTACTCCACCACCACCGGAATCTTGCCGATGCGGGCCTGCCACTCGCGCGGGCCGGTCTTGTGCACCGATTCGCCGGCGGAGTCGACGGCCACGGTCACTGGCATGTCCTGCACGGTGAACTCGTAGATCGCCTCCATGCCCAGGTCAGCGAAACCGACCACCTTGGCCGCCTTGATCGCCTTGGACACCAGGTAGGCCGAGCCACCGACGGCCATCAGGTAGGCCGACTTGTGCTTCTTGATCGCCTCGATCGCGGCCGGGCCGCGCTCGGCCTTGCCGACCATGCCCAGCAGGCCGGTCTGTGCCAGCACCTGCTCGGTGAACTTGTCCATGCGGGTCGCCGTGGTCGGGCCGGCCGGGCCCACCACTTCGTCACGCACCGGATCGACCGGGCCGACGTAGTAGATGAAGCGGCCCTTCAGATCGACCGGCAGCTGCTCGCCCTTGTTGAGCATGTCGACCATGCGCTTGTGCGCGGCGTCGCGGCCGGTGAGCAGCTTGCCGTTGAGCAGCAGGGTCTGGCCCGGCTTCCAGCTGGCCACGTCTTCCGGGGTAATCGTATCCAGGTCCACCCGGGTGCCCTTGGATGCGTCGTAGGTCAGCTTCGGCCAGTCTTCCAGCGACGGCGGGTCCAGCATCACCGGGCCGCTGCCATCCAGGGTGAAGTGCGCATGGCGGGTGGCCGCGCAGTTCGGGATCATCGCCACCGGCAGGTTGGCCGCGTGGGTCGGGTAGTCGTTGATCTTGATGTCGAGCACGGTGGTCAGGCCACCCAGGCCCTGCGCACCGATGCCCAGCGCGTTGACCTTCTCGTACAGCTCCAGGCGCAGCTCCTCGATGCGGTTGGACGCACCACGGGCCTGCAGCTCGGTGATGTCGATCGGCTCCATCAGCGCTTCCTTGGCCAGCAGCATCGCCTTCTCGGCGGTGCCACCGATGCCGATGCCCAGCATGCCCGGCGGGCACCAGCCGGCGCCCATGGTCGGCACGGTCTTCAGCACCCAGTCGACAATCGAGTCGGACGGATTGAGCATGGCGAACTTGGTCTTCGCTTCCGAACCACCGCCCTTGGCGGCGACGATCACGTCGACTTTGTTGCCCGGCACCACCTTGACGTTGACCACGCCCGGGGTGTTGTCCCTGGTGTTGATGCGCTTGCCTGCCGGATCGGCCAGCACCGAGGCGCGCAGCTTGTTGTCCGGGTGCATGTAGGCGCGGCGCACGCCTTCATTGGCCATGTCTTCCACGCCCATGGTGGCGTCATCCCAACGCACGTCCATGCCGATTTCCAGGAACACGGTGACGATGCCGGTGTCCTGGCAGATCGGGCGGTGGCCCTCGGCGCACATGCGCGAATTGATCAGGATCTGCGCCATCGCTTCCTTCGCGGCCGGCGACTCCTCGCGCTCGTAGGCGGCGGCAAGGTTCTTGATGTAGTCGACCGGGTGGTAGTACGAGATGTACTGCAGCGCGTCGGCGATGGACTGGATGAGGTCTTCCTGCTTGATCGATGTCACGTCTTGCTCGCTTGCTCGAGGCTGGCGGGGGTAATCCACCCATTTTACCCCCTCCCCCGGCCCCGGGGTGGTAGTGCCGGCCGCTGGCCGGCAAGATTCCCCCGACGCCCTGTCACGCCACGCGCCACTGCGGCGTCCTTGCCCACATGAATGCCGAAACCGCTTTCCAGACCCACCGCCCGCGCCTGATGGCGCTGGCCTACCGCCTGCTCGGCAGCCGCACCGACGCCGAAGACGTGGTCCAGGACGCCTGGCTGCGCTGGTCCGGCGCCGATCCTGCGGCCGTCCGCGATGCCGAGGCCTGGCTGGTCACCACCACCACCCGGCTCGGCCTGGACCGGCTGCGTGCGGCCAAGCGCGAGCGCGTCCACTACGTCGGCCCATGGCTGGCCGAACCGCTGGCGGTCACCCTGGAGCCGGACCCGGCGCCCGGTCCGGCCCAGCTGCATGCGCTGGCCGACGACGTCTCGGTCGCTTTCCTGACCCTGCTCGAACAGCTCGGCCCGGAGGAACGCGCCGCCTTCCTGCTGAAGGAGGCGTTCGACCACGACTACCGTCAGATCGCCGAGCTGATCGGCCACAGCGAGGCCAACTGCCGGCAGCTGGTGCACCGTGCCCGGCAACGCCTGCAGGCCGGACGACCGCGCTTCAATGCCGATGCCAGCCAGCACCGGCAGCTGCTGGCGCGCTTCATGGAGGCCTCGCAGCGCGGCGACAGCGACGCGATCCAGGCCCTGCTGCACGCCAACGCGGTGCTGGTTTCCGACGGCGGTGGCGTGGTCACTGCGGCGGTGCGGCCGCTGCTGGGCGCCGAACGCATCGGCCGCCTGTTCTGGGCCATCGCCCGCCGCGGCGCGGTGCATCCCGCCCAGCTGGGCTACGTCAACGGCGAGCCGGCGATCCTGCGCTTCCAGGGTGAGCGCCTGCATTCGGTCACCACCATCGAAGTGGTCGATGGCCGCATCGCCAACGTGTACAGCGTGTTGAATCCGGAAAAGCTGCCGGGTGTTGTCACGCGCGATGACGG
Organism: Stenotrophomonas sp. YJH_SMC_110; assembly: GCF_059369255.1. Lineage (NCBI taxonomy): Bacteria > Pseudomonadati > Pseudomonadota > Gammaproteobacteria > Lysobacterales > Lysobacteraceae > Stenotrophomonas > Stenotrophomonas sp. YJH_SMC_110. The sequence goes on along the minus strand of NZ_JCAFSM010000002.1, from coordinate 376,473 downwards.
TACGGCGTCCTGGTAGTGAAAGGCGGCCACCGTGGCCGCCGTGGAGCCGAAAATGTCCGACCACGCCTCTCCCCGCGTCCCCTACACCCGCCTGGCCGCCGAGGCCTTCAAGGGCCTGCTGGCCACCAGCCAGGCCGTGCATGACAGCTCGATCGATCCGACCCTGATGGAACTGGTGTTCCTGCGCGTGTCGCAGCTCAACGGCTGCGGCTACTGCATGGACATGCACGGCACCGCGCTGCGCAAGGGCGGCATCGAGCCGCGCAAGCTGGACACGCTGCCGGCATGGCACGAGAGCCGCTTCTTCGACGAACGCGAGCGCGCGGCACTGGGCTGGGCCGAGGCGCTGACCCGGCTGACCGACGGCGCGCCGTCGCAGGCCGCGTTCGATGCCCTGGCACCGCACTTCGATGAGAAGGGCATCAGTGACCTGAGCATGGGCATCGCGGTGATCAATGCCTGGAACCGCCTCGGTGCGGGGTTGCTGCCGCCGCTGCCGGCCTGACCCACCCCGCCTTCGACAGTTCATCGGTGCTGCTGGTAGGTGTCGACCTTGGTCGGCACGCTGGATCCACGCAATGCGTGGATACGGGAGGGTCGGATCCCTTCGCTTCGCGAAGGGATCTGACCCCGGTGCCGGCAACACGGCTGCACTGACTCCCCCTGCACGTATCACGCGCGCACAATACGCGCATGCCTGCCATCCCCCCCGTTGGCGCTGCCGCCGCGAAGAAACCCAGCCTGCGCCAGCGCTTCAAGGCGATGCGCAACCTGCCGCCGTTCCTGCGCATGGTCTGGCAGACCAGCCCCGCGCTCACCCTGGCCAGCCTGGGGCTGCGCCTGATCCGTGCGCTGCTGCCGGTGGCGATGCTGTACGTCGGCAAGCTGATCATCGACAGCGCCCTGCACCTGAGCCAGCACGACGCCGGTTTCCCGCCGCTGGGCGAGGCGCTGTCCAGCGGCATGCTCAATCCGCTGCTGGGCCTGCTGGCGCTGGAATTCGGCTTGGCCATCGCCTCGGACCTGCTCGGCCGGCTGGTCAGCTACGCCGATGCCCTGCTCTCCGAGCTGTTCGCCAACGTCACCAGCATCCGGCTGATGGAACACGCGGCGACGCTGGATCTGGAGGACTTCGAGGACCCGGACCTGCAGGACAAGCTGGACCGTGCGCGGCGCCAGACCATGGGCCGGATGAACCTGATGAGCCAGCTGTTCGGCCAGGTGCAGGACGCGATCACCGTGGCCAGCCTCGCCGTCGGCCTGCTGGTCTACGCGCCGTGGCTGATCCTGCTGCTTGCGCTGGCACTGGTGCCGGCCTTCATCGGCGAATCGCACTTCAACGCGGCCGGTTACAGCCTCAACTTCCAATGGACGCCCGAGCGCCGCCAGCTCGACTACCTGCGCCAGCTCGGTGCCAGCGTGGAAACGGCCAAGGAAGTGAAGATCTACAACCTGCACCGCTTCCTGGTCGAGCGCTATCGGCGCCTGTCGGTGGCGCTGTTCCAGGCCAACCGTGCCCTGGCACGGCGCCGGGCGTTCTGGGGCACGCTGCTGGCTGCGCTGGGTACGCTGGGCTACTACACCGCCTACGCCTACATCGCCTGGCGCACGGTGCGCGGCGATTTCTCGATCGGCGACCTGACCTTCCTTGCCGGCAGCTTCCTGCGCCTGCGCCAGCTGCTGGAAGGCCTGCTGATCGGCTTCTCGCAGGTGGCCAGCCAGGCGCTGTACCTGGACGACCTGTTCTCGTTCTTCCAGATCGAGCCGGAAATCCACTCGCGCGAAGGCGCCATACGCGTGCCGCAGCCGATCCGCCAGGGCTTCGTGTTCGAGAACGTCGGCTTCCGCTATCCCGATGCCGAACAGTGGGCGGTGCGCCACCTCGATTTCCAGCTGCAGGCCGGCGAAGTGCTGGCCCTGGTCGGCGAGAACGGCGCCGGCAAGACCACCCTGGTGAAGCTGCTGGCACGCCTGTACGAACCGGACGAGGGTCGCATCCTGCTCGATGGCCGCGACCTGCGCGACTACGACCTGGACGACCTGCGCGCCAACCTCGGGGTGATCTTCCAGGACTTCGTGCGCTACAACCTCAGCGCCGGCGAGAACATCGGCGTCGGCCAGGTCGAGGCCATGGACGACCGGGCGCGCATCGCCGACGCCGCGCGCCGCGGCATGGCCGAGGAAGTGATCGAGGAGCTGCCCGGTGGCTACGACCAGCTGATCGGCCGCCGTTTCAAGCGGGGCGTGGACCTGTCCGGTGGCCAGTGGCAGAAGATCGCCATTGCCCGCGCGTGGATGCGCAATGCGCAGGTGATGATCCTGGATGAGCCAACGGCAGCACTGGATGCGCGCAGTGAATTCGAGGTGTTCCAGCGGTTCAGGGAACTGGCGGATAATCGCACCGCCGTATTGATTTCCCACCGTTTTTCCTCGGTCCGCATGGCCGATCGCATCCTGGTGCTGGCCGATGGCCGGATCGAGGCCAGTGGCACCCACGCCCAGCTGATGGCACAGGGCGGCCGCTATGCCGAGCTGTTCGAGCTGCAGGCGGCGGGTTACCGCTGAGAACGCCTCTCGTTCCGCCCAATGAGAACCCGTCTCATTTGAGATAGAATTCCCCCGACGACTTTTGACAGATACGCCCATGTCCTCCGCTTTTGGCGCCGAAACGGTGCTTGAGGTCCGTCACTGGACCGACGCCTACTTCAGTTTCACCACCACCCGCGACAGCGGCTTCCGCTTCGAGAACGGCCAGTTCGTGATGATCGGCCTGGAAACCGAGGCACGGCCGCTGCTGCGTGCGTACTCCATCGCCAGCGCCAACTGGGAAGAGCATCTGGAGTTCTTCAGCATCAAGGTGCAGGACGGCCCGCTGACCTCGCGCCTGCAGCACATCAAGCCGGGCGACAAGGTGCTGGTCGGCAAGAAGCCCACCGGCACCCTGCTGATCAGCGACCTGCACCCGGGCAAGAACCTGTACCTGCTGGGCACGGGTACCGGCATGGCGCCGTGGCTGTCGGTCATCAAGGACCCGGAGACCTACGAGCGCTTCGAGAAGGTGATCCTCTGCCACGGCGTGCGCTACGAAAAGGATCTGGCCTACCGCGATTACTTCGAGAGGGAGCTGCGTGAGCACGAGTTCCTGGGCGAGATGATCGGCGACAAGCTGCTGTACTACCCGGCCGTCACCCGCGAGCCGTTCGCCAACCAGGGCCGCCTGACCTCGCTGATGGAAAGCGGCCAGATGCAGCGCACCCTCGGCCTGCCGGAGCTGAGCCCGGAAAACGACCGCGCGATGATCTGCGGCAGCCCGCAGATGCTGGCCGACCTGCGTGCTGTGCTCGATGCCCGCGGTTTCCAGGTTTCGCCGCGCATCGGCCAGCCGGGCCACTACGTGTTCGAGCGCGCGTTCGTCGAGAAATGATGCTGCAACGGTAGTGCCGGCCGCTGGCCGGCTCTTCCTGGCCCACGGGATTGCCGGCCAGCGGCCGGCACGACCTCACAGCAGCGCTTCGATCTCGCCGCGCAGCTGCTCCGGCCGGGTGGTGGGCGCATGCCGCGACACCACCCGCCCCTGGCGATCGACCAGGAACTTGCTGAAATTCCACTTGATGCGGGCACTGCCGAGCACGCCGCGCTTCTCCCGCGCGAGCCACCTCCAGAGCGGGTCGGCCCCATCGCCGTTGACCTCGATCTTCTCCGACAGCGGGAAGCTGACCGGATAGTCCAGCGAACAGAACTGGCGGATCTGTGCGGCATCACCGGGCTCCTGCGCGCCAAACTGGTTGCACGGGAAGCCGATCACCACCAGGCCGCGCTCGCGGTAGTCCTGCCACAGCTGCTCCAGCCCGGTGTACTGCGGGGTGAAGCCACAGCGGCTGGCGACGTTCACCAGCAGCAACGGGTGGCCCTGGTACCGGGCCAGCGCCTGCCGCTGGCCGTCGAGGTCGCGGAAGCTGAAATCGTAGGCAGTGGTCATGGCAGCGGGCCGTGGGCGGTGAACGCATGGTACCCGCGCCCGGCCCCGGCAACATGCCTTTTGACACAAGTGCAGTCGCCGCCGGCCGGGTTACCCTCGGGCCCTTGTTTGCCTTACCGGAGCTTCTACCTTGACCACTCGACTTGCCCTTGCCGTGGCCATGTCCCTCGGCCTTGCCCTGCCCGCCTTCTCGGCCGGCGCCGCCACCCCGGCTGCCAGCACCAATGCCCAGCAGGCCAACCCGTTCTTCGCCGAAAGCCCGCTGCCGCTGCACTTCCCGCAGTTCGACAAGATCAAGGACAGCGACTTCGCCCCGGCCTTCGACGCCGGCATGGCGCAGCAGCTGAAGGAAGTGGAGGCGATCGCCAACAACAAGGCCAAGCCGACCTTCGACAACACCATCATCGCCCTGGAAAAGAGCGGTGACATCCTCGACCGTGCGACCACCGTGTTCTTCAGCCTGGTCGGCGCCGATACCAACGACACCCGCAAGAAGCTGCAGGCCGACTACTCGGCGAAGTTTGCCGCGCACAGCGATGCGATCGCGCTGAACGGCAAGCTGTTCGCCCGCATCCAGGCGCTGTACGACACCCGCAGCCAGCTGGGCCTGGACGCCGAAGGCGTGCGCCTGGTCGAGAAGTACTACGACAACTACGTGCGCGCCGGCGCCAAGCTGTCCGAGGCCGACAAGGCCACGCTGAAGGACATGAATGCCGAACTGGCCAATCTGGGCACCAAGTTCAGCCAGAACGTGCAGTCGGAAGTGAACGCTTCGGCGATCACCGTCGACGACGTCAAGGAGCTGGCTGGCCTGTCCAAGGAGCAGATCGCCGCCGCCGCCGAAGCCGCCAAGGCGCGTGGCCTGGAAGGCAAATACGTGATCACCCTGCTCAACACCACCGGCCAGCCGCCGCTGACCAACCTGGCCAACCGCGCCCTGCGCCAGAAGATCTACGAAGCCTCGACCACCCGCGGCAGCCGCGGCGGTGAGTTCGACAACACCGCGCTGGTCTCGCGCATCATGCAGCTGCGTGCCGACAAGGCCAAGCTGATGGGCTTCCCGAACTTCGCCGCCTACAACCTGACCAACCAGACCGCCAAGACCCCCGAAGCGGTCAACGCGATGCTCGGCAAGCTGGCTCCGGCCGCGGTGGCCAATGCCAAGCGCGAAGCCGCCGACCTGCAGGCGATGATCGACAAGGAGCAGAAGGCCGCGCGCAAGCCGACCTTCCAGCTGGAACCGTGGGACTGGGCCTTCTACAGCGAGAAGGTGCGCCAGGCCAAGTACAACTTCGACGAGTCGCAGCTGAAGCCGTACTTCGAACTGAAGAACGTGCTCGAGAACGGCGTCTTCTACGCCGCCGGCCAGGAATTCGGCCTGACCTTCAAGCAGCGCACCGACCTGCCGGTCTACCACGATGACGTCACCGTCTACGACGTGTTCGACGCCGATGGCAGCCAGCTGGCGATCTTCATCTTCGATCCGTATGCGCGCGCCTCCAAGCGCGGCGGTGCGTGGATGAACTCCTACGTCTCGCAGTCCAAGCTGACCGGCTTCAAGCCGGTGGTCGCCAATCACCTGAACATCCCGAAGCCGCCAGCCGGCCAGCCGACCCTGCTGACCTGGGATGAGGTGAACACCACCTTCCACGAGTTCGGCCACGCCCTGCACGGCATGTTCTCCAACGTGAAGTACCCCTACTTCTCGGGCACCTCGGTGCCGCGCGACTTCGTCGAGTTCCCCTCGCAGGTCAACGAGATGTGGGCCGACAACCCGGTCATCCTGAAGAACTACGCCAAGCACTACCAGAATGGTTCGGCGATGCCGCAGGCCCTGCTGGACAAGGTGATTGCCGCATCGAAGTTCAACCAGGGCTTTGCCACCACCGAATACCTGGGGGCGGCGATGCTGGACCAGAACTGGCACCAGATCGGCCCGGACCAGGTGCCGGCGGCCAAGGACGTGATGGCCTTCGAGCGCGCCGCGCTGGAGAAGGACGGCATCTACTACGCGCCGGTTCCGCCGCGCTACAAGACCCCGTACTTCAGCCACATCATGGGCGGCTACTCGGCCGGCTACTACGCCTACATCTGGTCGGAAGTGCTCGACGCCAACACCCAGAAGTGGTTCAAGGACAACGGCGGCCTGAGCCGCAAGAACGGCGACCACTTCCGCGCCACCCTGCTGTCCAAGGGCGGCAGCGTCGACGCGATGCAGCTGTTCCGCGATTTCGCCGGCCACGAGCCGCAGATCGAACCGCTGCTGGAAAAGCGTGGCCTGACCGGCGCCGGCAACTGATCGCCAGCGCAGTCGCCTGAAACGAAAACCGCCCGGGAGACCGGGCGGTTTTTTGTTGTGGTCGGGGTCAGAGCCCTCTTCTGCGAAAAGGGATCTGACCCCGGGGTCGGATCCCTTTCCGACGGAAAGGGCTCCGACCCCAGCCACGCCATCAACGCGGCGCCACGTACCCACCCGGCACGCCTTCCGGCGACAGCACCAGCTGCCACAGCTGCGCGTGCCGGCAGCGGAAGGTGGCCATCGACCCGGCCAGGTAGAAGCGCCACATGCGCCGGAAGTGCTCGTCGTAGTGCGCATCCAGCCGCGGCCACGCTGCTTCCACGTTGCGCCGCCATGCCTGCAGGGTCAGGTCGTAGTCGGTGCCGAAGTTGTGCCAGTCCTCCAGCACGAAACGGCCTTCGAACGCCTTGGTGATCTGCACCGCCGACGGCAGCATCGAGTTGGGGAAGATGTAGCGTGCAATCCATGGATCGGTGCGATGCCGTGAGACATTGGTGCCGATGGTATGCAACAGCAGCAACCCGCGCGGCGACAGGCAGCGCTTGGCCACTTCGAAGAAACTGGCGTAGTTCTTGTCACCGACGTGCTCGAACATGCCGATCGAGAAGATCGCATCGAATGGTTCGTCCAGTTCACGGTAATCCTGCAGGCGGATTTCGATCGGCAGGCCAGCGCACAACTGCCGCGCGAACTCGGCCTGCTCCTGCGATATGGTCACGCCGACGCCGCTGACACCGTAGCGCTCGGCGGCGAACTTCAGGGCTTCGCCCCAACCGCAGCCAATGTCCAGCACGCGCTGGCCCGGGCGCAGGCCCAGCTTGCGGCAGACCAGGTCGAGCTTGGCCTCCTGTGCGGCGTCGAGGTCGTCGGCGTTGCGCCAATAGCCACAGCTGTAGACCAGGCGCTGGCCGAGCATGGCCTGGTAGAGATCATTGCCGAGGTCGTAATGGCGGCGACCGACTTCGTAACTGCCCTGCCCCGCCTGCAGGTTGAACAGGCGCGCCTTCAGCGCGTCTGCCACTTCGCGCCAGCCGTGCACCCGTTCATCCAGGTGCGCCTGCATCAGGTGGACGAGGAATTCATCCAGGACATTGGCATCCCACCACCCCTCCATGTAGCTCTCGCCCAGGCCGAGCGAGCCGTGGCCCATGACCCGCGCGAAAAAGCGCGGGTCATGCACCTGGATGTCCTGTGGCTGGGTGCCGCCGATGCGGACCCCGGCTTCGTGGAGCAGGCCGGCGACCCGCTCCTGCAACCCTGTATCCACGCCACCTCCTCGACTGCGGTCAACCGCGTGCGAACAGCTCCACGTAGTCCTTGGCCACGTGCGGCAACAGCACCGCTGCCGGTACATCGGCGGTCTGGGTGCCGTCCGAGTATGGACCCACCTGGTACGGCGGGAAAACAAAGCGCAGCGCGGTGATCTGCCCCTTGTCGTCGGTCAGTGGCTGGAACTGGCTGAAATTGTCGGCCTGCGGGCCGGTTCCGTCGGCGATCATGCGCGATGCGTTGCGCAGCGATTCCTGCAGCTGGGCCGGGTCCATGTCCTCGCCACTGAGGCGGGTGGCCACGCGTTCGCGCAACTGGTCGGCGACGAAATCGCTGATCGCCTTCCAGCCCTTGGCATCGGCCACAAGCTTTTCGGCGCTGAGCATCTGCTGCTGCTGCGGCAGCCACACGAAGCGCGCCACCAGCGGTTCGCCGTGGGCGCCACCCGTGTAGCGGCTGCCGTCGGCACTGACCACCACCAGCTGCGGGGTTTCAAGCAGCTTCTCGAAGCTCAGCGACAGCTCGTAGGGCATGGTCGGCTTGTCGTTGCCCAGCCCGTCCAGCGCCTGCTGCAGGTCGCTGCGCGCACTCGTGGCATAGCTCTGCAGCGCGCGGGCCAGGCCCGGATAACGGTCGATACCGGCCGGGTAGCTGATGCCCACCACTTCGCGCTCGTTGTTCTCGATCACGTCGCGCAGATCCAGCGGCGCTTCCGTGGCCGGCGTTTCGCCCGCGGCCGTCGCCTCGGCGGCGGGCGCCGCGTCGGTCGCCGGTGCCGGCTCGCTTTCACGCTGGCAACCGGCCAGCAACAGCACGCCCACCACGCCGGCCAACACGCTGCCGCGCAGTGGCCGGTTGTTTCCAATCTTCATCGGGATCCCCTGTTCATGTTTGTACATCATCGCCTGCCATGGCTGAAGCGTGACCCGCTGGCGTTCAGCCAACGAGCAGGTCGTGGTACTCCTCGTGGCGCTGCAGGAAGGCTTCGGCGTAGGAACATGCCGGCACCACCTTGTATTTCTGCTCGCGCGCGAAACGCAGTGCCACGCGGGTCAGCTCACCGGCGATGCCACGGCCGGCGATCGGCTCGGGCACCTCGGTATGGGTGATGACCATGCGCCTGCGCTTGATCTGGTAATCGAGCACCGCCAGCTGTCCGCGCACACGTGCGGTGAAGCGGTGGTTGGCCAGGTCGTGCTCGACCTCATAGGCCAGACCGGGGGGCGTGACCGAAGCCATGGAACTGTCTCCTGCGGCGACTGCGTGGATGGTGCGCAGCCGGGCGCCATGATCGCGTGAAGCCTGAACAGGGGCAAGTCCAGTCCATTCACGTCAGTTTTCGCCCTCAAGCTGGAGGCGGGCCGGCCGCTATCGCCTATGGAGGGGTACGGCCAGGCTGGCACGACCCTTGCGACCGTTGACCATGCGCACCACCGTGGAGGCTCCCATGCACGCCAGCAATTCCCATTCCGATACCGACCGCGCCCTGCTGGAGGGCCTGCTGCAACTGGCGGTGGAAGGGCAGACCGAGGATCAGGATTTCCAGCGCATCGGCGAGGAAGTGTTCGCCCGCCTGCTGGATACCTACGGCCAGCAGACCGCAGCCTGACCCGGCCGGGGCGGATCGGACCCGATCCGCCCCGCTACCCGCATCAACCGCCGCCGAGGCGGAAGGTCGGGTTGGAGAGTTCGCGCAGGAAGTGGGTGAAGATGCTCGGCTGCATGGCCAGCATGAAGATCACGCCAAACGCCGCACCTGCCAGGTGCGCGCTGTGGTTGATGCGGTCGCCACCGCGCCTGTCCATCCAGATGCTGTAGCCGACGTAGAACGCGGCATAGATGATCGCCGGTGCCGGGATGAAGAACACCAGGATGATCGACCACGGCTTGATCAGGATGAAGGCGAACAGCACCGCCGATACCGCCCCGGACGCCCCGAGGCTGAGGTAGTTCGGGTTCTTCTGGTTCTTCAGGTAGCTGGGCAGGATCGAGACCAGCAGCGCGCCGATGTAGAACGCCGGGTAGGTCAGGTAGCTGCCGGTCAGCTGCACCATCACGCTCTCGATGAATCCCCCGAAGAAGAACAGGGTGATCATGTTGAAGATCAGGTGCGACCAGTCGGCGTGGATGAAGCCATAGGTCACCAGCCGGTCGTACTGGCGGTGACGGTCGATGGCCGGCGGCCACAGGATCAGGCGGTCGGCCAGCTTGCGGTTGTTGAACGCCATCCACGACAGGATGGCGGTGATGGCGATCAACAGCAGATTGACGGGGGTCATGTCAGGCTCAGGCGCTACGGTAGTTGTCGACCATACGATAGCGTTTCGCGTACCAACCGAAGGCCAACGCCGCGACGAAGGCGAAGCCGGCGAAGAAGAACATCAGGAACGCCGCCTCGCTCAGGCCCGTGCCCGCGATCTGGTGGGTGACCGTGTCGTTGCGCACCGCTGCGTTGGACAGCAGCACCCACAGGTTGCCGATGGTGGTGGTCAGGTTCCAGAAGCTCATCACCACGCCCTTCATCGCCTGCGGTGCCTGGCTGTAGGCGAACTCCAGGCCGGTGGCCGAGACCAGCACCTCACCGAAGGTCAGCAGCGCGTACGGCAGCATCTGCCAGAAGATCGACATGGCGTTGCCGCCGTCCATCACCACCTGGATGCCACCCACCACGATCCAGGCCAGGCCACTGAAGGCGATGCCGGCGGTCATGCGGCGCAGCGCGGTCGGTTCGAAGCCGAAGCGGCGCAGGGCCGGATACAGCACCAGGTTGTTGAACGGAATCAGGATCATCACCAGCAGCGGGTTCAGCGCCTGCATCTGCGAGGCGGTGAACCAGCTTGGCATCTGCATCTGCTGGCCCTGCAGGACCCAGGTCGAGGCCTTCTGGTCGAACAGCGAGAAGAACGGCGTGGTCAGCGCGAAGATCACCAGCACGCGCAGTACCGAGCGCACGCCTTCCACGGCTTCGGCCGGATGCTGGCCACGGGCGCGGTCCAGCTGCAGCCAGGTGCCGCCACCGATGCCGGCAAGGATGGCCACCAGCGCCAGGCACAGGCAGATCACGATGCCCAGCGAACCGACCAGGCCGAACGAGGCCACCGCCAGCGCCAGGCCAAGCACGGCGATCACCAGGCCCGGACGGCCCTGGCCAGCCACGCGCGTGGTCAGCGCGGTACGCACCACGTTGGCGAACGAATGCGGGTCCTTCGGCGGCAGCGGCACCAGCACGTAGCGCCTGCGGCCCAGCCAGAACACGAAGGTAGCGATGAACATCAGGATGCCCGGGATGCCGAACGCCCACTGCGGGCCCCAGTTCTTCAGCACCAGCGGGATCAGCAGCGAGGCGAACAGCGAGCCGAAGTTGATGATCCAGTAGAAGGCGTCGAAGACGATCTTGGCCAGGTGCTTGTTGCTCTGGTCGAACTGGTCGCCCATGAACGAGGCCACCAGCGGCTTGATGCCGCCGGCACCGAGCGCGATCAGGCCCAGGCCGAGGAAGAAGCCCTCGCGGCTGTTCTCGAACAGCGCCAGGCACAGGTGGCCGGCGCAGTAGACCAGGCTGAACCAGAGGATGGTGTGGTACTTGCCGAAGAACCGGTCGGCCAGCCAGCCACCGAGCAGCGGGAAGAAATACACGCCGATCATGAAGCTGTGCATGATGTCCTTGGCTTCACCGGCACGGCCTTCGGCAGTGATTTCCTGCAGCAGCAGCGAGGTGATCAGGAACTGCACCAGGATGTTGCGCATCCCGTAGAAACTGAACCGCTCGCAGGCCTCATTGCCGATGATGTACGGAATCTGGCGCGGCATCTTTCCCTGGCCGGCGATGGGGGCGACTGCGTCGTGGCTCATCCTGTAAGGCATTCCTGCAAAGCGAAAGGCGCAAGGTTACCGGAACCGGGGCTTGCGAAGCACGCTGCAGGGCTGCATGACAACGGTGCCAATCCATGGCAGGCAGTGCAGGCCCTGCCGGAAGTCACGGCACCTGCACGACAAAAGCGTAAACTTATCGTTATGCGCCCCCTCGCCCACGCCCGCCTCCTGCTCAGCTGCCTTGCGCTGTTGCTGGCGTTGCAGGCGCAGGCACGACCACAGGCGCCGGCCGCCGTTGCCAGCGAGAGCGACCCCAGGCAGCTGACGGTCGCCGCGCTGGAGCTGCCCAGCCGCGATGACGCGCAATGGAAGCAGCGCCGCGAGCAGGTCGCACAGCTGCTGACCGAGCTGCAGCCGGACGTGATCTCGGTGCAGCAGGTGCTGCAGCAGCAGGGCCGCAACCCGGCCTGCTGGCTGGCCAGCCGGCTGCGCTACAGCTGCGACTTCGTTACCGCCGATCCGCCCAGCCAGCCGCTGCGGCATGGCAACGCCATGCTGACCCGGCTGCCGGTCAGCGAGGACGGCGTGACCCTGCTGCATCCTCCCGGCACCTTCAGCGCGGCCGGCATGATGCGGCTGAGGCTGGGCGAGGCGCTGGTCAACATCTATGTGGCGCGGCTGCGCCCGGACCCGGACGAGGCCAGCGCCCGCCAGCACCAGACCAGCGACCTGATGACCTGGATCGGCGCCACCGCCGAAGGCATGCCGAGCCTGATTGCCGGCGATTTCTCGGCCAGCACGGTGGAACTGGTGCGCAGCACGCCGGGGTTCCAGCCGGCCCGGCGCAATCCCGGCGGCCGTGCCGAGGCGCCGGCGGCCAGTGGGGGCGGCAGCAGCGGCCACGGCCTGGATGTGCTGTTCCAGGTCAAGCATTTCGGCGGCATCCGCCAGCAGCCGATCCTGCTGCCGGCCGACGGCGACCTGCCCGGCCTGCGTCTGGGTGTGATGGCGACCCTGCGCCTGCAGGGCGATACGGCCACTGCGGAATAGGTAGTGCCGACCGCTGGCCGGCTCCCCCGGTACTGCACGGTTGCCGGCCTGCGGCCGGCACTATCGAACGACTGCTGCAACAGAAAAGGCCGGGGTCTCCCCCGGCCTTCTCATGTCATCCCGTCACGCGATCAGGCGATCGCTTCCTGGTAACGGCGCTCGACTTCGTTCCAGTCGATGACGTTGAAGAACGCGCCGATGTATTCCGGGCGGCGGTTCTGGTACTTCAGGTAGTACGCGTGTTCCCACACGTCCAGGCCGAGGATGGGGGTGTTGCCTTCCATCAGCGGGCTGTCCTGGTTGCCGGTGCTCTCGACCACGACCTTCTTGTCCGGGGTCACGCTCAGCCACGCCCAGCCACTGCCGAAACGGGTCAGCGCGGCCTTGGTGAAGGCATCCTTGAACTTGTCGAAACCGCCCAGGTCCTTGTCGATGGCCTTGGCCACGTCGCCCACCGGGTTGCCGCCGGCATTGGGGGCCATCACGGTCCAGAACAGCGAGTGGTTGGCATGGCCACCACCGTTGTTGCGCACCGGGCCCTGCAGGTTCTCCGGCAGCGACTTGAGCTTCTTCACCAGCTCTTCGACCGGCAGGTCAGCGTACTCGGTGCCTTCCAGCGCCGCGTTGACGTTGTTGATGTAGGTCTGGTGATGCTTGGTGTGATGGATTTCCATCGTCGCCGCATCGATATGCGGTTCCAGCGCGTCGTAGGCGTAGGACAGCTTGGGCAGGGTGTAGGCCATGATGCATCTCCTGATTGCGAGGGCACCCGACGATGTCGGGCGGTGCGCGGTGAATGATGGGGACAGACCGCCAGATTACCAAGGGGGATGTAAAGGAAATTGCGTCCTGCCAGTGAGCACGACGGCAATTGTTACGCAGCAGTGACGCAGCGCGCTCCTCATGCACCGTGCAGCGCACAGGCGCTACAGTGCGTGTACTACCCTCGCCCGCCCCTGCCCATGCGCAACCCCCGGCTGCTGATCACCGCCATCGCCCTGCTGCTGCTCGGCCTGGTCGCCAACCATTTCCTGCAAAGGCCGCCAGCGCCGCAGTTCGCGCCCGACCTGCAGGGCACGCCTGTCGCGCGCGCGCCGGCCACCGCCTCGCCCGGCAAGGACAGCGGACTTCCCGCGTTCCTGCCCGCCGAAGCGCGCGCGACCATCGCCCTGATCCAGCGTGGCGGTCCATTCCCGCACCGCCAGGACGGCAGTACCTTCGGCAACCGCGAGCAGCAGCTGCCGCAGCGCGCGCGCGGCTACTACCGCGAATACACCGTCGACACCCCTGGCGCGCGTACGCGTGGCACGCGTCGCATCGTCACCGGCGGCGATCCGCCGGAAGCGTGGTACTACACCGACGACCATTACGCGTCATTCCGCAGCTTCACCGTACCGGCCCAGGGAGCGCAGTGATGAGCCACGATGATTTCGGCCTTGGCCTGCATGACATCAACAACGCCGGCGTCTACGCCATCGACAGCGACGACATCGGCGCACTGGCCGCGGCGATGCGCGATGCCGGCCTGAAAGTGATCCGCATCGATCTAGAGGGCGTCGCGGACAAGCGCACCCTGCTCGCCCGTTTGGCCGCACAGCTGGATTTCCCGGCCGGTTTCGGCGGCAACTGGGATGCGCTGTCGGACAACCTGCGCGACCTGCAATGGCTGCCGGCCAATGGCTACGCGCTGTTCCTGGCCGACGTGGACGCGCTGCGCGCCGGTCCGCAGAAGGACTTCGACACCCTGCTGGACGTGATGGACGAGACCAGCCGTGACTGGGTCGGCCGCGACGTACCGTTCTGGGTGTTCCTGTCGCAGAGCGCGTAAGGTCACTGCCTTGGCCGGCATGCACTGACGCCTTGGCAGAGGCCAAAGCGCGGGCCGGCCAGCACGTCGGCGCGGCCCCCTGCCTAGCGGCTCCCGTTGTCTTCCTGCAGTTCCTTCTTGAACGGGATGTCCGGCGGCGGTCGTGCCACGGCCGGCTGGTCCTGCATGTTGGGGTTGGTCAGGCCACAGCCGCCACCGGCCTGCAGGATCGAAATGACGCAGGAGATCCTTGTGTTGGTGCCCGGCAATGGAATGTCCATCGCCTTGACGCCCTTGCGCACCCATTCGGCCAGCAGCGATTCCTGCGGCACCCAGTATTTGTCGAACGAGGTCGGCGTGTAGTCGTACGGCGGGCGCTTCAGCCAGGTGCCGGACTGCGCAATGCGCTCCTTGCTCCAGCCGTCGTTGGCCCCACCGGGCGCACCGCGCGCGGCATGGCCATCGCCCTCCTGGCCAGGCACGCGCACGCTGCCATCGGCATTGAACAGGCCGCTGCCCTTGCCGGCGGTACTGGCCTGGCGGGTACCGTTGCTGCTGCCGTCGCGGTTGCGGCTGGAAGACCCCCAGTCATCGCCCTTGGCAGGTGTCGCCCAGTTGCCTGGATCAGGCGCCGGGCGCGCTCCCGCGTTTGCGGGTGTGCTGCTGGATGCTGACGGACGCGCGCTGCTGCTCGCCTGCGTCGCGCTGCCCTGGGCCGCAGTCGCAGGCGTCGCCGTGGCACTGCCACTGGAGGATGCCGGCGCTGCCACCGGTGCCGAGGCCACTTCACGTTCCCGCACCTGCACGTCGCGGCCAGTGGGCGCGCGTACGGCGGGCTCACGCCCGGCCACCGCCGCCATCCGCACCTGCGGATCGGCCACGGCCTGCACTTCACGTTCGCGCACCTGCACGTCCTGCTGCGGCACGCGCACCTGCACTTCCGCGTTGCGCAGCGGTTGGGGAGCCACCGGCGCGTCGACCGTACTGACTTCGCGTTCGCGCACCTGGATGTCACGCACCTGCGGCGTGCGCACGGCCAGTTCCGGGGTACGCACCGGGCTTGGTGTCGGCGGCGCCTGCACCGGCTGCACGCTGCGCTCGCGCACGGCGAGTGTGCTGTCACGCGGTACGACGCTGACTTCGGTGCGCGGCACACTGACCGGCGGCACCACGAAATCCGTGCTGGCCTGCGCCACTTCGGTGGCCTGGACGGGCGAAGGCGGCGGCGCGGCCACCGGCGCCGGCTCGGCGTCGGCCGGCGGTGGTGGAACGCTGGCGGTCGGCGCGGATGCCGGGGATGAGGCGGTGGTTTCGGCAGCCACCGGACGCGGCGCAGGGGCCGAGGCAGCGCCCGCCTCCTGGCCCGGCGTAACCCGACCTGCCGCCGCAGCCGCAGCCGCTTCGGCGCCCGGCTGATCGCCACCGCCTTCCTGCGACGCGCGGCCGACGAACTCCACCTGCACGCGCTCGCCCTCGGTGCCCTCTTCGTCCGGCGCGCTGGTACGGATCACCGCCACCCACAGCAACAGCACGAAGAACAGCAGATGCAGCAGTGCACTGACCAGTGCCGAGGTCCAGCGCATCCAGCGCTGGTCGCGCGGCGCGGCGTCCCAGTCCTGCCAGAACAATCGGCGCAGCGCCTGCCACGGCGACAGCCGCGGCGACTGGCCTGGCGGGCCCGGCAGCGGGCGCGGCAGGAAAACTGCGATCACCTCGCGGGCATGGAACGGCCGCGGCAGTGGCCCCAGCGAGCGCAGCCACAGCGCCCAGCCATAGGGCAGGCGCGTGGACTTCTCGAGGACGGCGCGGGGCTGCTGGCGCGCCAGCAGCAGATCAATGAGTTGCTCGGCCCGGGTCAGAGGCACGCGTCAGCGATCAGGCGACGTTGCCGCGCGGAATGTAAGGCGCGTGGCCGCTGTCATGATCGGTCGCGTCACGCACGGCGGTCACGCCCGGCACGCGGCCCATCAGGGTTTTTTCGATGCCCTGCTTGAGCGTCACATCGGCCATGCCGCAGCCCTGGCAGCCACCACCGAAGCGCAGCAGCACCACGCCGTCGGACGAGACTTCCTGCACGGCCACCTTGCCGCCATGCGAGGCCAGCTGCGGATTGACTTCGTTCTCCACCACCCAGTGCACGCGTTCGACCAGCGAGGCCGCATCACCCGGCGCTTCGCCCTTGATGCGCGGCGCCTTGATGGTCAGCTGCTGGGCACCGGCGGTGCCGGCGACGATGTCGATCTCGGCGCCATCGAGCCAGCCAACGCTGCCGGCGTCGACATAGAGGGTGAAACCATCGCAGTCCACCGCCCACTCGTCACCGAGCAGGTCGGTCGGTTCGGCGAATTCCAGCCGGGCATCGGCGCGCGGCGTACCGGGGTCCACCGCGCTCAGGCGCACGCCCATGCCGGGCACGCCCTCGCGTTCGATCAACTTGCGGAAATGGGTCTGGGCAGTGTCGGAGATCTGGATCATCAGGCTATTCTAGCCAAGTAAGCGCCAGCCGCTCATTCAGTTTATACACCGTCCGGCGCATTGTTCAGTCAACACGAGGTGGAGATTCCCATGGCCGACCTGATTCCACTGGCCCACGCCCGTTGCGTGCCGCGCAAAGGCAGCGACCACAAGCTCGGCGAGGCCCGCCTGGCCGAACTGCTGCCGCAGGTTCCCGGCTGGGAGCTGAGCGAGGGTGACCAGGCCCTGTCGCGTACCTTCCGCTTCAAGGATTACTACGCCACCATGGCCTTCGTGAACGCGCTGGCCTGGATCGCCCACCGCGAGGACCACCACCCGGACCTGGGCGTGC
Organism: Stenotrophomonas sp. YJH_SMC_110; assembly: GCF_059369255.1. NCBI lineage: Bacteria > Pseudomonadati > Pseudomonadota > Gammaproteobacteria > Lysobacterales > Lysobacteraceae > Stenotrophomonas > Stenotrophomonas sp. YJH_SMC_110. The sequence continues at coordinate 359,450 of NZ_JCAFSM010000002.1, read as the reverse complement.
ACTACGACCGCGCGGTCGTGCGCTTCTCCACCCACGATGTGGGCGGGCTGAGCGAGAACGACTTCATCTGCGCGGCCAAGACTTCGGCCCTGACGGAGCAACTGCCATGAACGTACGTTTGCTGAGCCTGTCCCTGATCGCTGCGACCGGCCTGGCCGGCTGTGGCGCGTCCGAACCGCCGTCACCGCCACCACCGCCGCCGACCGAAGTGGCCGCGGTGAAGACGCCGCCGCAGTACCCGCTGGAACTGGCCTGCATGGGCGTGGGCGGCACCAGCACCTTCAAGGTGACCATCGGCACCGACGGCAAGCCGAGCGAGGTTGCGCTGTTGACCGGGGCCGGCAACCCGCAGCTGGACGAACTGGCCAAGACCGCCGTGCAGGGCTGGCAGTTCAAGGCCGCCACCCGTAACGGCCAACCGGTGCCGGCCACCATCCAGGTTCCTGTCAGCTTCAACCCGCCACAGCCGAAGCCGGACCAGTGCTTCGCCATCGAAGAACGCCTGCGCCGCGGCGGCTGATCGCGCGCACCCCGACGGGGCCTGCCGACGCCCGCCTCGCCCTCGCCGCCCCGGCCCTGCCCGGGGCGGCTGTCTGTTGACCAGGATCGCGTGGGTTGATGCTGCAGATTCCCCCTGAAAACATCTGGATCGCACTGGCGGTCACGCTTGCCGCAGGCCTGGCCACCGCGATCGGCAGCCTGCTGGTGCTGTTCTCGCGCCGCCCCAGCCCGCGCCTGCTGGCGTTCGGTCTGGCCTTTGCCGGTGGCGCGATGGTCTATGTGTCGCTGTCGGAGATCCTCAACAAGTCCATTGCGTCGTTTGCACTGGCGTATGGCGAGCGCACCGGCTTCACCTACGGCACCCTGGCCTTCCTGCTGGGCGTGATCGTGATCGTACTGATCGACCACTTCATTCCCAATCCGCATGACAGCCTGGACAAACAGGACCCTGCGTTCCGCGAGAACAGCCGCGAGTACCTGAAGCGGGTCGCGCTGCTGACCTCGGTTGCGATCACCGCACACAATTTCCCGGAAGGGCTGGCGACCTTCTTTGCCACGCTGGAAAGCCCATCGGTGGGCATGCCACTGGCCTTCGCCATCGCCATCCACAACATTCCCGAGGGCATCGCGATCGCGGTGCCGGTGTACTTCGCCACCCAGAACAAGTTCTACGCGTTCAGTGCCAGCCTGCTGTCCGGCCTGGCCGAGCCCGTGGGCGCGGCGCTTGGCTACTGGCTGCTGTCAGGATCGCTGTCGCACGCCACGTTCGGCTGGGTGTTCGGCCTGATCGCCGGCGTGATGGTGTTCCTGGCGCTGGATGAGCTGCTGCCGGCGGCCAAGCGCTATGCCAAGGGCCACGAGACGGTTTACGGACTGGTGGCCGGCATGGGCACGCTGGCGATCAGCCTGGTGCTGTTCAAGTGGTGAGGGGTTCCCGGCTCGCCCTGTAGAGTCCAGCCATGCTCGACTGGCTTTCCGCGCGGCCCGACCGAGGCGCAGTCGAGCGTGGCTCGACGCTACAGGAGATCCTTACTTCAGCCGGTCCAGCGCCTCGACCAGCTCATCCGCCAGCGGCGCGTTCAATACGTATGGGCTCTTGCCGTCATCCAGCGCGAACTCCAGCGAGGCCGCATGCAGGAACAAGCGCTTCAGCCCGATCTGCTCACGAAGCCGCTTGTTGACCGCTGGATCGCCGTATTTGTCGTCACCGGCCACCGGATGCCCCAGATGCTGGGCGTGCACGCGGATCTGGTGGGTACGGCCGGTCTCGATGCGGACTTCGCAGTACGAATGGCCACCGCGGCGTTCCAGCACCCGGAAGTGGCTGATCGATTCCTTGCCGATCGCATTGACCTGCACATGGCGCTCGCCGCCCTGGCGCAGGCCCACGTGCAGCGGGGCGTCGACCGTCATCACGCCGTCGGGCATGCGCCCGGCCAGCAGGGTCAGGTAGCGCTTGCGGATGCCGGCGCCGTGGTCTTCACGCAGCAAGGCCTGCAGTTCGCTCAGCGCGGAGCGCTTCTTGGCCACGACCAGCAGACCCGAGGTGTCGCGATCCAACCGGTGGACCAGCTCCAGGGTCTGCCCCGGGCGCAGCGCGCGCAGCGTCTCGATGGCGCCGAAGCTGATGCCGCTGCCGCCGTGGCTGGCCACGCCGGTCGGCTTGTTCAGGGCCAGCAGGCGGGCGTCCTCGAAGACGATGGCCTGCTCCAGGCGGCGCATGAACGCCTCCGGCGGACCGGCCTTGTCTCCTTCCTCAGTGAGACGGACCGGCGGCACGCGCACCTCGTCACCGGCCTCGAGCTTGCGTTCGGCCTTGGCGCGGCCACCGTTCACCCGAACCTGGCCACTGCGCACCAGCTTGTAGACCAGGCTGCGCGGGGCGCCCTTCAGCTGGCCGAGCAGGAAGTTGTCCAGGCGCTGGCCGGCGCGGTCGGCGGGAACGGTGATCATGCGCACGGAAGGCTTGTCGCCAGCGGGTTTGATGGGGTCTTGGGCGGTCATCAGGCTGTTTATTCTGTTACACTCGGGGGGCGAGATAAGGGATTGATTTCGTTGGAAGTTACTCAGGGCCAGAAGCCCAGCTTCCGACGAATCCGGCACAGTGCGCGACCACCGCCCGCGGGGCGGCCATGTTAGCGGCTCACCGGCCTTCCCGGCCATCGCCGGATGCCTGACACGCAACCGTGCTGAACATGTCCCGCGTGGCGCTCCAGCCTGGCTGACAGCTGCCTGCGGCCTGTAACACCCCAAAACCCATAAGAGTGAAGCGCTCCCGCGGCCTGCCGTGGTGTCGTAGCGCTGGAAACCCAAGCCGCCCTCCCCGCGCTTGCGCGAATGGGCGGCGAACCGTGTCCAGAGGCGAAACCCCATGGCGTTCCGCGCGGTAGCCGCTTGCGAGGAACGCAACAATGAAGCGAATGCTGATCAACGCCACGCAGGCTGAAGAGCTGCGTGTTGCCATCGTGGATGGCCAGTCGTTGTATGACATCGACATCGAACAGCCGTCGAAGGAACAGAAGAAGTCCAACATCTACAAGGGCCGGATCTTCCGCATCGAGCCCTCGCTGGAAGCCGCCTTCGTCGAGTACGGCGGTGGCCGCCATGGCTTCCTGCCGCTGAAGGAAATCTCCCGCGACTACTTCCAGGCCGGTGTCGACCACAACAAGGCCGGCATCCGCGAGCTGCTGAAGGAAGGCCAGGAGATCGTCGTCCAGGTCGACAAGGAAGAGCGTGGCAACAAGGGCGCCGCCCTGACCACGTTCATCTCGCTGGCCGGCCGCTACATGGTGCTGATGCCGAACTCGCCCAGCGCCGGCGGCGTTTCCCGTCGCATCGAGGGCGAAGACCGGGCCGCGCTGAAGGACGCCCTGGACAAGCTGAACATTCCCGACGACATGGGCGTGATCATCCGTACCGCCGGCGTCGGCCGCGATGCGGAAGAGCTGCAGTGGGACCTGGACTACCTGCTCAATGTCTGGCGCGCCATCGCCGAAGCCGCACTGAGCAAGCCGGCTCCGTTCCTGATCTACCAGGAATCGCGCCTGATCGTGCGCGCCCTGCGTGACTACCTGCGCGCCGACATCGGCGAGATCCTGGTGGACACCGAGGAGATGTACGAGCACGCCCGCGAGTTCATGCAGCAGGTGATGCCGCAGACCCTGCGCAAGCTCAAGCATTACAAGGACGACATCCCGCTGTTCAACCGCTTCCAGATCGAGTCGCAGATCGAGGGCGCCTACGAGCGCAACGTGCGCCTGCCGTCGGGCGGCTCGATCGTGGTCGACCAGACCGAAGCGCTGACCGCGGTCGACGTCAATTCCTCGCGCGCCACCAAGGGCAGCGACATCGAGGACACCGCGTTCCAGACCAACCTGGAAGCGGCCGAGGAAGTGGCCCGCCAGCTGCGCCTGCGCGACCTGGGCGGCCTGGTGGTGATCGACTTCATCGACATGGCCTCCAACAAGCACCAGCGCGAGGTCGAGAACCGCCTGGCCAACGCGCTGAAGTACGACCGTGCGCGCGTCCAGGTTGGCCGCATCTCGCGCTTCGGCCTGCTGGAAATGAGCCGCCAGCGCCTGCGCCCGAGTCTGGGTGAATCCAGCCAGATCGTCTGCCCGCGTTGCGACGGCCACGGCCGCATGCGCAGCGTTGAGTCGCTGTCGCTGTCGATCATCCGCGTTGCCGAAGAGCATGCGATGAAGGAAAACACCGGGCAGGTGCTGGTCCAGGCGCCGGTGGAGATCGCCAATTACCTGCTGAACGAAAAGCGCAGTGCCCTGCGCGAGATCGAGCAGCGCCACGAGGCGCCGATCGTGATCGTCGCCGACGAGCAGCTGCACACCCCGCACTACACCGTCACCCGCCTGCGCGAGAACGAGCTGGGTGAAGAGAGCAACAAGCCCAGTTACCAGCGCGGCACCCCGCGCAAGCTGCCGGTGCATGCCCTGACCAAGGGCCAGCTGAACATCCCGCCGCCGGCGGTGACCCAGGTCAAGCACACCTCCCCCGCCCCGGTGCGCGAGGAAGTGGAGCCGGCCGCAGCGGCACCGGCCCCGATCGTGGCAGCGCCGGTTGCAGCGGCCCCGAGCGGCGGCGTGATCGGTTGGCTCAAGCGCGTGTTCGGTGGCGAACCGGCGCCGGCACCGGCACCGGCGGCTCCTGTTGCCCGCCAGCAGCAGGACGGCGGCCGCAAGGACCGCAACAAGGATCGCAACAAGGACCGCAAGGATCGCCGCGACGACAACCGTGGCAACGGCAACGCTCAGCAGCAGAAGGATGGCGGCAACCGAAAGGAGCGCGGTGAGCAGCGCAAGGACGGCCGCAACGGCAACAACGGCAATGCCCAGCAGCAGCCGCAGCAGGGCAGGCAGAAGGAGCCTCAGCAGAAGGACGGCCAGCAGCCGCATCAGCAGAACAAGCCGCGCAACGAGCAGCAGGGCCAGAACCAGAACCAGAACCAGCAGCAGCCGAAGCTGAAGCAGCCCAAGCAGCCGCGCCAGCCGCAGGACGGTGACAAGCCGGCCGAGAAGCCGCAGCGCAGCACCGCCGAGGCACCGGCCGAGGCCGTGACCGCGGCTGCCGCCGTGGCCGCCACGGCGGTCGCCGCCAATGGGGTGACCGCTCAGGAAGCCACTGCGCCGGTTGCGCCGGCCGCCTCCGCTCCGGCGGAAGCCACTGCACCGGCCGACACCACTGCCAACGCCGGCAACGAGGCCGAGGCGATTGCCGTGACCGGTGAAGAGGCTGCTGTCGACGCCAACGGCGAGCAGGCCGGTGAAGGCGCGACCCGCCGCCGCCGTGGCCGTCGTGGTGGCCGTCGCCGCCGTCGTGGTGGCGCCGAGAACGCTGCCGGCAGCGATGGCCTGGGCGATGATCAGGACGACGCGGACGACAGTGATGACACCGATGCCGCTGATGTCGCCGAGCAGAGCAACGACAGCGTCGCCGGGACCACTCCGGTCGCGGCCGCGCAGCCGGCCCGTTCGCAACCGGAATTCGATTTCGATGACGAAGTCGAACCGACCGCTGCCGAATCCGGAAAGCCGGTCCGTGCCGCCGCCGCTGTTGTCGCCGCGCCGGTCGCGGTGGTGAGCAGCGCCGTGGTCGATGCCGCTGCACCGGTGGTGGCCGAGGTACAGGCCCCGATCAATACCGTGGCCAAGGCCGAACCGGCATCTTCGCCGGTGCAGACCAGCATGCTCGATGCCATCGACGCGGCGACCCCGGCCCAGCCGGTGGTGGCTGCAGCACCGGCGGTCGAAGCCAAGCCGGTCGTGGTTGAGGCTGCCCCGGCCGTTGAAGCCACTCCGGTGGTCGAAGTGAAGCCGGTCGTGGTCGAGGCTGCTCCGGTCGTGGAATCGAAGCCGGAGGTTGTTGCAGCGTCCCCGGTGGCTGAAGCCGAGCCGCTGGCCGTTGAGGCCGCCCCGGTGGTGGAGGCCGCTCCCGCGGTTGAAGCCAAGCCGGTTGTCGAGACCGCACCGGTCGCCGAACAGCCAGTCGCTCCGGTGGCGGTTGAAGCCGCACCGGTGGAAGCTGCGGCCCCGGTCGCCGATGCGGTGGTGACGCCGTCGATCGATCCGGTCGCCGATGGTCACGCCGATGCCGCCGCCCAGGCGGCCGAAGCCAAGGCCGACGAAGAAGACGAAGACGCCGCCAAGCGCACGCCGCCGGCGAACTGATCGCGATCTGGTCGCGTGAAAAGGAACGGCGGGGATCGATGATCCCCGCCGTTTCTGTTTGTGCGCCGGGCGCGCGCAGCGCTCTGGTAGAGGCCAACCTTGGTTGACGCCGTTGTTCGAGCGAACGCGGACACGTCCGTGCCAACCAAGGTTGGCACCTACCAGGACATCAGCGCGTCGGCGCGAACTGCAACCGGGTCCACACGCCGTAGTGGTCCGAGGCCCAGCGACCGCTGTCATCGGGCTGGTCGAACAGGAGCTTCGCTTCGCGCGCGACCATCCGGTCCTGCTGGAAGAAGATGTGGTCGATACGCGAAGGTGCCTGGTAATAGTGCCGGTTCAAGGTGCTGACCCCGGCCAGGTCGGTGTTGACGTGCACGCTGCCATAGCTGTCGCCGTAATGGCTGCGCAGCTCGCTCAGGTCACCTGCGTCCACCAGCGCATTGAAGTCGCCCGCGATCACCACCGGCGCGCCGGCCGAGGTAGCGGTGATGAAGCGCAGCAGGTCCTCGACCTGGGTACGGCGGATGCGCTGACCACTCTCGTCGTTGCGCTCGTTGAGATGCGTGGCGTAGACGTTCACCGGCGTGCCGTCGACGTCGATGCGCAGGTGGGCCACCGTGCGGTAGTCGTCCAATGGCAGCAGCAGATGGTCCCCCTGGGCGAGGATCGGCCGCCGGGTCAGCAACGCATTGCCGTAACGCTTCGGCGCACCCACCGGATCGGTGGACACGAATACGTACTTGTAGCCGAGTTGGCTGGCCAGCCACTGCGCCTGGTTGCGCACGTTGCGGCGCTGGATCACCTCCTGCAGCGCGATGGCATCGGGCTGCAGGCGCTTGAGTTCGGCCAGGATGGTACGGCGGCGGCTTGGCCAGTCTTCGCGGTCATGATGGAGGTTGAAGGTGACCATGCTCATGCCTGGCGCGCTGGCGATGTCCACCGCTGGCGATGCGAACTGCGGCACCGCCGCCAGCGTCAGCCCTGGCAATACCAATGCAATGGCCAGCCCCAGGGCGCGCACCGTCGCACGCGCTCCCTCCCCTTGTTGCTTCATCGTTACTGCCCCTTGCGCTCGGCGCGGCGCACCGCGCCCGGTACATCGATCTCGACCCGTGCCGGCAGCTGGTGCACGTGCAGTTCCTTGTTGATCCATTCGGCCGCTTCGCCGTTGATGGTCGCCTCGCCCGGATCACCGGCGTACGGCCACGGCAACACCACGCCACCGACCGGTGGCACCAGGCCCGGCTGCACCTCCAGCACCAGCTGCTTGTCGCTGCGCTGCAGGCGGTAATTGAGCTGGCCCTGCGGCGTGCGAAGGCCCTGCACGGCGATGCCCTCGCCCTGCAGCCAGGCCGTCGGGATGCCGGCGGCCAACACCAGCGCATCGTCCATGTCACGACTGTAGGCGAACATGTCCAGGGCCGAGCGCACGAAGTCCGAGGCGACCCAGGCATGCGGCAGGTCACCGACGAAGAACGGCTTGCGCGGCGTGCGCGAGACCACTTCGGCCCACTGGTTCCAGGCCTGCGGCGCACGGTCCTTGAAGAAGAACTCGGTCGCCTGCCAGGCGCGATCGCGCCAGCCCAGGCGAACGAAGGCGGCCACGTTGCGCCATTCGTACGGCGTGTAGTCCTTCCACTCGCGCTTGCCATCGCGGCGGGCCACGAATTCCTTCCAGTAGCGCTCGAAGGTCGCCTCCAACGCCTGCTGCGACAGCCGGCCCTGCTCGCCGCCCGGCGCCAGCGCGATGGTGGTCGAGGTCGCGTCGAAATCGCCCAGCTCGGCCGAGCCCGGCAGGTAGTCGATGTTGTGCTGCTGCATCGCCGACAGCAGTGACGCCTGCAGGTCATCACGGAACTGGTCACGCGACTCGGCGATCTGCATCGCTTCGACCTTGCCCAGCTGGGCCGCCAGCGATGCTGCGTCCTTGTAGCCGCGCAACGCCCAGAAATTATCCCAGTACGAATGCATCGGCTTGGCCGAATAGCCTTCGTGGCTGATCGAGGCCGGCATCATCCCGTAGAACGCCGGATTGCGCGCACGGTTCTCTTCGGTACGCTCGCTGGCACGCAGCTGCTCCATGTAGCTGTAGGCGCCCTGCACGTGCGGCCACATCAGCTCGGCGAAGGTGCTGTCGCCGGTATAGCGCCCATATTCGGCGATGCTGTAGATCAGCTCACCGTGGCTGTCATTCTCCGGCACCGGGTCGCTGCCGCGCGCATCGACACAGCACGGCACCTTGCCGTTCTCGAACTGGTAAGGCGCATACCAGTTGATGTAGTCACGCACGGCATCGCTGCGCCCCATGCGCAGCAGGCCTTCGGAAATCATCGCGCCGTCGCGGATCCAGCTGCGCGCGTACGAGCGCGTGCCCGGCTGCAGGCGCGGGCCGACCCGCGAGATCAGCATGTGCGCCACGGCGGTGCGCAGGGTGTCGACCAGGGCCTGGCCTGCCGCCGGCACCTGCAGCGAGACCACGCCCAGCGCGTGCCGCCACTGTTCGGCCACCTGCGCCTGCGCCTTGGCCACGTCCAGCGCCTGCGGCGCCCAGCTCCCGGTCTGCGGCAGCACCACTGCCACTTCGCGGCTCTGCCCGGGTTCCAGCTTGATCGTATACAGCAGCGCACCGGACGCCATGCCGGTACTGTCCTTCACTGCCGTAGTGGCCGGATACTTTCCGGACGCAAGATGCATCGCATCGAGCTTGCCATCGAACGTGCTGGCGAAACGGGCATCGGGCACCTGCAGTGGATAGATGCGCGGCTCGCCGTTGATGCGTACCAGCTGTTCGCCCACGTCCAGCGCATCGATGCGGCTGAAGCCGCCGACGGTGTTGAGGAACTGGGTCGGCGGGTTGACCTGCCAGGGGCGGATCGCCAGCGCCAGGGTGTACTCGTGCGCCACCTTGTCCGGATTGCTCAGCCGGTAGCGGCCGATCAACTGCGCGCGCTCCGGCGTGCCCTGCACGAAGCTGGTCACCGCCAGGCCGGCCTTCTCGTGCACCCAGTCGACGTTGGCGATCGGAAGATAGTGGTCCTGCAGCGACTGGGTAGTGGCCACCTTCGACCAGTCCAGCAGCTTGCCGTCGAGGCGGATGAACGGCTCGATGCTGAAGCTGCCCTTGGCCGGCTCCAGCGCACCGTCCTCGCTGATCAGCGCCTGTTCCTGGCCGCCATCGAGGCCGAGCAGGGTCCAGTACGGCTGTTCGCCCACATACGCACGCGGCAGCGAACCGCGCGGCAGGTCGGCCGCCACCGAGGACAGGAAGGCGTTCGGCGTGGCGGCGAACGCCAGCGGCTTGAGCGTGATGTCACGGATGCCATAGCGCCAGTTCGGGCCATCGAGCAGATCGAAACGCACGTAGCGTGCGTCGGTGTCCGGCAGCGCCAGCCAGTCGCGGCCACCCGCACCGCCGGTCACCTCGCGCACAGTGCGCCAGTCCCGGCCATCTTCGGACGTCCGCACGGTGTAACGATTGGCTTCCAGGTTCGGCAGCCAGTCGATCACCGCACCGCCGATCTCGCGGCTCTTGTGCAGGTCGAGGCTGATGGTCTGCTGCTTGACCCCGCCGCTGATCCAGAACGTATCGCCCTTGCCATCGATCATGCGGTCCTGCAGCGCGGTGGCGGTATCGGCGATGACCGATGGCACCAGTGCCGAATCATCCTGCGGTGGCAGGCCCTGCAGGGTCAGCTTGTCGAAGCACACCGTGCCGCGGCCACCGACCTTGCTGTAGATCGTGAACTCGACCGCGGCGCTGCGCGCCATCTCCTTCTCGGGCGACGGCCCCCACGCCTTGTCGATCTGGCGACGCCGGTATTCGACCGGTGTCCACGCCTTGGGGAAGCTGTAGCCCGGGCGGTTGACCCACCAGACGTTGTCGCCGCTGGCATCGATCAGCTTGAACTGCAGGTCGTTGGCCGGCGAATCACCACGCAGCTGGAAGCCGAAACGGTAGTTGACCGGGTAGTCGATGTTCAGCGCGCGGCGGATGCCGACGTAGCCGGAGACCTTGTGGAAATCATAGTCCAGGCACAGGGCACGGCCGCCGCCGGCGCCGCTGACCGGCCGCAGCGAACCACTGACCTGGTCGGACAGCACCAGTTTCCAGGCGCCGATATCGTCGAAGTCGTCCAGCACCTTCGGCGCCGGCAGTGCCGGTGGTGCGGCGATCGCCAGGGAGGTCCACAACAGTCCCAGTCCAACGGCGATCGCTCGCTTCATCCCTTGACGCTCCCCAGCAACAGACCTTGGATGTAGTACCGCTGCAGCACCAGGAACAGCGCCAGCACCGGAACCACGGTGACCACCGCGCCAGCCATCATCATTTCCACGTCCATGATGTGTTCGCGCGAGAGGGTGGCCAGCGCCACCGGCAAAGTGTAGTGCTCCTGGTCGGTCAACACGATCAGCGGCCACATGAAATCGTTCCATGCGCCCATGAAGGTGAAGATCGCCAGGGTCACCAGCACCGGCTTGAGCATCGGCAGCACGATCTGGAAGAAGATGCGCAGCTCCCCTGCCCCGTCGATGCGCGCCGCTTCCAGCAGTTCGTCCGGGATCGAACGTGCGTACTGGCGTACCAGGAAGATGCCGAACACGCTGGCCAGCGCCGGCACGATCACGCCGCCGAAGCTGTTGACCAGCCCCAGCTGCTTCATCAGCAGGAACAGTGGCAGCATCGCCACCTGCGCTGGAATCACCAGCGCCGCCATCAGTACCTGGAACAGGCGCTCGCGGCCGACGAAGTTGAGCTTGGCGAAAGCGTAACCGGCCATGGTGTTGAGCAGCAGCGAGCCGATCGTGATGCCCAGCGACACCAGCAGGCTGTTGGCAAAGTTGCCGCCCATGCCGGTGCGCGCGAACAGTTCATGGTAGTTGTGCGTGGTGATGCTCGAAGGCAGCAGCGGCGGCGGGAAATGGCTGGCCTCGCCCTGCGGCATGAACGAGACCGAGACCATCCACAGCAGCGGTGCCAGGCTGACCAGGGCCAGCACCAGCAACGCACCATTGATCATCCACGGGTACCAGCGCGACTGGCCGATTTCACGACTCATACCAACTGCCTCTTGCGGCCGAAACGCAGCATCACGGTGGTCACCGCCAGGATGATCAGGAACAGCAGGAACGCCACGGCGGAGGCACGTCCCAGGTTCCACCACTTGAAGCCTTCCTCGAACATGAAATACAGCACGCTGACGGTGCTCTGCAGTGGGTCGCCGCGGGTCATCACGTAGGGTTCGGCGAACAGCTGGAAGTAGCCGGACACGGTAATCACCCCGACCACCAGCAGCACCGGGCCGAGCATCGGCAGGGTGATGTGCAGGAACTGCTTCCAGCGCGAGGCACCATCGATGCGCGCCGCTTCGTACAGGTCATGCGGGATCGCCTGCAGGCCGGCCAGGAAGATCACCATGTTGTAGCCGAAGTTCTTCCACACCGCGAACAGCATGATGGTCGGCATCGCCCAGTTGGGATCACCCAGCCAGTCGATCGGGCTGATGCCCAGATGGCCCAGGCCGTAGTTCACCAGGCCATAGCTGGTATGGAACAGGTAGCGCCAGATCACCGCCACCGCCACCAGCGTGGTCACCACCGGCGCGAACAGGGCCGTGCGGAACAGGGCCTTGAAGCGCGCGGCCGGTGCATTGAGCAGCATCGCCGCGCCCAGCGACACGCCGATCGACAACGGCACGCCGATCAGCACGAAGTAGGTGGTGTTCCACAGCGACTTCCAGAACATCGGCGTCTGCAGCAGGTCGATGTAGTTGCCCAGGCCGACGAAGCGCAGGTTGCTGCTATCGGCCAGTGCATAGAGGTCGAAGTCGGTCACGCTCAGTGCAAGCGCCGAGGCGACCGGCAGGCCGAAGAACACGCCCAGCACGATCAGCGAGGGGCCGGCGAAGATCCAGCCGGCCAGCGAAGTACGTTTCATTGCGCCCTCCCGGCGGCCACGGCGCTGCTCGATTGCGGCGACGGCGCGCGCTCCTGCAGGCGTTGTTGTTCATGCATCCAGCGGCGCTTGGCCAGCACCTTGTCCACGCGCTGGTCCAGCTCTTCCACGGCCTTGTCCTGCGGCAGGCCACCGCGCACCACCTTTTCGGTGACGATGCGCATTTCCTGCACGATGCGCTCCCATTCGAGCACCTTCGGCGTCGGCCTGACCCGCTCCAGCTGATCGCGGAACGCGGCCGCCAGCGGGTCATTGGCCAGCGACGGCGTGTTCCACGCACTGCGGCGCGGCGGCAGGTCGCCAATGATCGAATGGAAGCGTGCCTGGATTTCCGGCCGCGACAGGAATTCGATCAGCTTCCAGGACGCCTCCTTCTGCTGCGACTTGCGGAAGATCACCAGGCTGGTACCACCGGCGATGCCCGCGCCCGGACCGTCCGGCCCCGGCAGCGCGGCGGTGCCCCACTGCCCTTCCAGTTCCTTCGGCTGTAGCTTCTTGAACTCGCGGATGTTCCAGGGGCCGGAGATGTAGAACACGTTGAAGCCGCGGAAGAATTCGTCCCAGACATTGGAGATCTGCGTCTCGGACATCTTCGGCGCCCAGCCCTGCTCGAACATGTTGGCGTAGAAGCCCAGCGTGCGGCGGAACCCCGGGCTGGAGAAATTGCCCCGGGTGTCGTCGTCACGCAGCAGCGGGTCGGGCTGCTGCAAGGCCAGCGACAGCTGCTGCTCGAACTCGTTGATCGGCATCAGCACCGCGTAGCGGCTCGGGCCCTGCATGCGCTTGATCGCCGCCATCTGCTCTTCCCATTCCTGCCACGTACGCGGCGGGTGGTCGTAGCCGGCCTTGGCCAGCAGGTCCTTGCGGTAGTAGATCAGGCGCGTATCGACGTACCACGGCACGCCGACCAGCCCGCCGTGGATCACGTTGGTATCCCAGATGCCCTGGAAGTAGTCCTTCGGGTCGACCACGGTGGAGCGCTGCACGAACGGCTGCAGCGGGGTCAGCGCGTCGAGTTCGGCGAACTCCGGCACCCAGGTGTTGCCAAGCTGGCACACGTCCGGCAGGCCGTCGGCGGCGAACGCGGTCAGCAGCTTCTCATGCGCGGCGGTCCACGGGATGTTCTGCACATCCACCTTGATGCCGGGGTTTTCGGCCTCGAATTCGTGGATCAGCTCGCTGACCACCTCGGCTTCGCGGCCCATCGCCCAGAAGCGCACGGTGGTGGTGCCCGGTTCGGTACGGGCGCAGCCGGCCACGGCCAACGCGGCCAGGGCAGGCAGCGCCCAGCGGCGCAGGCGGTCGATCCAGTTCGGCATCGGGCTACTTGCCCTGGCCTGTGGTGCGGTTGGCATTGTTCTTCTGTTCCTGCGCGGCAGCCGCGCGTGATTCGGCGATACCCACCGCGCGTGCTGCCGCGGCCTTTTCGTCTTTCTGCAGTTCCAGCGGCTGGAACGAGCCTTCCGGCGCCAGCCAGCCACCGCTGAACCCGGCCCGCTCCAGGCCCTTGCGGATGTACGGGTTCTTCTTCATCACTTCCCAGACGAAGTCATCGCGGTAATTGGCGATCATGGTCAGGATCGGGCCCTGGTCGATGGCGATGTAGTCGCTGGCGACCCAGCCGCGATCGGGAACCAGACGACCGGTCTTGATCGGGATGTCGTAGTTGAAGCTGGGGTTGAACGAATCCAGGAAGCCGTAGCTGGAATAGATGTAGTCGCCAAAGCGCTTGTGCATCTCCAGCGTGGCCGGGATCACCTGCTCGGGGGCGAACACCACCGAGGCGATCGCAGCGGTCGGGGCGATGGTGCCGTCATCAAAGTTCTCGCGCAGGCCGGCGCCGCGCGAGGAGTAGTGGCGGAACTGGCGCTGCTCGCCGCGGTACTCCTGCGTGGTGTTCTGCGGACCATCGCTGGCGGTCAGGCCCCACACGTTCTCGCCATACTCCTTCCACTGCATCGGGTTGGCGATGGCATATTCGCGCTGGGCCAGCGCGGCCGACCGGCTGTTGAGGAAATAGGTGCTGCCGCGCTCGCGCATGTAAGCGTCCTGGATGTCGCGGAAGTCGATCCAGACGTGGCTGTACTGGTGGCCGAACAGCGGGCCGAAGGACAGGTATTCCTGGCCCTGGTAGACGCCCCAGTCGTTGTCGTAGGTACGCGTCCACACCGTCCACGCGTCCGGGCTGACCGGGTGCGTCGGCGAGCCCAGGGCGAGGATGTACACCATCATCGCCTCGTTGTAGCCCATCCAGTCGTGGTCGATGAAACCGCTCTCCGGGAACCAGCCCATCGAGATCAGCGGTGCACGCTGCTGCAGCCACGGCCAGTCGACCTTCTTGTACAACGTATCGGCGATCTGGCGGATTTCCTTCTCGCGCGGATCATCACCGTCGTAGTACGACTGCGCGAACAGCACGCCCATCATCAGCAGCGCGGTATCCACCGATGACAGCTCGACCCAGCTGTCGTAGCGACGGCCTTCCTGCATGTCCAGGAAGTGGTAGTAGAAGCCCTTGTAACCGGCCTTGCCGGTGCGCTGCGGGCCCATCGGCACGTCGCGGAAGAACTTCAGCGTGGTCAGCGTGCGGTCGATCGCCTGGTTGCGGCTGACCCAGCCGTTCTCGATGCCGATCGGATAGGCGGTCAGCGCGAAGCCGACCGAGGCGATGCTGGCGAACGGCCGCGACGGGTAGCGGTCCGGGGTCAGCCCGTTGACCTCGTTGGTGGTATCCCAGAAGAACTGGAAGGTGCGGCGCTCGATGTCATCGAACAGCGGCGGCAGCTCAGGCTTCATGGGCCGAGGCGGTGCATCGGCCTCGATCAGGATCACCGGCGGGCGCGGTTTGGCAGGTTCCTGCTGGGCCGGCTGGCAGGCGGCCACGGCCAGGCTCAGCGCTGCGGCGGACAACAGATGGCGTGCCTGCATGGCGCGGTTCCTCCGGTGGTCTGATCGATGGGAAAGCATACCGTCCAATGATCTGAAATCGTTTACAAGGTGTGTGCTTAAAAAACCACGAAAAACGTGGCCTGACACCGCGATCATTGCCCACGCCGCTGCCCCCTGGCCGGCAGCGGCGTGGGCAATGGACCGGCACGGGGCCGGCCATTGCCGTTTTCACCGATGCCGCCAGCGAGCCGGCGGCATCGGGTCATGCATCACCGCCCGGGCTTAGAAGCGGAAGCCCACTTCGGCCTTGACCTGGCGCGGCGTACCGACGATGTCGCCGGTCTCGTTGTAGCTCACCAGCAGCTTGCCGTCGCTCTTCACGTAGTTCAGGTTGGAGAAGTTGTCGAAGTTGAGCACGTTGATGATGTCGATACGCGCATACAACTCGGTATCGCCGGCCAGCTTGAAGGTCTTGGTCGCCTGCAGGTCAAGCGACCGGTAGCCGAAGATCTTGCCGCCGAGCAGGAAGCGGCCGTTGCCCCCCGGGTAGCCGGCGGCCGGGGTCGGCAGGCAGTTCGGGTTGCCGGCCTGTGCCACGCAGGACCAGTCGTTGCCCGCCACCGGGGTGGCCAAGGTCAGCTTGCCACCGAAGGTGATGCCCCAGAAGCCATCGTAGGAGCCCGTGACCACCAGACGGTGGCGCGGCGCGCCGTTGGACTTGATGTATGGGTATTCGCCGATGGTGCCGCGATCGAACGAGTAGTGCTCGTCGATGTTGCGGTTGTGGCGCGCAGTGGTCCAGGTATAGGCGATCGAGGTACCCCAGCCACTTTCCTTGGTGTACGGCTTCTGCGCAGACAGGAGGATCTGGGTAGCGCGGGTCTTGATGCCCTGCTGGCCAATGATCAGGCTGCCGAAGCCGGGGATGTTGCAACCCCACGGTTGGCCGTAGGTTGGCTTTTCGGCACCACACAGCATCTGGTTGTCGAAGAAGTTGCCGTTGCGGAAGCGATTGCCCAGGGTGTAGGCGAAGCCATCATAGGTCAGCGTGCGCGAGATGGTGGCGTCGGTCAGCCACTCCCCGATCTGGTTGCTCATGCCCAGGCTGAACTGGTCCGCGTAGGGCACCTTCAAGTTGTTGTTGAGCAGGTCCACTTCCAGGCCTTCGTTGCTGGTACTGCCCAGCAGGGCCTGCACGTTGCCGATGCCATTGAGCAGGTTCGGGTTCCAATCGAAGCACGGGTTCTGCCCGTACAGGCAGGCTCCGCTGCGCGGGTCGCGGAAGTACACGGTCGGCTGCGGCAGGGCCAGCTTGGTGGTTTCCAACGCCAGGTAGTCGAAAAGATCACGGTCGTAGGAACGACCGGCGCCACCATGGATCACATGCTGCTCGTCGGCATTGATGTCATACGAGAAGCCCAGCCGCGGCTGCCAGGCATCCTTGAATGCCTTGCGGTTGTGGCCGTTGCTGATGTAGTCGTTGATGTTCAGGCCGCTCAACGCGAGCGTCTGCGCGTAGCTCTGCCCGGCCGGTCCATGCGGATCCTGCGCATTGAGCGCGCTGACCACTTCCGGCGGGGTCACGAAGTCCAGGTAGGTCGGGTTCTTCTCGTAGTCCCAACGCAGGCCAAGGTTCAACTGCAGGTGGTCGTTGACCTGCCAATCGTCCTGAATGAACAAGCCAATCTGCGTGGTCTTCGAGCGTACTTCCGGCAACACGCCACTGACACCAGTAATCGGCTTGGTGAACTGCGCCTTGTACGGCGTATCAATGCCAAATTCCGGGTTGCCCACGGTGTAGTAGAACTGCGGGTTGATCTGCTGCGCGTCGGAGGCGTACAGATTGATCTTCTTGTACTTGGCGCCCATCTTGATGGTGTGGTCGCCAGCCCACTCCAAGCCGTCCAGGGTCAGGTTGTCTTCGATCGACCAGCCCTTCTGGCCCTTCACCTGCGAGGCGAAGGCGCTGGCACCACCGATTTCCACAATGGTGCGTTCCTGCGGGGTGTTGCCGTCGATGTCACGGCCGTCCGGCGCGGTGTACACGTAGCCGTTGCCCAGGGTCAGCGGCAGCGGGTTGTTGAACGACTTCTCGTGGGTGACCATCAGCTCGTTGTAGAAGCGCTCACCGCTGTGATTCCAGCGCAGCGCGAAACGACGGTCTGTGTTGTCAGTGACCTTGCCATGCTCCTTGGAGGTCTGGTCACTGAACTGCTGCTGATTCTCGTCACGATCCTGGACTGTGAACTCGATGCGGTCGTTGTCGGTCGGCTCGACGTCGATCTTGGCGAAGATCAGGTCCTGCTTGAACGGCTGGCTGGCCGGGCCCAGGCCGGCGGCGGCCGCCGCCGGCAGCTGCGAGGCAGCACTGGTGACCGCGCCATTCGGGGCAATGGTCACTGGCAGATCGAAACGCTTGGCTTCGTAGGTCACGAAGAAGTGGGCCTTGTCCTTGATGATCGGGCCGCCCAGCGCGAAGCCGTATTCCTTCTCCGCCGATTCTTCCTTGCTCTTTCCCGGCTGGCGTTCGGCCGGGGTCATCGCACGCATACTGTCGTTGGTGTAACGATAGAAGGTCTCGCCCTTGAACTCGTTTGTACCCGACTTGGTCGCAGCGGTGATCGCGGCGCTGGACACCTGGCCGTACTCGGCCTTGTAGTTGCCGCTGATGACCTTGTATTCGCCGATGGCCAGCTGCGGGAACGGGTTGCCTGCGCTGCCGGACTGGCCGGCCACGCCGCCGCCCTTGACGTAGCTCTTCTGGCCCACACCGTCAATGTACACGTTGGTGCCGTCGGCGTTGGTCGCACCGCCGCGCAGCGAGGTGTTGCCCTTGGCGTCACGGGTGAAGATCATGCCCGGCACCGCGTCGGCGAACTCCAGGAAGTTGCGCGACACCTGCGGGGTGGTCTGGATCTGCTGCAGGCTGACGGTCTTGCCGACTTCGGAGGTGCGCACTTCCTGCAGCAGGGTCGGCGCGACGACGTTGACGGTGTCCAGGTTGGTGGCCGCGGTCGAACCGGGGGTGCTGCTGGCGGCACCGGCAAAGTTCAGCGTCGCGGTCGAGGCCACGGTGACGGTGACCTTCTGGGTCTGGCCGTTGGCGACCACGTCATAGGTACCCGGGTCCAGGCCCATCAGCGAGTAGCTGCCGTCGGCGCGGATGGTGCCACGGCGGACGGTACCGGTGGCCACGTTGGTGGCGGTCACTTCGGTACCTGCCTGGGCGCCGGCAACCTGGCCGCGCAGGCTGGCGTTGGCCGACTGCGCCATGACGTTGGGGGCGGCGGCCAGCATCAGGCAGCTGACCAGTGCGGTGCTCAGCAGCCGGCGCGCCGGCATGCGGAAGGTGGTATGCATCATCAACTCAATCTCCGGGTGGCGGTAACCGCTTGCGCGGTCCCTGCGATCAGTCAAAAAAAAGAAGGAACGCCTCTGGCTTCAATGGCCGGATGGCGGAGTGGTGGAATCGCGAACTATCAAGCGGGGAACCAGGGTCTGCTTGTCCCCTGTCCCATCCGTGGAGGTGCCGTCCATCAACTGCATCAGACGCGTCATGGCCCGGTCGCCGAGCTCGGCGATGCTGACCTGCATGGTGGTCAGCGACGGGTGGACGAAACGCGCCAGTGGAATGTCATCGAAACCTGCCAGGGCAACATCGGCCGGCACACGGACACCAGCCTGCGTGAACGCATACAGGCAGCCCAGGGCCATCATGTCGTTGGCGGCGAACACGGCATCGGGCAGCGCTCCGGCTGCCAGCAACTCCTGACCGGCGCGATGGCCGGAAGCTTCGTCGAAATCACCGGGCAGCTCGATGCCTTCGGCGCCACTGCCAAACGCCACCAGCGCGTCACGGAAGCCGCGCAGGCGCTCGCGCGCGTCGAAGTTGAGGTCCGGGCCAGAAATGAAGGCAATGCGGCGGTGGCCGGCGTCCAGCAGGTGGCGGGTCATCGCCATCGCACCGGCGTGGTCGTCGATGCTCAGCACCGGATGGTCCTGCCCGGGCAGATAGGTGTTGATCAACACCGTCGGCAGCGACTGCGGCAGGTTGTCGGTCAGGAAGCCCGGGCTCTCGGCATAGGGCGAGAGCACCAGCAGGCCGTCGACGCGGCCGCGCATGGCACGCAGGGCGGCGCCCTGCTGTTCCTGGTCGCCGTGGTAGCTGGACACCAGCAGGTGCTGGCGGCGGTTGCGGGCCACGCCGTCGATGCCGCGCATCAGTTCGGAGAAGAATTCGCCGTACAGGTCAGGCAGCACCACGCCCACCGTATTGGTGCGGCGGCTGCTCAGGCTGCGGGCGGCGGCATGCGGGGTGTAACGCAGCCGTGCGGCCACCTCCAGCACAAGCTGGCGGACCGGTTCGGCGACATTTTCATGCCCGTTGAGCGCGCGGGAAACCGTGGCCACGGAGACCCGGGCTTCGCGTGCGACGTCTTTGATTGTGATAGCTGCCTTGTTCACGAAGCCGCCCTCCACGGCTTGGACCTACCAGCATTGGCGCGGAATGTAAGCGTTTCCATCTGGGCTTGTAAACAGTCCGTTAGGCGAATGTCCCGAAATGGACATGAAAACCTGTCCGTGGCCAGGCCCTTGCGGACCCGCCAGGACAGTGCGGGACAAGGGCTCAGCCCTGTTCTGACGGGGTATGTGCGCGGATGGACAGCGCGTGGATATCGGTGTCCATCATCGACCCCAGTGCGGCATAGACCGCGCGATGCCGGGCCAACGGAGCCAGTCCGGCGAAGCGTTCACTCACCACATGGACGTTGAAATGGCCGCGCCCGTCGCGCGCGCCGGCATGGCCGGCATGGCGATGGCTGTCATCCTCGATCTCGAGCACGCTGGGTGCCAGCGCCTGCTGCAGCGCATCACGGATCCGCTCGATCCGTTCCGCGTTCACGGCAGGACCTTGCGGAACGGGCGTACCTGCACGCGGGTGTAGACGCCGGCAGCCACGTACGGGTCGGCATCGGCCCAGGCCTGGGCCTGCGGCAACGACTCGAACTGCGCGATCACCACCGAGCCGCTGAAACCGGCCGGGCCCGGGTCTTCACTGTCCACCGCCGGGCACGGGCCGGCCAGCAGCAGGCGTCCCTCGTCGCGCAGCGCGTGCAGCCGCGCCAGGTGTTCCGGCCGCGCCTGCAGCCGCTGCGCCAGCACATCCTGGCCGTCATACCCTTCGATCACATACCACACCGGCATTTCCTCGCTTGCGTTGTCGGGTCCGCAGATTCTAGCCAATGCAGCCCCCGCCCCGGTCCGGCTGGACACTGGCGCGGCAAAGGCTTACCCTAGACTCCATTGCACGTGGCTGGATGCAGCGGCCCGTCGGTTTTTGCGGCCAACGCAGCCCCCGACGACCGTCCCGCTGCTTCAAACCGGACCACCCGGCCGGGCCACGTAGACGACCTCCCCGTAGTTCTGTCGCTGCCGTTTACCGCGGCGCGTCCCGCTGTTTGATATGTGTGGAATCGCGCCGATCCCGGCGTGTCTGGCGCCTTGGGGCTCCGTGGCGTTGGCCCGGCGAACCCGGTGCCGCGACTGGTCCGTTGCAATCCTGATCTCCATTAGATGACTTCCGAACTCGCGCTCGACGCGAACCCGCCAACCCGGCCGCCCGCCCCCCAGCAGCAGGAAATGCCGCTGGCCGTGGTGCATGGGCAACCGGTCCTGCAGATTCCGCAGGACCTGTACATCCCGCCGGACGCGCTGGAAGTCATCCTGGATGCCTTTGAAGGCCCGCTGGACCTGCTGCTGTACCTGATCCGCCGCCAGAACCTGGATGTACTGGACATTCCCGTTGCCGAGATCACCCGGCAGTACGTGGAGTACATCACCGTGATGCGCGAGCTGCGCTTCGAGCTGGCGGCCGAATACCTGGTGATGGCCGCGATCCTGGCCGAGGTGAAGTCGCGGATGCTGCTGCCGCGCCCGGTCAGCGAGGAAGGCGATGAAGCCGACCCGCGCGCCGAACTGGTGCGCCGGCTGCAGGAGTACGAACGCTTCAAGCAGGCCGCCGAGAACATCGACGCCCTGCCCCGCCAGGACCGCGATACCACCGTGGCACATGCCTTCATGCCCGAACGTGCCACGGTGAAGCTGCCGCCGCCGGTGGACCTGAAGGAAATGCTGCTGGCCCTGCACGACGTGCTCAAGCGCGCCGAGCTGTTCAGCGGCCACGCCATCAAGCGTGAGGCACTGAGCGTGCGGCAACGCATGGGCGAAGTGCTTGGACGCCTGGAAGATGGCAAGTTCTATCGTTTTGAAGGGCTGTTCACCGCCGAAGAAGGCAAGCTGGGCGTGCTGGTCACGTTCCTGGCGGTGCTGGAGCTGGCCAAGGAACAGCTGCTGGACATCGTCCAGGAAGAACCGCTGGCGCCGATCTACGTGAAGTCGCTGGCGGCCGGCAACACCAATGCCCCGCTGCAGTTCAGCAGCGAGTTCGACGACAACGACGACGACGCCAATGCAGACGAGTGAGCGCTGACTGCCGATGGATCAATCGCTGATCAACCGCATTGTCGAGGGTGCCCTGCTGGCTTCCAGCCAGCCGCTCACCCTGGCCCAGCTGAAGGACCTGTTCCCGGAAGAGGAACCGGCACCGCCGGGCAGCATCGAACGTGCGCTGGAACGCCTGCGCGAGGCCTGCGAAGGCCGCGGCGTGGAACTGGTCGAGGTCGCCTCCGGCTTCCGCTACCAGGTCACTGGCGAAGTGCATGGCTGGATCAGCCGGCTGTGGACCGAACGCAAGACCCGCTACACCCGTGCCACCCTGGAAACCCTGGCGCTGATCGCCTACCGGCAGCCGATCACCCGCGGCGAGATCGAACAGGTGCGCGGCGTGGCGGTCAGCAGCAACATCATCCAGGCGCTGGAAGAACGCGAGTGGATCCGCGTGGTCGGCCACCGCGACGTGCCCGGCAAACCGGCGCTGTTCGGCACCACCAAGGGCTTCCTGGACTACTTCGGGCTGAAGCGGCTGGACGAACTGCCGCCGCTGTCGGAGCTGAAGGACCTGGGCGAGCTGGAACCGCAGCTTGCCCTGGACCGCGATGCGCCGGCCGTCGCCGGTGCCGAGGGTCCGGACATCTCGGCCGGCGCCGATGGCGCTGCCGCGAACGATGATGCCGGCCTGGCCGGCAGTGACACCCCCGATTCCGCCGACGCAGCCCCTGCGTCGGCCACCGATGAGCAAGCACCTTCGCCCCTCGATGATGGGCACCCCGATTCCGCGCCGGGCGAGCGCGCGGTGCCCCTGAACGAACGCGAAGACAACGCCGTCGCGATGACGACCGTGGCTGTTGACCAAGCCGATTCCGAACCAGAGGCCGACCTCGAAACCGTCGGCCGGAGCAAAACTGATGAGTGACACCCCCCGTAACAAGCTCTCGCTGAAGCGCGAAGCCACCTCCGAACAGTTCAAGCTGGAAGAACGCCTGCACAAGGTGCTCGCCCAGGCCGGCCTCGGCTCGCGCCGCGCGCTGGAACAGCGCATCGCCGAAGGCCTGGTCAAGGTCAACGGCGAAGTCGCGCAGACCGGCATGTCGGTCAAGAGCGGCGACAAGATCGAACTGGATGGCCGCGGCTTCGTCGCCACCGCCCTGGCCGAGCCGTCGCGCGTGCTGGTCTACAACAAGCCGGAAGGCGAAGTGACCACCCGCGATGATCCGGAAGGCCGCCCGACCGTGTTCGAGTCGCTGCCGCCGCTGAAGGGCGCGCGCTGGATCGCCATCGGCCGCCTGGACATCAACACCACCGGCCTGCTGCTGGCCACCACCGACGGTGAGCTGGCCAACGCCATGATGCACCCGTCGTTCGAGGTCGAGCGCGAGTACGTGGTGCGCGTGCGTGCGCCGGAAGGCGAGGAAAAGGTCTCTGACGCCATCGTCGACCGCCTCACCCGTGGCGTCGCGCTGGAAGACGGCCCGGCCAAGTTCGATGAGATCGAACGCATCGGCGGCACCGATTCGCACGACTGGTTCCGCGTCGTGGTAAAGGAAGGCCGCAACCGCGAAGTGCGCCGGCTGTGGGAGTCGCAGGGCTGCCAGGTCAGCCGCCTGAAGCGCACCCGCTATGGCAAGGTGAGCCTGCCGCGCGAACTGGCCCGTGGCCATTCGGTGGAACTGGGCACCACGCAGGTTGAAGCCCTGCGCGCCCAGCTGAAGCTGGAAGAAGGCGCACCGTCGGCACTGACGCTGCAGCCGGTGATCGGCCAGCGCCGCGCGGCCAAGACCACCGTGCGCGTGCGCGAAGGTGGCCGTGGCAACGCCTACGTCAACGGCCACAACACCGCCGACGAAGGCCGCGAGCTGCGTCGTTTCGACAACGTCCGCGAAGACCGCGGCCGTGGTCGCGGCGGCAAGGGTGGCGGCTTCAAGGGCGGCCTGACGGTCAGCGGTGAAGCGGCAGCCAAGCAGTCGCAGAAGCCGTTCAAGCAGCGCGCCCAGAAGAATGATCGTTCGCTGCCGGAAGGCAATCCGGCCGCGTTCCGCACCTGGTACGTGCCGGATGGCGTGAGCACCGGCCCGAGCGGCCATCGCAACGCCGGCCCGGGCGCACGCGGCCCCGGTGCCCGTGGTCCGGGTGCAGGCGGCCAGGGCCGTCCGTACGGCAAGCCGAAGGGCCCGGGCGCAGGCGCCGGTGGCGGCCAGGGCCGTGGCGGTTTCGGCGGCGAAGGCCGTGGCGGCGCAGGCGGCCAGGGGCGTCCGGCCGGTGGCGGCAACCGCTCGCAGGGCCAGGGCAACAAGCACCCGTACGGCCATCCGGGCAACGCCCCGAGCTTCCCGTCCGACCACGCCACGCCGGGCTTCAACCCGTATGGCAGCCCGAAGCCTGCACAGGGCGCCCGTCCGGGCGGTCGCGGTCCGGGCGGTGGCAACAACCGTGGCCCGGGTGGTAACCGTGGTCCCGGTGGTCCGGGTGGCAACCGAGGCCCGGGCGGCCCCGGTGGCAACCGCGGTCCCGGCGGCCCGCGCCGCAGCGGCCCGCGCGGCGGCTGATCGGCAGCCACGTTGAAATGCAGAACCCCGGCTCCGGCCGGGGTTTTTCTTTGAAAAGGGGACGGAGGGGATTAAGTCGTTTTCGCCACGCTGTGCGTCGAAGGGCGAAAGCGACTTAATCCCCTCCGTCCCCTTTTGCGTGGCGCTGGAACGCGGCGGGCGTGGTGCCGGTCATGCTGCGGAAAAAGGCGATGAACGGACTCTCGGCGGAAAAACCAGTGTCCTGCGCAACGTGCCCGATGCGATGGCCAAGCAGCAGCAGCTCCATGGCGCGCATCAGGCGCCATTGCTGGCGCCAGGCCTGGTAGCCCATGCCGGTGTCGCGTTGCATCAACCGGCCGACCGTGCGCATGCTCAGGCCCGCACGCGCAGCGAGCTCACCCAGTTCAGGCGGCAGCTGCTCGGCCGGCGGCAGGCAGCGCGCGATGCGTGGATCGCGTGGCAGCGGCAGGTCCATCGGCGCCACCGGTGCGGCGGCGATCTCCAGCACGCACAACGCCAATTGATGGTGCGCGCGCGGCGCCCGCCAGTCATGGTCGAACGGCGCCTGCGCGATCGGTTCCAGCAATGCCTGCAGCAGGGGGCCGACGCCGATGATCGCCGGCTGCTGCGGCAGCCGTGCCGACAACGTGGCATCGAAATACAGCGAGCGGTAGTCCACGGCCTGGCGCATCTGTGCGCGATGGCGCAGGCCGCCGGGAATCCATGCCGCGCG
The DNA here is from genome assembly GCF_059369255.1 of Stenotrophomonas sp. YJH_SMC_110. Lineage (NCBI taxonomy): Bacteria > Pseudomonadati > Pseudomonadota > Gammaproteobacteria > Lysobacterales > Lysobacteraceae > Stenotrophomonas > Stenotrophomonas sp. YJH_SMC_110. The sequence continues at coordinate 334,706 of NZ_JCAFSM010000002.1, read as the reverse complement.
CGAGGGCGGCAGCAGGCTGATGCGGTCGCCGAAGGTCAGCCGCGTGCAGCCCCGCCGGGTGTACAGCAACTGCGCGCGCGCGTGCTGGTGCCAACCCGAATCATGATCGGCCAGCGACGACGCGATGCCCAGCACCGGTGCGCTCCAGGCATCCGCATCGAAGTGCGCATCCGGTTGCAGCCACGCCATGTCCGATTTCATCCATTTCCTGGCCGGACCGACAGAGTGCGCCACTACGCCGGCCACCACAATACGCGGCCCTGTTTGCGGAGCACCCGCATGTCGCGTCGCCTGTTGTTGCTCACCATCGCGCTGCTGATGTTCCCCCAGTTGGCGCAGACCCTGTACAGCCCGGCCCTGGCCGACCTCGCCGGGCGCTTCGCACTGCCCCCCGGCGCCGCCAGCCAGGCCATGAGCCTGTACCTGTTCGGTTTTGCCGCCGGTGTCCTGCTATGGGGGCGGCTGGCCGACCATGTCGGTCGTCGCCCTGCCCTGCTCTGCGGCCTGGCCGTGTTCGTACTGGCTGCCTGCGGCGGCCTGCTGGCCAGCACGTTCGGCCAGGTCCTGCTGGCCCAGGCACTGGCCGCACTGGGTGCGGCGGCGGCCTCGGTGGTAACCCAGACCGTACTGCGCGATCACCTGAAGGGTCCGGCGTTGGCGCAGGCGTTCTCGTGGATCGCCATGGCGCTGGCCTTGAGCCCGGCGATCGGGCTGGCACTGGGTGTGCTGCTGGTGGACAGCCATGGCTATGCCGGCGTGCAGGCCGGCCTGCTGCTGATGGTCAGCCTGCTGATGCTCGGATGCGCAACGGGCCTGCGCGAGAGCCGCCCTGCGGAAGTCGCGCACACCCCCATGCTGCCACTGTTGTGGCAACTGCTGCGTGATCGCTGGATGTGGTCACAGGCGCTGCTGGTGATGGCGTTCAACGTGGCGATGTACAGCTGGTACGCGCTGGGCCCGTTCGTATTCGAACGCCTGCACTGGCCGCTGGCCTGGTTCGGTGCCAGCGGCGCGCTGCTGGCGCTCGGCTCGGCGCTGGGTGCATGGGGCAATGCTCGCCTGCTGCGCGCAGGCGTTACCTCCGCCACGCGCATCCGGCTCGCCGCAGGGCTGGTGCTGGCCGGTGGCCTGTTGGCTGCCTTGCTGCACAATCAGCCGGCACTGGTCGCGGCGATGGTACCGGTGGTGGCCGGGTTCGGCCTGGCCATTCCCAATGTGCTGGGCCAGGCCCTGCGCGGATACCCGCACTGCCTGGGCAGCGCCGGCGCCCTGTTCGGCCTGCTCTACTACCTGTTGATCGGCGTGGCGATGGCCGTGGTCGGCGCACTGCAACTGCTGGCGCCGACACTCATCGTGTGCGGCGTGCTTGCCCTGTGGCTGCAGCGGCCGGCACGGCTCAGCGCCGGCTGATGGTGAAGGCGGCGCCGTCCACGCCCAGATCCCAGCCCTTGCCGGTGCCGGACAGGGCCAGCGAGATGTCGCCCTTGGTCATCACCTGCGCGTTGCTGGACTTCACGGCACCCGCATGCGCGCCAACCGAGGCGTAGGTGCCCAGCAGCTCGTCGACGCTGACGGCGCCGGTGAAGCTGCCACGGCCATTGGTGATCTTCGACTTGCCCACGGTCAGGCCGCCGCCCTTCACTTCGATACGCACCGGCAGGCTGGTGCCGTTGCTGCAGCTGACCGTGCCGTTGCCGGAAGCGGTCTTGTAGATCAGTGACCAGCCGGACAGGTTGTAGCGCAGCTGGCAATCGAGGTTGCCGGCGGCGTGCGCGGCCGGGGCCAGCGTGGCAGCGGACAGGGCCAGCAGCAGGGCGAAGGGCTTGTTCATGGCAGGACTTCCAGTTCGGTCGGACTGCCGGCGAATCTAGCAGCGCGCGCGTGCACGTTGGATGCAGGCGCGCGCGCTGCGTGGCAGGCATTCAGCCGCCGTCGTGCTGTTTCAGGCCTGCTCGTCCAGATGGAAGGCATCAGCATCGAGCATCGCCGGGAAACGCGCGCGATGTGCAGCCAGTGCTTCGGCCGAAATGGTGGTGGTCACCACCTGTTCGCGTTCGCGGATCTCCACCTGCGGCTGGCCGAGGAAGTCGATCACCGCGCTGTCGCCGGCGTAGTGCAGCTGGTTGCCGTCCACGCCGACGCGGTTCACCGCCGCCACGAAGCACAGGTTCTCGATCGCCCGCGCACGCAGCAGGGTCTTCCATGCATAGGCGCGCGCCGACGGCCAGTTGGCGACGAAGATCTGCAGGTCGAAATCCAGCTGCTGCGGGCGTTCGACGTTGTAGCGGTTGCGGCAGAACACCGGGAAGCGCAGGTCGTAGCAGACCTGCGGATTGATCCGCCAGCCCTTCCATTCCACGCTCAGGCGCTCACGGCCGGCGGCATAGCGCTCGTGCTCACCGCCGTAACGGAACAGGTGGCGCTTGTCGTAGTACTGCAGGCCGCCCTCTGGCGTTGCGAACAGCAGGCGGTTGTAGACGCCGTTGCCCTCGCGCAGCTGCACGCTGCCGATCACCGCCGCGTTCAGGGCCTGGGCCTGTTCGCGCACCCAGGCCACGGTCGGGCCGTCCATGCCTTCGGCCTGGGCAATGGCCTCGTTGGAGAAGCCACTGGTGAAGGTCTCCGGCAGGATCACCAGGTCGGTGGTGCCGGCCAGCGGTGCCAGCAGCGCGCCGTAGTAGGCGCGGTTGCCGGCCGGGTCATGCCAGCGGGTGTCGCCCTGGACGAGGGAAATGCGCAGGTCCTGCATGTCCGTGTCTCCGCTCACAGCAGGCGCAGGCGTTCGATCGCCGCGTCCATGGTCGCTTCGTTCTTGGCAAAGCACAGGCGCACCAGGCGCTGGCCGGCCGGCGGAGTCTCATAGAACGGCGACAGCGGAATGGCGGTGACGCCCTTCTCGATGGTCAGCCACTTCACGAACTCATGGTCCGGCAGGTCGCTGATCGCCGAATAGTCGACCAGCTGGAAGTAGCCACCCGGGACCGGCAGCGCTTTCAGGCGGGTGCCGGCCAGCTGCTCACGGAAGCGGTCGCGCTTGGCCTGGTAGAACGCGCCCAGTTCCAGGTGGTGTTCGGGTTCGTCGCGGATCATCGCGGCGAAGCCATGCTGCGCCGGGCCGAAGCTGGTGAAGGTGTTGTACTGGTGCACCTTGCGGAACTCGGCGGTCAGCGCCGGCGGGGCGATCGCATAGCCGATCTTCCAGCCGGTGCAGTGGTAGGTCTTGCCGAAGCTGGAGATGACGAACGCGCGCTCGCGCAGTTCCGGGTAGCGCAGCGCCGATTCATGGCGGCGGCCGTCGTAGATGATGTGTTCGTACACCTCATCGGAGATCAGGTAGATCTGCGTGCCGCGCAGCAGTTCGGCCAGCGCCTGCATGTCCTGCGCCGACAGCATCGCACCGGACGGATTGTGCGGGGTGTTGACGATCAGCATGCGGGTGCGCGGGGTGATCGCTGCGCGCACGCGGTCCCAATCGACCGCGAACGTCTGCGGATCGAGCGACACATGTACGGCCCTGGCTCCGGCCAGGTCGATCGCCGGTTCGTAGCAGTCATACGCCGGGTCCAGCACGATCACTTCCTCGCCGGCACGCACCACGGCGTGGATGGCGTTGAAGATGGCCTCGGTGCCACCGCTGGTGACGGTGATCTCGCTGTCCGCATCGACCTGCGCGCCGTAGCAGTCCAGCACCTTCTGTGCGATGGCCTGGCGCAGCGGCGCCACGCCGGTCATCGGCGGGTACTGGTTCAGCCCGGCGGCCATCGCCCTGGCGGTCTCGTCGATCAGGCGCTGCGGCGCCGAAAAGTCCGGGAAACCCTGGCCCAGGTTGACCGCGCCGTGTTCGGCGGCGAGCTGGGACATCACGGTGAAGATCGTGGTACCGACCTTGGGCAGCTTGGTGGTGGGTTGCATCGGCCTGGGCTGTGGGGGAACAGACCTGCGAGTTTACGCAATCCGCGCGTCGGTAGTGCCGGCCGCCGGCCGGCAACCTCGGCTGGCAGATGGCGAAATTGCCGGCCAGCGGCCGGCACTGCCATCGGCATTCACCGCTACAATTGCCGCCGCACTCCGGCATGAAGACCTTTGCCCCTTGAACACCCCTGCATTGCTGGCTGCCAGCGGCCTGAGCTTCTCCCGCAATGACGAGCCGGTGTTCGGCCCGCTGGACTTCCATGTGGACGCCGGCGAAGCCCTGCTGGTGCAGGGCGGCAATGGCGCCGGCAAGACCACCCTGCTGCGCGTGCTGGCCGGCCTGGCCCGGCCCGGTGCCGGCCAGGTGCGGATCGACGGCAAGCCGGCCAGCAATGCCGAGCGCGCGCGCTATGTCGCCTACCTCAGCCACCTGCCAGCGCTGAAACCGGACCTCGGCACGCTGGAAAACCTGCATTTCCTGTGCGGCCTGCACGGACGGCGTGCGCGGCAGATGCCTGGCAACGCGCTGGCCATCGTCGGCCTGGCCGGTTATGAGGACACCCTGGTACGGCATCTGTCGGCCGGACAGAAGCGGCGGCTGGCACTGGCGCGCATCTGGCTGTCGCCGGCACCGTTGTGGCTGCTGGACGAACCCTATGCCAACCTCGACCTGGAGGGCATCACCCTGGTCAACCGGATGATTTCGGCGCACCTGCGCGCCGGTGGCGCTGCGCTGGTCACCACCCACGGTGCCTATGCCGCACCGCCGGTGCGCACCCGCCAGCTCGACCTCGGCGGTGCCGCGTGATCGCGCCGGGCACCGAACCGGGCCTGTGGCAGACCGCAGGCGCCCTGCTCAGGCGCGACCTGCGCCTGCTCTGGCGCCGCCGCGGCGATGCGCTGCAACCGCTGCTGTTCGCGGTGCTGGTGGTGGTGCTGTTCGCCCTGGCCCAGGGCCGCGAACCACAGCTGTTGGCCGCCACCGCCGGTGCAGTGCTGTGGCTGGCCGTGCTGCTGGCCGGACAGCTGTCGCTGGATTCGCTGTTCCGCTCCGACGCCGAGGATGGCTCGCTGGAACAATGGCTGCTGGCGCCGGTGCCGCTGGCCTGGCTGGTGCTGGTGCGCGTGCTGCTGCATTGGGCCACCACTGCGCTGCCGCTGATCGTGGTCAGCCCGCTGCTGGCCGAAATGCTGCATCTGCCGCATGACCAGCTGCCGATGTTGCTGGCATCGTTGCTGCTGGGCACGCCGTTGCTGAGCCTGATCGGTGGCGTGGTCGCCGCGCTGACCGTAGGCATCCGACGCTCTGGTATTCTCGTGGCGCTGCTGTCGTTGCCGCTGTACGTGCCGGTGCTGGTGTTCGGCGCAGGCAGCCTGGCGGCAGCCGGACGCGGACAGGATCCGGTCGGTGCGCTGCTGATGCTGGGCGCCGGCCTGCTGGTCGCGCTGGTGCTGGCGCCGCTGGCCACTGCCGCTGCAATACGTATTTCTCTGAGTTGACCGAGCTGAGAGCCAATCCACCCCTGCTGGATAGCCGCCACGCATGAATCCGATTGTCCGCTGGTTCCACCAACTCGGTTCGCCCCCCACGTTCGACCGTTTCGCTGCCCGCTGGTCGCGGGTGTTCTACCTCGCGGCGGTGCCGGTGCTGCTGGTCGGCATGTGGCAGGCGCTGCTGGTGGTGCCACCGGAAGCCAAGCAGCTGGACAGCTTCCGCATCCTCTACATCCACGTGCCCAGTGCCTGGATGAGCCTGTTCGTCTTCGCGCTGATGGCGCTGTATGCGGCCATCGCACTGGTCTGGCGGATCAAGGTCTGCGAGATCCTGGCCATGGCCTGCGCGCCGATGGGCGCCGGCTTCACCCTGATCACCCTGTTGACCGGCAGCATCTGGGGCAAGGGCACCTGGGGCACCTGGTGGGACTGGGACCCGCGCATGACCAGCGAACTGGTACTGCTGTTCCTGTACCTGGGCGTGATCGGCCTGTACCACGCCATCGAGGACCGCCGCAGCGCCGCACGTGCGGCCGGCCTGCTGGCCATCGTCGGTGTCAGCCTGCTGCCGGTGATCCGCTACTCGGTGGACTGGTGGGGCGGCCTGCACCAGCGCCAGTCGATCAACGTATTCGGTGAATCGGCGATCAGCAGCGCGATGATCGCGCCGCTGTGGTGGATGGTGATCGGCACCAAGTTCTGGTTCGCCGGTTCGGTGCTGGCCAAGGCCCGCGCCGACAATCTCGACCGCGAGGCCGGCAAGGCCTGGGTCGGCGGCCGCGTCGATGCCGGACGCCCGGCCCGGGAGGCCCAGCCATGACCCACCTGCCCTATGTGATCGGTGCCTACGCGGTGTTCGTGCTGGTGCTCGGCGCCGATGCCATCGGTTCGTGGCTGCGCCTGCGCGTGGCGCGCCGGCTGGCACTGGCCCGCCAGCAGCGCCAGCAGACCCGCGCCGGCAGGCAAGACGCAGCGGCGCCGTTGTCGACGGAGCTGGAACGATGACCCCGGTACAGCGCCGCCGCCTGGTGTGGGTGCTGCTGGCCCTGCTCGCCTCCGGCCTGGCCACCGCACTGGTGGCGATGGCACTGGAGCGCAACATCGCCTACCTGTACACGCCCTCGGAAGTGCTGCGCGGCGATGTCGATGCACAGTCGCGCTTCCGCCTCGGTGGCATGGTGGTGAAAGGTTCCTTCAACCGACCGGTCGGCTCGCTGGAGGCGCGCTTCGAGGTGACCGACGGCGACGCGCAGCTGGCGGTGACCACGTCGCGGATCCTGCCGGACATGTTCGCCGAAGGCACGGCGGTGGTCGCCAGCGGCCGCCTGCAGGACGGCACCTTCGTCGCCGACGAGGTGCTGGCCAAGCACGATGAGAAGTACGTGCCGAAGGAAGTGGCCGACAAGATGGGCGACGCCCATCGCAAGCACGACGTGCCGATGACGGCACCCGAGGTGCGCTGAGTGCTGCCCGAACTGGGTCAGATCCTGCTGCTGTGCGCGTTGCTGGCCTCGCTGCTGCAGGCCGGCCTGCCGCTGGTCGGTGCGCAGCGCAACAATACGGCGTGGATGGCGGTGGCACGACCTGCCGCGTTCGCGCAGCTGCTGCTGGTCGCCGGCGCGTTCGCGGTACTGACCGCCGCGTTCGTGCAGCAGGACTTCTCGGTGCGCTACGTGGCCGAGAACTCCAATACGCTGCTGCCGATGGTCTACCGCTACTCGGCGGTCTGGGGCGCGCACGAGGGCTCGCTGCTGATGTGGGCGCTGGTGCTGGCGCTGTGGACCGGCGCGGTGGCGCTGTTCTCGCGGCACTTGCCGGCACCGGTGCAGGCGCGCGTGCTGGCGGTGATGGGCGTGGTCAGCGTCGGCTTCCTCGCCTTCCTGATCTTCACCTCCAACCCGTTCCTGCGCTTGAACCCGGCACCGCTGGAAGGCCGCGACCTCAATCCGCTGCTGCAGGACCCGGGGCTGATCATCCATCCGCCCATGCTGTACCTGGGCTATGTCGGCTTCGCGGTGCCGTTCGCCTTCGCGGTTGCCGCACTGCTGGAAGGCCGCGTGGACGCACGCTGGCTGCGCTGGACGCGGCCATGGACCAACGTCGCCTGGGGCTTTTTGACCCTGGGCATCGCGCTGGGCAGCTGGTGGGCCTATTACGAGCTGGGCTGGGGCGGCTGGTGGTTCTGGGACCCGGTGGAGAACGCCAGCTTCATGCCGTGGCTGGTCGGTGCGGCATTGATCCATTCGCAGGCCGTCACTGAAAAGCGCGGCACCTTCGGCAGCTGGACCCTGCTGCTGGCGATCGCCGCCTTCGCGCTGTCGCTGCTGGGCACGTTCCTGGTGCGCTCCGGCGTGCTGACCAGCGTGCATTCGTTCGCCGCCGATCCCTCGCGCGGCTTGTTCATCCTGGTGTTCCTGTCGGTGCTGGTCGGTGGCAGCCTGCTGCTGTACGCGCTGCGTGCCAGCCAGCTGAGCGTGGACGCCGAGGACCCACGCCGTGGCTTCACCGCCACCTCGCGCGAGACCCTGCTGCTGGCCAACAACCTGCTGCTGGCCACCGCCTGCGCGATGGTACTGCTCGGCACGCTGTACCCACTGCTGGCCGATGCGCTGTCGCTGGGCAAGATCTCGGTCGGCCCGCCCTACTTCGGCAGCCTGTTCCTGCTGCTGATGGCGCCGATGATCCTGTTGCTGCCGTTCGGCCCGCTGGTGAAATGGCAGCGTGACCAGCCCTCGCGCGCCTTCGCGCTGCTGGCACCGTGGCTGGGCCTGGCGCTGCTGCTGGGCGCGCTGGCCTGGTGGCAGGCGCCGCAGAACGGCTGGAAGGCCGGCATCGGCGTGGCCGCTGCGGCCTGGGTCGCGCTCGGCACCGCACGCTTCGTCTGGCAGCGCCTGCGCGGCAATGGTCGCTTCACCGCCGAAATGCTCGGCATGATCGTCGCCCACGCCGGCATTGCCGTGTTCGTGGCCGGCGCGCTGCTGGTGGAGGCGCTGAACGTGCAGCGCGAAGTGGCGCTGGCACCGGGCCAGCAGCTGGTGGTCGGTCGCCACGAAGTGCGCTTCGAAGGCGTGGACCATCGCGAAGGCCCCAACTTCATCGCCGACCGCGGCCACCTGCGCGTGTTCCGCAACGGCCGCGAGCTGGCCCTGCTGCACCCGGAGAAGCGCCAGTACGCCAGCGGCGGCCAGGTGATGACCGAGGCCGGCATCGATGCACGCTTCAATGGTGACGTCTACGTGGCATTGGGCGAGCCGCTGGGCAACAATGCATGGGCGGTCCGGGTGCACATCAAGCCTTACGTGCGCTGGATCTGGCTGGGCGCGCTGTTGATGGCCCTGGGCGGATTCATCACCGCCGCCGATCGCCGTTTCCGTCGTCCGTAGGAGTTCCCATGTCCGAGTCCCCCACCCCGCGTCCCTCCCGCCCGCTGCCGCCGGTAGCCATCGTGATCGGCGTGCTGTTCTTCTTCGGCCTGCTCGGGCTGATGATCTACGGGGTGATGAAATCAGGCGATCCGCAGCGCGACGTACTGCCGTCGGCACTTATCGACAAACCGGCGCCGGCATTCACGCTGCCGGTGCTGCACGACCCGGAAATGATCGTGCACAGCGACGACCTGCGCGGCGCGCCCTACCTGCTGAACGTGTGGGGCAGCTGGTGCGCGGCCTGCCGCGAAGAACACCCGGTGCTGACCCGGTTCGCGGAAAGCAAGCGTGTGCGCGTGATCGGCTACAACTGGAAGGACGACCCGACCGACGCGCTGCACTGGCTGGAACAGCTGGGCAACCCGTTCATGGTCGTGCTCAGCGATGTCGAGGGCCGCACCGCGATCGACTGGGGCGTGACCGCCGCACCGGAAACCTTCCTGGTCGATGGCAGCGGCATCGTGCGCTGGAAGTACAGCGGTGCGATGACCCAGCGCGTGGTCGACGAGAAGCTGATCCCGGCGCTGCAGAAGATCGAGAAGGCCCAAGGCAGTGCCGGCAACACCCTGCATACGGCGCCCTGAACCCATGCGCTGGCTGCTGGCGTTGCTGCTTCTGACGCTGCCGCTGGCCGCGCTGGCCCAGCAGCCGCTGCACGACCCGCAGCCGCTGCAGTTCCGCGATGACGCCGAGGAACGCCGCTTCCATGACCTGGCCGCGCAGCTGCGCTGCGTGCAGTGCCAGAACCAGTCGCTGGCCGATTCGAACGCGCAGATCGCCCAGGACCTGCGCCGCGAGGTGCTGCAGCTGATGCAGCAGGGGCACGACGACGCACAGATCAAGCAGTTCCTGGTCGCGCGCTACGGTGAGTTCGTGCTCTATCAACCACCGTTGCAGCCGGGCACCTGGCTGCTGTGGGGTGGCCCCCTGCTGGTGCTCGGCGCCGGTGCACTGGTGGTGCTGGGCATCGTCCGCCGACGTGGACGCACCGTCGGCGCGGCGCCGGCCGGCAAGGCCGATGAAGGAGACGAATGGTGAACCATTGGCTGCCGATGCTGGCCGGGCTGGTCGCCGCACTGATGGCAGCGCTGGTGCTGTGGCCACTGCGCCAGCGCGGTCGGCGCGGTTTCGTGGTCGGCGTGCTCGCGCTGGGCGTGGCCGGTGCCTGCCTGTATCTGCTGGTCGGTGATCCGCGTGCAGCACAGGTACAGCCGACGCCGTCGGCAGCCACCCTGCGCGATGGCGTGCAGGCACTGCAGGACGCACTGGAGCGCGACCCGCAGCGTGCCGACGGCTGGGCATTGCTCGGCCGTTCGCAGGCCGAACTGGGCAACGCCGCAGCCGCGGCGGATGCCTTCGCGAGGGCCGCCGCATTGGCACCGGATGATCCGGGCGTGCTGGTGGAAGCCGCGCAGGCGCGCGCGCAGGCTGATGCCGGCAAGCAGTTCGATGACACCGCAATGGCCTGGTTGCAGCAGGCGCGCGCACAGGCTCCCGATGCCGAGCGCGCCAGCTGGCTGCTGGGCATCGCCCTGCGCCAGCGCGGAAGGAACGCCGAGGCCGCGGATGTGTGGAGCGGCCTGCTGCCACGACTGGAGCCGGGTGCCGCGCAGGCGCTGCAGGCACAGATCGCCCTCGCGCGCGAGGCCGCTGGCCAGGCGCCCGATGCTGGCGCTGCGGCGCCACCGGCGCTGCTGCAGGTGCGCGTGCAGCTGCCGGCACTGAAGAACGCCGAGTGGCCAGCCAGCACCCAGGTGTTCGTGCTGGCCCGTGCCGTCGGCGGCCCGCCGATGCCGGTGGCGGCGCGCAAGCTGCCGCTGAGCGGATTCCCGGACACGGTCGGGCTGGGCGACGGTGACAGCCCGATGCCGACCGCACCGCTGTCGGCCCATCGCGAAGTGGAAGTGGTGGCACGCATCTCGCGCAGCGGCAGCGCCAACCGCAGCGAGGACGACCTGCAGAGCGTTCCGGTGAAGGTAAGCCTGCCCCACGACGGTGTTGTGGAGCTGCGCTTCCCTTGACCTGTAGAGCCGAGCCGATGCTCGGCTGCCCGGCGCCGGCAACTCAACCGCAGCCGAGCATGGGCTCGGCTCTACAGTAGATCCACGCCATGCGTGGATGCGACGGTCCGGTCCGCGTCCATCCATCCATGGAAACCAGCGTGTCGCCAGCTCCACATGCGGCCCCGCTAGAATGCGTGCATGACCGAATTCATCCCGCCCGGCACCCGCTTCCACGCCCTGCCCTCGCCGTTCCCGTTCAAGCGCGGTGGCGCCCTGCATGGCGCACGCGTGGCCTACGAGACCTGGGGAACGCTGGCCGCCGACGCCGGCAATGCGATCCTGATCGTGACCGGCCTGTCGCCGGATGCGCATGCGGCGGCCAACGAGGCCAATCCGGCGCCGGGCTGGTGGGAGGCGATGGTTGGCCCCGGCAAACCCATCGATACCCGCCGCTGGTTCGTGGTCTGCGTGAATTCGCTGGGCAGCTGCAAGGGATCGACCGGCCCCGCCTCGATCAACCCGGCCAGCGGTGAGCCCTACCGCCTGGACTTCCCCGAGCTGTCGATCGAAGACGGCGCTCGCGCCGCGATCGAAGTCGTGCGTGCGCTGGGCATCGCGCAGCTGGCCTGCGTGGTCGGCAATTCCATGGGCGGGATGACCGCGCTGGCCGTGCTGATGCTGCACCCAGGCATCGCGCGCAGCCACGTCAACATTTCCGGCAGTGCGCAGGCGCTGCCGTTCTCGATCGCGATCCGCTCGCTGCAGCGCGAGGCGATCCGTCTCGACCCGCGCTGGAATGGCGGCCACTACGACGATGCCGAGTACCCCGAGTCCGGCATGCGCATGGCGCGCAAGCTGGGCGTGATCACCTACCGCTCGGCACTGGAATGGGATGGCCGCTTCGGCCGCGTGCGGCTGGATTCGGACCAGGCCGACGACGATCCGTTCGGCCTGGAATTCCAGGTGGAAAGCTATCTGGAAGGCCACGCACGGCGCTTCGTGCGTTTCTTCGATCCCAACTGCTATCTGTACCTGAGCCGCTCGATGGACTGGTTCGACCTGGCCGAGTACGCCGACGGCGACGTGCTGGCCGGGCTGGCGAAGATCCGGGTGGAGAAGGCACTGGCCATCGGCGCCAACACCGACATCCTGTTCCCGGTGCAGCAGCAGCAACAGGTCGCCGACGGCCTGCGTGCCGGCGGTGCCGATGCGCGCTTCATCGGCCTGGAATCGCCACAGGGCCATGATGCCTTCCTCGTCGATTTCGAGCGTTTCGGCCCGGCCGTGCGCGGCTTCCTCGACGCGCTGTAAGTGGCGTGGCGGCGTAACCTCGCGCTGGCCGCCTTCGGCGCGCTGACCGCCTTGATGATCAGCGGTGTGCTGCCGTTGTGGCTGGGTGGCTGGTGCCTGCTGGCCAGTGCGGTGTCGTTCGGCCTCTATGGCCATGACAAGCGCGCGGCGCAGCGAAAGCGATGGCGCATTCCCGAGCGCACCCTGCAGCTGCTGGCCTTCGCCGGAGGCTGGCCCGGCGCGCTGCTGGGCCAGGCGCTGTTCCGCCACAAGCATCGCAAAGCCGCATTCCAGTGGGTGTTCTGGCTGTGCGTGCTGGCCAACGTGGCCTCGATCGCGGTGATGCTGCGCGAGTTCTCCCATTGACCGGCCTGTAGAGCCGAGCCCATGCTCGGCTGGCTTGCTTCCGGAGCCGAGCATGGGCTCGGCTCTACAGTAGATCCACGCCATGCGTGGATGTGCCGACCAAGGTCGGCATCTACCGAAGCACTTCGCGCTCCAACACCCCATCGCGCAACCGGTACTGCGCATCGACCACGCCTTCGGGCAGGTCGTCGTGGGTGATCATCAGCAGGCTGCGCCCGTCCAGCAACCCGGAAAGGTCCTGCAACAGCGCACGTGCGGTATCCACGTCCAGGCCTTCGGTGGGTTCGTCCAGCAGCAGGATCGGCGCATTGCGCAGCAGCGCGCGCGCCAGTGCCAACCGCCGCGCCTGGCCGGCCGACATCGTCGCGCCGTTCTCGCCCACCCAGGCCTGCAGGCCACCGTTGCGCTCGGCCCAGTCCCCCAGGCGCACGCGACGCAGGACCGCCCACAACGCGGCATCACGGGCGTCGGGATCCCCCAGCCGCAGGTTCTCGGCCACGGTACCGGCAAACACCGGTGCGTTCTGCGGAAGCCAGGCCAGCTGGCGGTGCCACTCGGCCTGGGCGACGTCGCGCAGGTCGCGTCCGCCATAGGTGATTCGCCCCTGTTGCGGATCCCACAACCGCAGCAGCAGGCTGGACAGCGTGGTCTTGCCACTGCCGCTGTCGCCACGGATCGCGATGCGTTCTCCCGGCGCCAGGGTCAGCTGCAGGCCGGACAACACCGGCCGTGCGGCACCTGGCCACTGGAAGTGCACGTCATCCCAATGCACGTGCGCCGCCTGGGGTACCGGCTGCGGCGTCTGCGGATCCTCCACCGTCGGCGGTTGTTCGACGATGGCCTGCAGGCGGTCAGCAGCAACGCGCCCGGACTGCAGCGACTGCCAGGCCAGGCCCATGCCGGCCCAAAGTTCGATCAGCGCCACGGTCAGGAAGACGAGGCCCGCGGCCATTTCCGGCGCGATGTGCTGCTGTTCGGTGGCGTGCAGAGCCAACGCCAGCATCGCCACCAGGCCCAGCCCCGCCACCAGGCCGTGCAGGGTCGAGGCCGCGATCAGGCGCCAACGCCGACGACGATCACGCGAGGCCAGCTGCTTGGCGGCCACGCGTACCTTCAGCTGCCAAGCCGCATCGGCATGCAGCGCAGCCAGGTCACCGGCCCCCTCCAGCCCTTCGAATGCAGCGGTGCGCAACGCCGCGCGGTGCGCGGCACGATCGGCCTCTTCGTCGTCATGGCCACGCACGCCCAGCCACGGCACGCCGAAGGCGACCAGCAGCGCCAGCACCGCCAGCAGTACCGCCGCCGAGGGCAGGATCAGCGCTGCCGAGGCAACCGCCACCAGCGACAGCGCGCCCAGCGCCACCAGCGGCCCGATCGCACGCACCAGCAGCCCATCCACTTCGCCGATGTCCCCCAGCAGCCGCGCCAGCAGCTCGCCGGTGCGCGTGGCGCCCAATCGTGCCGGCGCCAGTGGCAGCGCGCGGCGGAAGAACCACACGCGCAGGTCGCGGGCGATGCGCAGCGTGGCATCGTGGCCGACCAGCTTTTCGAAGTAGCGCGACACGATGCGCGCCATGGTCAGGCCACGGATGCCGGCCGAGGGTGAGAAGAAGTTGAAGCCCTGGCCGAGGCCGGCCGCACCGGCCAGCGCGGCCGCCGTGAGGAAACCACCGGACAGGCCCAGCAGCGCCGTGCCGGCCAGCATCGTGGTCCACAGCAGCAGCAGGGTCAGCAACAGGCGCGGCCGGTGCCGCAGGAATATCGCGCGCAGCGAATCAGGCGAACGGCTCATGCGCGCACCGCCTGTGCCGGCTCGACCAGGCGGCCTTCCGGCAACAGCAGGCAACGATCGGCCCAGGCGATCACCGCCGGGCTGTGGGTGGCGACCACTACGCTGCGCCCGCGTGCATACGCGGCCAGACTGCGCAGCAGCGCCGCCTCGGTATCGGCATCGAGGAACGCGGTGGGTTCGTCCAGCAGCAGCACCTGCGGGTCGCGCAGCAGCAGGCGGGCCAAGCCGATGCGGCGCGCTTCGCCACCGGACAGGCCGAAACCACGCTCGCCGATCACCGTATCCAGCCCCTGCGGCAGGCGCTGTGCGAACTGCAGTACCTGCGAGGCCTCGGCCACCGCGCGCAGGCGCGCATCGCTGGCGCCGGGATCGGCCAGGCGCAGGTTGTCGGCGATGCTGCCGTGGAACAGGTACGGTCGCTGGCTGGCATAGGCCACCTGCACGCCGGGGCGCAGCTGCAGCTTGCCGGCACGCGGCGGCAACCAACCGGCCAGCGCCTCCAGCAGCGTGCTTTTGCCGGACCCGCTGGGACCGACCAGGGCCAGGCGCTGGCCCGGCTCCAGCAGCAGGTCCAGATCCCGCAGCACATCCTGCGGCGCCCCCAACGGGCGCAGTACCAGTCCTTGCGCCTGCAGTGGCGGCAAGGCGGCCTCGGCCGGCTCCACCGCCAGCGGCGCAACCTCGTTCTCGATCAGGCCCTGCTCGTCCGGCAGCGACTGCAGCAGGCGTTCCACTTCGGCGGCGGCGGCCAGTGCATTGGCGCGATCGTGGTAGTGCGCAGCCAGCCGTCGCAGCGGCGCATAGAACTCCGGCGCCAGCAGCAGGCAGAACAGGCCCGCACCCAGCGTCGGCACCGCTGCATGCAGCGACATCATGCCCAGATAGCTCAGGCCCAGGTACAGCGCCACCATCGCCACGCTCACCGAGGCGAAGAATTCCAGCACGGTGGACGACAGGAAGGCGATGCGCAGCACCTTCAGGGTGCGCACGCGCACGCCTTCGGCGGCGGCCTCGATGCCGGCCAGTTCGGCTTCGCCGCGGCCATACAGGCGCAGCAGGCCCAGGCCCTTGATGCGGTCGGCGAAGTGGCCGCTCATGCGCGCCAGCTCGCCCAGCTGCGCGCGCCCAGCGGCTTCAGCACCCCAGCCCACCAGCATCATGAAGAACGGCACCAGCGGCGCGGTGAACAGCAGGATCAGCGCCACCACCCAGTCCACCCAGGCGACAGCGGCCAGGATCAGCAGCGGCACCACCACCACTTCGGTGCGCACCGGCAGGAAGCCGCTGTAATAGCTCTCGATCGCATCACCGTGATGCAGCATCAGTTCGCCCAGTTCACCGGTGCGGCGCTGCCGCAGCCAGAGCGGGCCCTGGCCCAGCAGGCGCGCGAACACGCGTTCGCGCAATGCCAGCCGGGCGGCGTCGGCCACGTCACCGGCGGCGGCCTGGGTGGCGCTGCCCAGCAGGGTGCGCAGCACCAGGATCACCGCCAATCCCGCCAGCACCGGCAGGCCAGAGGCCAGCGGCGCGCGCTCCACCAGCACCTGCTGCACCAGCCAGGCGATGGCGGCAGCCTGGCCGATCAACAGCGCGCCGGACAGGCTGATGCACAGCGCGGCCAAGCGCTGGCGGCCCCGGGCGGAGCGTGCCAGGTCGGCCAGCCAGGCCGTGCGCACACGCCGCTGGCGGGCGGTTTCAGCTTCCGGGGACAGGCCGTCAGGGGTCGTTTCGGCAGCGCTCAAGAGGTCTTCACGGGCAGCGGGGGAGACACGGCATTGTAGGCGCAGGCAATAGCCCGCCCCTGCGGCCGGCGGTCGCAGTCTTCATCAGGTTGGCATACGATCAACCGGGGCACCTGTTCATACATTGATCTGGATCAAGGCTGTTTGAAGTAGTCGGTCACATCATTCACGTCGTAGACCACCCTTCCCGCCACCTGCAACGGCACTATCCAACGAGGTAGCCAGGCCATGATTGATCAGACAGTCGTAGAACTGTCGCGGCTGCAATTCGCGCTGACCGCGATGTACCACTTCCTATTCGTACCGCTCACCCTCGGCCTGTCCTTCATGGTGGCCATCATGGAGAGCGTGTACGTGATGACCGGCAAGGAGATCTGGCGCAGGATGACCCTGTTCTGGGGCGTCCTGTTCGGCATCAACTTCGCCATGGGCGTTGCCACCGGCATCGTCATGGAATTCCAGTTCGGCATGAACTGGTCCTACTACAGCCACTACGTGGGTGACATCTTCGGTGCGCCACTGGCGATCGAAGGCCTGATGGCGTTCTTCCTGGAAGCGACCTTCGTCGGCCTGTTCTTCTTCGGCTGGAACCGCCTGAGCAAGGTCAAGCACCTGATGGTGACCTGGCTGATGGCGCTGGGGACCAACCTGTCGGCGATCTGGATCCTGGTAGCCAATGGCTGGATGCAGAACCCGACCGGTGCGGTGTTCAACCCGGAAACCATGCGTATGGAAGTGGTCGACTTCATGGCGGTGGTGTTCAACCCGGTGGCGCAGGCCAAGTTCGTGCACACCGTCAGCGCCGGCTACGTGACCGGTGCGGTGTTCGTGATGGCGATCAGCGCCCTGTTCCTGCTGCGCAACAAGCACAAGGACCTGGCCCGTCGTTCGTTTGCGGTGGCCGCGGCGTTCGGCCTGCTGTCATCGCTGTCGGTGGTCGTGCTGGGTGACGAGAGCGGTTACGCCGCCAGCGAACACCAGAAGATGAAGCTGGCCGCGATCGAGGCGATGTGGGAGACCGAGCGTGCGCCGGCCGACTTCACCGCCTTCGGCATCCCCAACCAGGAGACTCACCAGAACGACTACGCGGTGAAGATCCCCTACCTGATGGGCCTGATCGCCACCCGCTCGTTGAACCAGCCGATTCCCGGCATCCTGGAACTGGTCGAGCGCGCCGAACACCGCGTGCGTGGCGGCCAGCTGGCCTACGGTGCATTGGAACGCCTGCGCGCCAACAAGAACGACGTTGAAGCGCGCGAGATGTTCGACCGCCACTGGCAGGACCTGGGCCACGGCCTGCTGCTCAAGCGCTATCGCGATGACATCCTCAACGCCACCCCGCAGGAGATCTCGCAGGCGGCGATGGACACGGTGCCGCGCGTGATGCCGTTGTTCTGGACCTTCCGCGTGATGGCCGGCCTGGGCTTCTACCTGATCGCCTTCTTCGCACTGGCCTTCTACTACTCGTGCCGCAACAACTTCCAGGACAAGCGCTGGTTCCTCAAGCTGGCCCTGTGGACGCTGCCGGCACCGTGGATCGCGATCGAGTGCGGCTGGTTCGTGGCCGAGTATGGTCGCCAGCCGTGGGCGGTCGATGGCGTGCTGCCGACCTTCTATGCGGCGTCGGGCCTGGCCCTGCATGAAATCGTGCTGACCCTGGCCGGCTTCACTGCCATCTACACCGCGCTGATCGTGGTCGAGATCAAGCTGATGCTCAAGGCGATCCGCAAGGGTCCGGACGAGGTGCTGCCGTCGCTGCAGTCGCCCCAGCCGCATGCTTCCCACAATGCCTCGGCGCCGGCCGCCGGCCAGGCCTGAGGCAGGAGAACCAAGATGGATTTCATTCTTCTGGACTACACCACGCTGCGCGTGATCTGGTGGCTGCTGCTCGGCATCCTGCTGATCGGTTTCGCCGTGATGGATGGTTTCGACCTGGGCGTGGGCACCCTGCTGCCCTTCGTCGCCCGCAACGACGCTGAGCGCCGGCTGGTGATCAATACCATTGGTCCGGTCTGGGAAGGCAACCAGGTGTGGCTGATCCTGGGCGGCGGCGCGATCTTCGCCGCCTGGCCGCCGCTCTACGCGGTCAGCTTCTCCGGGTTCTACCTGGCGATGTTCGTGATCCTGTTCGCCCTGATCCTGCGTCCGGTCGGCTTCAAGTTCCGCGGCAAGATGCCCAGCGAGCGCTGGCGCAACACCTGGGACTGGGCGCTGTTCATCGGTGGCTTCATACCGGCGCTGATCATGGGCGTGGCGGTGGGCAACGTGGTGCTGGGCGTGCCGTTCCACTTCGATGACAGCATGCGCATCTTCTACACCGGCTCGTTCTTCGGCCTGCTGATGCCCTTCGCACTGCTGGCCGGCCTGCTCAGCGTGTCGATGCTGGTCGCCCACGGTGCCGCCATGCTGGTGCTGAAGACCGACGGCCCGGTGGCCGAGCGTGCGGCCCGCTTCGGCAGCATCGCCGCGATCATCGCTTTCGTGCTCTTTGCGGTCGGCGGCGCCTGGGTGGCCTTCGGCCTGCCGGGTTACCAGATCACCTCGCAGGTGGTCACCGACGGCGCCACCAATCCGCTGCTGAAGACCGCCGAACTCGGCGCCGCCGGTGGCTGGATGCGCAACTACAGCACGATGCCGGCCACGATCCTGGCCCCGCTGCTCGGCCTGGCCGGCCTGCTCGCCAGTGCGGTGCTGCTGCGTGCCCGCCGCGGCGGCCTGGCCTTCATTGCCTCCGGTGCGGCCATCGCCGGCATCATCCTGACCGTCGGCTTCGCCATCTTCCCGTTCCTGCTGCCGTCCTCGAGCCAGCCCACCTCCAGCCTGACCGTGTGGGATGCCTCGTCCAGCCACCTGACCCTGTGGATCATGCTGCTGGCCACGGCGGTGTTCCTGCCGATCATCCTCGCCTACACCACCTGGGTGTACCGCGTGCTGAAGGGCAAGACCACCACCGAAGAGATGGGCAACAACCCGAACGCGTATTGATTGCTTGCACGTGTGCCGACCAACGGTCGGCACCTACCCGGAATGAAGGAGACTGATCATGTGGTATTTCGCCTGGATTCTCGGTGCCGGCCTCGCCTCGACGGTGGCCATCCTCAACGGCATGTGGTTCGAAGCCCGCGAGCAGAACCGCATCGAGAAAGAAAATCGTCGCTGAGCTGTAAAAAAACCTTGCCGCCTTGGCCTTCACACGGTATCTTAGGCGGCTCCTTCGGGGTGTAGCTCAGTCTGGTAGAGCGCTACGTTCGGGACGTAGAGGTCGCAGGTTCGAATCCTGTCTCCCCGACCACTTCGGTGGTCGCATTGAAGCCTGGTGAAGTCGTCCAGGCTTTTTTGTTCCCTGAAGTGGCACTGCTTCGGCAGTGTGAAGAAAACAGCATTCACCCCTTGCCGCCATCGGGGTGAATCGCTAGAATAGGCGGCTCCCTTCGGGGTGTAGCTCAGTCTGGTAGAGCGCTACGTTCGGGACGTAGAGGTCGCAGGTTCGAATCCTGTCTCCCCGACCACTTCGGTGGTCACCAAGAAGCCTGGAAGACATCACTGTCCTCCGGGTTTTTTTGTATCAGGCACCTGCCCGCCCGCATGACGGGACCTTGCCGGAGCCCGCACGTACAATGGCCGCGCTGCCGGCCCGCCAGCAGCCCCTCCCCCACCTGCCGCTTCGGCGTAGACCGATGCCGGCGCTGCATGCCATTGCCCCGGCGTGCGACACCTGCAAGGACCACCGATGAGTTCCTCCCCTTCCGATTCGCCGTCGCTGCTGCACGGCCGCGTCCTCGCATTCGCCGCGATCCTGCTGGCAGCGATCAACCTGCGCACCGCGGTCACCTCGATCACTCCGCTGCTGGACGTGCTCGGCCAGCAGTTCGGTTTCGGTACCACCATGACCGGCGTGCTGGGCATGCTGCCGACCGCGTCGTTCGCACTGTTCGGCGTGGCCACGCCGGCACTGGCGCGGCGCCTCGGGCTGGAGCGCACCACGCTGCTGGCGATGGTGATGGCGATGGCCGGCCTGCTGCTGCGTTCCAGCGCCGGCAACGTCGGCACGCTGCTGTTGGGTTCGGTGGTGGCACTGGCCGGCATGGGCATCGGCAACGTGGTGGTGCCGCCGCTGGTGAAGCGCTATTTCGCCAACAAGGTCGGCACCATGAGCACGCTCTACATCAGCGTGCTGCAGCTGGGCACGATGCTGCCGGCGCTGCTGGCGGTGCCGGTGGCCAACGCCGCAGGCTGGCGCGTGTCGCTGGGCATGTGGGCGCTGCTGGCGCTGGCTGCCGCACTGCCGTGGCTGGTGCTGGCCACGCGCGCGCCGAAGCCGCAGTCCAACGTGTCCGATCCGACCGCGCAGCCGCATGGCAAGGTCTGGCGCACGTCACTGGGCTGGAGCATGACGCTGATGTTCGGCATGACCTCGCTGATGACCTACTCGATGTTCACCTGGCTGCCGCGCATCGTGGTCGAGGCCGGTGGCACGCCCGCGTTCGGCGGCGTGATGGTCGCCGTGTTCTCGGCGCTGGGCCTGCTGCCATCGCTGGTCATTCCGTCGATGGCGGTGCGCATGCAGAACCCGTTCCCGCTGGTGCTGATTGGCTTCTTCTCGTTCGTGATCGCCTTCACCGGCCTGCTGCTGGCACCGATGAAGGCCCCCCTGCTGTGGGCCTGCCTGCTCGGCGTCGGCCCATCCACCTTCCCGCTGGCACTGACCCTGATCAACCTGCGCACCCGCACCCCGACCGGCTCGGCGGCGCTGTCCGGCTTCATGCAGGGCGTGGGCTACAGCTTCAGCTGCCTGGGCCCGTTCCTGGTCGGCTGGCTGCACACGGTCAGCGATGGCTGGACCCTCCCGTTCAGCTTCCTGTTCGGCTGCGCCGCCCTGATGCTGTGCGCCTCGTGGGTGGCCTGCAAGCCGCGCAAGCTGGAAGATCTCTGGTAAGCCACGTGGGGCCCGCAACCGGGCCCACCTACCATTCGTCAGCCCGTCTGCGCATTTTGACGCCGGGCTGACAATTCCGGGCGGATAGTGCCCACGAATGCCCATCCTTGCCGCGTGCCGGCATCGGGCATGGGGGCGGCAGCGCCGCCCGGGCCACCACTCGGTGTGCGGGGGACTTCGTTTCAGACAAGACATCGCAGGTCGCTGTCCGGGTTGTATCCGTCTTCGCTGGGCGGGAATGCACGAAGGGAGTGACGCGGGCCACGGCCACGCCAAAAGCTGGCATGTGATGTGCGTCACATTTTTCAGGTTGTCTGGTTCGGAAGCCAAGGGGGTCCCCAATGGTTGTCCACCGCCGGCTGGCGCTCTGCGTCGGCCTTGCCTGCACCGCCCTGGCCTGGGCCAGCGGCGCTGCCCCGCCCGACCGCGAAGCAGCGTTGGCCGAGATCGGCCGCTATCGAGACCAGGCGCGTTGGCTGGACGCCCTGGGCGCGATCGAGCGCGCCAGCCAGCAGCAACCCAACGACGACCTGCTGTTCAAGCTGCGCGTATTGACGCTGGGCGACATCGGCAACGCCTGGCGTGCGTGGGAGCTGTACCAGCAGCGCCCGCAACTGTTCGACGCTGCGCAGAAACAGCGCCTGGAAGGCGACTACCTGGCCAAGCTGGTGGTCTGGAGCCTGGCCTACAGCAGCAGCGAGGACAGCCGCCTGGAAGAAGCCGAATCGACCCTGGCCCGCATGCAGCGCTACCTCGGCGGCGAAGGCACCCCGCCCTCGCAGGCACCACTGCGGATCCGCATGGACCGTCTGATCCTGCTCAACCGGCTGGGCCGCCATGCACAGGTCCGCGAGGAAGCGCGGGCACTGCAGGCCGAAGGCCACACCCTGCCCGACTACGTGCTGCCCGCAGTGGGCGATTCGTTGATGGGCACCCTGCACCCTGAAGAAGCCATCCCGGTGCTGCAGGCGGCCGTCGCTGGCGACCCGACGCGCGACGCCTCGCATTCGGAACTGGCTTACGCCTACCTGGAAAGCGAGCAGCAGGAAAAAGCCATCGACCTGCTGCAGGCATGGCGCGACAAGGAGCCGGCGTGGCGCTGGAGCAACGGCAAGTCGCCGTACGCGAACTGGTCGCGCTACGAGGCCGATCTCAACCTGGCGATGGTGCGCGCCTACAGCGGCGACCTGCACACCGCGCAGCACGACCTGGAGTCGATGGTCGAGATCGCACCCGGCAACGGCGGGCTGCAGAGTGCGCTGGGCAGCGTCTACATGATGCGCGGCTGGCCACGCCGGGCGCTGCAGCGCCAGCAGATGGCACACGCGCTCGATCCGCGGGACATCGAACCGCGGCTGGGCATGGAAGAGGCCTATGTCGCCCTGCAGCGCGACGACCTGGCGCGGCCGCTGCACGATGACCTGGTCGCACGCTACCCCACCCAGCCGGCAGTCGAACGCATGGACCAGGCCTGGCGCGCGCATCGCGGCTGGCAGCTGAAGGCATGGACCGACATCGGCCGCAGCTCCGGGGGCGGTGGTACTTCGCCCCTGGGCAACAACGACCGCCACTACGGCGTGGACGTGGAGACGCCGGTCCTTGATGACCGCTGGCGGTTGTTCGCCCTCGCCGACCGTCGCGTGACCGACTTCCAGGACCAGCGCATCGATCCCCTGTGGCTGGGTGCGGGCGTGCGTTACCGCTTCGGGCAGCTGGATGCGGAAGCGGCGGTCCTGCGCGCCAACGATCACATCGGCGACACCGGCCTGCGCGTCGGCGTCGGCTGGCAGTTCAACGATTCCTGGCACGCCGGCGTGGTGGTCGCACGCAATGACCCGGAGGCCTCGATGCAGGCGCGCGCGGCCGGCATCACCGCCGACAGCGTGAGCGCACAGGTGGACTACCGGCGCAGCGAGCTCACCCACTGGACGTTCGGCGCGAGCCGCTTCCGCTATGACGACGGCAACCACCGCGAGCTTTTCGGCACCAGCGTCCAACAGCGCCTGCTGACCCGCCCACGCTGGCTGGTCGATGGCCTGGCCAGTGCCTACACCAGTCGCGGCAGCCGCGATGATGCGCCCTACTTCAACCCGAAGCGCGACCGCATGGTCGAGATCGGCCTGCGCATCGACCAGCAGCTGTGGCGGCACTACGAGCGCCACTTCCGGCACCGGCTGACCGTCTCGCTGGGCGACTACTGGCAGGACGGCTTCGGCAGCGCGTTGGTGCCGTCGGTGTCCTACATGCACGAGTGGCAGCTGGGCCCTGGCCGCGTGTTCGAGTATGGCGTGCGGTGGTCACGACCGGTCTACGACGGCCATCGCGAGCGCCATATCGGCTTCGAAGCCGCATTGCGCTGGGGAGACTGACATGGCCCGCTTCCTGCGACTGATCGTGCTCCTGCTGCTGGCCTGCGTGCCACCGGCGTTCGCGCAGCAGCCCCTGCATCTTGATGCGATCGACAACGGCCTGCTGATCCTCAGCTACCACGACATCCGCGACAAGGTGGCCGCCAAGGGTGATGCCGATTCCTATGCGGTGAGCACGCAGAACTTCGCCGCGCACCTTGACTGGCTGGGCGCGCACGGCTACCACCCGGTTTCGCTGTCGCAGCTGATCGAGGCCTCGCAGGGCCGCGCCACGCTGCCTCCCAAGCCGGTGCTGCTGACCTTCGACGATGGCCTGCGCAGCGTCTACGACAAGGCGTTCCCGCTGCTGCAGGCCTACCACTACCCGGCCCTGGTGGCGGTGATCACCGATTACGTGGACATGGCACCGGGCCGCACCATCGACTATGGCTACCGCCCGTTCGGCCACGATGACTTCGTGACCTGGGCGCAGCTGAAGCAGATGCACGACAGTGGCCTGATCGAAGTGGCCAGCCATACCGACGACCTGCACCACGGCGTGCTTGCCAATCCGCAGGGAAACTCCACGCCCGCCGTGGTCACCCGCATCTACACCCCGGCCACGCGCAGCTACGAGAGCGGGACACAGTATGAGCAGCGCCTGCGCACTGATCTTTCGCGCAGCGTGCAGCGCATCCAGCAGCACATGGGCGTGCGCCCGCGCGCCATCGTCTGGCCATATGCCGCGTACAACCAGTTGAGCAACGACATCGCCGAGCAGCTGGGCATGCCGGTTTCGTTCGACCTGGAAGGCCGTAGCACGCCAGTGGCCAGCGACCTGCACGGGCTGGCACGATTGCTGGTGAGCAACAACCCGACCGTGGAAGGCCTGGCCTACGAACTGCGCCGAGACGTGGCGCTTGATGGCATCCGCGCCCTGCAGATCGATCTGGATGACATGTATGACCCGGATCCAGCGCAGCAGGCACGCAATCTCGATGCATTGATCGAGCGGGTCAAGCGCATCGCGCCGACCCATGTCTATCTGCAGGCCTTTGCCGACCCGGACGGCAACAACACCGCCGATGCGCTGTATTTCCCGAACCGGCACATGCCGATGCGGGCGGACCTGTTCAGCCGCGTCGCCTGGCAGCTGAAATCCCGCGCGGGCGTGAAGGTCTACGCGTGGTTGCCAGTGCTCGGCTTCGAACTGCCCGACCCGGAGCAGCGCAAGGTGCTGGCGATCCGCAATGGGGATGCCGACGGCATGTACCGGTTGGATTTCACCAACCCGAAGGCCAGGCAGATCATGCTCGACATCTACGAGGACCTGGCGGTCAATTCCTACTTTGAAGGCCTGCTGTTCCATGACGACGGCTACCTGCGCGACACCGAGCTGCCCGCCCTGGCGGCCGGCGAAGATGGCAGCGCACGTACCCAGGCACTGATCGACTTCACCCTGGCCCTGCGCAACAGCGCGCAGCGCTGGCGGCCGAAACTGGCAACGGTGCGCAACCTGTATGCCGAGCCGGTACTCCGCCCGCAGAGCGAAGCCTGGTTCGCGCAGCGCCTGGACCTGTTCAACAAGGCCTACGACCAGACGGCGCTGATGGCGATGCCGTGGATGGAAGGCAGCAGGCACCCCGAGCGCTGGCTCGACCAGTTGCTGGCCGCGGTACGCGCGCACGACCCGCAGCTTCAGCACACGCTGTTCGAGCTGCAGACCGTCGATTGGCGCAGCGGGCAGCCGATTCCCGCCGGGCGCCTGCGTGCGCAGATCCGCCAGTTGCAGGCGCAGGGCGTGCACCACTTCGCCTGGTACCCCGATGACTTCATCGCCGACCAGCCCTCCACCCGCGATGCCCGCGCGGCAATGTCCGCCGGCAACTTCCCGTACCCGGAGAAGTGACGTGGACATGCATCCGCTGCTGCAGGTCCTGTTCCAGTTCGCCTTCTACTACCCGATGGTGATGGCGTTCTTCTGGATGTCCGGTGGCCTGTACTACTACTTCCGGCGCGAGCGTCACTCACGTCCGCGCAACGATCCGCCCTTGATGATCGCCCCTCCCTTCGCGACCTTGCTGGTGCCCTGCCACAACGAAGCAGAAAACCTGGACGACACGCTCACTGCGGCGCTGGCCCAGCGCTACCCCGCCGATTACGAAGTGATCGCCATCGACGATGGCAGCAGCGATGACACCGGCGCACGGCTGGATGCGCTGGCGGCAAGGCATCCACGGCTTCGCGTGCTGCACCTGGACCGCAACCTGGGCAAGGCCAATGCGCTGCGCATGGGCGCACTGGCCGCACGCTCGGAGTACCTGGTGTGCATCGATGGCGATGCGATGCTGGAAGAGCATGCACTGCACTGGATGGTCTGGCACCTGGTCAGTGGCAACCGGGTCGGTGCGGTCACCGGCAACCCGCGCATCCGCAACCGCTCCACCCTGCTCGGACGCCTGCAGGTGGCGGAATTCTCCTCGATCATCGGCATGATCAAGCGGGCACAGCGCGTGTATGGCCGCATCTTCACCATCTCCGGCGTGATCGCCGGCTTCCGCCGCACTGCCCTGCACCAGGTCGGCTGGTGGTCGGATGACATGGTGACCGAGGACATCGACATCAGCTGGCGCCTGCAGCGCGCGCACTGGGACATCCGCTACGAACCCAATGCGCTGTGCTTCATCCTGATGCCGGAGACGCTCAAGGGCCTCTGGCGGCAGCGCCTGCGCTGGGCCCAGGGCGGCGTGGAAGTGATGCTGCGCCACGCGCGCTCGCTGCTGCACTGGAAAGAGCGGCGCATGTGGGGCGTGCTGCTGGAGTACGTGTTGAGCGTGGTCTGGGCCTACACGATGCTGTTCATCGTGCTGCTGTGGGCACTGGGCAAGTTCATCGAGCTGCCGCCGCAGCTGCATATCGCCAGCCTGCTGCCGGAGTGGCATGGCGTGATCCTGGCGCTGGTCTGCCTGCTGCAGTTCGCCAGCAGCCTGATCATCGACCGGCGTTACGAAACACAGATTGGACGCAATTACTTCTGGGTCATCTGGTACCCGATGGCGTACTGGCTGATCAGCCTTTCCACCACCCTGGTGGCGCTGCCCAAGACGCTGCTGCGCCGTCGCAGCAAGCGCGCCACCTGGACCAGCCCTGACCGGGGGATCCGATGAACGCGCAACGCCCGTCCAACCGCTTCGACTCGCGGATGATCCGCAAGCCGCATCGCCAGCCACACTTCCAGCGCACGGCCTGGGGCTTCGTCACCCTGGCGTTCTGGGGCTTCTACTTCTATCTGTGGGCCCCCCTGGTGACCCTGCTCTCGTGGCTGATCGGTGGCCAGCTGGCCTGGCGGCAGCTCTACGAACGGCAGAACCAGTTCGACCCGTACGTGCTGGTCGCGCTGCCATTGATGCTGCTGTGCGCCAGCGTGCTGCTGATCGCCTGGGCCGAGTACAACCGCGCCCGCTTCCGTGGCCGCGAACGCCGCCTGCCGCGGCCCCTGGCCAGCCTCAACGAAGTGGCCGCCGATCTGGGCGCCAGCACCGGGCTGGCCGAACGCCTGATGGGCTGCAAGGCCGCCACGCTGCACATGGATGATCACGCACGGCCGGTCGGCATCCGCCGCGAGGTGGTGTAACCCGACGACCTGGTAGCTGCCGACCTTGGTCGGCACCGGGGTTTGCCGCGAAGAGCATCCACGCGAGGCGTGGATCCACTTATGTACGCGTCTGCCCTTCGCCGCGCACGACAAATCGTTCAACGGTGAGGGCTTCCAAGCCCATCGGGCCGTAGGCGTGCAGGCGCGTGGTGGAAATACCGATCTCACTGCCCAGGCCCAGCTGGCCACCATCGGAGAAGCGCGACGAAGCGTTGACCATCACCACCGCCGAGCGCAGCGCGTTGACGAAGCGCTCGGCGTGGCCGGTGTCCTCTGTGGCGATCACTTCGGTGTGGTCGGAGGTATAGGTGCGGATGTGCGCGATGGCTGCATCAAGATCATCGACCACGCGCACCGCCAGCACCAGATCGAGGAACTCGGCGGCGTAATCCTCCTCGGTCGCCGCCGTGCTGCCCGGCAGCAACGGCTGCGCCTGCGCATCGGCGCGCAGCTGCACCCCACGCTCACCCAGCGCCTGCGCCACGCGCGGCAGGAACGCGTCAGCCACGGCGCGGTGCACCAGCAGCGTCTCCAGCGAATTGCACGCCGCCGGCCGGCTGCACTTGCCGTCCACCAGCAGGTCGATGGCCTTGCCGAGGTCGGCGCTGGCGTCCACGAACAGGTGGCACACCCCCTTGTAATGCTTGATCACCGGCACGCGCGCGTGCTCGGCCACGAAACGGATCAGGCCTTCGCCGCCACGCGGAATGGCCAGGTCGATCAGCTCATGCAGCTGCAGCAGTTCCAGCATCGCCTCGCGGCGCAGGTCGGTGAGCACGGTCACCGCCGCCGGCGGTACGCCGTTGGCCTTCAATGCACCGGCCAGCGCCTGGGCGATGGCGGTATTGGAGTGGATCGCTTCGGAACCACCGCGCAGGATCACGCCATTGCCGGCCTTCAGGCACAGCGCGGCGGCTTCGGCCGTCACGTTCGGGCGCGCCTCGTAGATCATCGCGATCACGCCCAGCGGCACGCGCACCTTCTGCACGCGGATGCCGTTGGGACGTACGTCGTCGCGCGTCACCTGGCCGACCGGGTCAGGCAGCGCGGCCACCTCGCGCACCGCCTCGGCCATCGCGAACAGCCGCGGCGGGTCCAGTGCGAGGCGGTCGAGCATGGCACTGCCAACGCCCTTGTCGCGCGCGGCGGCGAGGTCGCGTGCGTTGCCGGCCAGGATCAGTCCGGCATTTACTTCCAGGGCCTGCGCCATCGCCAGCAGCAGCGTGCGTCGCGCCGCACTGTCCAGGCCGGCAACGATCTGCGCTGCATCACGGCAGGCGCGCGCCTGGGCTTCGATTTCGCTCATCGGGGTGTCCTTCAAACCGGTCATGGCAGCACCAGGTCGTCACGATGGACGACGCTGCCGCCGTAGTTGTAGCCCAGCACGGCCTGGATGTCGCGCGAATGATGGCCGGCGATCCGGCGCACGTCGTCGGCCGCGTACTGGCTGACGCCGCGGGCGACACAGACACGCCCCTGCGGTGCGATCCAGCACACCTGCACCATGTCGCCGCGCCGGAATGCCCCCTCGGCAGCGGTGATGCCGCCGGGCAGCAGCGAGGCGCCCTTCTCCCGCATCGCCTGTGCCGCACCGGCATCGACGACGATCGCGCCCTCGGCCAGCGGCGCGTGCCGCAGCCAGTGCTTGCGGGCAGCCTCGCGGCTGCGTGCGGCGTGGATGCGGGTGCCGAACAGGCGGTCCTGCGCCAGCGCGCGCACCACATCGCTGCTGCGGCCGTTGAACAGGTAGGTCTCGATGCCGAGGCGGCCCGCCTTGGCCGCCGCCTCCAGCTTGGTACGCATGCCGCCGGTGCCGGCGCGCGAGCCGGCGCCGCCGGCCATCGCCAGCACATCGTCACTCAGTTCCGGCACGTCGTGCAGTGGCCGCGCGTCGGCCACGGTGCGCGGATCTGCGCTGTACAGGCCGTCGATGTCGGTGGCGATGAACAGTGCATCGGCATCGACCAGCGCGGCCACGGTCGCGGCCAGGTTGTCGTTGTCACCGAGCTTGAGCTCGTCCACCGATACGGTGTCGTTCTCGTTGACCACCGGCAGCGCACCCAGCCGCAGCAGTTCGCTCAGCGTGGCGCGTGCATTGAGGTAGCGGCGGCGGTTGCGCAGGTCGTCGTGGGTCAGCAGCACCTGCGCCACCGGGCACTCGAAGAAGCGTTGCCAGAGCCCGATCAGCTGCGCCTGGCCGAGCGCGGCCAGGGCCTGGCGCGCCGCCATCGCCGCACCGGGTTCATCGGCCCGCGGCAGGATCGCGCGCCCCGCCGCAACCGCGCCGGAGGAGACGATCACCACCTCGCGCCCAGCCAGTACGTTGGCGGATACAAACTGGGCCAGGCCCAGCGCGTGGCGTGGCGACAGGCCGCCACCATCGGCCGCCAGCAGGCTGCTGCCAACCTTCAGCACCGCACGCCGCCATGGCGGCAGCGCCTGTTGCGGGAACGGCGAAGCGACGGTGGCGGCGTGCAGGGTCATCGGTCAGGGCCTCAGCGGGTATTCCATTCGTGCACGGTCAGCTCGGAAGCGTGCATCGTCACCAGCGGATCGGTGGCAACGATGGCCCGCGCCTGTTCCAGGCTCTCGACATTGCACAGCACATAGGCGCCACCGCTGCCATCGGCGAAACCACCGGTCAGCTGCAGCTTTCCCTGTGCCTGCAACGCCTCGAGGAAATCGCGGTGCGGCTGCACCGCCGCATCGTTGAAGTCCGGCCGGCGCATCGCCATCACCAGATAGACAGTGCCCGCCATCAGGACAGCGCCTGCCAGCGTGCGCGCAGTTCGTCCAGGCGCAGATCGGCAGCCGAGCCCGGCGATACACGCGCAGCCAGGCTGCCTTCCGGGGTACGTCCCTGCCCTGCGCTGTCGGCACCGGCTGCAGCGGCCTTGTAGGCCTCGCGGAACGGCACACCGGCCACCGCCGCTTCCACGGCGACGTCGGTGGCATACATGCCCGAATCGATCGCTGCGCGCAGCCTGTCGTCACGCCACTCCAGATTGGCCAGCAGCGCCGGCAGCAGTTCCAGCGCGGCCAGGCCACGGCCGAAGCCGTGGAAGATGGCGCCCTTGGACGACTGCAGGTCACGGTGATAACCCGAAGGCAGCGACAGCAGCTGCTCGATCTCGGTGCGCGCGGCGGCGACGCTGGCGTGGGTCGCACGCATCAGCTCGATCACGTCCGGGTTGCGCTTGTTGGGCATGATCGAACTGCCGGTGGTGTACTGCGCCGGCAGCGCGACGAAGCCGAACTCGGCGCTGGTGAACAGCGACAGGTCCCAGGCGATGCGGCGCAGGTCCAGCGTAGCGCCACCGAGTGCTTCCAGCGCGGCCAGCTCGAACTTGCCGCGCGACAGCTGTGCGTAGATCGGCGAGATCTGCATGCGCGCGAAACCGAGCGCGGCCGTGGTGTGCTCGCGGTCCAGCGGCAGGTTCACCCCGTAGCCGGCGGCGGTGCCGAGCGGATTGGCGTCGACCAGCGCATGGGTGTCACGGGCGCGGATGGCGTTGTCGATGAAGGCCTCGGCCCATCCGGCCCACCACATGCCGGCCGAAGAGACCACGGCGCGCTGGATATGGGTATAGCCGGGAATCGGCAGGTCCTTCTCGGCCTGCGCACGGTCCAGCGCGATCTTGGCCACGTCGGTGCTGAGCCCGGCCACGCGCAGCAGCTTCTCCTTCAGCCACAGGCGGGTGGCGACCAGGATCTGGTCATTGCGGCTGCGGCCGGTGTGGATCTTGCGGCCAGCGTCGCCGAGGCGTTCGGTCAAACGCGCTTCGATTGCTGAGTGACCGTCTTCGTACTGCGTATCCAGCACGAAGCGGCCTTCACGGAAATCCTGCGCCAGCACGTCGAGCTCGCGCAGCAGGCCTGCCAGCTCGTCGGCGCTGAGGATGCCGATGTGCTGCAGGCCCTGCGCATGCGCGGCGCTGGCAGCGATGTCATGCAGGAAGAACTCGCGGTCGAGGATCACGTCGTCGCCGGCGAGGAAGGTCTGGATCTGGGCGTCGACAGCGACGCCGGGCTTCTGCCAAAGAAGGTCTGCCATGGGGGCTCCGGAAGGCGTGTTCAGTGCGGGATCGACGTCAGTTCGTCGATGCCCAGCGCAAGGTTGAGGTTCTGCATGGCCTGGGTGGCCGCGCCCTTGAGCAGGTTGTCCAGGGTCGCCACCACCACCACCCGCTTGCCGCCAGGGGCCAGGGTGAAGCCACCGACCTGGGCACCGTGGCGGCCGGCGATGCGGCTGACCCACGGCGCTTCATCCACCACTTCGATCAGGGGTTCGCCGGCATAGGCCTGCTGGAAGCGCTCGACGATCTGTTCGCGGGTCTGCACGCGGTTCAGCCACAGGTTGGCGGTCAGCGTGATGCCGCGGAAATGCGGCGCGACGTGCGGCATGAACTCGACGGCCACGCCCAGCTGCACCGACACCTCGCGCTCGTGCACGTGGTTGGTCAGCGCATACGGCATCAGGTTGTCGGCCAGCAGTTCGACGTTGTTCTTGTCCGACGGCGTGGTACCGGCACCGGAGTAGCCGGAGACACCGAAGCACTGCGGCGGGCCGGCCAGCAGGTCCAGCAGCGGATGCACCGCCAGCTGCATCGCCGTGGCATAGCAGCCCGGGTTGCTGATGTGCTTCTGGCCGTTGTAGCGGCCGCGGGTCAGCTCCGGCAGGCCGTAATACCAGCTGTTGTCGAAGCGGTAGTCGGCCGAGAGATCGACGATGACGGTGTCCGGCTTGGCGGCTTCAAGCGCGGCCACGAACGGTGCGGCCAGGCCGTTGGGCAGGGCCAGGATCACCGCGTCCACGCCTTTGGCGGCCACCGCGTCGGCATCCAGGTTCTCGTACTGCAGCTCGCCCTGGAACTCCGGGTGGTGGTCGGACAGGCGCTGCCCGGCGCGCTCGCGCGAGGAGACGAAGGCCAGTTCCAGGCGCGGATGGGCGGCCACCAGCTTGATCAGCTCGGCGCCGGTATGGCCGCGGGCCCCGACGATGCCCAGGGTGAAAGTCGAATCGTTCATGCGTGGCTGTCCAGGCGGTACTGCAGGTGGCGCTTCACGCCCTGCCATTCCGCATCGATGATGGAGAAGATGACGGTGTCGCGCGGCGTGCCGTCGGCGTGCCGCTTGTGGTTGCGCAGCACGCCATCCTGCTTGGCGCCGAGGCGTGCGATGGCGGTGCGCGAGGTGAAGTTGAACCAGCTGGTCTCGAACACGACGCTCAGGCACTGCAACCGCTCGAACGCGTGGCTGAGCAGCATCAGCTTGGTCTCGGTGTTGACCCCGGTGCGTTGCGCAGACTCGCCATACCAGGTGTAACCGATACTCAGGCGCGGCACGTCCGCTTGCAGATCGTAGTAGCGGGTGGTGCCGACAATCTGGTCGTTGGCATCGAACACCACGAACGGCAGCACCCTGCCTTCGGCCTGCGCCTGCAGCGCTGCCTGCACGTAGCCGGCCATGGTCTTCGCATCGGGCACCTGGGTGTACCAGAGCCTGGACAACGCGCCATCGCCAAGCGCGCCGCGCAGGCCATCGATATGCCCCATCTGCAGCGGCTCCAGCCGCGCATGGGTGCCCGCCAGCGTAGGGACCTTGGTCCAGTCGGCATGGTTCATGTGTTCAGCCCTGCAGGCTCGGCGCGCGCCGGGCGCAATGGTCGACATAGGTCTTGATCCGGTCGATGCCGTCGGCGCCGAACCAGAACACCTTCCAGTGGTCCTGCTTGTAGCAGCCGTCGGATTCAGCGTAATAGAAGTGGTTGATCGGATTGCCATGGCGCGAACGCCAGAACAGCTGCGGGGTTTCCTCCAGCATCACGTTCCAGACCGCGCGGCCCAGGCCCTCGCCCTGCGCATCGTCGAGCACGGCGAACTTGTCCAGGTACACGCCCTCGGCCTCGTCGGTGAGGATCACCGCGGTGCGGTAGTTCTCGCTGACGTAGGCGCGCAGCAGCTTCGTCTTTTCGAAGTACTCCGGCACCAGGGTGCGGCCGAAGCTGGATTCGATCAGGCCCTTCAGGCGCGGCAGGTCCAGCGCGTTCCAGGCGGTGGCGCGCAGCACCTTCTCGCCCTTGCGCACCAGCGTGCCCGAACCCTTGTGGGTGAACAGTTCCTTGGCCAGGTCGGCCGGGCGCGTGATCGACACCGACGATTCCAGCGGCAGGCGATCGAGCAGATCCTTGATCTGTTCGATCTTCACCTTCATGCCGCCGTGGATCCACGGCTGCGCGATCAGGTGGTCGTACTCGGTGGACAGGTTGATCGAATCGATCACGTTGCCCTGCTCGTCCAGCAGGCCGCCAGTGCCGGTCAGGAAGATGATCTTGTATGGCTGCAGTTCCTGCACCAGCTCGTTGGCGGCGAAGTCGGCGTTGACGTTGAGGATCTGGCCGCCAGCGGTCTCGCCCAGGCTGGTGATGACCGGGATCGACCCGGCACGCAGGCTGGCCTCGATCGGTGCCAGGTTGACCTTCTTCACCTCGCCGACCAGGCCGTAGGTGTCCACGTCCAGGTACTGGGCCTCGAACACGCCGCCGGTGATCGAGGTGGCGCGCGCGCCGTTCTGCTGCAGCGCCTCGACCAGGCGCAGGTTGGACTGCTGGAACACCCGGCGCACGATCGCCAGCGCTTCCGGCGACGTCACGCGCAGGCCGTTGACGGTCTGCTTCTCGATGCCGGCGGCCGACAGTTCGGCATCCAGCTGCGGGCCGGCACCGTGCAGTACGATCGGGGTCAGCCCGACTTCCTGCAGGAACGACAGCGAAGAGGTCAGCGCGTCGAGGTCGTCGCGCAGCACCGCGCCGCCGACCTTGACCACGGCGAAGCGCTTGGCGTCCAGCTGCGAGAAGCGCTTGAGGTACTGGCTGATCTCCTTCGCGCTGGCCATGCTGGAAAGCAGGCGCACGATGGTCTGGCGGGTCTGGCGGTGGGGCTGGAGGGCAGGAGACATTTCGGTTTCGTCACAGGCGGCGGTCGCCGCGTTGCAGTTCCACCCGGCCAGGGCCGGGCGGCGTTGTAGGGTCGATCAGGCGCCGGCGGCGATGATGCGATGCACGGCGTCGGTGTAGCGCTGCAGCTGCTCCAGCGTCACGAACTCATCGGCGGTGTGGGCCTGGGCGATGTCGCCCGGGCCGAACACCAGCGTGGTGTAGCCACCGGCGGAGAACAGCGAGGCCTCGGTCCAGAAGTCCACCGCGTTGCCGATCGGCAGCTCCAGCGCATCGGCCACATCGCGCGCCAGCAGGCGGCGGTTCTCGGCCTCGGCGATGTCACCGGCCGGCAGGCTGGGGCCACGGAACGTTTCGGTGAAAACGGCGGCTTCCGGTTCGGCGAAACCGGCGAAGGTCGCCAGCAGGCCATCGATGTCCATCGACGGCAGCGGGCGGAACCCGAAGCGCACCTCAGCAGCCGGTGCGATCATGTTGGCCTTGATCCCGCCTTCGACGCGACCGATGTTGAAGCGCAGCCCGGTCAGCCCGCCGAAGCGGGCCGAGGCCAGCGATTCCACATGGTCCAGTGCACGGTTGCCCCAGCGCATGGCCTGGTGCAGCGCGCTGGCGGCCGCGTCCTGCTTGCCGGACGCATGGCCGGCGCGGCCGGCGAACTGCATCAGCACCGAGCTGATGCCACGATGCGCCAGCACCGCTTCACTCATGGTCGGCTCGGCCACCAGCACCGCTTCATACGGCAGGCCACGGGCCAGGAACGCGGCGATACAGCGCGGATCGTTGGCTTCCTCGTCGCTGGAGAACAGGAAGGCGGCATCGCCATCGCTGGCATTGGCCGCCGCCACCAGCGCAGCGGCGGCGCCCTTGATGTCACACACGCCCAGGCCGACCACGCGGTCGTCCAGGCGGCGCATCACATGCGGGTCGGCACTCCAGTGCGGCGAGTCCGGCACGGTGTCCAGGTGCACGTTGAACAGGTACTTCGGCGTCCCGCGCACGGCGTACAGGCTGACTGCGCCCGCGCCATGGTCGATCACCTCGACGTTGAAGCCGGGCAGGTTGTCGCGCAGGTAATCGAAGATGCCACCGGTGGTGATCGCACGCGGCGGGTTGCGGGTGTCGAAGGACACCAGGGCCTGCAGGTGATCGAGCGTCTGTTCAAGCATGTGTCTGAATATCCGTAGGGTTCGAAATCGGTAGTGCCGGCCGCTGGCCGGCTCCGCAATGATCCAGCCGTGCCACGAGCCGGCCAGCGGCCGGCACTACCCTCCATCGACGTTGCGAGGCGCCGGCCAGCGGCCGGCACCCCGTCACAGGTCAACCGCGATTGACCTGCGCATAGACAGTGGAGCTCATCCCGAACAGCTTGATGAAGCCTTCAGCCTCCTCCACGCCCCAGTCGGCCGACTGCGCGTAGGTGGCGCCCTTGGTGTTGAGCAGGTGCGGCGACTTCACGGCCACCGCATCGACGCGGCCACCACGGGTTTCCAGCACCACTTCGCCGTTGACCTTGGCCTGCGAGGACTTCAGGAAGGCTTCGATGTCGGTCTTCAGCGGGTCGTGGTAGAAGCCTTCGTACACCAGCTCCACCCACTTGCGCGCCACGTCCGGCTTGAAGCGGTTCTGCTGCTTGGTCAGCACCGCATCTTCCAGCGCACGGTGTGCGGCCAGCAGCGAAACCAGGCCCGGGGCCTCGAACACGATGCGGCCCTTCAGGCCGATCACGGTGTCGCCGGTGTAGACGCCGCGGCCCACGCCGTACGGGGCGAACAGCTTGTTGAGCTGGGCCAGGATCTGGTCGCCCGGCAGCGCCTTGCCGTCCAGTTCGACGGCTTCGCCTTCAACGAACTTCAGGGTCACGGTCAGGGCCTGCTCCGGCCACTCGCTGCGCGGTGCGCACCAGCCACGCGCGCCCTCGCCCGGAGCTTCCCACCGGTCGATCTCGCCGCCGGACATGGTCAGGCCCAGCAGGTTCTCGTTGATGGTGTAGGCCTGCTGCTTGGCGCGCACGCCGAAGCCACGCTCTTCCAGGTACTTCTGCTCGTAGGCGCGGGTCTGGGTGTGTTCCTTCTGGATCTCGCGGATCGGCGCGATGATCTGGTAGTCGCCCAGCGCCTTCACGGCCAGGTCGAAGCGGACCTGGTCGTTGCCCATGCCGGTGCAACCGTGGGCGATGATGTTGGTGCCCAGCTCGGCAGCACGCTTCAGCGCGGCATCGACGATCAGGTAGCGGTCCGAGACCAGCAGCGGGTACTGGCCCTGGTAGCCTTCGCCGGCCCACACGAACGGCTTGACGAAGCCTTCCCAGATGGCCGGGCCACCGTTGACGGTGAGGTGGCTCGCCACGCCCAGTTCGGCGGCGCGCTTCTCGATGAAGTCACGCTCTTCATCATCGACGCCGCCGGTGTCGGCGAACACGGTGTGCACGTTGTAGCCGCGCTCCTGCAGGTACGGCACGCAGAAGCTGGTATCCAGGCCGCCGGAGAAGGCGAGAACGACGTCTTTGTTGCTCATGGGGGTCAGGTCCACTTGGGGGATGGGAATTCGGTAGAGCCGACCGTTGGTCGGCTGGAATATTGGATGCGCCGCTACGGGAGCAGCCGACCAACGGTCGGCTCTACCCCTTGTTCGATCTAGCGCCCGGCAACCGCCGCCATGATCGCCTTCTGCACGTGCAGGCGGTTCTCGGCTTCGTTGATGGCGATGCACTGCGGCGAATCCATCACCGCGTCGGTGGCCTTCACGTTGCGGCGCAGCGGCAGGCAGTGGCTGAACACACCATTGTTGGTCAGCGCCATCTTCCGCTCGTCCACGATGAAGTGCTTGAACTGGTCGCGGATCGGCTTCTCCGGTTCCCAGTTGCCGAAGAACGGCAGCGCGCCCCAGCTCTTGGCGTAGACCACGTCGGCGCCGGCGTAGGCGCTGTCGATGTCATGGCTGATCTTCAGCGAGCCGCCGCTCTCGGCCACGTTCTGCTCGGCCCAGCCCATGTAACGCTCGTCGAGGATGTAGTCGGCGGTCGGGCACAGCAGGGTCACGTCCATGCCCATGCGGGTGGCGATGGTCAGCGCCGAATTGGCAACGGCGGTGTTCAGCGGCTTGGGGTGGTAGGTCCAGGTCAGCACGTACTTCTTGCCACGCAGGTCCTGGGTGCCGAAGTGCTCCTGCAGGGCCATGATGTGGGCCAGCTCCTGGCACGGGTGGGTGATGGTCTCCATGTTGATGACCGGCACCGGCGAGTACCTGGCGAAGCTGTTGAGGACGATGTCCTGGCGGTCGTAGGCCCAGTCGATGAACTTGGGGAACGCACGCACGGCGATGATGTCGCAGTAACGACCCAGCACCTTGGCCACTTCAGCGATGTGCTCTTCGGTATCGCCGTCCATCACCGTGCCGAGGTTGAACTCGATCGGCCACGCATCCTTGCCCGGCTGCAGCACCACCGCGTGGGCACCGAGCTGGAACGCGCCCAGTTCGAAGCTGGTGCGGGTGCGCATGGACGGGTTGAAGAACACCAGCGCGATCGACTTGCCCTTGAGCTGGTCGCCGAGCTTGTTGCGCTTGAACAGCGCCGCCTGGGTCAACAGCGCGTCGAGATCGCTGCGGCTCCAGTCCTGGGTGTTCAGGAAGTGCTTGGGGGACATCATCTTTCCTTGCGTAGCGGCGCCGGTTTCGACGCGGTGGAAGGGAAAACAGGAATCAAAGGTGGAGCGGGAAGGTTGCAGTTGCAGCTTTCAGAAGATGCATATTTGAAGCGCGGAAACGAAAAAACCCAGCCGGCGGGCTGGGTTTTTTCGGACGAACAGCAAAAAGCTCCGGTTACCCAGCGAGGATGTGGGGTTCCGGTCGACGCGCACGCGAGGTCATGCCCGACGCCTGTCGGGCTGCGCTGCTGTCGTGCTGGAAGTCGGTGAGCTTCATGGTCAACCATCTTTGCATGCGGCCGAGGCCGGCGCAAGGGCCGGGGTCCCAGAATCAGGGATTGCTGGCCGTGCCCTGCTCCGGGCCGACCCAGGGCGTGATCGACACCCGGATCTTGAGCCGGTTGCCGGGGTCTTCCGGCAGCCGCGAACGGTACTTGGTGCCCTTGTAGACGTAATCCACGTCGTAGGCGATGGGCCGGCGGAATTCACGCCCCACCGGCACGATGCGGCAGTCGCGGGTCAGCATCGGGCCAGTGTTGGCCGGTGCCGGGGCCGGCGTCTCGGCTCCGGGCTCCTCAACGGCCTCTTCGTCGCTGCGCTTGAACATCGAGCGCACCGAGTCCCAGAAGCGGCTGATCCGGCCCTTGTCCTCGACCGGCTCCTCGCCGGTCACGTTCACCGGGGCCAGGGTCCGGGTCGACACCGGCTCGCAGTGCTCCTCGGTGCGGGTCGCGCGCAGGGTCTGGAACACCGGCTCCACGTTCAGCACCTGGGCGTAGTCGAACTTCACGTTCTCAACGATCACCACCCGGTTGCGGGGCTCGGCCTCCTGCGCCAGCACCACGGCGGGCAGCGCCGACAGGCAGGCCAGGGTCAGCAACGCGGTGGATTTCATTGGCGACGGGAGCAAGGACACGGCAATAGTGTAGGCAGTGGCGAGCGCAAGGGGCTGAACATTACCCGTCCACGCCGCTCCTGCCCACCCCACCCCGGGTGGCCCCGGCGTCCACCGGTGGCAACGGGTGCCCCC
Organism: Stenotrophomonas sp. YJH_SMC_110; assembly: GCF_059369255.1. NCBI lineage: Bacteria > Pseudomonadati > Pseudomonadota > Gammaproteobacteria > Lysobacterales > Lysobacteraceae > Stenotrophomonas > Stenotrophomonas sp. YJH_SMC_110. Next base: position 296,114 of record NZ_JCAFSM010000002.1, on the reverse strand, counting down.
AAAGGGGGCCGACACGTTCTAAAATCACAGGCTTGTCCCCCAGCCACAGCCCCATGACCCTGCGCCTGCACAACAACCTGACTCGCCAGCTCGAACCGTTCACCCCGCTCGATCCGGCCTGTCCGACCCTGTATGTGTGCGGCCCGACGGTCTACAACTACGTGCACATCGGCAACGCCCGTGGCCCGGTGGTGTTCGGGGTGCTGGCCGACCTGCTGCGGCGCCGTTTCGGTGGCCTGCGCTACGCGCGCAACATCACCGACGTGGACGACAAGATCAACACCGCCGCGCGCGAGCAGGGCGTACCGATCAGCACCATCACCGACAGGTTCGCCGCCGCCTACCGTGAGGACATGGCCGCGCTGGGCGTGGTGCCGCCGGACATCGAGCCGGAGGTGACCGCGCACATTCCGCAGATCATCACCATGATCGAGCAGCTGATCGCCAACGGGCATGCCTACGCTGCCGAAGGCCACGTGCTGTTCGCGGTGGCCAGCTTCGATGGCTACGGCAAGCTCTCGCGCCGCGATCCGGACGAAATGCTGGCCGGCGCCCGTGTCGACGTGGCCCCGTACAAGCGTGATCCGGGTGATTTCGTGCTGTGGAAGCCGTCCAGCGACGACCTGCCCGGCTGGGCGTCGCCCTGGGGCCGTGGCCGCCCGGGCTGGCACATCGAGTGCTCGGCAATGGCCGCCGCCCACCTGGGCGAGACCATCGACATCCATGCCGGCGGCGTCGACCTGCAGTTCCCGCACCACGAGAACGAGCTTGCGCAGAGCGAGTGCGCCCACGGCGGCAAGATCTTCGCCCGCTTCTGGCTGCACAACGGCATGCTCAACTTCGGCGGCGCCAAGATGAGCAAGTCGCTGGGTAACATCGAGCGCGTGCACGACCTGGTGCGCCAGCACCCGCCGGAAGCACTGCGCCTGGCCCTGCTGTCGGCCCACTACCGGCAACCGCTGGACTGGTCCGATGGCCTGATCGAACAGTCGGTGCGCACCCTGGACCGCCTGTACGGCACCTTGCGCGAACTGGCTCCAGTCGAGGCGGTCGTTGCGATCCCGGCCACGGTCGAAGCGACCCTGGATGACGATCTGAACACCCCGCAGGCACTGGCCGAAGTGGCCCGCATCGCCGCCGATGCGCGTCGTGCCACCGATCCGGCCGAGCAGGCGCGCCTGAAGGGTGAACTGCTCGGCGCCGGACTGGCACTGGGCCTGCTGCAGGCCGATCCAGCGCAGTGGTTCGGCACTGCGGCCAGCGACGGCGGCGACGATGCCCGCATCCAGGGCCTGATCGATGAGCGTGCCGCTGCCAAGAAGGCGCGCGACTTCGCCCGTTCCGACGCCATCCGCGACCAGCTGGCCGCCGAAGGCATCGTGCTGGAAGACACCCCGCAGGGCGTGCGCTGGTCGCGCAAGCGCGGCTGACCCGCCCTGCCCCGTGGCCGGTACGCCGGCCACGCCCCCACCGTAGAGACTGTTGTGATCGACTCCCCGTTCCCGCTTGAACCCACCGCCGCCGAGGCACAGGCCGCCATCGCCGAGGAATTCGGCTTCTTCGGCGACTGGTCCGAGCGTTACCAGTACCTGATCGACCTCGGCCGCAAGCTGCCGGCCTTCCCGGAAGAATGGAAGACCGAAGAGCATCGCCTGCTCGGCTGCCAGTCGATGGTCTGGATCGTGCCCGAAGGCAACGCGCAGTCGCTGCGCTTCCATGCCATCAGTGATTCGGCGATTGTCTCCGGCCTGATCTTCCTGGCCCTGCGTGTGTACTCCGGGCGCTCGGCGCAGGAGATCCTGGCTACCGAGCCGAGCTACATCCAGGACATCGGCCTGGCCCGCCACCTCTCGCCGACCCGCAGCAACGGCGTGGCGGCGATGCTGGCCTTCATCCGCGAGACCGCGCAGGCCCAGCTGCAGCGCGACCCGTCGTGAGCGAGCCTGCCACAGCCGAAGACAGCGCGCTGGGCCTGCTGTCCCGGCCCGGTTTCGCCAGGCTGCTGGCGTACCGCATCTTCGCGATGCTGTCCTACCAGGTGGTCGCGGTCACCGTCGGCTGGCACATCTACGAAGTCACCCGCAATCCGTTCTCGCTGGGCCTGATCGGCCTGGCCGAGGTGCTGCCGTTCTTCTGCGTGGCGCCGTTCGCCGGTTACCTGGTGGATCACCTGCCGCGCCGCCGCCTGGGCATGGTCGCCTGTTGCGGACTGATCGCCACCGCACTGGTATTGACCAGCGTGGCCATGGGCTGGCTGCCGATCGGCGTGTGGCCGATCTACGCAGCCATTGCGCTGACCGGCATGGTCCGCGCCTTCCTGTCGCCGATCTACAACGCCCTGTTCGCCCGCGTACTGGCCCGTGACCAGTTCGCGCGTGGCGCCGGCCTGGGCGCGGTGGTATTCCAAGCCGGCATGATCGCCGGCCCGGCACTGGGCGGCGTGCTGGTCGGCTTCGGTGGCAAGGGCCTGTCCTACGCGGTGGCCACCGCCTTCGCGCTGGTGGCGATGGCCTGTCTGGCCACGCTGAAAGTGGAGGAGCCGGTGCACACCGGCCCTGCCGCGCCGATCTTCAAGAGCATCGCCGAAGGCGCGCGCTTCGTGGTCGGCAACCGGATCATGGTCGGCGCGATGGCGCTGGACATGTTCTCGGTGCTGCTGGGCGGCGTGGTGGCGATGCTGCCGGCGTTCCTGCACGAAATCCTGCACCACGGCCCGGAAGGCCTGGGCATCCTGCGCGCGATGCCGGCGCTGGGCTCGGTGTGCGTGGGCCTGTGGCTGGCCCGCCACCCGCTGCACCGCAATGCCGGCCGCGTGCTGCTGTTCGCGGTGGCCGGCTTCGGCCTGTGCGTGATCAGCTTCGGGCTGTCGCAGCACTTCTGGCTGTCGGCGCTGATCCTGCTGTTCTACGGCGCGTTCGATGGCGTCTCGGTGGTGATCCGCTCGACCATCCTGCAGCTGGCCACGCCGGAAGAAATGCGCGGTCGCGTATCGTCGATCAACGGCATCTTCATCAGTTCGTCCAACGAGCTGGGCGCGTTCTATGCCGGCACGATGGCGAAGCTGCTCGGCCTGGTACCGGCCGTGGTGCTGGGCGGGTTCGCGGTGCTGAGCGTGGCCGGGATCACCGCGTGGAAGAACCCGACGCTGCGGAAGTTGAATCTTCGCGACCTGCAGTGAGCCTGTAGAGCCGAGCCCATGCTCGGCTGCGTATTTCCGTGCGCCCACGCGCCGGGCCATGCCCGGCGGGCTCTTTCCGCGACCGCGGTGGGGTGTCACGTTTCTTTTCGCGCGAAAAGAAAAGTAACCAAAGAAACACGCCGCCATCCGCGAGCCGGCGCTGCGCGCCGGTGCCCTGTGCTCCTCGGTGAATCAGGGGACGACGCAGAGAGCCAGCCGACCAGCAGTCGGCTCTACAGGATAGAGCCGCCTCTTCGCCCCTGATTCCCCTGCGGTGCTCGGCTCGCTACAAGGCGGACTCAACAGCCGCGAGCGCACGCATGACCGCTCCTGATAGAGCCAAGCCATGCTTGGCTGCCTTTGCTTTTGCTTTTGCTCTTCCTTGCCCTCCGGCTTCGGCCTGAGCCGAGCGTGGGCTCGGCTCTACATCGGACCCACCCGCAGGCTCCACCCGATACCCGGAAGGCGCTCTACACAGCCAACTCGAACCCAACAAAAAACCCGGCCGAAGCCGGGTTTTCTGCATGACCAGACAACGATCAGGAATCAGTCGCCCTGCTGCTTCTGCAGATGCTCCCAACGCTCCTGGGCATCGATGGTGCGCTCGGCGGTCAGGCGCGCCTCCAGGCGCTCCAGGCCGATTTCTTCGCCGGTGTCGACGCAGTAACCGTAGTCGCCCGCTTCCAGGCGCTTCAGGGTGCTGTCGATCTTGCCGATCAGCTTGCGGTAGCGGTCGCGGGTACGCAGTTCCAGCGAGTTCTCGGTTTCGCGGGTCGCGCGCTCGGCTTCGTCGCCGATGTCACGCACTTCCTCGCGCAGGTTCTCGATGGTCTGCTTGGACTCTTCCACCAGGTCCGCGCGCCAGTTCTGCAGGCGCTGGCGGAAATACTCCTGCTGCAGCGGGCTCATGTATTCCTCTTCCGAGGACGGCTTGTAGCCAGCCGGCAGGATCGGGCGGCCGGTGGCCTCGTCGGTCTTGTATTCGACCACCTTGTACTTGCTGCGCGGGGCCGGTGCTGCCGAGCGGGCGGCGACGGCCACGGCAACCTTGCCGACAGGGCGCGACACGGTCTTCGGGGCGGAATCGGATTTCACGGCGGTTTTGGCAGGCGATTTCGAAACGGGCACGGGATTCTTGGATTGCGGGGCCTTCGAAGCGGCAGGAGCGGCGGCCGGGGCCGGCTTGGGGGCCGGTTGGGCTGCTGCCACTGCCACGGTCTTGGCCGGGACAGGCTTGGCCGGAGCCGGCTTGGCAGCAGGCTTCGGTGCGGACTTCACTACTGGGGCCGGGGCCGGCTTTACGGCCGGTGCGGCAACATTCTTGGCAACCTTCTTTGCAGCGGCAGGCGTGGCGACCGGCTTGGCCGCAGCGACCTTCTTTGCCGCCGGCTTGGCGACCGGCTTGGCTGCAGCCTTCTTCACCACCGCCTTCGGCGCCGGCTTGGCTGCTGCCTTCTTGACCACCGGCTTGGCGACGGTCTTCTTCACCGGCGCAGCCTTGCTGACGGCCTTTTTCACCGGCGCCTTCTTGCTGGCAGCGGCTGGCTTGGCCTTGGCGGGCGCAGCGGCTTTCTTCGCCACCGGCTTGGTTGCCTTGACCGGCGTTTTCTTTGCGGTGGCCTTCCTGACCGCCGGTTGCGAGGACGCTGCCTTGGTCGCCGGCTTGCTCGCCGGCTTCTTGGCAACGGGCTTTGCCGCCAACTTCTTCACAACAGGCTTGGCGGTTTTCTTGGCGGCCGTTGCGGCCTTCTTTGCAGTTTTTTTAGCAGCCACGAAACGCTCTTCCTTGGATTCCCCGGGGCCCGGGAAAGCGGGCCTTTATAGCCTACCCGACCCGCAGCAGCAACCTCGGCACCCTGCTCCATTCAGTCCTGGAGCCAAGGCGCCCAATGGGCAGTCCGACGAACACGGACCGCCTTGCGCGGTACGGAACCTGGCCAGCACCCGACGGTGCTGGTACCGGTCGCAGGCCATCGGCGACATGCGACCAACGGCCCATCCTGCACAAATGCGGCCTTCATGCCAACTGGCATAAGATGACTGGGTGATCTCGCGCCTGCTCATCGCCCTGCTGCGCTTCTACAAGCGCTTCATCAGCCCCTTGCTGGGGCCCCGCTGCCGTTTCGTGCCGAGCTGTTCTGAATACGCGATGGACGCGATCTCGCGGCACGGCCCGCTGCGCGGCAGCTGGCTGGCTGCGCGCAGGCTGGGCCGCTGCCACCCGTTCCATCCCGGCGGCTTCGACCCCGTGCCCGAGTCCCCCAACGCCCCCTCTTGCCGTTGCACAGGAAAACATTGACATGTCCTCCACCCTCATCACCAATGCCCGCATGGTCAACGAAGGCCGCACCTTCGACGGCGACCTGCGCATCGAGAACGGCCGCATCGCGCAGATCGGCAACGGGCTGGCGCCGCGCGACGGCGAGCAGGTGGTGGACGCGGCCGGGCGCTGGCTGCTCCCGGGCATGATCGATGACCAGGTGCACTTCCGCGAACCGGGCCTGACCCACAAGGGCGACATCGCCAGCGAATCGGCGGCGGCCGTGGCCGGTGGCCTGACCAGCTTCATGGACATGCCCAACACCAACCCGCCGACGCTGGATTCGACCATCCTGGAAGCCAAGTACGAACTCGCGCGCGGCCGCGCCTGGGCCAACTACGGCTTCTACCACGGCGCCAGCAATGACAACCTGGACGCCATCCGTGCGCTGGACCCGAAGAAGGCGCCGGGCGTGAAGGTGTTCATGGGTGCTTCGACCGGCAACATGCTGGTCGACAACCCCGAAACGCTGGACGCGATCTTCCGCGAATGCCCGACCCCGATCATCACGCACTGCGAAGACACGCCGATGATCGATGCCAACCTGAAGGCCTTCCAGGAAAAGTACGGCGATGCGCTGACCCCGGACATGCACCCGGACATCCGCTCGCGCGAAGCCTGCATCAAGTCGACCCGCCTGGCGATGTCGCTGGCGCGCAAACACGGCACCCGCCTGCACGTGCTGCACATCTCCACCGCCGATGAACTGGCGCTGTTCGAGAAGGGCCCGCTGATCCGCGCCGATGGCAGCCGCAAGCAGATCACCGCTGAAACCTGCGTGCACTTCCTGCACTTCGCGCGCCCGGACTATGCGACCAAGGGCAACCTGATCAAGTGCAACCCGGCCATCAAGGAAGTGTCCGACCGCGAGGCGATCACCGCTGCGCTGGCCGACGACGTGCTGGACGTGCTGGCTACCGACCACGCGCCGCACACCTGGGAAGAGAAGCAGAAGCCCTACGCGCAGGCCCCCTCCGGCCTGCCACTGGTGCAGTACGCGCTGGTGGCCGCGCTGGAGCGCGTGCACGAAGGCAAGCTGACCCGCGAGCAGGTGGTGCAGAAGTTCGCCCACGCCCCGGCGCAGCTGTTCGACGTGGAAGAACGTGGTTTCCTGCGCGAAGGCTACTTCGCCGATCTGGTCCTGGTCGAAGACGTGCCGTTCACGGTCAAGCGCGAGGACGTGCTGTCCAAGTGCGGCTGGTCGCCGTTTGAGGGCACCACCTTCCGTTCGCGCGTCGCCTCCACCTGGGTCAACGGCCAGCTGGTGTGGGACGGCAGCAACCTGGTGGGCGAACCCGCCGGCCAGCGCATGACCTACGACCGCTGATGCGCTCGGCACTTCTGATCGGGTCGCTGCTGGCCGCGCCCCTGTTTTCCGTACCCGCGGCGCAGGCGCAGGATGGCATTGGCAGCCTGATCGACAGCCGCGTGGTGTTCCCGACCAGTGCATCGCAGGGCGCACTGGTGATCGGCAAGGTTCCCGCCGGCAGCCGCGTGCAGTACGCCGGTCGCCAGCTGCGGGTGAGCGGCTACGGCAGCGTGGTGTTCGGCATCGGCCGTGACGAGAAGGGCCCGCTGCGCGTGCAGGTGCAGCGCCCCGATGGTGGCAGCGAGACCGCGACCATTGCGGTGACGCCGCGCGACTGGCCCACAGAGCGGGTCAATGGTGTGCCGCCGAAGACGGTCAACCCGCCGCCGGCAATTGCCGAGCGGATCAAGCGCGAGCAGGCGCAGGTGACTGCCGCGCGTGCCCGCGATGACGACCGTACCGACTTCACCCAGACCTTCATCTGGCCGGTGCAGGGCCGCATCAGCGGCCGCTTCGGCAATGCGCGCGTGTACAACGGCCAGCCCGGTGCCGGTCATTCCGGCATGGACATCGCGGTGCCGACCGGCACGCCGGTGAAAGCACCGGCCGCCGGCATCGTCACCTTCGCCGGCCCGGACCTGTACCTGACCGGCGGCACGTTGCTGCTCGACCACGGCTTCGGGGTCAGCTCCAACTTCCTGCACCTCTCGCGCATCGACGTAAAGGTCGGCGACCGGGTTGAACAGGGCCAGGTGATCGCTGCGGTCGGCGCCACCGGCCGTGCCACCGGCCCGCACCTGCACTGGGGCATGAACTGGTTCGAGACCCGTATCGACCCGCTGCTGGTGCTGGAGCGCAAGTAACGGTAGTGCCGGCCGCTGGCCGGCAACCTCATCCTCTTCCGCGCCCTGCTGGATGCCGGCCAGCGGCCGGCACTACCAGGTACGTTGGATCAACCGCGCGCGGCCCACCACACGCGCAGCAGGGTGCGCACCGGGGTGGCCTCGATCGGCTTGCCTGCGGCCTGTGCCGCCACCCGCGCACGCGCCAGGCTGGACCACACACGGCGCGGGCGCGGGCCGGGCACGCGGGTGCCCCACCCCTTCAACAGATGCTGCGCCCAGCGCTGTGCGGCATTGCTGGCGTCCTCGTCCAGCAGGCTGCGCGGCACACCCGCCACGCCAGCGTCCTGCAGGCGCTGCGCCAGGGTCTGCAGCTGCACCGCACGACCGGCGCCGGTGCGCGGCTTGTCAGCGAACAAGGCCGCCTCCACCGCGGCTACGGCCTCGGCGTAGTTCGCCAGCGCGCGCCCGGCGCCGGCCGCATCCAGCGCGACCGTGCGCGCTTCAACCAGATCTGGAAGTGCTTCGGCCAACTGGGCCCACGGTGCACGCACCGGCTCCAGCAGCCTGCCCAGCGGATGGCGCGAGCGATGTCCCGCCCAGCTGCGCAGCTCCTCGCCCCACCACGCCAGCTTGGCGTCGGCCGGCAGCGGATCGCCGCTGGTGTTGAGCATGTCGTCGAACTCCTGCAGCAGCGCGAACCACGCCACTGCAAGCTCGCGTTGCGATTCGGCCACGAACGGGGCGGCCACTGACCATTCCGGCCAACGGCTGCGCCACTTGTCGAGGAAACTGTCCAGCGCGGTACTGCTCACTACACCATTCCTTACGGCTGGGCCGGGGCTGCCGGCCGGGTCGGCCAGAGACTGGCCAGTTGCAGAAGTTCAGCGTTCTCGACCAGCACGTCGGCCTGCCAGGCCAGCGGATCGTCGTTGTGCAGGCGGTAGCCCCACAGGGCTGCCACCGACGGCATGGCCGCGGCCCGCGCGGCGATGATGTCGCGCTCGTCGTCACCCAGGTACACACAGTCTTCGGCGGCAACGCCAATGGCCTGCGCAGCGTGCAGCAGCGGCAGCGGGTGAGGTTTGCGCTCGGCCAGGCTGTCACCGCCGACCAGCACTGCACAGCGCTGCTGCCAGCCGTGCTGCGGCAGGATCAGCCGCGCCAGGTACTCGGGCTTGTTGGTGACGATGCCCCACACGGTGCCGGCGTCATCCAGCGCGGCAAGCATGCCGGCCACGCCATCGAACAGCACCGCGTGCTGGCCGATCAGCGCTTCGTAGCGCTGCAGGAATTCCGGAATCAGTGCATCTCGCGCAGCGGCATCCAGGTCCGGGAAAGCGGCCCCGACCATCGCGCGCGAGCCCTTGGAGACCACCGGGCGCAGCACCGCCGGATCGATGGGCGCACGACCACGCTCGGCCAGCATCGCGTTGCAGGTGGCGACGAAGTCCGGCGCGCTGTCCAGCAGGGTGCCGTCCAGGTCGAACAGCACCGCACGCGGGAAGCGGGCGGCGGTCATGCCGGCTTGACCGCGTAGGCCAGGTAGTTGATGTCGGTGCGGCTGCTCAGGCGGGCATGGTTGCGCCACGGCTCGTAGGCCATGCCGCTGACATCCACCAGCTGCAGGTCGGCCTCGCGCAGCCAGCGCGCCAGCTCGGCCGGCTTGATGAATTCCTGGTAGTGGTGCGTGCCCTTGGGCAGCAGGCGCGCCACGTACTCGGCGCCGACGATCGCCACCGCGAACGCGGCGGCGGTGCGGTTGATGGTCGACAGGAACAGGTGGCCGCCCGGCTTCAGCAGGCGCTTGCAGGCCTCGATGATCGCGCCCGGGTCCGGCACGTGCTCCAGCATTTCCATGCAGGTGACCACGTCGAAGCTGCCCGGCTGCTCGGCGGCCAGATCCTCGGCCGCCTGCACCCGGTAATCGACCTGGGCGCCGCTTTCCAGCGCATGCAGGCGCGCGACCTTGACCAGCTCCGGGGCCAGGTCGATGGCGGTGACGTCAGCACCGGCCTGGGCCAGCGCTTCGCTCAACAGGCCGCCACCGCAGCCGATGTCGAGCACGCGGGCGCCGCGCAGCGGCACGCGGTCAGCCACGTACTGCAGGCGCACCGGATTCAGCGCATGCAGCGGCTTCTGCGGGCCGTCAGCGTCCCACCAGCGGTTGGCCAGCGCAGCGAACTTGTCCAGCTCGGCCTGATCGAAATTTGAGGAAGCGTGGGGGGCAGTCATGGGGGATGTCCTTGCGGCGCCAGGGTTCAGGCGCGGATATGGCGGATGCGCTCGCGCCACTGGCGCGCGTTGGCGATGATGCCCGGCAGGTCCATGCCGACCAGCTCGCGCTGCACCAGCTTCGGCTTGCCGGCGATCCAGACATCGCTGACCTGCTGGCGGCCGGTGGCGTACACCAGCTGCGACAGCACGTTGTGCAGCGGCTGTGTTTCCAGCGCGGACAGATCAACGCAGACCAGGTCGGCCTGCTTGCCGACTTCGATCGAGCCGATGCGGTCGCCGAAGCCCAGCGCGCGTGCGCCACCCAGCGTGGACGCGCGCAGCGTGGTTGCCGCGTCCAGTGCAGTGGCGTCGTCGGCCACGGCCTTGGCCAGGATCGCCGCGGTGCGGTTCTCGCTGAACATGTCCAGGTCGTTGTTGCTGGCGCAGCCATCGGTACCGATTGCCAGGTTCACGCCTGCGCGCTGCAGGGCGCAGGCCGGGCAGAAACCGGAGGCCAGCTTCAGGTTGGATTCCGGGCAATGCACCACGCTGACGCCACGTTCGGCGCACAGGTGGATTTCCGCATCGGTCAGCTGGGTCATGTGCACCGCGATCAGGCGGTCGTTGACCAGGCCGAGCCGATCCAGCCGCGCCAGCGGGCGCTGGCCGTGCAGCCTGATCGAATCGTTGATTTCCTGCGCGGTCTCGTGGGTGTGCAGGTGCACCTGCATGTCGAGCTGGTCGGACAGCATCCGTACCCGCTCGAAGTTGGCATCATTGACCGTGTAAGGCGCATGCGGCGCGAACGCGGTGCCGATCAGCGGATCGGTGCGCCACTGGTCGTGCAGTTCGCCGGCCTTGGCGAAGTACTCGTCGTCGGTCTTGGCCCAGGCGGTGGGGAAATCGATGATGACCGCGCCCACCAGCGCGCGGAAACCGTGTTTCTTGTAGACCGCGGCCTGCACGTCGCCGAAGAAGTAGTTCTCGTTGGCGCAGGTGGTGCCGCCGCGCAGCATCTCGGCGATGGCCAGGGTGGTACCGTCGGCAACGAATTCGGGGCCGATCACCGCCGCTTCCACCGGCCAGATGTGCTGCTGCAGCCAGGTCATCAGCGGCAGGTCGTCGGCAACGCCGCGCAGCAGGGTCATCGGGTTGTGCGTGTGCGCGTTGACCAGGCCCGGCATCAGCGCAGCCTCGGGTCGGCTCACCACCTGGGTGGCGCGGAAGCGTGCGCGCGCCTCGGCACGCGGCAGGATGGCCACGATCTCGCTGCCACGCACGGCAACGGCATGGTCTTCCAGCACCACCGCATGCGGCTCGATCGGAACGACGTAACCGGCTTCGATGAGCAGGTCGCAGGCTTCGGGGAGGTGCGGGCTATCGCTCATGCGGGCTCACTGGCTGTGGGGGCGGCGAGATACTTCTGGGGACACGCCCCTGAGTCAGGGGCTGCCGCGAAGCGGCGGGGTCTGGAGACCCGTGAAGCGGGGCCCATGATCTGCCGAAGCAGATCATGGGAGCGCCAGCGCGAATGTGCTGGCGCGTACCCGGCCAGCGGCCGGCACTACCGCAAGGTCGGCCTATGGCCGGAACCTTACTTGACGCGTGCGGAGTATTCGCCCGAACGGGTGTCGACGCGGATCACTTCGTCCTGGTTGACGAACAGCGGCACGCGGACCACGGCGCCGGTTTCCAGGGTGGCCGGCTTGCCGCCGCCGCCCGAGGTGTCGCCACGGACGCCCGGATCGGTTTCGGTGATCTTCAGTTCGACGAAGTTCGGCGGCTGCACGAAGATCGGCTCACCGTTCCACAGGGTGACCACGCAGGACTCTTCGCCCTTCAGCCACTTTTCGGCGCCGCCCATGCCGGCCTTGGTGGCCTGGACCTGCTCGAAGGATTCCGGGTCCATGAAGTGCCAGTACTCACCGTCGCTGTACATGAAGTTCATGTCGGTATCGACGACGTCGGCTGCATCCAGCGAGTCGGTCGACTTCATGGTCACTTCCTGGGTACGGCCGTCCTTGATCAGGCGGTACTTCACGCGGGTGAAGGCCTGGCCCTTGCCCGGCTTGACGTATTCGGTGTCGATGATGACGGCCGGTTGGTTGTTGACCAGGATCTTCATCCCGTTCTTGACGTCGTTCATGCCGTAGCTGGCCATGCGTAAACTCCTGAGTGGCAAAAACGCCGCGGGTGCGGCGAGCCGTTAGAATGGAAAGCCCACCGGGTGCCGGTGGGCGACTGTTTTTCTGCCCCCATGATAACCGCAGGCCCCCTCTCCATGCAGCTTTCCGCCTTCCCCCGGCCCCAGTCGCCAGGCGCGCCCGCGCGCTGGCAGCAGCTCTGGCGCCAGGCGCTGCGCGACCCGCACGCCCTGCTGGCCCGGCTGCAGCTGGACCCGGCCGCGCTGGGTGTCTCGGAGGCGGCCATTGCCCAGTTCGCGCTGCGCGTGCCGGAGGGCTTCGTGGCGCGCATGCGCGTGGGCGACGCGGCCGACCCGCTGCTGCGCCAGGTGCTGCCCGTCGACGAGGAAATGCGCCCGGCACCCGGGTTCAGTTTCGATGCGGTGGGTGATGGTGCCGCCAGGAAGGCCACCGGCGTCATCCAGAAGTACCGTGGACGCGCCCTGCTGGTCGCCACCGGCAGTTGCGCGATCAACTGCCGCTACTGCTTCCGCCGCCACTTCGACTATGCCGCGGAAAACGCCGCCAAGGGCGGCTGGCAGGAGGCCGTAGCGGCCATCGCGGCCGACCCGGACATCGACGAGGTCATCCTGTCCGGCGGCGACCCGCTGTCACTGGCCACGCACAAGCTGGCCGAGCTGACCGATGCGCTGCGCGCGATCCCGCACATCCGCCGCCTGCGCATCCATACCCGGCTGCCGATCGTGCTGCCGGAGCGCGTGGACGAGGAGCTGCTGGCCTGGCTGGGCAGCCTGCCGTGGCCGCTGGCGATCGTGGTCCACGCCAACCATGCCAATGAGTTCGACGCCAGCGTGGACGCTGCGATGAGCCGCCTGCGCGGCGTCGGCGCCCAGCTGCTGAACCAGGCCGTCCTGCTGCGCGGGGTCAACGACAGCGTGCAGGCCCTGCAGGACCTGAGCGAGCGCAGCTTCGCCGCCGGCGTGCTGCCCTATTACCTGCACCAACTGGACCGGGTCGAGGGCGTGGCCCACTTCGAAGTGGACGACAGCCAGGCCAAGGCGCTGATTGCCGGCCTGACCGCACGCCTGTCCGGCTACCTGATCCCCAAGCTGGTGCGCGAACTGCCCGGCGACCCGAGCAAGCGCCCGCTGTAATTCCGCAGGGGGTCAGATCCCTTTTTCCTGCGGAAAAGGGATCTGACCCCGACACAACAACCGTCGGTCAGAGACCCGATTCGATCATCCGCACCACTTCGGTGGCGGTCACCGGGTGGCTCAGCCAGTAGCCCTGGCCAAGATCGCAGCCGCGCTGCACCAGCAGTTCGAACTGCGCCTGCTGCTCGATGCCTTCGGCCACCACCGTGATGCCCAGCGCGTGGGCCATGGCGATGATGGCCGTGGTCAGTGCCAGATCGTCGGGATCGCGCTGCATGTCGGCCACGAAACTCTTGTCGATCTTCACGCCGTCCACCGGCACCTGGCGCAGGTGGCTGAGACCGGAGAAGCCCGTTCCGAAATCATCCAGCCAGACCTTCACGCCGGTGCGGTGCAGCTTGTCCAGCAGCTGCGCGGCAACCATCTCGTCGCCGATCACTGCGGTTTCGGTCAGCTCCAGGTGCAGGCGCGAGGCCGGTAGCCCGGACTCATGCAGGCACTGTGCAACCAGCGCCGGCAGCTCGCCGCCGCGCAGCTGCCGCGGTGATACGTTCACCGACACGAACAGATCGTCGCCGCCCGCACCCCGTGGCCACTGCGAGGCTTCCATGCAGGCCGCACGCAGCACCTTCGGGCCGATGATCTCGATCAGCCCGCTCTGCTCGGCCACTTCGATGAACACCGACGGCGGAATCGTACCCAGGGTCGGATGCTGCCAGCGCAGCAGCACTTCGACGCCGACCATGCGGCGGTCGCGCATGCGGAAGATCGGCTGGTAGGCCAGGCGCAGCTCGCCGCGCTCCCAGGCCCCGCGCAGTTCCTGCTCCATGTGCACGCGGCGCTCGACCGCATGGTCCATCGCCCGGCTGTAATGGCGGTAGCAGTTCTTGCCGGCCATCTTCGCCTGGTACATGGCGATGTCGCCGTTCTTCAGCAGCGTGGTCGCATCGGCGGCATCGTCCGGGAACAGGGTCACGCCGATCGAGGTCCCCAGGAACAGCTCCCTGCCCTGTACCACCAGCGGCTTGCCCAGTTCGCGCACCAGCACCTCGGCCAGCAGCCGGGCGTTCGCGGCCACGTCGCCATCGCCGACCAGGATCACGAACTCGTCGCCGCCGAAGCGGGCCAGCAGCGCCTCATCGCCTCCCGCTTCGGCAACCGCGCGCCCGATGCGCTGTGCGAACTGCAACAGCGCTTCGTCACCGGCCTCATGGCCAAGGGTATCGTTGACGCGCTTGAAGTCGTCGATATCGGCGAACAGCAGGCCCAGCCGATGATTGGATGCGCGCGCCGCCATCAGGCGATGGTCCAGTGCTTCCCGGAACGCCAGCCGGTTGGTCAACCCGGTCAGCGCATCGGTATAGGCCATGCGCCGCACCTCGCGGTCATGGCGGGCGATGGAATCGCGCATCCGGGCAAAGCCGCGCACCAGCTCGCCGACCTCGTCATTGCGGGTGTTCTCGGCCAGCGGCGCCTGGTAGTCGCCAGCCTCGATGCGGCGTGCCGCAGCGGCCAGGTCCCGGATCGGCGCCACCAGGGTGCGCTGCACGTACAGGATCACCACCACGCCGATCACCACCAGCAGGCCCAGCATCAGCAGCAGCCAGCCCAGGTGGCGGCTGCCGACCTGCTGCAGGCGCTCGCCGAGCGTGGCATTGGCTGCCTGTTCGCGCTGCTGCACCTCGTCCAGCGCCATGCCGACGCGGACGCCGCCGATGCGCTGGTTGCCGACCATGATCGGCATGGTGTTGTCGAGCACCTTGGGCGATTCCTGCACCACCAGCGCCTGCGCCACCGCGGCCTTGGGAGCGAGCGGGTCGGCCATCGGCTGGCCGAAGCCGGACACCTCGATCGAGCCGTCATGCACCAGCCGGCCACGGTCGTCGAACACCAGCACATAGCGCACGACCGGCTGCCGTGCGGTGCTGCGCACCAGCGCACCGACCTGGTCCAGGTCGCGGTAGTACAACGGGTTGGCCAGCGCGTCGGACAGCTCGCGCGCCATCGCTTCGCCGCGGCTGCGCACGCTGCGGTCGAACAGTTCATGGATGACGCCACCACTGAGGTTGCGCACCTCGCCCTGCATCGCCGCCTGCCGCCCCAGCAACACTGCCAGGATCGCCACCACCACGACCATCGCCCCGCCCATCGCGAGCAGGAACCGGGCCTGCATTCCCGAGCCGAGCCACTTCATTCCACTTCCATCCGCACGCGCGTCAATCCTTGTTTCAATTCATCCAGCCGCTGCTGCGCATGCGCATCGACGCGGTGGAAACCGGAAGTACCGAAAAACCGATGCAACGCCCCCTGCGCCTGCGGGTCACTGGCCGCCTGCAGCAGGACGTCCTGCAGCCGGTCACGCACCCGCGGGTCGAGGTCGGCGCGCACCATCTCCACCGCCCGCGGGTAGGGCCTGGTGCGCAGCAGCTCGCGGAAGTCGCGCCGGAATGCCGCCGGCATCCGTCGCTCGTCGTTCCAGTCCACGCTGCTCACCGCCCCCACGTCAACCACGCCCTTGTGCACGAACGTAGCGATGTTCAACTCGCTGCGCGCGAACACATACCCCACACTGTCCCGGCCCGGCATGTCCCATACGCCGGCCAGGATCTGCGGCGCCAGCCCCTCCTGCAGCAGCGTCATCACCGGCACCAGGTAGGCACTGGTGGACGACGTGTTCTGCAACGCCAGGCGATGCCCACGCATATCCTGGATGCGCTGGACCGGACTGTCGCGGCGCACGAAGAACACGGTCTGGTACTCACGCACACCATTGCGCTCGGTCAGCAACAACGGCCGCGCGCCACTGCGCTGGCCGAGTGCCATTGCCGTACCCGACGTTTCCGTGACCCAGTCGACCCGCCCCCGCCGCAGATAGCTGGCCATCTGCTGCGGGTCGCGCGCCATCAGGATCCGCCCCTCCTTGATGCCGACGTCATGCATGCGTGCCACCACATAGTCCAGCAACGGCTGCAGCTGCTCGTAATGGGCCTTGGGATCATCGCTGATCCGGCCCAGCACCAGCACCGGGTCCGGTGCTGCATGCACCGTCCCGGCCAGCAGGATCATGACCAGGCTCAGCAGTCCCCTCTGCACTGCCCTTCGCAGACCCGACACAGGCTTCATCCCCCCTGGGTATCCGGACAGACTACCCGAAAAAATGAGAACGTCGTCAGCTGTCCTTGTTGCCCGCTTGTGCCAGTCGCGCCATGCGCTGGGTGTCGGCCAGGATGCCGCGCAACAGGCGCACTTCCTGCTCGCTCGGCTCGCTGCGCAGGAACAGGCGGCGCAGCTTGCGCATCGCTGATTCCGGTGCGCGGCCCTTGTGGAAATCGATCTCGTCCAAGGTGTCGCCGAGCTGGGCGAAGAAGCTCTCCATCTGCTCATGGCTGGCGGCCTGTTCGCGGAAACCCGGCTCGGCGTCGGCGGCCGGCTGCGCGCCCAGCAGCTGCATGCGCGTTTCATAGGCCAGCACCTGCACCGCAGCTGCCAGGTTGAGCGAGCTGAACGCCGGGTCGGATGGAATATGCACCGCCGCATGGCAGAGCTGCAGTTCCTCGTTGGTCAGCCCGGTGCGCTCGCGACCGAACACCAGCGCCACCTCGGCGCCCTCGCCCGCCTTGGCCACCGCACGGGCGGCGGCATCGGCCGGCAGGTACTCCTCCAGCTGGACGCGGCGGGCACGGGCGGTGCAGCCCAGCACCAGTCGGCAATCGGCCACGGCCTCGGCCAGGGTGGCCACCACCGGGGCGTCCCCCAGCACGTCTTCGGCACCGGCCGAGCGGCGGAAAGCCTCCTCGTCCAGCGGTTTTTCGGGGGCGACCAGCACCAGGCGGGCCAGGCCCATGGTCTTCAGGGCACGGGCGGCAGCGCCCATGTTGCCGGGGTGCTGGGTACCGACCAGGACGAATCGGAGGCGGGTGGCGGCGGGAAACTGGGACATGAACAGGGAAAAGGTCGAGCTGGACGATGACCAATGGTAAACTGTGCGGCCGGCCACTGCGCCGGACCCGCTCTTTTCCCCCGCCAGTCCATCTCTTCTGCCTTTCCGGGAGCCCACGCCATGCAGAAACCCGCCGTCACCGTCATGGTCAAGGCCGCCCGCCTCGCCGGCAACGTCCTGTTGCGCAACATCAACAAGCTCGAGGCACTGAACGTGGTGCAGAAGGGCCGGATGGACTACGCCAGCGAAGTGGATGCGGACGCGGAAAAGGTCATCGTCAAGGAACTCAAGCGCGCTTACCCGGACTACGGCATCTTCGGCGAAGAAGGTGGCGTGCAGGGCGAGCGCCGCCAGATGTGGGTCATCGACCCGCTGGACGGCACCAGCAATTACCTGCGCGGCGTGCCGCACTACTGCGTGTCGATCGCCCTGGTCGAGAATGGCGAACCGACCGATGCGGTCATCTTCGACCCGCTGCGCAATGAACTGTTCACCGCAAGCCGTGGCGCTGGCGCCGTGCTGAACGACCGCCGCATCCGCGTGGCCGATCGCAAGGACCTGGAAGGCACGATGATCCACACCGGCTTCGCACCGCGCGAGCGCAGCCGTGCCAGCGCCCAGCTGAAGGCGGTTGACGCCCTGCTGGTGCACGGCGAGGACATCCGCCGCACCGGTTCGGCCGCACTGGACCTGGCCTACGTGGCCTGCGGCCGCGCCGACGCCTACTTCGAAGCCGGCGTGAAGGCGTGGGACATCGCCGCCGGCCTGCTGCTGGTCCGCGAGGCGGGTGGCAAGGTCTGCGACTTCAAGGGCGCGACCCTGGGCCGCATGGACAACCGTGGCCCGGAGACCCACCAGATCGTGGCCGGCAACCTGAAGGTGGCCGAGTCGCTGCAGAAGGTGCTGGTCAACACCGGCTATGCGGCGGAGTTCGACGCGAAGTTCTGAGGTTTCGCGTAATGCGGTTCATGGAGACGGCACCTGCGAGGGTGCCGTTTTCGTTTGCGCGCACGGAGAGTCGTTTCCGCGACCGCGGAGGGGTATCACTTTCTTTGCGCGCAAAGAAAGTAACCAAAGAAACGCTCCGCCGGCCGCGAGCCGTCGCTACGCGAAGGTTCCCTGCGCTTCTCGGAGAATCAGGGGACGGCGCCGAACTCGCTGCGCTCAGACACCGGCGCCTCTTCGCCCCTGATTCCCCTGCGATGCTCGGCTCGCTCAAGGCGGGCTGGAAGGTCAAGATCAAGAACAACAGCATCCACGCGTCGCGAAGATGTACTGGGTGCAGCTGTGGCATTTGACCTTGGGTCCGCCTTGAGCGAGCCGAGCACCGCAGGTCCGGCGAGGGCGAAGAGGTGCGGGTGTCTGAGCGCAGCGAGTTCCCGCACCGTCCCTCGACGGGCCGAGGAGCGCAGGGTACCGGCGTGCGCAGCACGTCGGCTCGCGCCCCGGCGGCGTGTTTCTTTGGTTACTTTCTTTGCACGAGCAAAGAAAGTGGCACCTCCCCGCAGGCGCGGAAACGATCCGCCGGGCACGATCCGGCATCAGCAATGCATCGCGCAAACAAAAACGCCCGGCGCGGGGCCAGGCGTTCCTGCACTACCGTGGAGCGGTGGCTTACGCCGCCGTCGACGCCCGCAGCGCGGCGATGCGCTCTTCCAGCGGCGGGTGGCTCATGAACAGCTTCTTGGCCGTCGAACCGGAAATGCCGAAGGCGGCAATCTGGGTCGGCAGCGTGCTCTGGCCGTGGTTGAGCTGCAGGCGCTCCAGCGCGGCGATCATCTTCTGGCGGCCCGCCAGCGAGGCACCACCCGCATCGGCACGGAACTCGCGATGGCGCGAGAACCACATCGAGATCATCGTGGCGAACAGGCCGAACACCATCTCCAGCACGAACACGATGATGTAGTAGGCGAAGCCGCGGCCGCCGCCTTCGCGGTTGCCCGACAGCGCGCTGTCGATGATGCCGCCGACCACGCGGGCCAGCACGATCACGAAGGTGTTCAACACGCCCTGCAGCAGTGCCATGGTGATCATGTCACCGTTGGCGACGTGGGCGATCTCGTGGCCCAGCACCGCTTCGGCCTCGTCTTCACTCATGTTGTGCAGCAGGCCGGTGGACACCGCCACCAGCGCGTTGTTGCGGTTGGCACCGGTGGCGAAGGCATTGATCTCCGGGCCGTCATAGACCGCCACCTCGGGCATGCCGATGCCGGCCGCCTTGGCCTGCCGCTCGACGGTGGCCAGCAGCCAGCGCTCGGTCTGGTTGCGCGGCTCGGTGATCACCACCGCACCGGTGGAGCGCTTGGCCATCCACTTGGACAGCAGCAGCGAGATGAAGGAGCCACCGAAGCCGAAGATCGCGGCCATGACCAGCAGGCCACTCATCTGGCTCGGATTGACCCCCAGCAACGACATCACGATGCTGGCGAGGATCAGGACCGCGAAGTTGGTCGCCAGGAACAGGGCAATGCGGGTAAACATGGGAAAATCCGGCTCGGAAGGGGTCGATACCAGTCAATTTGCGGTGTGGTCAGCTTGAATTCAAGCGCCAACCTGACCGACGATTCAGCCAGCATGACCTCCCCCATTTCCTGCGGCCGCTTCGCGCCCTCGCCGACCGGCCTGCTCCACCCCGGATCCCTGCTTGCCGCCTTCGGCAGCTGGCTGCTCGCCCGCCATCACGGCGGCCTGTGGCGGCTGCGCATTGAAGACGTCGATCCGCCGCGCACGGTGCCTGGCGCCGCGGAGGCACAACTGCAGGCGCTGGCCGCCTTCGGCCTCACCCATGACGGCCCGGTCCTGTGGCAGAGCGCGCGCGGCGAGGCCTACCAGGCCGCGCTCGACGTGCTGCTGGCCAGCGATCTGGCCTTTGTCTGCCACTGCAGCCGCAGCGAACTGGCCGCCAGCGGCGGCATCCACCACCGCTGCGTTGCGCGACAGCCACGACCGGACCCTGCCGTCCGCTTCCGCGTGCCACGCGGCAGCATCGTGCACTTCAATGATGGCCTGCGCGGGCCGCAGCACCAGGACGTGCATGCCGAGGTTGGCGACTTCGTGCTGCGCCGTGCAGATGGCTGCTGGGCCTACCAGTTGGCCGTGGTGGTCGATGACGCCGAACAGGGCGTGACCGAAGTGGTGCGCGGCGCCGACCTGCTCGATTCCACCGCGCGGCAGATCCTGCTGCAGCAGGCGCTGGGCCTGGCCGTGCCACGCTACTGGCACCTGCCGCTGCTGCTCGATGCACCGGGGCACAAACTGTCCAAGTCGCTGGCGTCGCTGCCGGTGGACAGCACGCGGCCGGTGCCGGTATTGCGCGCGCTCTGGCAGCTGCTGGGCCAGGCGCCTGCCGCACTGGACGGCGCCGATGAGCGGGATGCGCTGCTGGAGGCTGCGCAACGGGCGTTCGACCCGGCGCGGCTGCCGCGGACCGACATCCTGTTGCCGGCCGGCGCACTTTCCGCGCCGATGTTGCAGAATCCCCCTTCCCCCACCTGATACCCGGACAGCACTCCATGACATCTCGCGTCGCACTGGTCACCGGCGGAACCGGCGGCATCGGTACCGCCATCTGCCAACGCCTGGCCGACCAGGGCCACCGGGTCGCCACCAACTACCGCGACGAGGCCAAGGCCCGCGCCTGGCAGCAGGCGATGACCGAGCGCGGCTACCACGTGGCGATCTTCCCGGGCGATGTCTCCGATCCGGACAGCGCCGAAGCACTCGTGCGCGCCGTCGAGGCCGAGCTGGGCCCGGTCGAGATCCTGGTCAACAACGCCGGCATCACCCGTGACACCACCTTCCACCGCATGCGCGCGGACCAGTGGCACGATGTGATCAACACCAATCTCAACTCGGTGTTCAACGTCACCCGGCCGGTCATCGAGGGCATGCGCCGCCGCGGCTGGGGCCGGGTCATCCAGATCAGCTCGATCAACGGCCTGAAGGGCCAGTACGGCCAGGCCAACTACGCTGCGGCCAAGGCCGGCATGCACGGCTTCACCATCTCGCTGGCCCGCGAGAACGCCGGCTTCGGCATCACTGTCAACACCATTTCGCCCGGCTACGTCGCCACCGACATGGTGATGGCGGTTCCGGAGGACGTGCGCGCCAAGATCATCGCCGACATCCCGACCGGACGCCTCGGCAAGCCGGAAGAAATCGCCTATGGCGTGTCCTTCCTGGTGGCCGAGGAAGCCTCGTGGATCACCGGCAGCAACCTGGACATCAACGGCGGACACCACATGGGCTGGTGAGCCGCGCAGGGCGCGCCGCGGCATGCACCGGCGGCCCCTGCCGATGGTCATGCTGCGCAGCACGCAAACCCTTGTTGCGCAACATGATCGCCCCTGAAAGCCAAGCCTGGCGGGGGCTGGGGCGGTTGCAACCGCTGCTGCACTGCGCCATGCTGCGCGTCTACTGTGACGAGTACCGCTTCATGGCTGCGACCCGCATCATCAAGAAGTATCCGAACCGCCGTCTCTACGACACCGAGATCTCCAGCTACATCACCATCGAGGACGTGCGCCAGCTGATCCTGGACGGTGAAGACTTCGAAGTCCGCGACGCCAAGAGCGGCGACGACCTCACTCGATCGGTCCTGCTGCAGATCATCGCCGACCAGGAACAGGACGGCGAGCCGATGCTGTCCACCCAGCTGCTGAGCCAGCTGATCCGCTTCTACGGCGATTCCCTGCAGGGCTTCATGGGCAACTATCTGGAGCGCAGCATGCAGGTCTTCCTCGACCAGCAGCAGCAGTTCCGCCAGCAGATGGGCAACCTGCTGGGCCAGACCCCGTGGGCGATGATGAACCAGCTGACCGAGCGCAACCTGGAGTTGTGGCAGGAATTCCAGCGCAGCATGGGCAGCGGTTTCGGTGGCCCGCGCCCCGGCGGTACCGGAACGGGAACCGGCACCGGCAACAAGCCCGGCGAACCGGGCACCGGCACCGGCGGCAAGACCCGCCGCTGAACGGCAGCTACGGCTGATACGAAAACGGCGCGCCCCTGGCGCGCCGTTCTGTTTGGCATCGCGCCAACGATGCGTCAGCGTTTCGCCTTGCACCCCGTGCACACGCGCTCGACCTTGTAGCCCTTGGCCTTCAGCTTCTCGACCACGCCATCACTGCCCAGCAGGTGCAGCGTGCCGACCACCACCAGCGTACCGCCCTGCCCGGCCTGCAGGTACGGCTGCAGCTTCGGCACCCAGGCATCGTTGCGCCCGGTGTTGATGCGCTGGTACAGCTGCGGATACTGCTGGCGCATCTCCGCCGCCATCTTGGTCCACAGCAGGCGCTCGTCGCCGCGACGCCATGCATCATGCAGCAGCCGCGCCTGCTCATCGGCCTTGCCGGCCTGGTCCAGCGCTTCGGCCAGCATCTGCCGCTGCTCCTGCACCGTCATCCCGTCAAGCATGCCGATCTGGGTATCGATGTCCTCCAGGCCCGCCGTCTTGCGGCCGGTCTTCTGCGCACGCTCCATGAAGTGGCGGTCCAGGCCCAGCGCCGGGTCCAGGCCCAGTTTCTGCATCTGCCCGACCGAAATGCTCAGGCCGACAAACCAGGCCTTCATGCCCTGCATCTGCGCCAGCGGCAGCTGGTTCTGGGCAGCAAAGGCCTGCAGCTTCTGCCAGGTCGGCGCATCCAGATCACGCTTCAGCTCGCTGCCATCGGTGCGGGTCGCGGCCTGCACCATGCGGCTGGCCAGCTGCGGCGACTGCATGTCTTCCGGCGACAGCTCGAACACCACCCGCTGCGAGGCCTCGAACGCCTGCTCGACATCGGGCGACAGCGGGTAGTCCTGCGGCTTCAGCAGGTGGAACGACCCCAGCAGGTACACGCGTGCATCGCCCGGGCCGGTGACTTTCCACAACAGCGGTACGGGCGGCTTGGCCGCCGCCGCGGTCGCGGCCGCAGCCGTGGTGCCCGGCGCATCGCGGGCAGTGGCCAGGGGTGCCATCGCGCACGCCGCCATCAGCAGCGCGGCACGGAACAGGTGTTTGATCGGCATGGTCAGCCTTCTCCTTCAGGCAGGTGGTACGCCTTCTCGCCCGCTTCCACGTGCAGGTCCAGCCGGTTTTCCGGTGGCGCCAGCGGACAGGTGGCGTAGGCGGTGAACGCGCACGGCGGGTTGTAGGCATGGTTGAAATCGATGCGCACGGTGCCGTCTGCGGCGGGCGCATCGGTATCCAGGTAGCGACCGGCCGGATAGCTGCCGCGGCCGCTGGTGCGGTCGGCGAAGATCAGGAACAGCGGCTGCCCGGGCGCACCGATCGCTTCCAGCCGCCAGCTGCGACCATCGCGTTCGAACTCGACCGCGCCGGCATTGGGCATCTCGGTGGTCAGGCCGGTGATGTCGACGATCGGCAGGGTCTTGCCCGGCGGGTGCGCGATGAAGCGCGCCTGCACCTGCCAGTCCACGCCGCCCGGCCAGTACTGCAGGCCGGCAAACTCACGCCGCGCAGGCGCATCGGCATGCTTGACCCGCAGCGCGTCCCGCGGCCCCCGGCGGATGATGCTGAGCTGGCCCTTGCCGCCATCGAAGGCCAGCAGCGTCGGTTGCGCGTCCTTGTCGGTGTCAACGCGGATGCGGCCGCGCACCGGCAGGCCATCATGACTGACATCGACACCGGCTTCAGGCGTGAACCACCACTGCGTCCCTTCGCGACGCAGCAGGCCCAGCTTGTCCGGGCCAACCGTCAGGCGGATGCCGTTGGTAGCGCCGCTGCCAACGAAATGCGATTTGTTCTGCAGCCAGTGCAGGCCCACCAGCGCCGTCCAGCCATCGGGCCGGGTCAGGTCCTGGTAGCGCGCTACACGCCATTGTTGCTGCGCGGCCGCGTAGGCCGGATCTTCAGCGGCCGTCGGCACCGGCGGTGTTGCCGGGCTGCAGGCGGCCAACACCACGGCGGCCAGCAGGCCCGCCATTCCCCGATAACGCATCGATGCTCCCCTCAACGTCCGCGCAGGAACCAGCGGTCGATCTCCGCCAGCGAAAAACGGGCCCAGGTCGGTCGGCCGTGGTTGCACTGGCCGGACCGTTCGGTGATTTCCATGTCGCGCAGCAGCGCGTTCATTTCCGGCAGGGTCAAGCGCCGGTTGGCACGCACCGCGCCGTGGCAGGCCATGGTCGAAAGCAGTTCGTCGCGTGCACTGGCCACGCGGCGGCTCTGGCCATGCTCGCGCAGGTCGGTCAGCACGTCGCGCAGCAGCCCTTCCGGTTCGGCATGCGCCAACAATGCCGGAATACTGCGCACGTGCAGCGAACCGGGGCCGGCACGGGTCACCTCGAAGCCGAGCGCCGCCAGGGTTTCAGCTTCGCTCTCGGCGGTGTCGGCCTCGCGCTCGCCCACTGCCAGCGTGATCGGCACCAGCAACGGCTGCGACTGCAGGCCGATGCCATCGTGCGCGTTCTTCAGGCGCTCGTAGCCGATGCGTTCGTGGGCCGCATGCATGTCGACCACGATCAGGCCTTCGGCGTTCTCGGCCAGGATGTAGATGCCATGCAGCTGCGCGATCGCATAGCCCAGCGGCGGCACGCCTGCGTCGGCACTGGTGACCGGCAGTCCGTTCTCGGTCGGCATCGGCGGCAGCGCAGCACCGCGCTCGGCGCCGGCCGGTGCGGCATACAGCGCGGCATAGGCAGCCGGTGCATCGGCCACCTGCAGGCCCAGCGGCTGCTGCGGGCGCCATCCGGAGAATCCGCCACCACCACCTCCCGAGCCGGCACCCGGCGCGGGCCCACGCACCAGCCCGAATCCCGACGCGCCTGCGCTCGATGCCATCGGCATGGCCGTGGCATCCACCGGCTGCGCAGCACCGGCACCGATCTCCTGCGCCGACATGCCGGCGCGGGTATCGGCCAGCGCATCCTTCAGCGTGCGGTAGACGAAATCATGGACCAGCCGCGAATCACGGAAGCGCACTTCGTGCTTGGCAGGGTGCACGTTGACGTCGACGCGGGTCGGATCCAGTTCCAGGAACAGCACATAGGCCGGCTGGCGGCCGTGGTACAGCACATCGCCGTAGGCCATCTTCACTGCGTGGGCGACGCTGCGGTCACGCACCGAGCGACCGTTGACGTACAGGTACTGCTGGTCGGCGCTCGCGCGCGAATAATGCGGCTGCGCGATCCAGCCATGCAGGCGCAGTCCGGCACCGCTGTGGTCCACGCGCACGGCCTGGTTGGCGAAATCCTCGCCCAGCGTTTCGGCAAGGCGTGTATCGGAATACAGATCGCCCGGCTTGTAACGACGCGAGGCCTTGCCGTTGTGCGACACGCGCAGCTCGACATCCGGCCGTGCCAGCGCCAGCGAACGCAGCCACTCTTCGATATGGCCCAGTTCGGTGCGCTCGGCGCGCAGGAACTTGCGCCGCGCCGGCACGTTGTAGAACAGCTCGCGCACTTCCACCGTGGTGCCCGGCGCGTGCGCGCGCGGGGTCACCTCGCCGATCTTGCCGCCTTCGATCTGCAACGCCGAACCGTGCTCGTCATGCGCGCGGCGCGAGGCCAGGGTGAAGCGGCTGACCGAGGCGATCGAAGGCAGCGCTTCACCGCGGAACCCCAGCGTTGCCACCGATTCCAGATCGTCCAGGTCGGCGATCTTGCTGGTGGCGTGGCGCGATACCGCCAGCGGCAGCTGCTCCGGTGCGATGCCGCTGCCATTGTCACGGATGCGGATCAGGCGCACACCGCCCTCTTCCAGATCGATGTCGACGCGGCTGGCGCCGGCATCGATCGCGTTCTCGACCAGTTCCTTGACCACCGACGCGGGCCGTTCGACCACTTCGCCAGCGGCGATCTGGTTGATGAGGATCTCCGGCAACGGCCGGATCGGGCGCGGACCGGGCGCGCTCATGGGAGGTGATGGGCAGCAGACTTCATGGGTCGATGATAGCGGAGCTGCCGAGGATAGAGTCGAGCCATGCTCGACTGCGGGCTACCGACAAGGCCCAGTCGAGCGCGGCTCGACTCTACGGAAAGCAGCAACCCGCCTTCGGCGGCTTACTTGCTGCCGCCGGCCATGGTGCCGGCCGCGTCGATCTCGGCCTGGGCGCGGGCCGCATACAACGTCCCCGGCGGCGGCTGGCGGCTGAAGAAGGTGTGCACGCCGTCCAGCACGGCGCCAGCGATCTTGCGCTGGTACGCCGGGTCCATCAGGCGGCGTTCTTCATCCGGATTGGAGATGAACGCGGTTTCCACCAGCATCGCCGGCATGTCCGAGGTGCGCAGCACCGCGAAGTTGGCGCGCTCGATGTTCGGCTTGTGGTTGTTGCCGATCCGCTTCAGGCCGCCCAGCACGTGGCCGGCCGCGTCTTCGGACGCCTTCATGTAGCCGCTCTGCGCCAGGTCCAGCAGCACGTTGGCCAGGGTGCCTTCGGTCTGCTGCAGGCGCACGCCACCGACCAGGTCGGCCGCGTTTTCCTTGTCCGCCAGCCAGCGGGCGCGCTGCGAAGAGGCGCCCTTGGTCGACAGCACGTAGACCGATGAGCCCGTGGCCGAGCGGTTTTCGGCCGCGTCGGCATGGATCGAGATGAAGATGTCCGCCTTGTTCGCACGCGCCTTCTGCGCACGCATCGGCAGCGGAATGAACACGTCGCTGTCGCGCGTCAGGTAGGCCTTCAGGCCCGGCGTGGCGTTGACCTGGCGGGCCAGCTCGCGCGCCACTGCCAGAGTGACATCCTTCTCGCGCTTGCCGGTCGGGCCGATCGCACCCGGGTCCTGGCCGCCGTGTCCGGGATCGATCGCCACCACCAAGTGGCGCATGCCGGCCTGCATGCGGATACGCGACGCATCGCTGGGCATGACAGGACGCGGCGGTTCCACCGGCGTCGGTGCCGGTGTAGGCACGGTGGCCGGCGGCGTGGTCACCACCGCTGCGGTGCGCTGGCCGGCGAGGATCGCGGCCGGCGAGGACGACGGCGTGCTGCTGGCGGTGACACCGGCCGCAGCAACCTGGGCCGGCGCGGTGGTCGGTGCCGGGGTCGGCGTGGCCGGTGCGGCGGCAGTGGCGCTGGCCTGCTGCTGTACCTGTGCGGTCAGCAGGGCCGTGGCACGCGCGGCATCGGTGCGCGACTGCGCGCTCTCGGCCGGAGTCGGTACAGGTGCAGCTCCCGCCGCGGGCGCCTGCGGCTGCACGGCTGGCGTCGCCGCCGGGCGGCTGCTGGCCAAGGCCGGGCCATCGCCCGGCCATTCGATCACCAGCTTGGATTCATTGCCCTCGCGCTGCATCTGCGGGCGGAACGGCGCCACCGATTCGGCGAGGTCGAAAACGACGCGGAACGTGCCCGGGACCGGCTGCCCGGTACGCACCGCCGTGACCACGCCCTGCGCGGCCGGCATCTTCAGGTTGCGTATGGCGCTGGAGTCGGGGAAATCGACCACCAGGCGGTTCGGGCCGGCCAGCGACAGGGTTTTGTAGCCGCCACTGCCGACCAGCGAGATCTCGGCACGGGTGCCGGTAGCGCCGGTGTTCAGCAGGACCTGTCGGACTTCACCCGCCCACGTACTGACGCTCGCCAGACCCAGTCCGACGGCGGCACAGATGGCGATGAGACGGTTCCCCGGGCGCATGGCTCAGGATTCAATCACCGCGCTGAACGGAATGCAACACTTTTTTCCTTAATAATCCGTAACCTGCCGGTCTTTGTTCTCGTCAGCCGACAGAAATGGCCTGCAAGTCGCCCCCTTGCGGCAACCGTTCCAGCCATTCATGTCCTACGTCGCTGGCCCCAGTGAGACGGACGCGTCGTCCCTGCCCGTCGATCTCCAGCGCCACCACCAGGTCGGTCGGCGGCAGCGCGCCGGCGCCCCGTTCCGGCCATTCGACCAGCCACAGCACCGCGCTGCCCTCGTCCAGGCCGAGGAAATCCAGCTCACCGGCCTGGCCGATGCGATACAGGTCCAGGTGCCACGCCTCGCCGCCACTGGCCAGCGGATAGCGCTCGACCAGGGTGTAGGTGGGGCTGCGGATCGCGCCCTGCACGCCCAGCGCGCGCAGCAGCGCGCGGGCCGTGGTGGACTTGCCGGCACCCAGGTCGCCGCGCAGTTCGATCAGCGCCTGCGGCGGCCGGGTGGCCGCCAGCCACTGCCCGAGCAGTTCGGTGGCGTCGCTGTCGGCAAGGAAGAATTCGGTCATGGGGAGAGGTCCGGGTTGGCCAGTCGCCGCAGCGGCGCCAGCAGATCAGTAGGAAGCAGGCCGCGCGCGCCATCGGCGGCAGCTGCATCGCCCGCCAGCGCATGCAGCAGCGCGCCCGCGGCCGCGGCATCGAAGGCCGCAAGGCCCTGCGCACGCAGGCTGGCGATGATGCCGGTGAGCAGGTCGCCCATGCCTCCCACGGCCATCCCTGGGTTACCGGCAGCGATCAACCGGGGCGTTTGCCCAGGCGCTGCCACGATGCTGCCAGCGCCCTTCAGCACCACCACGGCATGGAAGCGCTCGGCCAGCATGTGCGCACAGGTGTAGCGGTCGGCCTGGATTTCAGCCGTGCTGCAGCCGAGCAGGCGCGCGGCCTCGCCCGGGTGCGGTGTGAGAATGGCATCGGGCAACGCGCGCGGATCCTGCGCCAGCAGGTTCAGGGCATCGGCATCGACCACCAATGGCTTGTTGCTGGCCAGCACCCGCGCAAACAAGGCGCGTGCCCATTCGTCCTGGCCCAGACCGGGCCCGATCGCCACCACCTTCGCCTTGTCCAGCAGCGCCGGCAGCACATCGCCATCTTCCAGTGCATGGGTCATGGCCTCGGGCAACCGGGCCAGCAGTGGACCGACGTGGTCGCGGCGGGTGCCCAGGCTCAACAGCCCCGCACCCGCGCGCAAGGCGGCTTCGGCCGCCATCGCGATGGCACCGCCGCTGCCATGGTTGCCGCCGACGCACAGCACGTGCCCGGATTCGCCCTTGTGGGTATTGGCGCGGCGCGGTGGCAACAGGGCCCGCAACCTCACCTGCGTCCAGTGCTCCGCAGCGGGCACCACGCCTTGCCAGGCCGCCGCGGGCAACAGCAGGGGCGCCAGGACCTTGTGCCCGCAATGATCCAGCGCATCGCCGGAATACAGCCCGCGATGCGCCACGATGAACTGCAGGGTCAGTGCAGCGCGCACTGCTACGCCCGGCACCGCCCCACGGTCGGCATCGACGCCACTGGGAACATCCAGCGCCAGCACCGGCGCAGTCTGCGCGTTGAGCGCGGTAATCAACGCCTGCGCCGTACCCTCCGGCGCGCGATCAAAGCCCAGCCCGAACAGGGCATCGACCCAGACGTCGGCCTCGGGCAGCATGCCGTCGAAATCGGTGATGGTGCCGCCGCCGGACCTGAATTCAGATGCTGCACGCTGTGCCAGCGCGGTCGAGGGCGGCCTGCCCGGCAGGGCGATCACTGTCACCTCGCGCCCGGCCTGCAGCGCGTGACGGGCCAGCACCTGGCCATCGCCCCCATTGTTGCCAGCGCCGACCACCACGCCGATCCGCCGCGCCTGGGGCCAATGCTGCAGCAGGCACTGCCAGGCGGCCTGGCCGGCCTGCGCCATCAGGCCCCAGCCGCCGTCGGCGGCCAACGCCGAGGCCTGCGCATCAAGCGCACGCGCGGCAGCGGAATCGAACAGATCGGCAAGGTTGGCCATGCAGGGATTTTATACTGGTGCACATGTCCCCCGCCCCCACCCCTGTCGATCCGGTCCAGGCCGTGCAGCGCATCCGCGAACTGGCGCGTGCGCATGGCTTCCAGCGCTGCGGCATCGCTGGTATCGAACTGGGCGAGGATGAAGCGCACCTGGCCGACTGGCTGGGCCAGGGCCTGTACGGCACGATGGACTGGATGGCGCGCCACGGCACCTTGCGCGCGCGACCGGCCGAGCTGCTGCCCGGCACCGTGCGCGTGATTTCAGTGGGCATGGACTACAGCCACAAGGACGACACCGAAGCCTGGGCGACCCTGGCCGACCCGGGCCGCGCCTACGTGGCGCGCTACGCGCTGGGCCGCGACTATCACAAGCTGATGCGCAACCGCCTGCAGAAGCTGGCGACGCAGATCAACGATGAAGTAGCGCCACTGGGCTACCGCGTGTTCGTCGATTCCGCCCCCGTGCTGGAACGCGCACTGGCGCGCAACGCCGGCCTCGGCTGGATCGGAAAGCACACGTGCCTGATCGACCGCCATGGCGGTTCATGGTTCTTCATCGGCGAGATCTACATCGACATCCCGTTGCCGATCGACACGCCGGCCACGGCGCACTGCGGCACCTGCACGCGTTGCATCGATGTCTGCCCGACCCAGGCCATCACCGGCCCGCAGCGGCTGGACGCGCGGCGCTGCATTTCCTACCTCACCATCGAGCACGACGGCGCCATTCCCGAAGACATGCGTCCGTTGATCGGCAACCGCATCTACGGCTGCGACGACTGCCAGCTGGTCTGCCCCTGGAACAAGTTCGCCAAGCGCACCGACGAAGCCGATTTCCGCGCGCGCAACAACCTCGATACCGCGCGCCTGGACCAGCTGTTCGCCTGGGACGAGGCCGAGTTCCTGCGCCGCACCGAGGGCAGCCCGATCCGCCGCAGCGGGCACGAGCGCTGGCTGCGCAACATCGCCGTGGCACTGGGCAACGCACCGTCCTCGGCCGAAGCATTGGCCGCGTTGCAGACCCGCGTCGATGATCCCTCGCCGCTGGTGCGTGAACACGTGCAGTGGGCGCTGGGCCAGCACACGGCGCGCTGACGTGCGATCCTGAGCCCCCGCTCCACCCGCAGCACGCCGTTCCCATGCAGCCACGCAACAACGACATTTTCACCCCCAGCCAGCTCAACACCCTGGCCCGCGACCTGCTGGAAGGCAGTTTCCCGGCGATCTGGGTCGAGGCCGAACTGGGCAGCGTGGCGCGTCCTGCCTCCGGTCACCTGTATTTCACCCTGAAGGACGCGCGTGCGCAGCTGCGCGCCGCAATGTTCCGGATGAAGGCGCAGTACCTGAAGTTCGTGCCGCGCGAAGGCATGCGCGTGCTGGTGCGCGGCAAGGTGACCCTGTACGACGCCCGTGGCGAGTACCAGATGGTGCTGGACCACATGGAGGAGGCGGGCGAAGGCGCACTGCGCCGCGCCTTCGAGGAACTGAAGGCACGGCTGGAGGCCGAGGGCCTGTTCGACCCGGCGCGCAAACGGCCACTGCCGGCGCATGTACAACGTCTGGCAGTGATCACCTCGCCGACCGGCGCCGCCGTGCGCGATGTGCTGAGCGTGCTCGGCCGCCGTTTCCCGCTGCTGGAAGTCGACCTGCTGCCGACCCTGGTGCAGGGCAGCAGCGCCGCCGCGCAGATCACCCGCCTGCTGCAGGCGGCCGATGCCAGTGGTCGCTACGACGTGATCCTGCTGACCCGCGGCGGCGGTTCGCTGGAAGACCTGTGGGCCTTCAATGACGAAGCCCTGGCCCGTGCGATCGCCGCCAGCCACACCCCAGTGGTTTCGGCGGTCGGCCACGAAACCGACTTCAGCCTCAGCGACTTCGCCGCCGACCTGCGTGCGCCGACGCCTTCGGTGGCAGCTGAACTGCTGGTACCCGACCAGCGCGAACTGGCCCTGCGCCTGCGCCGCACGGCCGCGCGCATGGTGCAGCTGCAACGGCATGCGATGCAGCAGGCGATGCAGCGCGCCGACCGCGCCCTGTTGCGCCTGAACGCCCAGAGCCCGCAGGCGCGGCTGGACTTGTTGCGCCGACGCCAGCTGGATCTGGGCCGGCGCCTGCATGCGGCGTTCAACCAGCAGCAGGAGCGTCGCGCCGCGCGCCTGCGTCATGCGGCGGCAGTGCTGCGCGGGCACCATCCGCAGCGCCAGCTCGATGCGATGCAGCGCCGTCTGGCTGCCCTGCGCGGGCGGCCGCAGGCCGCGATGCAGCGCCTGCTGGAGCGCGATGCACTGCGACTGCGCGGACTGGCGCGTTCACTTGAAGCAGTCAGCCCGCTGGCGACCGTGGCGCGTGGCTACAGCATCCTGACCCGCAGCGATGACGGTACGCTGGTGCGAAAGCTTGATCAGGTACAGTCCGGTGACGCCCTGCAGGCCCGCGTCGGCGACGGCGTGATCGACGTACAGGTCAAGTAAGGGGCGTTCGGCAGGGCTGCGCCCTGCACCTGCGGTAGTGCCGGCCGCTGGCCGGCAACCTCAACAGCAACAGCAAAAGCGGCTCTGGATTGCTGATGGTTTGGTGGGGCGGTGTGGCTGTGCAGGACACGCCGTAAACCCCGCTGCGCGGTCCGGCCCAGCCGCCGGCGGCTGTGCGTTCGGGCGCTTGCGAAGCAGTGCTTCGCAAGCAAAGCGCCCTCACCCTTGGGGGCTCGATGGCGCCAACGGTCCTGCACAGCCACACCGCCCCACCTCTGACAGATTCCGATGACTGTTGGTAGGTGTCGAGCTTGGTCGACACGGTAGATCCACGCCATGCGTGAATGCATCTCTGCCAGATGGCGAATCAATTCGGGGTCAGATCCGATTTCCTACGGAAAACGGATCTGACCCCAAGAGCATTTCCGACAGACCGCAGCAAACTGTCGAAGGCGGGGTGGGTCCGGTTGCGGGAGTGTCCGCGGCATGGATGCCGCGGCCAAGCCCCCATGGAAGGGTTTACGGCGTCTCCCGCAACCGGACCCACCCCGCCATCCCTCAGGAAACCCGCTTCCGCTGTTGCTGCTGCCGGCCAGCGGCCGGCACTACCTACCGCGGGTGCAGGGCTGCAAGCCCTGCCGCCCCTCCCCCTACTTTGCCTGCTCGCAGAACTTCTGCCGGTACTCGAGCGCCTTCGGCATCAGCGCCTGCAGGTTCTGGATGCGGGTACCCGGGTTCGGGTGGGTGGAGGCGAACTCCGGCGGCGCCTGGCCGCCACTGGCCTGGCCCATGCGCTGCCACAGCGGCACCGCCTCGCGGGGATCGAAGCAGGCCGCTGCGGCCAGCATCAGCCCCACTTCATCGGCCTGCGTCTCGTGGCTGCGCGCATAGGGCAGCAGGTAGCCGTAGCCCATCGCCGACATCATCATCTGTTGCTGCTGCGCATCCATGCCGCTGGCGGCACCAGCCATCTGCCCGATCTGGGTCAGCTTCTGCTGCGCCATCCGCTGTGCACCATGGCGTAGAAGCGCATGGGCGATCTCATGGCCCATCACCACCGCCATCGCGTCACGCGTACGCGCCACCGGCACCAGGCCGGTGTAGACCGCCATCTTGCCACCCGGCAGGCAGAACGCATTGGCCTGCTCGGACGGGATCACATTCACTTCCCACTGGAAATCCCGCGCGAAATGCGCCGGCTGCACGCCGTGCTCCTGTGCCAGCGCGGTCTCCACCACGTCCACCTTGGCGATCAGGCGCTGGGCGATGTCGCGCACATCACGCGCGATCGGCGCATTCGGATCCATCGGCCGTTCCTGCGACAGGATCTGCTGGTAGGCCTGCAGCCCGAGCGCGGTCTCCTGGCGCGCATCCAGGCTGCTGTCGATCATCACCTTCTCGCCGGTGTAGGGATCGACCGTGCGATTGGAGAACCAGTAGAACACCGCATAGCCCGCCGCCAGCAGCAGCACCCACCAGCGGATGTTGCCGAACAGGCCGCGCCGCTGCGGGCCTTGCGGCGAGCGGGAAAAGGGATCGTTGCGCATCGGTGTCTTCCAGCAGGCCCCGCCGGCCGGCGGGCACGGCGCAATCTTAGTGCGCGGACGCCAGCAGCGGGTGAAGCCCGATGCTCAGATGCCCCGCACCAGACGGAAGCCGATGCGCGCGTTGGTGGTGTCCGAGTCCTGCGATTGCCGCCAGGCCGCACGGGTCTGCTCGGGCGCATTGGCCCAGTTGCCGCCACGGATCACCCGCGACCGGCAGCCCGGGTTGAACCAGGCGACACCATCGGACGGCGCACGCCGGTAGCTGGCATGCCAGCAGTCGGCCACCCACTCGCTGAGATTGCCGGCCATGTCGTGCAGGCCGAAGGCATTGGCTTGGAAACTGGCCACCGGCGCGGGCCCCCACCAGCCATCGCCATAGCCGACGAAGGCGTTGTGCCAGTGCCGCCCCGAGGGCGAGACATCCTTGCTGCCGGTGAAGTTGCCAGCGCCGGGCGGCGGCGTGCCGGCGTCGCCCCACGGATAACGGCCACTGCTGCCGGCACGCAGCGCGTACTCGAATTCGGCCTCGCTGGGCAGCCGGTAGCTGCGTCCTGTCTGCTCGGACAGCCACGCCGCGTAGTTTTCGGCATCACGCACGCTCACATGCATCACCGGCGAATTGCCCAGTGCGCGCGCGCCATCGTAATCGGAACGCCAGTCCACACCGCTGCGGCGGATGAAATTGCCGCTGCGCTCGTCATAGACCACCGAGTGGCCGCGCCGGGTCGCACGCGGCCGCGCATTGGTCGACTTCACATAGCGCTCGAAATCACTGACCGTGATCTCGGTGATCGCCATCGCAAACCCGCGGTCGAAGCGCACATAATGCGAGGGCCGCTCGGCATCACTGGCACCGGGCTCGGCATCACCCGCGCCCATCTGGAAGCCACCATGCGGCACCACGATCATCTGCGGGCCGCGCCCGCCATCGCGCATGGCGTCGCTGAACACCTGCCCGGGACGGAAGCTGCCGTAATGGGTGGCCAGGTCGATGCGTTCGCGCAACTGGGCCACCACCGCATCCCCTGGCAAGGCGATGCGCAGGGCCTCGGCCAGCTTCTCGCGCGCCGGCTTCAGGCCCTGTGGCGTCGCCAGTTCGCGAAGGCCATCATCGCGCAGCTGCAGCAGTGCCGCCGCGCGGATCTGTTCGATACGTTCGAAGGCATCGGCAATGGCCGGTGATGAGTCACGGACCTTGCTGGCTTCGGCCAGCCAGGTGCCGGCGCTGGCAAAGTCACGCACCCGCGCCGCGTCCTCGGCACGGCGGATCAGGCCACTCTCGGCCGCCGCCAGGCCCTGCCGTGCCCGGCTGTTGTGTTCATCCAGGGCCAGCGCTTCACGGAAGTTGCCGATCGCTCCGTCACCGTCCTCACCGATCCGCCCCGAACGCAGGTCTTCCTCGCCGGCACGGTTGTAGGCCACCACGCGCTGGGCGAGCTCCACCCGTCCCTGCAGCGCGCGAACCTTCTCATCCTTCGGCGCCAGGGTCAGCAGCACCAGTGCCTGGCGGCTGGCCTCGGCCAGCGCCTCGCGCTGCTGCAGCGGCCGGACCAGCAGGGCATCGGCCTGCTGCTGAAGGCGCTGGCGGGCGCGCTGCAGGCCGTTGCGGGCCTGGCGGTCATCCGGGTCTTCTTCCTGCACCGCCAGCCACAGCGGAACCGCCGCGTCGGCGTCCTCGTACAGGCGCCCTTCGGCGAACGCCTTCTCGGCCGCGCGACGCAGCTGGGCCAGGCTGCGCCCCTGCCGATCGACCCGCGGTGGCGTCCACCGCTGCACATCCTCGGCGGCATCCTCACCGGCGATGGTGACGCTGCCCTGCGCCGCCTCCGGCGTCGCGTCCGCCTGCATGCCTTGCTGCGGCCGTGCGTCTTCGCCAGCAGCCGGTCCCGGCTCCGGTGTCGCCGAGGGCGACGGCGTGCAGCCGGCCAGGGCCAGGGCGGTGCACAGCACGGACGACAGCGGAAAACGCAAGCAGGATCTCCTTCGGCACGGATGCGGACCGACGTTAGGCTATTCTCCCCTGCCTGAGCAAACCCGAGTAGTAGGCCCTGACCCGTGGCAATCTGGATCACCACCCCCGCCGAGCTGGATCCGTACTTCCAGCAGCGTCCGGCCCGCATCGGCCTGGACACCGAATTCATCCGTGAACGCACCTTCTGGCCGCAGTTGGCCCTGGTGCAGATGGCGGTCGGGCAGGACATCCTGCTGATCGACCCCCTGATTCCCGGCATGACCGAAGCGCTGGCGCCGTGGCTGGCCGATGAATCGATCGTCAAGGTGATGCACAGCGCCAGCGAAGACCTGGTCGCCTTCAAGTGGGCCTGCGGCGTGTTGCCACGTCCGCTGTTCGACACCCAGATCGGCGCCTCGCTGGCCGGCATCGGTGGCGGTATGGGCTACCAGAAGCTGGTCGCGGAAATCACCGGCGTGGCGCTGGCCAAGGGCGAGACCCGTTCGGACTGGATGCGCCGCCCGTTGTCCGACTCGCAGCTGCAGTACGCCGCCGACGATGTCGAGCACCTGTTCGCGCTGCATGACGCCATCGATGCCAGGTTGCAGGCGCTGGGCCGCCAGCAGTGGCTGCACGACGACGGCGAGCGCCTGCTGGCCAGCGTCGCCAATGACGAAGACCGTTGGCCGCACCTGGCGATGCGCTCGGCGCAGTTCCTCGACACGGCCGCACAGCATCGGCTGCTGCGTCTGCTGCGCTGGCGCGATGTGCAGGCACGCAGCAGCGACCGCCCGCGCAGCTGGATCCTGGACAACGAACTGGCCGCCACGCTGGCACGCACGCCACCGGCCGATGCCGCCGCACTGGGCAAGCTGTTCGAACAGTTCCCGAAGGCACCGCGCAAGCTCGCGGGCGCTGTGTGGCAGGCGCTGGATACGCCGCTGGCCGATGAGGCCGAAGCACCGCTGGCGCTGCCGGCCAACGACAGCAACAAGCAGGCACTGAAGAAGCTGCAGGACGCGGTTGCCGAGCGCAGCCGCGAACTGGGCCTGCCGGATGGCGTATTGGCCTCACGCAAGCACCTGGAAAGCTATCTGGAACGCCGCCAGTGGCCGGCCGCACTGGCCGGCTGGCGCCAGCAAGAGCTGGAAGCGCGGCTGCAGGCGCTGCTGCCGGCACGCTGAAGCACCGGGCGCCGGACCACGCCGGCGCCATGCACCTTGAGCCTGCAGGGGCCGTGCTAGGGTTTACCGGTACTGACAAGGAGACGTCGATGCAGACCCTCAAGATCGCGACCGCCTGCGCACTGCTGCTAACCACGTTGGGCCTGGCATGCTCTGGGCAGGCCGCACCGCTTTCCTATGCACAGGAAAAGGAGAACACAGCCAAGCTGGTGGACATCATTGACGGCGCCACCCGCGACGGTCTGGTTGCCGTGCTGGTGCCGGCCCCGTATGTCGTGCACAACGGCGGGCCAGGCATCGGCTCTCCGGTCCCCGGCTTTCATCTGGGCAAGCGCTCGACCGACCTGCCCGGGTTCTCGACGCGGGTGTCCTTCCAGCACAAGGACATTCCCTCCCAGGGCTATGTGCAGCTGTTCAACACCAACGAACTGGAAACCGGCCCGCAGCGGACGGTGTTGATGGACGTGTTCGAGGTGCATCTGATTCCGCCGGGCACCTATCTGCTGAACGGTGCGGAGAACTACCGCCTGAACACCCGCGTGGCCAAGCTGAAGCCGCTGGGGGCTACGGACGAAGTATCGAAGGACATCGGCGCCACCCGCCTGGCCGACGTCGATTACCGTTTCTATTCCTGGAAGAAGGTCTGGGTACCACCCGGCGTCCTGACCGATCAGCACTCCCAGCAGGTCTGCATCTCGGTGCATGTGGCCTCCGGCAACTGCGTGGCATGGGGCACCCAGAACTACGAAACCTCGCGCCCGACCGAAGGCTACTGGGATGACAGGATCGTCCCTGAAGACATCCCTGCCGTACGCATCCAGGCGGTCATTGCCAAGGCCCACGCGCCACTGGCCTTCACTGCCCGCGAAGGGCAGATCCTGCTCAGCCCCTTCATTGTTGCCGCCGACGGCGATATCGATTTCAACGCGAACGACTGCGCACCGGTCGACAAGCTGACGGGATGCGCCCTGCGCCGCTTCACGGTGCACTACCAACCCGCGCCGCTGGACGCTGCACGCAAGCACATCGCAATCACCTCGCGCGGCCTCAACGGCAAGCAGCGCAAGGTACTGGAGCGGATGGAGGCGATGCAGCTGCAGGTGCTGGGCCCCAGTGCGCCGTCCGATGCAGCGCTGGGCAAGGGCGTCAGCGCCACGCCGTGAGCACGGATGATGCCGAGCAACGAAAAACGGCGCTCGATGAGCGCCGTTTCCGTTACACGACGGGGTAAGCCTTACCAGTTCATGTTCAACGAGACACCGACGGTGCGCGGTTCGTTGTAGACCGCGGCCATGTAGTTCTCGATCACACCCTTGAGGTTCTTCTCGTTGGTGATGTTGCGCGCGAACAGCGCCACTTCATAGGCACCGTAGTTGCCCGAGTAGCCGATCTTCAGGCCGCCCTCGAAATCACCCTTGGAGTTGAACTCCTTGCTGTCGTACAGCACGAAGCTGGTGTAGCCCTGCTTGTTCCAGTCGGTGGACACGAACATGGTGCCCGCGTCGCTGACCGGGAAGTCGTAGCGGGCGGCCAGGTTGACGTTGTACCTCGGCGCGTTCGGCAGCGGGTTGCCGTCGATCTGCGCGAAGGTGTTGGCACCGACCTTGATGGTCGGGTCATTCACCGTGCACACCACCTTGCCGTTGAGGCCGCAGACCTGCGCGTAGACGCGCTTGTCCTTGATCTCGCTGTGCAGCAGGCTGACGCCGGCGCTCAGGGTCAGGTTCGGGATCGGGCGCAGCTCCATGTCCGCTTCGAAACCGTAGGCCTTGGCCTTGTCGGCATTGAACAGCACGCCGTTGCCGTCCGAATCGTTGCCGTTGAGCTGGATGTCATTGACGGTGTAGGTGAACGCAGTGGCGTTCAGGCGCAGGCGATTGTCCCACAGGCTGCTCTTCACGCCGGCTTCCCAGGACAGGATGGTCTCGGAATCGGCGGTGGTGAAGTCGGCATTGAACACCGCCGAACGGCCCTGGATGGTCGGGCCGCGGAAGCCGCGTGCGACCTTCGCATAGACGCTCACGTCCGGCGTGATCTGGTACATCGCGCTCAGATCCCAGCTCGGGGTGGTGTCGGACATCTTGACGTCGGTGCGGCCCTTGTAGGTCACCAAGCCGGCGGCGGTGTCAGCGGTCTTCAGCAGGCGGGTGTGCTTCTCGTCCTTGGTCTGGCGCAGGCCGGCCGTGACGGTGAACTTGTCGGTGAAGGCGTAGCTCAGCTGGCCGAAACCGGCCCACGAGGTGTTCTTGTTGCGCAGGCGCACCCAGTTGTTCGGGTTGCGGGCCGCACCCTGCAGGAACCACGCACGCTGGTAGAAGTCGGTGGTGTCGCTGCCGTTGAAGTAGAACGCACCGGCCTGCCACTGCAGGGCGCTGTCGTCATGGCTGGCCAGGCGGAATTCCTGGGTCCACTGGTCCAGGTCGCGGATGCGGCCCATCGACTGGCCGTAGCCGTTCGGCACGCCGTTGACCGGGAAGTTCACCGCAGCGCCGCCGTCGGTATCACCACGGCTGTAGCCGGAGGTGGTCTCATAGGCGGTGATCGAGGTGAAGTCGATCGCGCCGAAGTCGTAGCGTGCCTTCACCGAGCCGCCGTAGGTCTTGTAGGCCTGCGGGTTGTTGCCGGCTTCGTCGTAGGCGACCTGGTCGCGCGGCACGTCGGTCTTGTTCGAGCCCTTGGTCAGCGCACCACGCAGGAACAGGGTCGAGGTGCCTTCGTAATCACGGGCGTGGGCCGAGGCCAGGATCGAGAACTGGTCGCTCGGGGTCAGCAGCAGCTGCGCGCGCACGTTGCGGTCATCGAAGCCGCCCATGGCGTTCTTCTTCGGGCTGACCGTGCCGTCAGCGCTCGGGCCCTTGTAGGTGTTGTCGACGTAGTCGTCGCGGTGCTGGTACAGCGCCGACACGCGGAACGAGGCGATGTCGTTGATCGGGCCGCCAAAGCCGCCGTCGATCGACACGCTGTTGTAGGTCGCATAGCTGGCGCTGACGCGGCCGGTGTAGTCCTGGGTCGGCTTCAGCGTGTCGAACTTGATGATGCCGGCGGTGGTGTTGCGGCCGAACAGCGAGCCCTGCGGGCCGCGCAGCACTTCCACCTGGTCCACGTCATAGACCGGGTTGGACTTCAGCACCACGTGCTCCAGCACCACATCGTCCTGGATGATCGACACCGGCTGCGAGGCACCCAGGTAGAAGTCGATGTTGCCCAGGCCGCGGATATAGAAGCGCGGGAAGATGCGGCCGGTGGTGGTTTCCGCATACAGGCTCGGCACGCGGCCGGACAGCGCCAGCAGGGTGTCGTCGCCGCCGGCGGTGAAGTCGCGCATGCGCTCGCCCTGCACCACGCCCACCGAGACCGGCACTTCCTGCAGGTTCTGCTCGCGGTGCTCGGCGGTCACGGTGATCGTGTCCAGGCCCGTCGGGGTCGGCGCGCTGTCCTGCGCGGCGGCACCAAAGCTGCCGACCAGGGCCAGGCCGGCACAGGCCAGGGCCAGCGGATGGCGGCGGAAGGAAACGAAGGAAGACGACATACCCGACAGGCGGCGGGAATCGGAATGGGAGGGCATGGAATGCTCTGAGGAGGCGTCCGTGCGGCCTGCGCGAGCCGGGCGGCAAAAAGGAGGAGAACTGCGCAAGCCGCCATTATCCCCCAAATTGTTACGATTTCGTTGCGCGGCATCCGGCCCCGACAAACCGGACGGTTTCGGCACAGTGCAC
Organism: Stenotrophomonas sp. YJH_SMC_110; assembly: GCF_059369255.1. Lineage (NCBI taxonomy): Bacteria > Pseudomonadati > Pseudomonadota > Gammaproteobacteria > Lysobacterales > Lysobacteraceae > Stenotrophomonas > Stenotrophomonas sp. YJH_SMC_110. The sequence goes on along the minus strand of NZ_JCAFSM010000002.1, from coordinate 255,527 downwards.
GCCTTCATGCCACGCCGTCCGGCACATCCCGGATCGGCTTGGCAAGGCGCAGCCAGTTGGCTACACTGAAGCCCTGCCGTGGGGCCATAGCTCAGCTGGGAGAGCGCGTCGTTCGCAATGACGAGGTCAGGAGTTCGATCCTCCTTGGCTCCACCACTCATTAAGAAGACCCGCCGATCGTCGCGATCTGCGGGTTTTTTCTTGCATCGATCACGGGTCAGGCAGGTTCCTGATCCCCGTCCTTGCGGCGTGGACCACGCGAATGCGTATCACGCACCTGCTGATCGCGCTGCCCCGGCCGCTGCTTTGCCACGTCCTCCTGCGCCCTGTCCTGACGGCTTTCCTGTACGCCCTGTTTCGGATCGCCAGGGTCTTTGTCGCGCTCGCTCATCGAAGTCTCCTGTGCCGGCGAAGGCCGATCAGGACTTCACGCTAGAGGCTGCGCAGTGATCCGCAGGTCAGGCCCGCGCGAACAGCGTGTGCAGTTCCGCTTGCCGCCGCAGCTCACGGCTCTGCAGAATCCGGACCAACATGCCCAGCCAGTCCGCGATGTCACCTCCTGCCCAGCACGCCGCGCGTACGCTGCCAATGCGCCTCGATCCAGCGGACGGCAGCATCCAGCTCGGCCACCTGACGACGTTGATCTGCCCCACCCTGTCACTGGAGGAGGCGCGCATCGCCTTCGCCATGCTGATGCATGGCGAGCGCGATGCCGGCACCGGCTATCACTGGCTCAGCCTGCACCGGCTCAGTCTGGGCGGTGCGCCCGCCGGCATCAGCCTGTGCTTCCACGGGCAACAGCTGGACATGGTGAAGATCAGCGTCGACCTGCCGGGTGCGACACTGGAAGACGGCTGGCCGACCCAGGTCGCGATCGATGCCGAAGTCGCTTTCATGCGTCGCACCTTGGCCACGGCTCTGGGGCGCAAACTGGCAGGTGGCCGCGCCCGGTTCGAGTGGGGCGAGGCATGGGCCCGGTTCGACCCGAAAGGCTTCATGGCCAGCAGCGGTATCCGCTACACGCCGCGCTCATGACGCCGCTCAGGTACGGGTGATCGACACTCCACCTTCAACACGCATCGCGGTACCGGTAACGAAACTGCTTTCATCGCTGGCCAGGAACAGCGCCGCGTTGGCGATCTCCTCCGGCTCGGCCATGCGCTTGAGTGCGTGCAGCGAGCGCACGAAGTCGCGGGCATCGCCGGTGGGTGCGGCCTGCCGGCCCATCTCGGTATCGGTACCGCCAGGCAGCAGCACGTTGCTGCGTACGCCACGCGCGCCGTACTCGGCGGCGATCACCTGGCTCAGGCCGATCAGTCCGGCCTTGCTCGACGCGTAGGCGGCCATACCCGGGAAGCCCACGGTATGGCCGACAAAGGTACCGACAAACACCAGCGAGCCACCCCCGCGTGCCAGCAATGCCGGCAACTGCGCGCGTGCGGCATGGAAGGCGGCGTCGAGATTGGTGGCCATCACCTCGCGCCACGCATCCGCCGGGAACTCTGCTGCCGGCACGCCGGGGCCGAGCATCCCGGCATTGTTGAGCGCGATGTCCAGGCCTCCGAATGACTGCTGGGCCAGATCGACCAACGCCTGCGCCGTGCCCGGCTCGGCCACGTCGGCGGCATGCACCACCACCTCGCCGCCGCCGGCACGGATCTGCTCGGCCAGTGCGTGCAGCGGTTGCGGCCGACGCGCATTGAGCACCAGCTTTGCCCCTTCGGCGGCGAAGCGCAGCGCACTGGCGCGGCCAATGCCGGCGCTGGCACCGGTGATGAGGGCGATCTTGTTGTTCAGGCGCATGAGAGTGGTACCGGTTGTGGAGTGGCCGCCACGATGCCGCGCCTCCGGCCCACCAACACTCCGTTTCCGGGCCTCGCGGCCAGGTGCAGGAACCGGAGTTTCCGCAGAACCGGCACGTGCCAGAATCCGCCCATGGACAGCACCGCCACCACCGCCCTCGACGCCCGCGTCGAACGGGTCTGCCGCCATCTGCAGGCCAGCCTCGACGAGCCCTCGCTGCAGGAGCTGGCCGACATCGCCGGCTGCAGCCCGACGCGCCTGCATCGCCTGTTCAAACAGGCCACCGGGCTGACCCCCAAGCAGTACGCTGCCGCGCTGCGCGCCGACCGCCTGCGCACCGGGCTCGAACAGCAGGAGCGCATCACCGATGCCTTCCACGATGCCGGCTTCGGCTCCAGCGGGCGCTTCTACGAGAACGCACCGAAGTTGCTGGGCATGACTCCCAAGCAATGGCGCGCAGGTGGTCGCGGCGAAGTCATCCACTTCGCGCTTGCCGAAAGCTCACTGGGCAGCGTGCTGGTGGCCAGCAGCGCCACCGGCGTGGTCGCGATCCTGCTCGGCGACGATCCGGAGGCGCTGCTGCAGTCACTGCAGCAACGCTTCCGCCAGGCCGAACTGGTCGGTGCCGACCACGGCTATGAGCAACTGGTGGCACAGGTGGTGGGCCTGGTCGAGGATCCCTCGCGAGGCGCCACACTGCCGCTGGATATCCGCGGCACCGCCTTCCAGCAGCGGGTATGGCAGGCACTGCAGCAGATTCCGCGCGGCCAGACCGCGTCGTATGCGGATATTGCCGCGCATATCGGTGCACCACGCTCGAGTCGTGCGGTGGCACGTGCCTGCGCGAGCAATCCATTGGCGGTAGCCGTGCCCTGCCACCGCGTGGTGCGCCGCGACGGTGACCTGTCCGGCTATGCCTGGGGCGTTGCGCGCAAGCGCGAACTGCTGCGCCGGGAAAAGGTCGCCAACGGCTGACGCCACCCGATAGCCGCCGACCTTGGTCGGCACGCCCAGCTTCCCGTAGGTGCCGACCTTGGTCGGCACGCCCAGCTTCCCGTAGGTGCCGACCTTGGTCGGCACACCCACCAAGCACTCAATCCAGCTTCACCACCAGCTTGCCGAAGTTGCGCCCCTGCAACAGCCCGAAGAACGCCTCCGGCGCCTTCTCCAGACCTTCCACCACATCCTCGCGGTACTGGATGCGGCCCTCGCGCAGCCACTGCAGCATCTCGCGTTCGAAGTCCGGCCACAGGTGGTTGAAGTCGTGCACGATGAAACCACGCACGGTCAGGCGCTGGCACAGGATCTGGCTGAACAGTGACGGCAGCCGATCCGGGCCAGGCTGCTCGACGCCCCGCTCGTTGTAGGTAGCGATGGTGCCGCAGACCGGAATGCGGGCGAAGTCGTTGAGCAGCGGCAGCACCGCATCCAGCACATGGCCGCCGACATTCTCGAAGTACACGTCGATGCCCGCAGGTACTGCCGCGCGCAGCTGGTCCGCAAAATCAGCCACGCGATGATCCAGCGCCACGTCCACGCCCAGCGTCTGCAGATAGGCACGCTTGGCCTCGCCACCGGCGATGGCGACCACGCGCGCGCCCTGCAGCTTGGCCAGCTGCGCCACGGTCGCGCCCACCGGCCCGGTCGCGGCGGCTACCACCAACGTCTCGCCCGGCTTCAGACGGGCGATTTCATGCAGGCTGGAATAGGCGGTGAAACCGGGCATGCCATATACCCCCAGCGCCGTACTGAGCGGCAGCCCGGCCGGATCCAGACGACGCCCCAGCGCCTTGGCCGGCAGCACCGCGTGGGTCTGCCAGCCACCCGGCGCCAGCACCAGCTCGCCTGCGGTTACGCCCTCGGCCTTGGATTGCAGCACCTCGGCCACGGTCTGGCCTTCCATCACCGCCCCTACCGCCACCGGCGCGGCATACGACGGGCCCTCGTCCATGCGTCCTCGCATGTACGGGTCCAACGAAAGGTAGCGGTTGCGCAGCAGCACTTCGCCATCGGCCAGTGCCGGCAGCGCAACCTGTTCCAGGCGGAAATTGGCTGCACTTGGCGCCCCCTGCGGACGCGAGGCAAGCACGATGCGGGACGCGGTGGAGGAATCGGACATGGCCAGGTCTCTGCTGTTGCCAGCATCGGGAAAGGACTACCGACACTACGCTGCGGCGATCCCCGATGGCGGCCACGAAAACAGCGTTCCATTGCCCGGACCCGCGCGGGTCCGGCGCACCCCTTGCCCTTGCAGCTTTGGCGAACGCGGCGACCTGCTGATTTCCACCGCAGACGACAATCGATGGGCCACGCCCCGCTCCACAACGGAGGATCAAGCACTTGCGAGCGCGCAGAGGGCAATGTGAAGAAATCTTGGCAAAACGCTTGCCGAAGGCAGCCGACCTCCGTAATATACGCGTCCTTGGCAGCGACCTCGCTGCAACGAAACATGTGGCCGAGTAGCTCAGTTGGTAGAGCAGGGGATTGAAAATCCCCGTGTCGGCGGTTCGATTCCGTCTTCGGCCACCACTTTCGAAGGCCTGCAGAAATGCGGGTCTTTTTTTTCCGGAAACCGCACTCACCGCGGTAGCCACACAATTTGGCCGAGTAGCTCAGTTGGTAGAGCAGGGGATTGAAAATCCCCGTGTCGGCGGTTCGATTCCGTCTTCGGCCACCATCTTCAGAGACCTGCAGAAATGCAGGTCTTTTTTTATTCGCGCTTCGCGCAAGCGGCGACCACCGTGGCTCGGTTGACGAAACATTTACACCGGCATGCGCGGCGGCACCTACGCTCCAGACTCCTGCCTGGAGCCCGCCGATGCCTCTGCGCCCCGCCCTGCTCACCTGCCTGCTGCTGGCCGCCTTCCCGGTGATCGCCACTGAACCGGTGCGCGCGGTCGAGCACCTGGACATTGATCGCTACGCGGGCCAATGGCACGAGATCGCGCATCTTCCAGTCTCGTTCCAGAAGCAGTGCGTGGGCGACATCACCGCCAACTATGGCCTGCGCCGCGACGGCCGCATCAGCGTCACCAATGCCTGCCGCAAGGGTGACGGCGAGCGCGTGGTCGCCGAAGGCGTGGCACGCCCGGTGGCCGGCCATCCCGGGCAACTGCAGGTGCGCTTCGTCCCCGACTGGCTGAGCTGGGCGCCCCTGGTCTGGGCCGACTACTGGGTGCTGGCGCTGGACCCGGACTATCAATGGGCCCTGGTCGGCGAACCCGGCCGCAAGTATCTGTGGATCCTCTCGCGCCTGCCGGAGATGGAGCGCGATCGGTTCGAACAGTTGAAAGCCAAGGCCGAGTCGATGGGGTACGACCTCGGGCCACTGCGCCTGATGGCCCCGCTGCGCGATCCCGCGGCCGACTGAACCGCTTCGCATCCGGCGCATCGTGCGCGCGCCATCCGGCGTTGTGCATGCCCGACCGCCATCTTCACGCGCTACCCTCTGCGGACGGGTCGCTCCGGGCGATCCATAAAACCATACGCCGTAGTATGCTTACCCCAACGCACCCCCTCCAGAGGACTTGCGCCCATGCTCCACCGCTTCCGTACCGCCTTGATCGTCCTGTGCACCCTCGCCCTTGTTGCCTGCAGCAACGGCATTGTCAAGCGTGTTTCGGAACCGGCGGCCAGCCTGCAGCAGCTGACCGTGCGTGCCGACGGCAACTGGACCGTGGCCCTGCGCCTGCAGAACTTCAGCTCGATGCCGATGACCTTCGATGATGTCTCACTGGCGCTGACCGTCGGCGACAGCGATGCCGGCACCCTGCAGGTCAAGCCCGGCATCTCCATCGGCGGCACCTCCGCCGACGTCATCAATGTCGACCTCGTGCCCAGCTCGACCGCGCGCCTGGTGGTGGCCGACGCGCTGGCCAGCAACCGCACCCTGGCCTACGCCCTGAAGGGAACGGTGGCGGCCACGCCGCAGGAAAAGAAGCAGCGCAGCTTCGACATCAGCAGCCGCAGCACCCTCAACCAGGCCCCCGGCCTGCCCGGCGTGCTGCGCTGAACCCGCCTTTCGTCGCGGCGCCCGGCGCCGCTCCCCTCTGCCCTGATCAAATCGAGACGTACCGATGAGCAGCTACACCGCCCCGCTTTCCGACCTCCGTTTCGCCCTGCACGACGTGCTCAAGGTCGAACCCCTGTTCGCCCGCCTGGGCTTCACCGACGCCACCACCGACGTGGTCGATGCCGTGCTGGAGGAAGCCGGCCGCTTCAGCGCCACCGTGCTGGCCCCGCTCAACAGCGTCGGCGACGAGATCGGCTGCGTACTCGACCAGGCCACCGGTGAAGTGACCACCCCGCCCGGCTTCAAGCAGGCCTACGACCAGTTCGTCGATGGCGGCTGGACCGGCCTGACCGCCTCGCCGGAGCTGGGCGGCCAGGGCCTGCCGCACACCCTGGGGGTGCCGCTCAACGAAATGATCAACGCCGCCAACCTGGCGTGGGGCAACTTCCCGCTGCTCTCGCACGGCGCCATTGAAGCGCTGAAGCAGCACGGCGAGGCGTGGCAGCACGACGCCTTCCTCAAGCCGCTGATCGAAGGCCGCTGGACCGGCACGATGTGCCTGACCGAGCCGCACTGCGGCACCGACCTGGGCCTGCTCAAGACCAAGGCCGAGCCGAACGCCGACGGCAGCTACTCGATCACCGGCACCAAGATCTTCATCACCGCCGGGGAGCACGACCTGACCGGGAACATCGTGCACCTGGTGCTGGCCAAGCTGCCCGACGCCCCTTCGGGCGCCAAGGGCATCTCGCTGTTCGTCACCCCGAAGTTCAAGGTCGACCGCGATGGCAACGTCGGCGAGCGCAATGCACTGCGCTGTGGCTCGATCGAACACAAGATGGGCATCAAGGGGTCGGTCACCTGCGTGATGAACTTCGATGGTGCGCAGGGTTACCTGGTCGGCCAGCCGCACAAGGGCCTGCAGGCCATGTTCACCATGATGAACACCGCGCGCCTGGGTGTCGGCCTGCAGGGCATCGGCCTGTCCGAGCGCGCCTACCAGAACGCACTGAAGTACAGCCGTGAGCGCCTGCAGTCGCGCGCCCTGAGCGGCGCCAGGTTCCCGGAGAAGCCGGCCGACCCGATCCTGGTCCACCCGGACGTGCGTCGCATGCTGCTGACCGTGAAGTCGCTGGTCGAAGGCAGCCGCCTGCTGGCGCTGCATGCCGCCACCCTGATCGACATCGCCCACCACGCCCAGGATGCCGCCGAGCGCGAGCGCGCCGACACCCTGGTGAGCTTCCTGACCCCGATCTCCAAGGCCTGCCAGACCGAATGGGGCATCGAGAACACCTACAACGCCCTGCAGTGCTTCGGTGGCCACGGCTACATCCGCGAGCACGGCATGGAGCAGCTGGCCCGCGATGCACGCATCACCACGCTGTATGAAGGCACCACCGGCATCCAGGCGCTGGACCTGATCGGCCGCAAGACCGCATCCAGCCAGGGCGCCGGCCTGAAGCTGATGCTGGCCGAGATCGAAGCCTTCGCCAAGGAACACGAGGGCAACGAAGCGCTGGCCGAGTTCATCGGCCCGCTGCGCGCCAAGGCCGCCGAATGGGGCAAGCTGACGATGGACGTGCTGCAGCGCGCGGCCGCCAATCCCGACGAACTGGGCGCGGCCAGCTACGACTACCTGTTCTATTCGGGTTACGTGGTGCTGGCCTACTGGTGGGCCCGCAGCGTCGCCGCCGCCGATGCCAGCGCGCACGGCGCCGCCTTCGCCCAAGGCAAGCGCGAGACCGCACGGTTCTACTTCGCCCGCGTGCTGCCGCGCACCCTCAGCCACGCCGCCGCGATCCAGGCCGGCGCCGCGCCGCTGATGGCCATGGACGACGAGCGCTTCGGCGCCTGAGCCGGGCTTCGCCCGGCACCCGCGGTAGTGCCGGCCGCTGGCCGGCAACCGCAATAGCAACAGCTGGATCCCGGTGGATGGCGGGGCGGTGTGGGCTGGCAGGACACGCCGTAAACCCCGCTCCGCGGTCCGGCCCAGCCGCTGGCGACTGTGCGTTCAGGCGCTTGCGAAGCAGTGCTTCGCAAGCAAAGCGCCCTCACCCCTGGGGGCTCGATGGCGCCCTCCATGGCGCCAACGGTCCTGCCAACCCACACCGCCCCGCCTCTGACAGTTCCCCGCGATCTGCGTAGATCCACGCCACGCGTGGATGGAAACCACCGAAATCCATCTGGGGAAAAGCCCCCCTTTGTTAAGGGGGGCGCACCGACAGGTGCGGGGGATAGGAGGAATGCGCGGACCTGAATCATTGCGATTTGGGTTTCGCCCTCCGGGCGATACCCAAATCGCAATGATTCAGGTATAAGCTGTTCTCCCGATGGAGACAGACACTACACGCTTGGGTCTGATCGAAGCCGGAGCTCCGTTTTCTGCTCCGGGCGCCGAAGCATCGCCCAACGCCACGACGCTGCATCGCCCCGGTTCGGTCCGGCTGCTCTCGCTTGATGCCCACGGACGCGTACTGGACTGGATCACCTGGCAGGATGCGGCCTGCCTCTACGCCCGCGAGGCGGTGGCCTGGACGCTCGGCGACCCCTGCCTGCACATCCACGGCGGCACCAACCGCTTCAGCGGCCTGCAGAGCGGCATGGACCTGCACCCGATCATCGCCGCCCGCGGCCACGCCCGCTCCCGTGCGATCGACCCGACGCCGAACCTGACCAACCAGGCCCTTTTCGCCCGCGACGCCCATCTGTGCATGTACTGCGGCCAGCAGTTCAGCCGCCCCACGCTCACCCGCGATCACGTCATGCCGCTGTCCAAGGGCGGCCTGGACTGCTGGGAAAACGTGGTCACCGCCTGCTTCCACTGCAATTCGCGCAAGAGCGACCGCACCCCGCAGCAGGCCGGCATGCCCCTGCTGGCAGTGCCCTACCGGCCCAGCTGGATCGAGCACCTGATCCTGTCCAACCGCAACATCCTGGCCGACCAGATGGCCTTCCTGAAGGCGCAATTGCCCAAGCGCTCGAAACTGAGCACCTGAACGCCTGAGAATGCAACCCTCACCGTCCTGTCACGGACGGCGGCGTTTGCTTGCCCCACCCCCGTTTGAGGGCGAAAATGGGCGTTCAGAAAAAGTGCGAACATGATGATCGACTCTGCCCGCTATCCCCGCCTCGCGCGCATCCAGACGCCGGATGACCTGCGCACATTCGACGAATCCGAATTGAGGGCGGTTGCCGACGAACTGCGCGCCTACCTCATTGAATCGGTGGGCAAGAGTGGCGGCCACTTCGCCGCCGGCCTGGGCGTGATCGAGCTCACCGTGGCCCTGCACTACCTGTACCAGACACCGCACGACCAGCTGGTCTGGGACGTCGGCCATCAGACTTACCCGCACAAGATCCTGACCGGCCGCCGCGACGAGATCCACACCGTCAAGCAGAAGGACGGCATCGCGCCGTTCCCGAAGCGCGAGGAAAGCGAGTACGACACTTTTGGTGTCGGCCACTCCTCGACCTCGATCTCGGCCGCACTGGGCATGGCCATCGCCCGCCAGTCCGAAGGCGACGACCGCAAGATCGTGGCGGTGATCGGTGACGGCGCGATGACCGCCGGCATGGCGTTCGAAGCGCTGATGCACGCTGGCGGCATGGAGCCGGAGCCGAACCTGCTGGTGATCCTCAACGACAACAACATGTCGATCTCCGAGGCCGTGGGCGGCCTGACCAAGATGCTGGGCCGCGCCACCGGCAGCCGCACGCTCAACGCGCTGCGCGAAGGCGGCAAGAAGATTCTCGGTGACAAGAAGAACAATCCGGCACGCTTCGTGAAACGCTGGGAAGAACACTGGAAGGGCATGTTCGTGCCTTCCACGATGTTCGAGGAAATGGGCTTCCACTACACCGGCCCGATCGACGGCCACGACATGCCCGCCCTGCTGTCCACGCTGAAGACGCTGCGCGCCTCCAAGGGCCCGAAGCTGCTGCATGTGATGACCACCAAGGGCAAGGGTTACGAGCCGGCCGAGGGCGACCAGATCGGTTACCACGCCGTGGGCCCGTTCGATCCGGACAAGGGCCTGGTGGCCAAGGCCGGGGCCAAGAAGCCGACCTACACCGATGTATTCAGCGACTGGCTGTGCGATGCCGCCGCCGCCGAGCCGCGCCTGTACGGCATCACCCCGGCGATGCGCGAAGGCTCCGGCCTGGTGCGTTTCAGCAAGGAATACCCGCAGCGCTATTTCGACGTGGCGATTGCCGAACAGCATGCGGTCACCCTCGCCGCCGGCATGGCCACACAGGGTGGCAAGCCGGTGGTGGCGATCTACTCGACCTTCCTGCAGCGCGCGTACGACCAGCTGGTACATGACGTGGCCATCCAGGACCTGGACGTGCTGTTCGCGATTGACCGCGCCGGCGTGGTCGGCCCGGACGGTGCGACCCATGCCGGCAACCTCGACCTGAGCTTCCTGCGCTGCGTGCCGAACCTGGTGGTGATGGCACCGTCCAACGAAGCCGAGTGCCGGCAGATGCTCAGCACCGGCCTGCAGTACCCGGGCCCGGCCGCCGTGCGCTACCCGCGCGGTACCGGCACCGGCGTTGCAGCCGGCACCGACCTGTCGACCCTGCCGATCGGCAAGGGCGAACTGCGCCTGCAGGGCAGCCGCATTGCCCTGCTCGCCTTCGGCAGCACCGTGGCCGCCGCCGAGCAGGTCGGCCGCGAACTGGGCCTGAGCGTGGTCAACATGCGTTTCATCAAGCCGCTGGACCGCGAGCTGGTGCTGGCTGTCGCCGCCCAGCACGAGGGCCTGGTGACGATCGAAGACAACGTGGTGGCCGGTGGCGCCGGCTCCGGTGTTGGTGAACTGCTCAATGCCGAAGGCGTGCTGCGTCCGATCCTGCACCTGGGGCTGCCCGACAGCTACCAGCACCATGCCAGCCGCGAAGACCTGCTGGCCGAAGCCGGCATCGACGCCGCCGGCATCCGCGCTGCTGTGCTCAAGCGCTGGCCGCAGCTCGCCGCAGGTACCCCGCCGCTCAGCGCGGCAGGCTGAGGCCGATCACCACCCGGTAGATCCACACAGGGCGCAATGGGCGCGGACAGCGTCCGCACCCTCCAGGCTCGAAACCCGTAGATCCACGCCATGCGTGGATGATGGAATTCCGGGTGCCTGCCTTGGCAGGCACCCGCGCTCAGCCGTAACTGACCGCTTCGACGAATGCGCCGCTGGCTTCCACGCGCACGGCCGCACGCTGACCGGTGTCGACAAAGTGCAGGCGGGCCAGGGTCTCGGCGAAGTCGTAGGCGCGGGCGCCATCGCGGAACTCGATCGGCTCCGGCCGGTCCGGATGCAGCACGCGCCACTGGCGCTGTTCGCATTGCAGGCGGATCAACATGCAGCTCACTCCTTGAGACAGCGTATCGACGGCGGCGGGATGCCCATGCCGGTTATGGCACACGGCACCGCTGGAATTCAGGGCACGCAACGTGCCCTGATCGCAGACAATACGGCGTTCAAAATGTGAGCTGTATCAGATTATTCTGATTTTCATGGGCTGAACCCGTAAAGGTCAGTTCACCTGGAACTGCGCCCGGCAGCCATCACTCACCCAGATGCCGCGGCGATCCCAGCCCCAGCTCTGGCCTTCGATGCAGGCGCTGCGCGAGTCCTGGCGGATCAGCCGCACACCCCGGCGGATGCGCGCATCGCAGTACTCCTGCCGATGTCCATTGGAATGGCAGGTGACCACATCGCCGCCGCCCCATCCGTTGCCATTGCCATTGCCCCAGCCGCCACCATTGCCACCCCAGCCGCCACCGCGGCGATATTCACCGACGAATTCGGCACGGCACCCCTGTGTGACCCAGACGCCGTTGCGCGACTGGCCCCAGGTCTCACCTTCCACACAGGGCGAACCGGACAACTGGCGGATCAACCGCGCGCGGCCGTCCAGGCGGCACTCATTGCTGCGGTTCTTGACCGACTCGCAGCGCACGATGCCGCTGCCATCGCGGCCGCCATAGCGGTCGTCGTCATAGCCGTAGCCATAACTCTGCGCCTGGGCGCCGCCGGCAGCCGCCAGCATCGGCAACAGGGTGCAGGCCAGGGTGCGCCAGGTGAGTGCCTTGCCCATCGAGATCTCCAGATGAATACGATGGCGCAAGCATCCGGGATTCACGGCCCGACGCACAGAGGGATGCGTGATGGCAGTTTTTCCCCCATTCAAACAACTCAACCGTGGCTGACCGGACCGCCGTGAGCTCATGGGCTTCCGTTCGCTGCCCCACTGGCCATGCCACCGGCATTGCCAAGGCGTTCCTCGAACGCATAGGCGAACAGCTCGGCATCATTGCTGATGCCCAGTTTCCTCATCGCCGAAATGCGTTGCCGGCTGATGGTACTGACGGTGCGCCGCAGCTGCCCGGCGATCTCTGTGATCGAAGGCCCCGACACATACAGCCGCAGAACTTCCAGCTCCTTGGGCGACAGTACTGAAAGCGATCGCTCACGCCCGGAGTCCTGCAGGCAGGGCGCCAGCTCGGGGTCCAGGTAGATCCCGCCACTCAGCACGGCATCGACCGCCTTGCGAACGCCATCCACGCCACTGCTTTTGCACACCAGTCCCCGCACACCCGTGCGCATGGCCATGTTCAAGGTCGTGGCATTGGTGACCATCGTGACCAAGATCACCGGCACCTTGGGGTAATTGCGACTCAACGCCTGCAGCATCGACTGGCCATCCGAGCGCCCCCCAGTGGGCATCGAGAAATCAGTCACCACCAGATCAACGACTTCTTCGGCCAGGATCGACATAAGGCTTTCTGCACACCGCGCCTCTGCCACCACGCGATGGCGCCCACCAGCCTCGATCACGATGCGCGTACCAAGCAGGATCAGAGGATGGTCGTCCGCGATGGCAATTCGAGTGAGCATGCTGATTACCCGTAAATAGTCACGCCGCAATGCGCAGCGAAAACCCTAGTAATCATTCCGGGCAACGTCAACTTAACAATGATCCACTGCAATTGATTTCATTCAAGCAGAATCGCCAGCCCGTTTCCATTATTTGCATTCGCGATCATAAACAAACGCCGCGCGTGAACTTTCCCAATAGTTTCATTCCAGAAATCCGGAAAGGCCGCTTACATATCCATCTCCGATTACTCGCTGCGCTGGACACCCCATGGTCCGATTCCGTCGTCAATCGTTTGAGGATCTGCAAGGACCACTTGAACCAACGCCGCTGGCACCGGCAACACTGCCGACGGCAGCATTGCCGTTCGTACAGCAGTTGCGCCTGCACCTAGCAAGCGACAGCACGCCGTCACGGCGGCCGGCCCATGCCGCGATCATCCACGGCGAGGCCACGGTGTGCTGGCTGGATGCCAGGAACGACCGGATGATGACCACTGCGCCAGCGCCGATCACCCTGACGCTGCTGCAGAGGCTGTTGCGCGATGAGGATCCCCCGCTGAGTCTGGTGCCGGTGACCCAGGATGTGTTCATGCAGCGCGCGACAGTGTCCAGCAACATCCCGCTACGCCCGACCTTGTGGAACGTCGGCCTGTCCACGGCTGATCACAACGCGCCGATGCCTACCCTGCACGGGAGCGCGAAGCTGCGCCTTCGTCGCTGGCCGGATTTCCGCATCCTGGCCCATCGGCCGGATCATTTCCGGCTGTGCGCGCTGCTGATCAAGCAAGGCGCATCCGTGCAGGCGTGCTGCGACCTCCTCGACCTGCCGCGCCGTACCGTGCAGTCGTTCTTCAATGCGGCGTTTCTCACCGCCTATGCCTTTCCCGTCGTAGGCGAGGACGCACCCGTGCGCCCCTCGCCCACCGATGGCCTCGTCAACCTGTGGCGACAACTTCGCATCCGCTGGAGTGCATGACCGTGCGTGAGCACAAGATCGTAGTGATGGGCCCACTTGGCGCGGGCAAGTCCACCCTCGTGCAGACCCTGACCCGGGGCAAGGCCGTAGTGACCGAGGCCCGCAATACCGACCCTGCCGTGGGCAAGCAGTACACCACCGTAGCCATGGACTATGGCGACATCGACCTGCCGGGTGGTGACCGCCTGCGCCTGTATGGATCGCCCGGACAGGAGCGCTTCTCGTACATCTGGCCGATCCTGCTGGCCGGTGCCGAAGGCGCCATCGTCCTGATCGATGGCAGCGCCAGCAAGGACAGTACGCTGGCGGGGCAGCACCTGAAGGCCATCGCAGACAACGCGCCGGGCCTGCCCGTGGTCATCGGTTTCACCCGGTGCGGCAGCACCGATGACCCGGTACAGCCGCACTGGCAGGACTGGTTGCAGGACCACGCACCGCACCTGCCGGCGTTGCCGCTGGACCCACGCGACATGGCGCAGGCCATCACCACGATGGATCTGCTGATGAGCCAGATCGAATGCAATGCCATGGCGGTCACCCATGAATGACATCGGCCACGCTTCGGCACTGGATGCCCTGGCACGCGACGTCACCGGCATCCAGGCCCTCGTCGTTGCCAGCACCGATGGTTTTGCACTGGCCCAGGCCGGCCCGCAAGGCCATGTCGCCGATCGTCTGGCCGCGATGACCAGTTCGATGCTCGGCCTGGCCAGCGCGCTGGGCCACGAACTGCACTTTGGCGAACTCGACACACTCATCCTCGATGCCGCCAACGGCAAAGTACTCATGCTCGCCATTCCAGGAAAGCAACCGCGCCTGCTGATGACCGCATGCGACCACAGCTGCGTCATCGGCAACGTGCTGTGGCATGCCAAGCAGTGCGTGCGTGCCCTGGCCGACAACCCGAACTGATGCATGCCTCTCTCACTGATCAGACGGCTCTTCAACTCCTCACACCCGCAACGGACCACTGAAATGAATATCGCCATCAACAAATGCCTGGACACGCTCATGCAGATCAACGGCGCACAAGCCGTTGCCCTGGTCGATTACGAAAGCGGCATGCTGCTGGGTGAAGCCGGCTCAGGCGTGGACATGGAACTGGCGGCCGCTGGAAACACCGAGGTGCTCCGCGCCAAGATGAAAACGGCCGAAGCGCTGAAACTCAACGACAACATCGAAGACATGCTGATCACCCTGGGTCGTGCGTACCACGTGCTGCGCCCGGTGTCGGCCAAGAAGGGCCTGTTCTTCTATGTGGTGCTGGATCGGCAGAAGGCCAATCTTGCTCTCGCCCGGCGCATGGTGCTGGACGTGGAAAGCTCGCTGGCGCTGTAGCGCACGACAACGATAGCCAGGGGATGCGAATGCCGGGGCCGCTCTGGGGAGAGCGGCCCCGGCCTGCAGTTGCACCGCGCGCCCTTCTCGACAACGGGAGCTGCCCTCCATGCGCCCTCGAGCAACCACACAGGCGGCACGTCGCCCACGCCACTACCGGCCTTGGGCGTCGGTCTGCATCGTCGCCGGACTGACCGCCATCTACGCGCTACTGTTGTGTGCGCCCTCGGCAGATGACGCTACCGGCTGCACCCGGCCGTGCGACGCGGCCAGCGTGCTGGGCGCCGCCATCGCCGCCGTGGAAAACAGTTACGCCGAAGGTGATCTCACCTTGACCGACCATCACCTTGGCCTGCCTGCCAGCGCTGCGCATTGCGCTCACCTGCGCGCCTCGCTCCCCGACACCGGCCGCGCAGTGCTGACCTGTGATCTGCGCCAGGACGGCCGCCTGCAATGGTGGCGAACCCCTGCCGGAGAATGGCGATGCAATGCAGGCATGGCCGATGTGGTTGCAGTGCCTGCGCCATGCCCCGCGGAATTGCGGCGCACTTTCTGATTATTCGTAAAACAATCGCGCAACCATTCAATAGATTCGATTTTACCAATTCTTGAATATACCCACTGCCGTGCACGTGATTTCCTATGACTGCGCCACGAATACTTGTTTCGGGGCCAGACCAACGAAACCACCACGCTACAGAGGATTATCATGAATACCGCAATCGACCGCACACGCCACGCAGGCAAAAGCGCATCCCGGCAGAAGGGCTTTTCCCTTATTGAACTCATGGTGGTGGTGGCGATCATCGGGATTCTGGGGATGATTGCCCTGCCGCAGTATCAGCGGTTCTCGGCCAAGGCAAAGCTGGCCGCTGCCCTCGCTGAAGTCGCTGGTGGAAAAGTCGGCGTTGAATCACTCCTCGCCGAAGGCAGCGAGATCACCACGCCGGCATCGATTGGCCTGCCCGAGTCAAGCTCCCGCTGTGACGGGATTACGGTGACGAGCAATGTCACGAACGGAGAAACGAGCATTGGCTGCTTCCTCAAGAGCGATGCCACGTTTGGCACTGGCTGGCTGAAGTTGGATCGCGGCTGGGAAGGCAACTGGGTCTGCAGCAGCGACATACCGGACCAGAGCCTGCTTCCCCAAGGCTGCCAGGCCTGATCGCTGACGCAAGTCACTGCGCGGACTGCCCAACCTGCCACAGTCGCATGCGCCTTTCCATTGCGTGCGCCAGCCACGATTCAAAGTTGATTTCCTCATGGAGGAACCTATGAAAAATAAAATCTCAAGGGCCGGCCACGCGGGGAGGCGTACACATCGGCAACGAGGGTTTTCTCTGGTCGAACTCATGGCGGTCGTAGCCATCATTGCAGTTCTTTCCCTGATAGCGGTCCCGCAATACAAGAAGTTCTCTACCAAAGCCAAGCTGGCGGCGGCGTTGGCCGAGCTGGCCGGCGGGAAGGCAGGAGTAGAGGCGTGGCTGGCCGAACGCGGTGATCTACATGGCTCGGACAATCGCAAGCTGGGACTGCCGGAGAGCAGTGAGCGCTGTGAAACCATTACAACAATGATTGCTCCGGACGGCGACCTGGAAATCAATTGCCTGCTGCGATCCGATGCTGGCTACAACCTGGGCACATGGCGTGGCAACCTGACGCTGATCAGGGATTCGGACAACCATGAATGGCGCTGCTGGACTGCCATCCCCTACTACGACCTCCTGCCCAAAGGCTGTGGCCCCGACAATCCATAGCCTGCTATGCAGATACTTCAAGCTGTTCACGCTTTCCCGCTCCAGTCAGGCAGTGCCGCCTGCGAAAGCCGGCCATCTCCCCTCCCCTCCCTCGTCATCGCCGATGCAAACCCCTGGATCCGACGCGAACTGATACGCAGACTCCAGTCTCATCTGGACGGCAAAACCCTCGGCGAAGCGCGCTCGCCCGCAGACGTTCTGACCCAGATCGCCAGCCCGCGCTGCAACGTACTGATCATCGATCCCTGCATGCCGACTGTGGGCCAGGCCGACGGCATGCCACTGCTGCGCCGCATCTGCTGCCTGCGCAGGGATCTGCTCATCCTCGTGCTGGCCCAACAGCCCTTGCGCGTACTGCAGGATCGCGCCCTGCCGGCACAGATCGGTCATGTCTATGCCAAGACGGTGAATCCGTGGTGGCTGTGCCATGTCGTAAGCCAGGCACTGCGCGGGGGATCCTCCGGCGTTACGCCACCGGCGCAGAACGCAGGCCGGTAACCGGCCCCGAGGCGGTTGCCATCGCCTCGAAATGCACGGCATCCACGCTGCTGCCCAGCGCCTCCACGCGCACCGTGCTGCCCTGGCCGGTCCGGCGATGGTGGGCGCTGGCCAGGCCAACCGCGGCATCGAACGCTGCGGCCCCGGAGTTGAATGCTTCGGCGACGCCTGCGGCCGGGTCCAACAGGGACCACTGCGCGGCACTGCACTTGACGGTAATGACCATGGGACGCTCCTTCTGGGATAGGCGCAGGGGGCACCAGAGCCTCTGCTGATGCCGTCACCCTAGCCATGCCATCAGGGTGGTCCCATCAGAAAAGTACGAAAAGTCCGCGCCAGTGCGTCAGAACCCCACCCTCATCACATCCCTGAGTCCGTTTAGCTCGTTCATTCCGTGATCCTTGTCACGGAGTCAGCTGGGCTTCACACTACCATCATCAACAGGGGCCCCTTCCACATGCGCACCTTCTTCTCGCACCAGCGTTCGACGTTGCTGAAGTTCTATTTCGTGGCCAGCTATCTGATTCTGATCGAAGAGTTGGTCCGCGCCGCCGTGCATTGAGCGCTTGCTGACGGGCTATTTGCGACAGAAAATGTTGCTTTACGCACGGAGCTCGCGCATGAAGGTGCTTCTTCTGATTCCAGCGCTGCTGGTTCTGGTCGCATGCGCGAGCCCGGACAATGCAGCCCCGCGTGCCGACGGCAAGCCTTCGACCACCATGCCCAAGGTAGGCGGCGATCGCGACGCGCACGGCTGCATCGGCTCGGCCGGCTACCAGTGGTGCGAGCACAGCCAGCGCTGCGAGCGGCCCTGGGAGCTGGCACAGGCACACGGCCTGGCCAACAGCGCCGAGGCGATCGACGCGTACTGCGCCACGCCCGCCAGCCCGGCGCGCAAGTGAGCACGACCCGTCATGGCTGAGCTGAGTCCCCTGCCCGACCTCGCCCGTGGCCGGTATCGCCACTTCAAGGGCGGCGAATACGAAGTGATCGACATCGTCCGCAGCAGCGAGACGCTGGAACCATTGGTGCTGTACCGCGCACTCTACGGCGAAGGTGGCCTGTGGGTACGCCCCTACCCGATGTTCGTCGAGCAGGTCCCAGGCAAACACGGCCCGCAGGCGCGTTTCGCACGCATCGACGATTGATCCGGCTCCCACCGGGCGGTGGCCGATGGTCGCGCCGGTGACGCGATCCGGCTGCGCTACAATCATACCGTCCAGTCGGTTTCTTCCCATCATGTCCCCGCCCCCTCCCCGCTCGCGGCGCAAAGCGCCCGACAGCGTGCGCCAGTCATTGCTGCACGCCACCATTGCCGTGATTGGCCAGCACGGGCTGGCGGCACTGACCGTGCAGGATGTCGCGCGCGTGGCCGGGGTCAGCAAGGGCGCGTTGTTCCACCATTTCAGCAGCAAGCAGGCACTGGTCGATGAAGCCATCGGCGCACTCATCGGCGAATTCGAGGCGCGTGTGCGCGCGCTCCTGCAGGACGGCACGCCCGGCCACGGCTGCTTCAGCCGCGCCTATGTGCGGGCCAACTTCGAGCACCTGCTGCAGCAGGAACAGGACAACGACGTCGGCCTGACCCTGGGCAACCTGATGGAGCCGGCCCTGCTGGCGCACTGGCGCGACTGGAAGCGCGCGATGCTGGCCGAGTTCCCCGGCGAAGCCGGCGATCCGCGCCTGTACGCGGCACGCTGCGCGGCCGATGGCTATTGGGCCGCCGCCTATGGTCGGCCGCTGGACGAAGCAGAGCGCCTCAATGCGCTGGCGATGGCCGAGCAGGCCCTCAAGCTGTGCGACCCGCAGTGACCCGGAGCCCGCGATGAACCCCTATATCTACCTGGCCGCCGCCATCGTGCTGGAAGTGATTGCCACGTCGCTGCTGAAGGCCTCGGACGGCATGAGCCGGCTGTGGCCGACACTGGGCGCGCTGGTCGGCTACGGGCTGTGCTTCTACCTGCTGTCGGTCACCATGAAGTCGGTGCCGACCGGCATCGCCTATGCGATCTGGTCCGGCGTCGGCATCGTGCTGATCTCGCTGATCGGCCTGGTGGTGTTCAAGCAGCGGCTGGATGCAGCTGCGCTGGCCGGCATCGCGCTGATCTGCGCCGGCGTGCTGGTGATCAACCTGTTCTCGCGCAGCAGCGCGCACTGAACACGCTGCTGCGCGACAGGTGCTAGCTGACCTTCTTCGCCACGCTCATGCCGATCAGGAACAGCACCACGGCAATGATGATGCCGGCCCAGAACAGGAACTTGGCGATGCCCACAGCGGCACCGGCGATGCCGCCGAAGCCCAGCACGCCGGCGATGATGCCGATGATGGCGAAAATGATGGCCCACTTGATCATGTCAGTCCTTACCCCGCAGGGAACGCAAACGGTGTGATCAGGCTAGGCCGCAGCCGATGCGGCAATCGTGAAAAGGCCGCGTGTGCGGCGTGAATCAGCGCGGCCGGAAGCGCAGCAGCGCCACCGCGAAGGCCAGGAACACGCTTCCCACCAGCCGCTCGAACCAGCGCCGTGCGAACGGCTTTGCAAGCCAACGGCGCAGACCGTGGCCACCGGCGGCGTACATCACGTACCAGAACAGTTCGCAGGCCGCGAAGGTCGCCACCAGCACGCTGTACTGCACGGCCTGGCTACGCGACGGATCAACGAACTGCGGCAGGAACGCCGCGGCGAACAACAACAGCTTGGGGTTGCTCAGGCCAACCCACAGGCCGCCACGGAATACCGTCGCTGCGCCATGTACCGGCGCCAGTGTGACCTCTGCAGCATCGGCCACCGCGGGTGCCGGGCGGCAGCTGTCACGCCACGCCTTGATGCCAAGCCAGGCCAGGTAGGCCACACCGAGATAGCGCAGCACTTCGAACAGCATCGGCGAGGAGTGCAGCAACGCGCTCAGGCCCGCAGCGGATGCGGCCAGCACCAGCAGCATCGCCAGCAGGCAGCCGGCCATGGCCGGCACGCTGCCACGGAACCCCAGCCCGACGCTGCGCCCGAG
The DNA here is from genome assembly GCF_059369255.1 of Stenotrophomonas sp. YJH_SMC_110. NCBI lineage: Bacteria > Pseudomonadati > Pseudomonadota > Gammaproteobacteria > Lysobacterales > Lysobacteraceae > Stenotrophomonas > Stenotrophomonas sp. YJH_SMC_110. The sequence goes on along the minus strand of NZ_JCAFSM010000002.1, from coordinate 235,262 downwards.
GATGTGCAGCATGTTCGGCCCGGGCGTCCCGCACAGCACGAAGACCGTGGCCAGGAACCACCACCAGGTATGCAGGGCCATTGCCGGTTTCCACTTCAGAAGACGGCACCAGCATAGGGCACCCATGCAGGACGCGGCACATACAGCGGGCGGTGGATGCGACGGTTACAGATGCCGGCGCCCGTGCACGGCAGCGCCACTGCCATCTGTGCTGCAATGGCCGTCTCTGGCTTGGAGCAGTGCATGAAGACCCTTGGCCTGATCGGCGGCATGAGCTGGGAAAGCTCGGCGCAGTACTACCGGCTCATCAACGAGGCGGTGCGGCATCGCCTCGGTGGCGCGCATTCGGCGCAACTGCTGCTGTGGTCGGTGGATTTCGCCGGCATCAAGCAGCTGCAGCACGACGGCCAATGGGATCTGCTGGGCAACCACATGCTCGATGCTGCACGGCGGCTGCAGGCCGGTGGCGCCGAGCTGCTGGTGATCTGCACCAACACCATGCACACGCTGGCCGGCCGGATCGAAGCCGGATGCCCGCTGCCCCTGCTGCATATCGCGGACCCGACCGCCGCGGCGATCCTGCAGGCCGGCATCCGCAAGGTGGGACTGCTCGGCACCGCCTTCACCATGGAGCAGGCGTTCTACCGCGACCGGCTGCAGGACCGCTTCGGGCTGGAGGTACTGGTTCCGGAGGCCGATGATCGCCGCAGCGTGCACGACATCATCTACCAGGAGCTGATCTGCGGCGTGGTCAGCGAGCATTCGCGGCAGGCGTACGCCGGCGTGATCGCGCGCCTGGTTGCACGCGGCGCCGAAGCGATCATCCTCGGCTGTACCGAAATCATGTTGCTGGTCCGCGCCGAGGACAGCCCGGTGCCGCTGTTCGACACCACCACCCTGCACGCCCTGGCGGCGGTGGATGCGGCACTGGCCTGACCCTGCGCGCTGTCAGTCTTCGCCCTGCACTTCCAGTGCGGTGATCAACCAGTCGACCACGGCCTGCGAATCACACAGGAAGAAGATGGCATCGCCCGAACGCGCCTCGGTCAGCAGCCGATAGACGGTAATCGCCACTGCCGACTGGTTGGCGATGAACACCTCCGGGCTGCGCGGTCCCTCGCTGTGGCCGGCCACGGCATGCAGCGCCTTGCGCGCAGCCACGGTGGCGGGCGGGTCCGCGCTGCGGGCCAGTTCCGGCCCGCGCAGGCCCCACGCAATGAACACATGCTTGCCCTTGAACGTGGTGTCCAGGACACGCACCTGCCCGGCCTCTGCGCCAGCCGAGCGATGAATGACGGTACTGCTGATCAACGCAACCCCCTGTGGTCGTCGTGGTCCGCGCATCCTCCTCCACACGCCGGCTGCACGCCAGTGACGGCAGCCACAGGCTGGGCCGGCAAGCGTGGGAGAGATGTAAGAAGGTGTAAGCCGATGCGATCGGATGTGCCGCGATGATAAGGGATGTAAGGCTCTGCATGGGCCGGTGCACACTACTAAATCCCCACTGAGCCAACGCCGGAACGATCCGTTCCGATGGCCCCGGGCTGGTCCATTCTTGCGGCCCGTTCCCCTGCCGAGGCCCCCCCATGACCCATCGCCTGCTGCTGCCGATTGCCCTCCCCACCCTGGCCCTGCTGCTGGCCGCCACCACGGTGGCCGCCCAGGATTACGACAGCGATCCCATTGCGCCGCTGCGCTGCGAATCGCAGTTCAACAAGACCCAGCAGTGCCCGATCGAAGGCCGCATGCGCCTGGCCAGGCAGCTGTCGGTCACCCGCTGCGTAGAGGACCAGAACTGGGGCCAGAGCCGCCGCATGCTCTGGGTCACCGACGGCTGTCGCGCCGAGTTCGTGGCCGACGGACAGGGACGCGGCCGCTGGCCGGGGCGCGGCCGGGACCGTGACCGCGATGACGATGGCGAGCGCCTGGTCTGCGAGTCCTACGAGCAGAAGGACAAGGAATGCCGCATCCGTGTGCGCCACGAGGTACGCCTGGTCAAGCAGAAGTCGGTGACACCGTGCGTCGAGGATCGCAACTGGGGCTGGGACCGCCGCGGCGTGTGGGTCAGCGACGGCTGCCGTGCCGAGTTCCGTGTGTATTGACTGCCGACCACACGCTGGCTGTGGCGGATGCGCAGACACGGCCGACGCGATCGATAGACTGGGCGCACCCAGCCCAGGAGCCTTCGATGGTGCCGCCCGATCCCTCCTCGACGATGTTGCACATCCGCGAGGCAATGCCCGCCGACGTTTCCGCGTTGATCGCGCTCGACAGCGTTGCGGTCCACGATCCGCAACGCGCACGGCAGATCAGCGACTGGCAGGCCCGTGGTGGCATGCACGTGGCCGAATGGGCCGGTCAGCTGGCCGGTTACCTGGTCATCCACCATCACTTCTTCGGCGAAGCCTTCGTCGAGATGCTGATGGTGGCGCGCGAACAACGCAGCCAGGGCGTCGGCGCCGCCCTGCTGCGCCATGCCATCGCGCTGCACGGCCACGGCAGGCTGTTCACTTCGACCAATGCTTCCAATACCGGCATGCAACGCCTGCTCGCCGCTTCGGGTTTCATCGACAGCGGCATCGTGCACGGATTGGACGAAGGCGATCCGGAGCTGCTCTACCGCTTTGCCGGCAGCTGATCGAGATACGTGGTCACCTTTGCATCCAGCAGGTCCATCAACAGCGGATCCATGCAGCGATAGTCGTCGGGGATATCCAGGCAATGCAGGCGCTTGTATTCCAGCAGGCGCGCATAGGCGGCCTGCAGGCGATGCTGGTGCTTGGCCTCCATCACGAAGATGACATCGGCCCAGCGGATGTCCGCCGGGCCGATGGGGCGTCGTGCGTGCGGGCTGGTGCCGGCCGACAGCGCAGCGAAGCCGGGTCGCCGTCGCCACATGGCTTCGGCGGTCGGGCTGCGCAGCTTGTTGCGGCTGCAGACGAACAGCAGGTTGATCATTCCTGTTCCTGCAGTTGGCGGGCGCTGAGGACCGGATAGGTGAAGCCCAGCTGGCGTGCGCGCGCGAGCTTGGCATCGCGCGTATACAGCAGCTTCCAGTTCTTCTCGGGCTTGTAGCTGTAGGCGGTCGTGGCGCGGTCGCCACCACGGTTGCGAGCCTGGCTGCGACGCCAGGCACGGTTTCTTGCAGAATCCATGATGTGTTCTCGTGAGTACCGGGTTCAGCAGCCGCGGTAGTACGAGTGGCGCGCAGCATACACCGCACGCACAAAAAAGCCCACGCATCGCTGCGCGGGCTTCTTGATTCATCACAGTGGTCGGGACGGCCGGATTCGAACCGACGACCCTCTGCCCCCCAGGCAGATGCGCTACCAGGCTGCGCTACGCCCCGACTGATGCTGCGATGTGCCCGCCACTGCGGCGGGCCGTGAAGTATAGCGGATTACGATGGAAATGGGATCAGCGGCGCAGCAACTGCAGCACTTCTTCCAGCTCCATGCGCACCTGCTTGATTATCTGGTTGCTCAGCGCCGATTCCTCGCGGGCATCGGGGCCGTCCAGACGCAGGCGTGCACCACCGATCGTGTAGCCCTGTTCGTACAGCAGGCTGCGGATCTGCCGCACCATCAGCACGTCGTGGCGCTGGTAGTAGCGGCGGTTGCCTCGGCGCTTGGCCGGCTCAAGGCTGGGAAACTCGGTTTCCCAGTAGCGCAGGACATGCGGCTTGACGTCGCACAGCTCGCTGACTTCACCGATGGTGAAGTAGCGCTTGGCCGGGATCGGCGGTAGTTCGCGGTTACTGCCCGGATCCAGCATAAGCTTCCACCCTCTCCTTGAGCTTCTGGCCCGGACGGAAGGTGACCACCGTACGGGCGGAAATCGGAATTTCCTCGCCGGTCTTGGGGTTGCGACCCGGGCGCTGGTTCTTGCGCCGCAGATCGAAATTGCCGAAGCCCGACAGCTTCACCTGACGTCCCTGTTCCAATGCTTCACGCAGCACATCGAAAAACGCGTCGACGAATTCCTTGGCTTCCCGCTTGTTCAGACCGACTTCGTCGAACAGCTTTTCCGCCATCTCCGCCTTGGTCAATGCCATTGCCTGCTACCCCCGAGTGCTGCCCGCTCAGCCGCGGATCCGGGCGTGGTGTTCACGCTCGATGGCAGTGACCGCCTCGGCCACCACCGCATCCACGTCGCGGTCCGTCAGAGTGCGCGACTTGTCCTGCAAAATCAAGCCCATAGCGAGACTCTTGAATCCCGGCTCGACGCCCTGGCCGACGTAACGGTCGAACAGGTTCAGGTCGCGCAGCAGCGGGCCGGCGGCCTGGCGGACGGTGGCCGCCAGATCGGCCCAGGCCACCTGTTCAGGCAGCAGGAACGCCAGGTCGCGACGCACCGCCGGGAAGCGCGACAGCTCGCCGGCGCGCGGCAGTCGGCGGGCGGTCAGCGGCTCCAGGTCCAGCTCGAAGGCGTAGACGTCGGCTTCGATATCCATCGCCCGGGTCAGGCGCGGGTGGATCTGGCCGATCCAGCCGATCGCCACGCCATCGCGGAACACCTCGGCCGAACGCGCCGGGTGGCCGTAGGCGCGGACGGACGGGCGGAACTCCAGTTGCGCGCCACTGGCGGCCGCCAGCGATTCCAGGTCGCCCTTCAGGTCATGGAAGTCGACCTTGCGGGTCGGCAGGCCCCACTGCACCGCCTGCGCCTCACCGCAGACCGCAGCGGCCACGCGCGGGGTTTCCAGCGGTGCCGGCTGGCCGTCTCCGGCCTGCTGGGCGAACACGCGGCCGAGTTCGAACAGGCGCACACGGCCCAACTGGCGGGCGGCGTTGCGGCCCAACGTGGCGACCAGGCCCGGCAGCAGCGACGGGCGCATCACCGCCAGTTCGGCCGACAGCGGGTTGGCCAGCGGCACCAGGCCGTCGCGCAGCTGCCACTGGGTCAGCAGCGCGTCGTCGACGAAGGCGAAATTGACGGTTTCCTGCTGGTCACGGGCGATCAGCTGGCGGCGCACGCTCAGCGCGTCCAGCTGGGTCTCGCTCGGCATCGCCACGCGCGAGGCACCGCCCGGCAGCGTGGTCGGGATCTGCTCGTAACCGTGGATGCGGGCCAGCTCTTCGATCAGGTCTTCTTCGATGGCGATGTCGAAGCGGCGGCTCGGCGCGACCACCTGCCAGCCGTCGGCGGCGGCGACCACGTCCATGCCCAGCGCGCGCAGGATGCGCTCGACTTCCGCATCGTCGATGGTGATGCCGAGCACGCGGGTGATGCGGGCGCGGCGCAGCACGATGGTCGCCGGCTGCGGCAGATCGGCTTCACGCACGGCCTCGGTGACCGGTGCCGGGGTACCGCCGGCCAGGTCCAGCACCAGGCGGGTGGCGTACTCGATCGCGGTGCGCGGCAGCGCCGGATCGACGCCGCGCTCGAAGCGATGGCCGGCATCGGTGTGCAGGCCCAGCTTGCGGCCACGGCCCATGATGGCGGCCGGCGCGAAGTGCGCGGCTTCCAGGAACACGGCGGTGGTCGCGTCGGTGACGCGGGTGTCGAAGCCGCCCATCAGGCCGGCCAGGCCGACCGCGCGGTCAGCGTCGGTGACCACCAGGAAGCTGTCGTCCAGCGCAGCATCGCGGCCGTCCAGCAGCTTCAGCGTCTCGCCCGCGCGCGAACGGCGCACGGCGATGCTGCCCTGCAGGGTGCCCAGGTCGTAGGCGTGCATCGGCTGGCCCAGCTCCAGCATCACATACTGGGTGATGTCGACCAGCAGCGAGACTGGACGCACGCCACTGCGGCGCAGGCGCTCGGCCATCCACAACGGGGTCTTGGCGGCAGCATTGACGCCTTCGATGACACGGCCCAGGTAACGCGGCGCTTCGGCGCCGGCGTCGAGCTGGATGCCCAGCTCACGGCTGCCGACTGCCGGAATGGCGTCGGCAGCGAAGTCCAGCACTTCACTGCGGGTGGCGGCGGCGACGTCGTAGGCGATGCCGCGCAGGCTGAAGCAGTCGGCGCGGTTCGGGGTCAGCTTGATCTCGATGCTGGCATCCGGCAGGCCCAGGTACTCGACCAGGGTCTGGCCGACCGGTGCGTCGTCGGGCAGTTCCAGCAGGCCGGAAGCATCGTTGTCCAGGCCCAGTTCCTTGGCCGAGCACAGCATGCCGTTGGACTCGACGCCACGCAGCTTGGCCGGCTTGATTTTCAGCTCGCCGATCTGCGCACCGACCATCGCCAGCGGCGCGACCAGGCCCGGGCGCGCGTTCGGGGCGCCGCACACGATCTGCAGCAGTTCGCCCTGCCCGGCATCAACCCTGCACACCTGCAGGCGATCTGCTTCCGGATGGCGCACCGCATCGACGATGCGTGCCACGACCACGTGGTCGAGGCCTTCGCCCAGCGCGGTCACGTCTTCCACTTCCAGGCCGATGGCGGTCAGCACTGCACTCAGTTCATCGCGCGAAGCGCCGGTCGGGACGTGGCTGCGCAGCCAGTTTTCGGAGAATTTCATGGTGTCATCCTGGTGGGCCCGGCGCATGCGCCTGGGCCTGCGAATTTGGGAGCAGCCGAGCATGGCTCGGCCCTACACGGTTGCGGCTTACGCGAACTGTTTCAGGAACCGCACGTCGTTCTCGAAGAACGCACGCAGGTCGTTGACGCCGTAGCGCAGCATTGCAAAGCGCTCCACGCCCATGCCGAAGGCGAAGCCGGTGTAGCGCTCCGGATCGATGCCGACGTTGCGCAGCACGTTCGGATGGACCATGCCGCAGCCCAGCACTTCCAGCCAGCGGGTGCTGCCATCGGGCTGCTGCCAGGCGATGTCCACTTCCGCGCCCGGCTCAACGAACGGGAAATAGCTGGGGCGGAAGCGCATTTCGAAATCGCGCTCGAAGAAGGCGCGCACGAACTCGGCCAGCGTGCCCTTCAGGTCGGCGAAGGTCGAATGCTCGTCCACCAGCAGGCCTTCCACCTGATGGAACATCGGCGAATGGGTCTGGTCGCTGTCGCTGCGGTACACCTTGCCGGCGGCGATCATGCGCAGCGGCGGCGCGTGGTCACCCATGTAGCGCACCTGCACGCCGGAGGTGTGCGTGCGCAGCAGGCGGCCGTCGCCGAAGTAGAAGGTGTCGTGCATGGCGCGCGCCGGATGGTGCGGCGGGAAGTTCAGCGCCTCGAAGTTGTGCCAGTCGTCCTCGATCTCCGGCCCTTCCGACAGCTCGTAGCCCAGCCGGCCGAAGATGCCGGTGATGCGCTCCAGGGTGCGGGTGATCGGATGCAGGCCGGCGCGGTCGCCGTTGCGACCCGGCAGGGTGATGTCGATGGCTTCGGCGGCCAGGCGTGCATCCAGTGCCGCATCTTCCAGCAGCGCCTTGCGCTCGCCGAGCGCGCGGGTCAGCGCGTCGCGGGCCTGGTTGATCGCTTCACCGGCGGCCTTGCGCTCGTCGGCCGGCAGGGCGCCGAGCTGCTTGAGCTGCGAGGTGATGCTGCCACTCTTGCCAAGCAGGGCCACGCGCAGCTGTTCCAGCACGTCGGGGCTCTGTGCGGCGGCCACATCGGCCAGCGCCTGGGTGGTGAGGGATTGGATGTCGCTCATGGGGGGCCGGAACTCCAGTCGATCTGCCATCGCGATGCGCGAAGGGCCGACCCCTGTCGCCACCGCCGTCCCCGCGCTGCCGCCATGGCCTCGCCGGGACCCAAAAAAGAATGGGGAAGGACTTGCGCCCTTCCCCATGCATTGCCTTGACCTGACACCGTTCCGGATGAACGGTTACGGCATCGGGAAGGACTTATGCCGCCAGCGCGCCCTTGGCCTTTTCGGCCAGCGCAGCAAAACCGGCTGCGTCGTGCACGGCGATGTCAGCCAGGACCTTGCGGTCCAGGGTGATGCCGGCCTTCAGCAGACCGTTCATGAAGCGGCTGTAGCTCAGGCCGTTGATGCGGGCAGCCGCATTGATACGGGTGATCCACAGCGAACGGAAGTTGCGCTTCTTCTGCTTACGGCCGATGTAGGCGTACTGCTGTGCCTTGATGACCGCCTGCTTGGCGACGCGGAAGACCTTGCGGCGGGCGTTGTAATAGCCCTTGGCGAGATCCAGAATCTTCTTGTGGCGGCGACGCGCCTGTACGCCACGCTTAACTCGTGCCATTTTTCAGTTCCTCAGAGGTAAGGGAGCATGCGGTCCAGACGGCCTGCGTCTTCTGCACGGACATGGCCCGTCTGACGCAGATTACGCTTACGCTTGGTCGCTTTCTTCGTGAGGATGTGGCTACGGTTGGCGTGGCCGCACTTGTACTTGCCCGAGGCGGTCTTGCGGAAACGCTTGGCCGCTGCCCGGTTGGTCTTGATCTTGGGCATTGCAATGTCCTTGATGGGATTTGACCCTGGTTTCTGACTGATCTGGCGGCGGCCTGAGCCGCTCTTTCCGTCCTGCCATGATCGGCGTACGACCCGTCCTGGGTGGGTCGAGCCGGGCATGATACAGGCAAAACCGCCCTGCCACCAGCCCCAGCACCCCTTGCGCCGGCATTTCACCGGCATCCTGCAAAAGCAAAGGGACGCCAGTGGCGTCCCCTTACCCTGAACCATTCAGCCAGGCGCCCCGGAAGGCGGCCCGTCAGGCCTCAGGTCTTCTTCTTCGGCGCGATCATCATGACCATCTGACGCCCTTCCAGGCGCGGACGGGATTCAATGACGATGTCCTCGCCCAGATCGGTCTCGATCCGGTTGGCCATTTCGCGACCCAGTTCCTGGTGGCTCATTTCACGGCCACGGAAACGGATGTTGACCTTGATCTTGTCGCCTTCTTCAAGGAACCCGCGCATCTTGCGCAGCTTGATCTGGTAGTCGCCCTCGTCCGTGACCGGACGGAACTTCACTTCCTTGATCTCGACCTGCTTGGTCTTCTTCTTGGCCTCGCTGGCCTTCTTCTGCGCTTCGAACTTGAACTTGCCGAAGTCCATGATCTTGCAGACCGGCGGATCGGCCTGCGGCTGGATTTCGACCAGGTCCAGGCCTTCATCTTCGGCCATGGACAGCGCTTCGTCGCGCGACAACACGCCGATCATTTCTCCGTCACTGCCGATCACGCGGACGCGCGGCACACGGATTTCCTGATTCTTGCGGTTCTGTTTGTTGTCAGGGGTGCTGATATTACGTTCTCCCAAGGGTATCGAACCGGTCCGGGTGCCTGTGCCCCCGGACCGGACCTTTGCTTACGCGCCCTCGGCCTGGAGCCGCTCGATGAAGGCCTGCAGGCTCATGCTGCCCAGGTCTTCGCCAGAACGCGTACGCACCGCCACAGCCCCATTTTCCTTCTCGCGGTCACCAATGACCAGCAGGTAGGGCACGCGCTGCAACGTATGCTCGCGGATTTTATAGCCGATCTTCTCGTTACGCAAATCCGAGCTGACGCGGAAGCCTTGCTCCGCAAGGGTTTTGGTCACGCCCGAGACGTAGTCGGCCTGGGCGTCGGTGATGTTGGCCACCACCACCTGGGTCGGCGCCAGCCAGGCCGGGAACTGGCCGGCGTGGTGCTCGATCAGGATGCCCAGGAAGCGCTCCATCGAGCCGACGATGGCGCGGTGCAGCATGACCGGATGCTTCTTCTGGCTGTTCTCATCCACGTACTCGGCGCCCAGGCGGCCCGGCATCATGAAGTCGACCTGCATGGTGCCCAGCTGCCAGGTACGGCCGATGGCATCCTTCAGGTGGTACTCGATCTTCGGGCCGTAGAAGGCGCCCTCGCCCGGCAGCTCCTGCCATTCCACGCCACAGGCGGACAGCGCCGAACGCAGTGCGCCCTCGGCCTTGTCCCAGGTGGCGTCGTCGCCCAGGCGCGATTCCGGACGCAGCGCGATCTTGATCTGGATCTCGTCGAAGCCGAAGTGCTGGTAGACCGCCAGCGCCTGCTGGTGGAACGCGGTCACTTCCGATTCGATCTGGCTCTCGGTGCAGAACACATGGCCGTCGTCCTGGGTGAAACCACGCACGCGCAGGATGCCGTGCAGCGCGCCGGACGGCTCGTTGCGGTGGCAGGAACCGAACTCACCGTAGCGGATCGGCAGGTCGCGGTAGCTGTGCAGGCCCTGGTTGAACACCTGGATGTGGCCCGGGCAGTTCATCGGCTTGACCGCGTAGGTGCGCTTCTCCGACTCGGTGAAGAACATGTTGTCCTGGTAGTTGTCCCAGTGGCCGGACTTCTTCCACAGGCTCACGTCCAGGATCTGCGGGCAGCGCACTTCGCCGTAGCCGCTGCTGCGGTAGACCTTGCGCATGTACTGCTCGACCACCTGCCACAACGCCCAGCCCTTCGGGTGCCAGAACACCAGGCCCGGCGCCTCTTCCTGCAGGTGGAACAGGTCCTGCTGCTTGCCGATGCGGCGGTGGTCGCGCATCTCGGCTTCCTCGATGCGCTTGATGTACGCCTCGAGCTGCTTCTTGTCGGCCCAGGCGGTGCCGTAGATGCGCTGCAGCTGTTCGTTCTGCGCATCGCCGCGCCAGTAGGCGCCGGAGATGCGGGTCAGCTTGAAGGCCTTCAGGAAGCGCGTGTTCGGCACGTGCGGGCCGCGGCACATGTCCACGTATTCCTGGTGGTAGTACATGCCCATCGCCTGGATGTCGTCGGACATGTCCTCGATCAGGCGCAGCTTGTAGTCCTCGCCACGGGCCTTGAAGATCTCGATCACTTCGGCGCGCGGCGTCATCTTCTTGATGACGTCGTAATCCTGGGCGATCAACTCACCCATGCGCTTCTCGATCGCGGCCATGTCGTCCGGGGTGAACGGGCGCTCGGAATAGATGTCGTAGTAGAAGCCCTCGGCGATCACCGGGCCGATCACCATCTTCACGTCCGGGTACAGCTGCTTGACGGCGTGGCCGACCAGATGGGCGCAGGAGTGGCGGATGATCTCCACGCCCTCCTCGTCCTTGGCGGTGATGATGCGCAGGCTGGCATCGTGGTCGATGACGTCACTGGCATCGACCAGCACGCCATCGACCGAGCCGGCGATGGTGGCCTTGGCCAGGCCGGCACCGATCGACTGGGCGACGTCCATGACGCTGACGGGGTTTTCGAACTCGCGGCGGCTGCCGTCGGGAAGGGTAATGTTGATCATCGCATTGGCTTCGTGCGGGGCCCGCTGGGCGGGCTGGAAAGCGCTCCCGGGCCATTGCCCGGGCAATAAAAAAGCGCCGCGAGGGCGCCTGGAACACAGGGCCTTCGGGGGCAGGTCAACAGTGGGCGGTGGTAGTGCTCATGTCGCACGCTCGGCCGGCGCTGGGCGCGGGCCACCTTGTTCCAGTCAGGGTTCTGCGACGATCTTAAACCAGCACACCGGAAAGCCCAAGGCCTACCGTACGGTCCGCTGAATGGCCCTCGCTGGCGGCGTGAAAACGCAATGATTACCATGTCCGCGCAGCCCGCCCCGTGCCAGCCTGCCCGCTCCCCCCCAGGACCTCGTGATGCGCCACCCGCTCCGACCGGCTCCCGCCGGCCCCGCCCGTGCCCCGCGTTCGCTGGCCCGCTGCCATGGCGGCCGCCCGCAATGATCACCGTCGGCCTTTCCACGCTGGGCTTCTGCAGCCTGGGCATGCTGGCAGCGATGTTCTCGGCACTGGCCTTCTATGCCGCCTCGCCGCACTGCCGCTGGCCCCGCCTGCGCCGCGCCGGCCGCCTCGGCCGCCAGATCGGCCTGGTCGCCGCGGCTGCCGCATTGTGGCTGTGGATGGCCGAACTCGGCTTTGCCGCTGGCCTGGTGGCGATGCTGTGCACCTGGATGCTGGCCGCGATGCTGCTGCCGGCACTGGCCGCCTGGCATCGCCCGGGCACGGAGTCGCCCTGATGTGGCCGCGCGCCTTCGCCGGCATCGTGGCCGGCTTCTTGCTGGCCGCCGCCGCGACCGGGCTGGTGACGTGGTTGCCGCCGGGCCCCTGGCAGAACGCGCTGGTGCCCAGCCTGATCACGTTCATCCCGCTGTGGATGCTGGCTGCCCTGTGGGCGTTCAGCTTCCGCAGCGCGCTGCGCGCCTGGGTGACACTGGCCGGCAGCGCTGCGGCCGGCTTCGCCGTGCTGACGCTGCTGCGCCTGACCGGCGCGGTGCAATGAGACTCCCCCCATGAAGTTCAGCTCGCAGACCCTGCGTACGTTCACCACCCTGCACACCTGGGTCGGCCTGGTTGCCGGCTTCGGCCTGTTCGTGGCCTTCTACGCGGGTGCGCTGACCCTGTTCCACCACGACCTGCCGCTGTGGCAGACGCCCGGTGCAGCCACCGCGTTGCCGGCGGGCCTGGACGATGCGCAGTACCTGCTGGAAGACGTGCTGGCGGTACACCCGGAGGCCCGCCGCCACGTCGGCATGACGTTCCCCGGCGCCGAACATCCGCAACCCCTGGCCTACTGGCAGGCCGACGACGGCAGCTGGCGCTATGCCTGGCCGGGCGAGATCGCCGGCAGCCCGACGCCGCCACAGACCGGGCTGGCCGAACTGGTCAACGAACTGCATTACAGCCTCGGACTGCCGGTGGCCGGCATCTACGTGATGGGCATCGTCAGCCTGCTGTATGGCATGGCGCTGCTGAGCGGCCTGGTGATCCACCTGCCGAAGCTGTTCGGCGACCTGTTCGCGCTGCGTCCGGGCCGCAACCTGAAACAACTGTGGCAGGACGCGCACAACGTGATCGGCGTGCTCAGCCTGCCCTTCCACCTGATGTTCGCGGTCACGGGCGCCCTGCTCTGCCTGGTGTTCGTGCAGATGGCCCTGCTCAATCCACTGATCTACGACGGCAAGGCCCTGCAGGCGGTACCGACTGCAATGGACACCGCGCCGGTGCGCGACGCCAGTGGCATCCCGGCACCGCCGGGCAGCCTGCGCCTGCTGCATGCGCGCGCGCTTGAAGTAGCCCGCGCACAGGGCGTGGCCAACTTCGAGCCGGCCTACCTGAAACTGGCCAACGCCGGCGATGCCAACGCCACGATCGAGATCACGGGCGAATCCACCGGCACACTCGGGCCGCTCGGTTCGGTGGCCCTGGACGTGGCCACTGGCAACGTCCTGGCCTCCCAGCTGCCGGGCCAGCGCGATGCCAACCACGCCACGCTCAGCGCCGCCTATGCCCTGCACTTCGGTGAGTTCGGCAATGGCGTGGTGGTCTGGCTGTACTTTCTGCTCGGCCTCGGCGGTGCGTTCCTGTTCTACTCCGGCAACCTGTTGTGGATCGAGTCGCGGCGCAAGCGTCGCCAGCCGCAACAGCCGCGTGCCGGGGTGAACATGGCACGGGCCACGGTTGGCGTGTGCATCGGCCTGTGCGTGGCGATCTCGGTCGCTTTCATCACCGCGCTGGTGCTGGAGCGGTTGGCACCGTCGGCGGTCGACCATGGCATCCGCTGGGCCTGCTTCGGCAGCTGGGCAGCCTGTGCGCTGTGGGCTGCACTGCGCCGCCCCGCGCAGGCGGCGCGCGAGCTGCTGTGGGCCGCAGCGCTCAGCACTGCACTGGTGCCGGTCCTGCACGGCGCACTCAATGGTGACTGGCTGTGGCGCGCCGCCGCGCGTGGCCATTGGCCGCTGTTCTGGGTCGATGCCATCGCGCTGGCCATGGCCTTCGGCTTCGCTCGCCTGGCCGTCGCCAGCCAGCGCCGCGCCCGCAACGGCGACCCCAACAGCGTCTGGGCCAACTAAGCCTTCACCGGGCATGGCCCGGCGCTACCGCTGCAGGTGTTCTTCGCCCGGGTAACGACTCACTTCGATCAGGTTGCCATCCGGGTCGCGGAAGTACACCGATTCGATCGGTCCCAGCGCACCGGTACGTGTGGCCGGCCCCTCCTCCACCGCGATGGCCTGCGCCTGCAGGTGCGCCAGCACATCGACCATTGCCGTATGCGTGACCAGGCACAGATCGGCACTGCCCGGCGTGGGTCGCAGCGCATGCGGCTGCAGTGGCGCGCTGGCCGGATGCAGGTTGATCTTCTGCTGGCCGAACTGCAGCGCGGTACGGCCAGCGCCGAAGCGCACGACCTGCATGCCGAGCACGCGCTGGTAGAAGTCACAGCTGCGTTCGATGTCGGCGACGGTGAGGACCAGGTGGTCCAGGCGTTCGAGATGGATCATGCCCAAAGCGTAGCGCCGCCGGCGTCGTCGCAATGTGCGGTGTCGGGCCGATGGCGTTGCCGCCTGGCGCCGGGCATGGCCCGGCGCCACCAGTGACTCAATCGCCGATGCGCGCCTTCTGCCACGGGCCGAGCATCGCGTTGAGCAGGCTGGCCTGCTCGTCGTCGCCGGTCAGCTCCCACATGAACACCCCGGCCAGGCCCTGCTCGCGGGCGAACCGGGCACGCAGGCCGATCGAGCGCGGGTCTTCATAGCTGATGAAGATCTTCTGCACGGCGTTGTACAGCCACGGGCTCTGCGCCTGCGGCTGCCAGTGCTTCACCCAACCCGGCTGGTCGAGATAGCGCGCCTTGATCACCCGCCAGTCGCCGGCGTCGGCCGGTGCGCTGTAGGGCTGATACAGGCCATCCGGCGCATCGCCGGTGACCTTGAAGCCGCGCCCATAGAACGGCACGCCCAGCACCAGCTTGTCGGCCGGCACACCGTGCTCGCGGTAGTACTGCACCGCGCCGGCCACGTTGTTCCAGCGCCGCAGCTCCGGCGCCAGCGGATCGGCCGGCACTTCATGCAGGGGCGCATTGAAGGTCGACACCGATGAGAAGCCGGTGCCCATGTCATAGCTCATCAGGTTGATGAAATCGAACACCTTGGCCAGCGCCGGCAGGTCGTAGCTCGCCGCCGGATCATAGGGGCCATCGGTCTGCAGGCGACCGGCGGCCAGCGCGGCGGTCAGCAGCATTGGCTGCCCCACCTTGCGCCCGTGCGCATCGAGTGCCACGCGGAACGCCTGCGCGAGCCTGGTCAGGTTGGCGCGATCCTGCGGGCGATGCGCCAGCTCCTTCGGCCCGCCACTGACCGGGAACTCCCAGTCGATATCCACGCCATCGAAGCTGCCGGCATGGTGATCGAAGAACAGTGCCATGCATGAGTCCACCAGGCGCTTGCGGCTGGCCTCGGTCAACGCTGCATCGGAGAACCCACCCGCACCCCAGCCACCGATCGAAATCAGCGTGCGCAGGTGCGGATGCGCCTTCTTGAGCTCGGCCAGCGCGGCGAAGTTCTTCGGCGCTTCCGCGCCGACCGCGCAGCGGCCGTCCTCGATGGTGGAGAACGCATAGAACAGATGGGTCAGGCGCTCGGCGGGAATGCTCGACACCGGATAGCGCTCGGCCGAGCCGCCGGGGTAGTAGGCACCGAAGATCGGCGGCGGCGGCGGCGCGGCGCGCGCAGCGATGGGCACGGCACCGGCAATCAGCACGGCAAGGACGGCCACGGTCTGGCGGAACATGGGATCTCCCGGTTCGAAGGCGCCGCCACGTTAGCAAACCGATGTGGCTGTGGGACGGTTGTCGCGGCATGTCGTCCCGTGGACAGGCGTGATCCGCGCAACCGTGACAGAACGATGGCCACGTGGCGGCGCTCACGCACTGCAGCAGGACATGCAGCGACCTGGATGAGCGGCACTGCATGACATCAAGGCAAAGAAAAAGCGGGCCGAAGCCCGCTTTTTCATTTGCGGAAGCGTGAGGACCGACGGGCCTCACCCACCGCACAATCAGCAGTACCGATTACTCGGCGCTGACGGCGTCGCCTTCTTCCACGGCCTTCATCGACAGGCGGATACGGCCCTGCTTGTCGACTTCCAGCACCTTGACCTTGACCACATCGCCTTCCTTCAGCACGTCGCCGACCTTCTCGACGCGATCGCTGGAGATCTGCGACACGTGGACCAGACCGTCCTTGCCCGGCAGGATCGTGACGAACGCACCGAAGTCCATGATCTTGGCGACCTTGCCTTCGTAGATGCGGCCCGGCTCGACGTCCGAGGTGATCTGCTCGATGCGGGCCTTGGCGGCCTGGGCAGCGATGGCATTGACCGAAGCGATGACGATGGTGCCGTCATCCTGGATGTCGATCTGGGTGCCGGTTTCCTTGGTGATGGCCTGGATGGTCGAGCCACCCTTGCCGATCACTTCGCGGATCTTGTCCGGGTGGATCTTGATGGTCAGCAGGCGCGGCGCGTAGTCCGACAGCTCTTCACGCGGAGCGGTCAGGCCGTGGGCCATTTCGCCCAGGATGTGCAGACGACCAGCCTTGGCCTGCTGCAGAGCCTGCTTCATGATCTCTTCGGTGATGCCTTCGATCTTGATGTCCATCTGCAGGGCGGAAATGCCCTCAGCGGTACCGGCTACCTTGAAGTCCATGTCGCCCAGGTGATCTTCGTCACCCAGGATGTCGGACAGGACGACGAAGCGCTCGCCTTCCTTGACCAGGCCCATGGCGATACCGGCCACCGGCGCCTTCACCGGCACGCCGGCGTCCATCAGGGCCAGCGACGAGCCGCAGACCGATGCCATCGACGAGGAACCGTTCGACTCGGTGATTTCCGAGACGACGCGGATGGTGTACGGGAAGGATTCCAGCGACGGCATGACAGCCAGCACGCCGCGCTTGGCCAGGCGACCGTGGCCGATTTCGCGGCGCTTCGGGCCCATCATGCGGCCGCACTCACCCACCGAGAACGGAGGGAAGTTGTAGTGGAACAGGAAGTTTTCCTTGTACTCACCGGCAACGGCGTCAATGACCTGGCCGTCACGGGCGGTGCCCAGGGTGATGGTCACGATTGCCTGGGTTTCGCCACGGGTGAACAGCGAGGAACCGTGGGTACGCGGCAGCACGCCGGTCTTCACGGTGATCGGGCGGACGGTGTCCAGCGCACGGCCGTCGATACGGACCTTGGTGTCCAGCACCGAGTCACGCATGGTGCGGTATTCCAGTTCGCCGAATTCCTTCGACAGCTCGGCCGGGTTCCAGCCTTCAGCGGCCACGCGACCAGCCAGGGCTTCGAACACGTCCTTCTTGATCGCCGAGATGGCGTCGCGGCGCTGCAGCTTGTCACGCACCTGGAAGGCTTCGCCCAGGCGCGGGCCGATGGCTTCCTTCAGGGCGGAGATCAGCGCTTCGTTCTTGGCCGGGGCTTCCCAGGTCGACGGCTTGGTGCCGGCTTCGACGGTCAGCTCGTTGATCGCGTTGATGACCTTCTGCATTTCGCGGTGACCGAAGGTCACGGCGCCCAGCATCACTTCTTCGGACAGCAGCGCGGCTTCGGATTCAACCATCAGCACGGCGTTGGAGGTACCGGCGACGACCAGCTCCAGCTGCGAGTCAGCCAGTTCGCTGACGGTCGGGTTCAGGATGTACTCGCCGTTCTTGTAACCGACCTTGGCCGCGCCGATCGGACCCATGAACGGGGTGCCAGCCAGGGCCAGGGCAGCCGAAGCACCGATCAGGGCCGGGATGTCACCGTCCACGTCCGGGTTCAGCGACATCACCGTGGCGATGATCTGCACTTCGTTCTTGTAGTCTTCCGGGAACAGCGGGCGGATCGGACGGTCGATCAGACGCGAGATCAGGGTTTCCTTCTCGGTCGCACGGCCTTCGCGCTTGAAGAAACCACCCGGGATACGGCCGCCGGCGTAGAACTTTTCCTGATAATCGACGGTCAGCGGGAAGAAGTCCTGGCCTTCGCGCGCGCTCTTGGCGGCGACGGCGGTGACCAGCAGTACGGTGTCGTCCATCTTGACGATGACGGCGCCGCTGGCCTGACGGGCGACTTCGCCGGTCTCAAGCGTGACGGTGTGCTTGCCGTACTGGAAGGTTTTGGTGATTTTTGCCACGGAGGGTGTCCTTGGGGATGCTGTCTGCGAATTTGGACCGTCGGCGACCCTTGCCGCCAGCGGGTGGCCGGATCGTTCCGGCCTGAATCGGGGATTGCGGTACTACAAAACAAAACCGCGGCGCATCGCTGCGCCGCGGGGGATTCGTTGCTTAGCGACGCAGGCCAAGCTTCTCGATCAGGGCCTTGTAGCGCTCGACGTCCTTCTTCTTCAGGTAGTCGAGCAGGCTGCGACGGCGGTTGACCATCTGCAGCAGGCCGCGGCGGCTGTGGTGGTCCTTCTTGTGGGTCTTGAAGTGGCCGGTCAGCAGTTCGATGCGGGCGGTCAGCAGTGCAACCTGGACTTCCGGGGAGCCGGTGTCAGCCGCGCTGCGCTTGTTGTCTTCAATGACCTTCTGGGTGTCGATCGACATTTCTTTTTTCTCTGTGATGCGTGGCCGGCAGGAACGCGCTTCGCGCACCGCCAGGCTCGCCGTGGACTACGAGGATGAAACCTGCGCGAGGCAGGTTGCCGGAAAACGGCCGCGAAATTGTAACGGCCGGGGGCGTCCGGGACAAGGACCGGGGCTGAACCGGCAGGCCCCGGTCAGAGGTTGAAACGGCGCTGCGGGGCCAGCAGGCCACTCTCGTCGACCTGGCCCAGGCCCTGGACAGCATCGTCCGGACCGAACACGGCCACCAGGCCGCGCGGCCAGGACAGGTCGCGCTGGCGCTGGCCCACGCAGAACCGGTGGGCCTGGTCGGCGTCCAGGTCGACCCTCGGGTATTCAGCCAGGCCGGCCGCCAGCGGCAGCAGCAACGCGTCCATGCCAGCCTCGTCACCGGCCTCGACCATCGCCCGCAGCTGGTCCAGGGTGACCATGGCAGGCTCGCGGAACGGCTCGACCCAGAGCCGGCGCAGCGCGCTGATGTGGGCGCCACAGCCCAGGCGTTCGCCGAGGTCGCGGGCCAGACTGCGGATATAGGTGCCGGAACCACAGGTCACGCGCAGCCGCAGCCGTTCCGGCTGCTGCTCCAGCACCTCGATGGCGTGTACCTGCACCTCGCGTTCGGGCGCTTCGATGACGTCACCGCGGCGGGCCTTCACATACAGCGGTTCACCGCCCTGCTTCAGCGCCGAATAGATCGGGGCACGCTGGCGGATGGTGCCGGTCAGCGGCGCCAGCGCAGCCTGCAGGGCCTGGGCACTGATCGCCGGCACCGGGCGCTGCAGCAGTACCTGGCCTTCGGCATCGTCGGTATCGGTGGTCTGGCCGAGCACGATCTCGGCGTCGTAGGCCTTGGCCGAACCCAGCAGCAGGCCGGCGATCTTGGTCGCCTCGCCGAAACACAGCGGCAGCAGGCCGGTGGCCAGCGGGTCGAGGCTGCCGGTATGGCCGCCCTTCTCGGCGCGGAACAGGCGGCGCGCCACCTGCAGGGCGGCGTTGGAGCTCATGCCGGTCGACTTGTCGAGCAGCAGGATGCCATCCAGGCGACGGAACTGAATTCGGGTCATGACAGGAAAGTGTTGAGACGGGCCATGCTCGGCTGCCGCAGCGCGGCCTGCATCAGACATCGCGCAGCCGGAATGCAGCAACGCCGGGCATGCCCGGCGTCGCGCGGTTATTCTTCGTCGCTCTCGCGACGCTTCTCGGCGGCCAGCGTATCGGGCAGGTCGCGCAGGATGTTGTCGATGTGCTCACCACGGTCGACCGAGTCGTCGTAGTGGAAATGCAGCTCCGGCACGTGGCGCAGCTTCATCGCGCGGGCCAGGTCCATGCGCAGGCGGTAGCCCAGTTCCTTCAGGCCGGCCACGGCTTCAGCCGAACGTTCCGGCATCAGCGCGGTGACGAACACCTTGGCATGGGCCATGTCGCGGGTGATTTCCACGTCGGACACGCTCACCGAGGGCAACCCGTGCTCGCGCACGGCGTTGTGCACCAGGGTGCCGAGTTCACGGCGCAGCTGGGCGGAGACACGGTCGGTTCGATGGAAAGTCTTGGGCACGAGGAGCTCTTGGTTCAGTTGTCGCCCGACCAACGGTCGGGCACTACCTTTGATTCGATTGTCGCCCGACCAACGGTCGGGCGCTACAGGTACATGGTGGGGCCCGACCGTTGGTCGGGCCACCTTGCAGCATTACAGGGTGCGCGGCACTTCGATACGTTCGAAGCACTCGATCTGGTCACCCGGCTTGACGTCGTTGTAGGCCTTCACCGCGATACCGCATTCGGTACCGTTGCGGACTTCCTCGACGTTCTCCTTGAAGCGACGCAGCGATTCCAGCTCGCCCTCGAAGATCACCACGCTGTCGCGCAGGACGCGGATCGGCTTGTTGCGCTTGACCACACCCTCGATGACCATGCAGCCGGCGACGGCACCCAGCTTCGAGCTGCGGAAGACGTCGCGGACCTCGGCGATACCGATGATCTCTTCGCGGATCTCCACGCCCAGCAGACCGGAGGCCACCTGCTTCACCTGGTCGATCACGTCATAGATGATCGAGAAGTAACGCAGGTCGACACCATTGGATTCGATGATGCGACGGGCCGAAGCGTCCGCACGCACGTTGAAGCCGATGACGGTGGCCTTCGAAGCGGCGGCCGAGTTGGCGTCCGACTCGGTGATGCCACCCACGCCGGAGTGGATCACGTTGATGCGGATGTCTTCGTTGGACAGCGCGACCAGTGCCTGGCTCAGCGCCTGCACCGAACCCTGCACGTCGGCCTTGATGACCAGGTTGAGGACCTGCTGGCCCTCGCCCTTGCCCAGGGTCGCCATGATGTCTTCCATGCGGCTGCCAGCGGTGGCCACCAGGCGCGATTCACGGCGCTTGGTCTCGCGCTGCTGGGCAACGTCCTTGGCCAGGCGCTCGTCCTCGACGACCACGAAGTCGTCACCAGCTTCCGGCACGCCGGACAGGCCCAGGACCTGCACCGGGATGGACGGGCCGGCGAACTCCGGCTGCTTGCCGGTTTCGTCGAACAGCGCACGCACGCGGCCGTACTGGATGCCGCACACCAGGTAGTCGCCCTTCTTCAGGCGGCCCTGCTGCACCAGCACCGTCGCGACCGGGCCGCGGCCCTTGTCCAGCGACGATTCGATCACCACGCCCGAGGCGCGGCCTTCATCGACCGCCTTCAGTTCCAGCAGTTCGGCCTGGATCGAGATGGCGTCCAGCAGGTCGTCGATGCCCAGGCCGGTCTTGGCCGAGATCTCCACCATCTGGGTGTCACCACCGAAGTCTTCGGCCACGACCTGCTCGGACAGCAGTTCGTTCTTGACCCGCATCGGATCCGCGTCGGACTTGTCGATCTTGTTGATCGCCACGATCAGCGGCACACCCGCCGAACGGGCGTGCTGGATCGCTTCCTTGGTCTGCGGCATGACGCCGTCATCGGCGGCCACGACCAGCACCACGATGTCGGTCAGCTTGGCGCCGCGCGCACGCATCGAGGTGAAGGCGGCGTGGCCCGGGGTGTCCAGGAAGCTGATCACGCCCTTCGGCGTATCGACGTGGTAAGCGCCGATGTGCTGGGTGATGCCACCCGCTTCGCCAGTGGCGACCTTGGTGCGGCGGATGTAATCCAGCAGCGAGGTCTTGCCGTGGTCGACGTGGCCCATGATGGTGACCACCGGCGGACGCTGGGTGGCTTCGCCCTGGTTTTCACCGGTCGAGGCCAGCAGTGCGTCTTCGGCGTCGTTGTCGTTGGCGCGGATCGCCTTGTGGCCGAGTTCTTCGGTCACCAGCGCGGCGGTGTCGTGGTCGATGGACTGGGTGATGGTCGCCATCACGCCCATCTTGAACAGCGCCTTGACCACCTCGCCGCCCTTCAGCGCCAGCTTCTGCGCCAGGTCGGCCACGGTGATGGTGTCGCCGATCGCCACTTCACGCACCACCGGTGCAGTCGGACGCTCGAAGGCGTGCGGGCCGGCATTGTTGCCACCGCGCGACATGTCGCGACGGCCACCGGCCTGGTTGCGCCCGCCCGGACGACCCCGGGTGTTGCTGTTGTTGCTGTTGCCACGACGCGCACGGTCGGCGGCCGACAGGTGCATCTGGCCAGCGAAACGGTCACCCGGGCCACGCTCGTTGCGCGGCGCGCTGCGGTTGTTGCGGTCGTCGTTGCGCGGCGGCGGCGGTGCACCACGCGGCGCAGCCGGGGCTGCGGCCGGGGTGCGCGGCGGGCGCGGCGCGGTTTCGTCGATCGGAGCACGCTTGGGCTTGCTGGCAGCCAGCGTCTCGGCCGCCTTGGCGGCAGCCGCAGCTTCCTCGGCAGCCTTCTTCTCGGCCTCGGCGCGTTCCTTGGCGGCGGCCTCTTCCTCACGGGCACGGACGATGGCTTCGTCGCGCAGACGATCCTTCTCGGCCAGGGCCTGCTGTTCGGCAAGGTTGCGGGCACGCGACTCTTCCAGCTTGCGCAGGATGTCGGCGCGCTCTTCGTCCGGGGTCATGGCGCGAGCACCATCCTTGACGTAGGTACGCTTCTGGCGCACCTCGACATTCACGGTCGTCTTGCTGCGACCGGAATTGACCGTCACTTCCTGCTGCTTCCGGCGGTTGAGCGTGATCTTCTTCGCAGACTGATCGGTCTCTTCCGGGGCCTGCTCGGGCTTGCCGTGCGAACGACGAAGGAAGCCCAGGAGCTTCACCTTCTCGGAGCTGGTCACGACCTGGTCGGGACCGCTGAACTTCATGCCGGCACCGGCCAGCTGTTCCAGCAGTTTTTCGACCGGCGTGTTGACCAGTTCGGCAAGCTTGCGGATGGTGGTTTGCTGCGACATTCGGATCCTATGATCTTGTGGGCGCCCCCCCGCATGTGGAGGTGGCGCGGATTCTACGCCCTGAGCGGCTCAGGGCCCTGTTCATTGCCGGCTCATTCGCCGCGTTCCAGTCGGGCGATCTCCTCGGCACGGGCGGCCAGGATCAGCGCAGCGGCGCGCGCCTGATCCAGTCCTTCGATGCCGAAGTCCATGACCTCGTCGGCGGCCAGGTCGGACAGATCCTCGCTGGTACGCACGCCGTGGCCGGCCAGCGCGTATGCGGTGGCTTCGTCCATGCCCTTCAGGGACAGCAGGTCCTGCGCCGGCTGGCCGTCTTCAAGGCCTTCCTCGACTGCCAGGGCCTCATTGAGCAGCGCATCGCGGGCACGAGCGCGCAGCTCTTCGACGATGTCCTCGTCGAAACCTTCCACGGCCAGCAGTTCGCCGACCGGGACATATGCGATTTCCTCGACGGTGCCGAAGCCTTCGCTGACCAGGATGCCGGCGATTTCCTCGTCCACTTCCAGCTTGTCCATGAACAGCTGGCGGGCCGCAGCCTGCTCGGCTTCCGACTTGGCGGTGACCTGGTCCTGGGTCATCACGTTGAGCTGCCAGCCGGTCAGGCGGCTGGCCAGGCGCACGTTCTGGCCGCCCTTGCCGATCGCCTGGGCCAGGCGGTCTTCGGCAACGGCCAGGTCCATCGAGTGCTTGTCTTCATCGACGATGATCGACTGCACTTCGGCCGGCGCCATCGCGTTGATGACGAAGTTGGCCGGGTTGTCGTTCCACAGCACGATGTCCACGCGCTCGCCATTGAGCTCGTTGGACACGGCCTGCACGCGCGAACCGCGCATGCCGATGCAGGCGCCGATCGGATCGGTGCGCTGGTCGTGGGCCAGCACGGCGATCTTGGCGCGGTCGCCCGGGTCACGTGCACAGGCCTTGATTTCCACCAGGCCCTGGCCGACTTCCGGCACTTCCAGCTTGAACAGCTCGATCATGAATTCCGGGGCGGCACGGCTGATGAACAGCTGCGGGCCACGCGGCTCCGAGCGCACTTCGGCCAGGTAGCCGCGCACGCGGTCACCGGCGCGCAGCACGTCGCGCGGGATGCCCTTGTCCTTCGGGATGAAGCCTTCGGCGTTGCCACCGAGGTCGACATAGATGTTGCCGCGCTCGGCGCGCTTGACCACGCCGGTGATCAGCTCACCCACGCGATCCTTCCACGCATCCACGACCTGCTGGCGCTCGGCTTCGCGCACGCGCTGGACGATGACCTGCTTGGCGGCCTGGGCAGCGATGCGGCCGAAATCCGGGTTCTCGATCTGCTCTTCGATGTAGTCGCCGACCTCGACGCCTTCGGCTTCATCGACGGCGTCCATCAGGCGGATCTGGCGGTCCGGCGATTCCATGACCACGTCATCGGCCACCACTTCCCAGCGGCGGAAGGTTTCGTAGCTGCCGTCCTTGTGGTCGATGACCACGCGGGTCAGCACTTCCTCGTCGGGATAGCGCTTCTTCGCTGCCGAGGCCAGGGCGGCCTCGATGGCATCGAAGATCACTTCACGCGGCACGCCCTTCTCGTTGGCGACTGCGTCGACTACCAGCAACAGTTCCTTGCTCATTGGCTCACTCCGCGCGCGGCTTCTTTGCCGCCGGCTCGTTGGAAGAAGAATTCGTGTTCGGCTTCGGACGCTTCGGTGCCGGACCGGTCGGCTTGCTCGGGGCCAGCCCCAGCGCCACCCAGTCGGGCATGATCCGTGCCTTGTCGATGTTGTCGGCCGACACGACCACTTCGGCCTTGTCGACGATGAAAGTGATGGTCCCCGCCGCCTCGTCGGTCGCCTCGATACGACCCTGCAGGCGACGACGGTTGTCCTGCGGCAGCTTCAGCGTGACCTTGGCCGATTCGCCGAGGTGACGGCCGAACTGCTCCAGGCTGAACAGCGGACGGTCGACGCCCGGCGAGGACACTTCCAGCGTGTAATTGCCGCTGATCGGGTCCTCGACGTCCAGCTGCGCCGACACTTCGCGGCTGACCCGCTCGCAGTCGTCGACATTGATGATGCGCTCGGGCTGTTCAGCCAGCGGCACGTCGATATAAAGGCGCAGGGTCGCACCGCCGGGGGCCGGCAGATACTCAACGCCCAGCAGCTCCAGGCCCAGCGACACAACGGTCGGGGCGAGCAGATTCGCGATGTCGGTTGCCTTGTCGCTCACAGCCTGCCTTGATCTCTATGGTTGGGTGCCGGCCTTGGCCGGCGTGGAAACGTGACGCCCCGGAAACGACAAAGGGCCCGTTGGGCCCCTTTTCCGGAAAGACTCCGGTGACTGGATTCCGGTTGCAACCCGCATTGCCTGCCGGTTGCGGCCCTCCTTCCGGGTCCGGACTCCCGCTGGGAGGCCGCCTTCAGGGGTACTGCTAGGCCGCTGATGATAGCGACTGCACCGCGCTGGTGCAAGGTGCGGACCCGGGTCAGATCCCTTTTCCCGTGGATAAGGGATCTGACCCCGATCACACAGAAACAACGCAGACCCCAAAGAAAAACGCCCTCGAAGCAGGACTTCGAAGGCGATCTCTTTACTTGGTAGCGGGGGCAGGATTTGAACCTGCGACCTTCGGGTTATGAGCCCGACGAGCTGCCAGACTGCTCCACCCCGCACCAGAAGCGGAATCATGAGGCATTGCTGCGAAAAATGCAAGCTTTCCCTCATTCATCGAACCGGTTGGCGCCGATCCGACGTTGGTAGCGGGGGCAGGATTTGAACCTGCGACCTTCGGGTTATGAGCCCGACGAGCTGCCAGACTGCTCCACCCCGCACCGGAAGTGTTTGAACTGCTGCCCTGCTCTTTCGAGGAGGACTACCGCAACGATGTTCTGGCTGAACCGCTGCAGTGACAACTCAGGCTGCGCATATTACACGAATCGCGCAGCTTTGTGTCAACTTTTATGCAAGATGCGCAAATGCCTGCTGGCACCAGACCATGATCGGGTTCCAGGCCAGGCCCAGCGCGAGCAGCGCCAGGGCATTCACGCCCAGCACCACGCCCAGCACGCGGTCGTTGCTGCGCGGCATGGCCTCGCCCACCGGCTCATCGAAGTACATGACCTTGATGACGCGCAGGTAGTAGAAGCAGCCGACCACGGCGCACAGCACGCCGAGGATGGCCAGCCACAGCAGGCCGCCGTTGACGGCCGCGCCCAGCACCGCCAGCTTGGTCCAGAAGCCCAGGAACGGCGGGATGCCGGCCAGCGACGCCATGATGCACAGCACCAGGCCGGCCATCCACGGGTTGCGGGCGTTCAGGCCCTTGAAGTCCTCGATGTTCTCGGCTTCAAAGCCGGCACGCGACAGGGCGATGATCGCGCCGAAGGCGGCGGTGGACATGATCGCGTAGGCCAGCGCGTAGAACAGCGCGGCAGCGTAGCCCTGCGAACCGCCGCCGGCGATGCCCATCAGCAGGAAGCCGATGTGCGAGACGGTGGAGAACGCCAGCATGCGCTTGAGGTTGCTCTGCGCGATGGCCATCAGGTTGCCGATGACCAGCGATACCGCGGCCAGGCCGGCGATCAGCAGCTGCAGTTCGGTCGACAGCGGACCCACGCCCATTTCCAGCAGGCGGTAGGCCATGCCGAACGCGGCCAGCTTCGGCGCCGAGCTGATGAACAGTGCGATCGGTGCCGGGGCACCCTGGTACACGTCCGGCAGCCACATGTGGAACGGCGCGGCACCCAGCTTGAAGGCGACGCCGGCGATCATGAACACCGCACCGGTGATCAGCAGCACGCGCTCTTCCGAGTGCGGGATGGCCTCGCGGATCACATCCAGGTGCAGGCTGCCGGTGGCGCCGTAGATCAGCGACATGCCGTAGAGCAGCAGGCCCGAGGCCAGCGAACCCAGCACGATGTACTTCATCGCCGCCTCCGAGGCCAGGCCGCTTTCGCGGTTGCTGGCGACCAGGGCATAGGAGCACAGCGCCAGCAGTTCCAGGCCCAGGTAGACCATCAGCAGGCTGCCGGCCGAGACCAGGATCATCATGCCGGCGGTGCCGAACAGGATCAGCACCGGGATCTCGCCCTGGAACAGGTCGCGATCACGCAGGTAGCGCCAGCCGTAGACCAGGGTCAGGCCGCTGAGCAGCACGATTCCGGTCTTCATCACGTCCGCGGCGGTATCGCGCACGAACATGCCATGGAAGACCTCCCCCTGCCCGCCCACGCCGGTGGCCAGCATGAACAGCACCACGGCCAGCGCAGCGAGCGAGAACAGGTGGGTGACGATCTTGTTCCGGTTGCTGACGAACAGGTCGAGGATCATCAGGGCGAAGGCGCTGCCGATCAGCACCAGCTCGGGAGCGAGCGGTGGCAGGTCAGCGGCGGTCAATGGCAGCAGCGGCGAGGTGGTCATCATCAAATCCTGGAATTACAGCAGCTTGCTGGATGCGATCTGCATCGCCAGCTTCGCGATCGAGGGCTCCATCAGGTCGGTCAGCGGCTTGGGGTAGATGCCCAGGGCCAGCACGCCGATGGCGAACACGCCCAGCACCAGCCATTCGCGGCCGTTGATGTCCTTCAGTTCGGCAACATGGCTGTTGGCCACTTCACCGAAGAAGATGCGCTTGTACAGCCACAGGGTGTAGGCGGCGCCGATGATCAGGGTGGTGGCCGCGCCCAGGGCGATCCACGGATTACGCTGGAAGGCCGAGAGGATGACCATGAACTCGCCAACGAAACCGCTGGTACCCGGCAGGCCCGCGTTGGCCATGAAGAACAGCATCGCGAAGGTGGCGAACCACGGCATCACGTTGACCACGCCGCCGTAATCGGCGATGCGGCGGCTGTGCATGCGGTCGTACAGCACGCCGACGCAGGAGAACATCGCGCCGGACACGAAGCCGTGCGAGATCATCTGCACCATGGCGCCCTGCAGGCCCAGGCGGGCGGCATCGGCGTTGCCGGCTTCGCGCACCAGCCACAGGGCGATGAAGGTGCCCAGGGTGACAAAGCCCATGTGCGCGATCGACGAATAGGCAATCAGCTTCTTCATGTCGTCCTGCACCAGGGCGACCAGGCCGACGTAGATCACGGCGATCAGCGACAGTGCGATCACCAGCCAGGCCCACTCCTGCGACGCGTCCGGGACGATCGGCAGGTTGAAGCGCAGGAAGCCGTAGCCACCGATCTTCAGGGCGATCGCGGCCAGGATCACCGAACCGGCGGTCGGCGCTTCCACGTGGGCGTCCGGCAGCCAGGTGTGGACCGGGAACATCGGCACCTTGACCGCGAAGGCGATCAGGAAGGCGAAGAAGATCCAGGTCTGCTCCTTGGCCGACAGCGGCAGCGCGTACAGGTCGGCCAGCTGGAAGCTGCCGCCCTTCATGTACAGGTAGATCAGCGCCACCAGCATCAGCACCGAGCCGAGGAAGGTGTACAGGAAGAACTTCAGCGCGGCGTAGATGCGGCGCGGACCGCCCCAGACACCGATGATCAGGAACATCGGGATCAGCATCGCTTCGAAGAACACGTAGAACAGCATCGCGTCCGTCGCGGCGAAGATGCCGACGGTGACACCTTCCAGGATCAGGAAGGCCGCCACGTACTGGTTCACGCGCTTGTCGATGGCGCTCCAGGCGCCGATCAGGGCAAGCACGCTGACCAGGGTGGTCAGCAGGATCAGCGCCACGGCAATGCCGTCCACGCCCAGGTTGTAGCCGATCTTGTACGCCGGGATCCAGGCATGGGTCTCGACGAACTGCAGACCATCGACGCCTGCGTTGTAGCCGCTCAGCAGCGAGAGGCTCGCCACGAAGGTCAGCACCGCTACGCCCAGCGACGCCCAGCGGGCGGTCTGCGCATCACGGATCGCAAGGATCAGGGCACCACCGATGATCGGCAGCCAGATGAGGACACTGAGTAGAGGCCAGTTCGACACGTCTTCTTATTCCGTACAGGTCATCAACGCAGGTAATGCATCAGCACGCCCAGCAGGGCAATCAGGCCGATGATCATCGCGAAGGCGTAGTGATAGAGGAAACCGGATTGGGTACGACGCAGCACGCCGGCTGCGACGTCCACAACACGTGCCGAGAGATTGACCACGCCGTCGACGATGTTGCTGTCGATCCAGCGCGAGACCTTGCCCAGCTTGACGCTGCCACCGGCAAAGCCATCGATCCACAGCTTGTCGAAGCCGTACTTGTTTTCAAGCACCGACACCAGCGGAGCAAAGGTCTTGCGGGCCTTGCCCGACAGGTCCGGCTTCCACAGGTAGAACAGTGCGGCCAGCAGGAAGCCCGCAACGGTCAGCATGAACGCCGGAGCCATCATGCCATGCAGCGCGAAGGCGACCGGGCCATGGAACTCCTCACCCAGGAAGCCGATGGTGTTCTTGGCCGGATCGTAGAAGTCGACGATGCCGGTGAAGAACGTGTGCGCCTGGCCCTTGATGGCATCGTGCGCGTGGTTGCCGGCCCAGTCGGTGCCGTACAGCATCGGGCCGATGCTGAAGAAACCGATGGCGATCGACGGGATGGCCAGCAGGATCAGCGGCAGGGTCACCACCCACGGGGTTTCGTGCGGCTCGTGCGGACCGTGGCCATGGCCGTGGTCGTCGTGGCCATCACCATGGTGTGCATCGCCGTGGTGGGCGTCGGCGGCGTGGTGATCGTCATGGCCATGGCCGTGATCGTCATGCGCGTCGCGGAAACGCTCCTTGCCGTGGAAGGTCAGGAACAGCAGGCGGAAGCTGTAGAAGCTGGTGACGATCACGCCACCCAGCACCGCCCAGTAGCCATAGGTGGCCACCCAGCTGTTGGACAGGTGCGCGTGCAGCTCGGCCGCCTCGATGATGGTGTCCTTCGAGTAGAAGCCGGAGAAGAACGGCGTGCCGACCAGCGCCAGGGTACCGATCCACATGGTGATGAAGGTGATCGGCATGTACTTGCGCAGGCCGCCCATCTTGCGCATGTCCTGCTCGTGGTGCATCGCGATGATGACCGAGCCGGCGCCCAGGAACAGCAGGGCCTTGAAGAAGGCGTGGGTCATCAGGTGGAACACGGCAGCCGAATAGGCCGACACGCCCAGTGCAACCGTCATGTAGCCCAGCTGCGACAGGGTCGAGTACGCGACCACGCGCTTGATGTCGTTCTGCACGATGCCGATCAGGCCAGTGAAGAACGCGGTGGTGGCGCCGATGAACAGCACGAAGTTCAGCGCGGTCTGCGACAGCTCGAACAGCGGCGACATGCGGGTGACCATGAAGATACCAGCGGTCACCATCGTCGCGGCGTGGATCAGTGCCGAGATCGGGGTCGGGCCTTCCATCGAGTCCGGCAGCCACACGTGCAGCGGGACCTGGGCCGACTTGCCCATGGCACCGATGAACAGGCAGATGCAGATGACGGTGGCGATCGACCAGATCACCGGCTCGTTCAGCAGCTGCATGCCCAGCAGCGTGCCGTCCCAGATCTGCAGCTGGGCGCGCGGGTCGGCCAGCATGCCGGCCTGCGAGAACACCTGCGAGTAGTCCAGGGTGCCGAACACCCACAGCACGCCGGCGATGCCCAGCAGGAAGCCGAAGTCACCGACGCGGTTAACCAGGAACGCCTTCATGTTGGCGAAGATCGCGGTCGGGCGCTTGAACCAGAAGCCGATCAGCAGGTACGACACCAGGCCCACCGCTTCCCAGCCGAAGAACAGCTGCAGGAAGTTGTTGCTCATCACCAGGGTGAGCATCGAGAAGGTGAACAGCGAGATGTAGCTGAAGAACCGCTGGTAGCCCGAATCGTCCTGCATGTAGCCGATCGTGTAGATGTGGACCAGCAGCGACACGAAGGTCACCACCACCATCATCATCGCGGTCAGCTTGTCGACCATGAAGCCGACGTGGGCCGAGTACTGGCCGACTTCGAAGAACGTGTAGATGTTCTGGTTGAACGGCTGCGCCCCGCCCCACAGCAGCTGGTAGAGCGTATACATCGACAGGCCGCAGGCCACCGCGACGCCGAGGATGGTGATGGTCTGCGCGCCGAAGCGCTTGACCTGGCGACCGAACAGGCCGGCGATGATGCTGCCGAACAGCGGTGCGAGCACCACTGCGATCAACAGACTCTTGGAGAGAGTGATTTCCATCTGTGGATCAGCCCTTCAACGAATCGACTTCGCCGACATTGATCGTGCGGCGTGTACGGAACAGGGTCACCAGGATCGCCAGGCCGATGGCGGCTTCCGCGGCGGCGACGGTCAGGATGAAGAACACGAACAGCTGGCCGGACGGATCGCCCAGCTGACGCGAGAAGCCGACGAAATTGATGTTCACCGACAGCAGCATCAGCTCGATCGACATCAGCAGGACGATGACGTTCTTCCGGTTGAGGAAGATACCGGCCAGGCTGATGGCGAACAGCACCGCGCCCAGCGCGAGGATATGGCCAAGGGTGATCACGGCTGGGTCTCCTCGCCGGCGACCGGCTTGCTGTTGCTGTGCACGACCGGTGCTTCGGCACCCATCTTGACCATGCGCAGGCGCTGGCCGGCCTTGACCATGGTCTGCTGGCCCGGGTTCTGGCTCTTCACGCCGGTACGGCGACGCAGGGTCAGCATCACGGCGGCTACCACGGCCACGGTCAGGATGACGGCGGCGAACTCGAACGGCAGCAGGTACTCGGTGAACAGCGTGCGTGCCAGCCAGGTGATGTTGGAGCTGTCGGCGGCGACCGCAGCGGCGTTGTCGGCCGGGAACGGCGTGACCGAACGCGCCTTGACCCCGATCAGGATCAGCATCTGCGCCAGCATCGCGACCGCGACAATCAGGCCGACCGGCAGGTAGCGCACCCAGCCCTCACGCAGCTTGGTGGGGTCGATGTCCAGCATCATCACCACGAACAGGAACAGCACCATCACCGCACCGACGTAGACCAGCACCAGCGCCACACCGAGGAACTCGGCGCCCACCAGCAGCCACACGCAGGCGATGGAGAAGAAGGTCAGCACCAGGCAGAGCACGGCGTGAACCGGGTTGCGCACGCTGATCACCGCACCGGCCGAAACCGTTGCCGCGATGGCGAACACCCAGAAAGCGATATTTACCCAATCCATCTCTCGACCTCAGCGGTAAGCGGCATCGGCGGCGCGACGCTCGGCGATCTCGTTTTCGAGACGGTCGCCCAGGGCCAGCAGCTGCGGCTTGGTAACGATGTTTTCGCCACGATTCTCGAAGTGGTACTCGAGGATGTGGGTTTCGACGATCGAGTCCACCGGGCAGCTTTCCTCACAGAAGCCACAGAAGATGCACTTGAACAGGTCGATGTCATAACGCGTGGTGCGGCGGGTGCCGTCCTCGCGCTTGGCCGAGTCGATGGTGATGGCCAGCGCCGGGCACACCGCTTCGCACAGCTTGCAGGCGATGCAGCGCTCTTCGCCGTTAGGATAACGGCGCAGCGCATGCAGGCCACGGAAGCGCGGCGACTGCGGGAACTTCTCCATCGGGTACATCATCGTGTACTTCGGCTTGAAGCTGTACTTCAGCGTCAGCCAGAGGCCCGCCAGCAGTTCGAGCAGCAGCAGGCTCTTGAAGTAATGGGTAATCCTGTTCATCACTTTAGACGCCCTTTTGAATCACGCCGAAGAACACCATGACGGCGGTAACCGCGATCCACAGAATGGCCAGCGGGATGAAGACCTTCCAGCCCAGGCGCATGATCTGGTCGTAGCGGAAGCGCGGGAAGCTGGCACGGAACCAGATGTAGGCACTGGCGAAGAAGAACACCTTGACGAACAGCCACGGCGCGCCCCCCTTCCAGATCCAGTCGACCAGCGGCGAGACATCGCCGAAGTTGACCCAGCCCTGGACCGGGCTCAGCCAGCCGCCGAGGAAGAAGATCGAGATCAGGAAGCTGATCAGGATCATGTTCGCGTATTCGGCCAGGAAGAACAGGGCGAAGGCACCGCCGGAGTATTCGACCATGTGGCCGGCGACGATTTCCGATTCGCCTTCCACCACGTCGAACGGCGCGCGGTTGGTTTCAGCCACGCCCGAGACCCAGTAGATGACGAACAGCGGGAACAGCGGCAGCAGGAACCAGTCGAAGAAGCCGGAACTGCCGGCCTGAGCCATCACGATGTTGCTCAGGTTCAGGCTGCCCGAGGCGATCATCACGCCGACCAGGGCGAAGCCCATGGCGATTTCGTAGCTGATCATCTGCGCCGAGGCGCGCATCGCACCCAGGAACGCATACTTCGAGTTGGACGCCCAACCGGCCAGGATGATGCCGTAGATGCCCAGCGAGGTCATCGCCAGCAGGTACAGCAGGCCGGCATTGGCATTGGACAGCACGATCTGCGAATCGAAGGGCACCACCGACCAGGCCGCGAAGGCCTGGCGCCAGGGTGATCAGCGGGGCCAGCAGATAGATCGCCTTGTTGGCGCTGCTCGGCTGGACCACTTCCTTGAACAGCAGCTTGAAGACGTCGGCGAAGGCCTGGAAGATGCCCATGCCCACGTACATCGGGCCGTGGCGGACGTGCATCCAGCCGATCAGCTTGCGTTCCCAGACCACGTAGAAGGCCACCGAGATGATCACCGGAACGGCGATCACCAGGATCTTCAGGATGATCCAGATCAGCGCGCCGATGTCACCGAGGCCCAGCAGCCACTGGTGCAGCGGGTCGACCGCGTTCAACAGCAATTCGTTCATGCAGCCACCACCGATACGCGAGCGGCACCCAGCGGCGCGGTCGCGCCGTGGCCCGATTCAATCCAGACCGAACCCGCAGCGACGCGGGCGTCGACCACCACCGGCAGGGTGGCCTTGCCGGCATCGGTGCCGACCTTGGCCATCTGCCCTTCCTGCAGCTGCAGGCGAGCGGCATCTTCAGCGTTCAGCACGATGCGCGGGGCGTTGTTGAGCGGATGCGACTGCAGCGCCGGGGCGCGACGGACCACCGCATCGGTGCGGTAGATCGCGGCGGTCGAAGCCACTTCCAGGCCTTCGCCGGCAACCACCGGCTGCGCCGAAGCGGCAACGGTGACCGATACCGGGGCCAGGCTGGCGCGCAGGCCGGCCAGGTCGGTGAAGTCGAAACCGGCCACGGCCAGCTCGCCGCCCAGGGCGCGCAGCACGCGCCAGCCTTCACGGGCCTCGCCCGGCAGCTTGCCGCCGGCACGGGCCGACTGCTCGCGACCATCAAGGTTGGTCAGGGTGGCGTCGATTTCCGGCAGCGCACCGATCGGCAGGATCACGTCGGCGACGTCGCGGGTCGAGGCACAGGCGAACTGGCTGAAAGCCACCACCTGGGCACCGGCCAGCGCCTTGCGCGCGGCAGGTGCATCGGCGAAGTCCAGGCCCGGCTCAAGGCCGTACACCACATAGGCCTGGCGCGGCTGCGCCAGCATCGCGGCGACGTCCCTGCCGGCCGGCAGCACACCGGCGCGGGTCAGGCCAACGGCGTTGGCGCCCTGCGGGATGCGGCACAGCTTGGCACCGGTGGCGGCGGCGAACTCACGCGCAGCAGCGCGGATCGCGGCAGCCCGCGGGTGGTTTTCGGCGATGCCACCGACGATCAGCACGGTGTTGTTGCCGCCCTGCACTGCCGAACGCAGCTCGGCGTTGGCCAGCGCGTCGACGAACTTGGACGGTGCGACGATCTGCTTGCCGGCGATGCTGAAGGCGAAGTCGAAGTCCACCGGGTTGACGACATGGATCTTCGCGCCCTTGGTGGTCTGCGCCTTGCGCAGGCGGGCGTGCAGCAGCGGCAGTTCGTGGCGGATGTTGCTGCCCAGAACGACGATGCGGTCAGCGCCTTCGATTTCGGCCAGCGGCAGGCCGAACACTTCGGCGGTTGCGGCGTCGGAGAAATCGCGGTTGTTGATGCGGTGGTCGATGTTGCCCGTGCCCAGGCCCTTGGCCAGGCGGGCCAGCAACGCGCCTTCCTCGTTGGAGGTGGACGGGTGCACCAGCACGCCCAGGTTGTCGCCCTGGTTCGCCTTGAGGATCTCGGCGGCCGCGGCCAGGCCTTCGGCCCAGCTCACTTCCTTCCACTCGCCATTGACCTTGCGCAGCGGCTTGACCGCACGGTCTTCGCTGTACAGGCCCTGGTGCGAGTAGCGGTCACGGTCGGACAGCCAGCACTCGTTCACGGCTTCGTTGTCGCGCGGCACGGTGCGCAGCACTTCACCGCGACGCACGTGCAGGAACAGGTTCGAACCCATCGCGTCGTGGTAGCCCAGCGATTCGCGCGCGGTCAGTTCCCACGGACGGGCGCGGAACTGGAACACCTTGTTGGTCAGCGCGCCGACCGGGCAGACGTCGACGACGTTGCCGGACAGCTCGGTGGTCAGCGGCTTGCCGTCGAAGGTGCCGATCTGCAGGTTCTCACCGCGGTACATGCCACCCAGTTCGTAGGTACCGGCAACGTCGGCGGTGAAGCGGACGCAGCGGGTGCACTGGATGCAGCGGGTCATCTCGGTAGCGACCAGCGGGCCCATGTCCTCGTCCGGCACCACGCGCTTGCGCTCGTTGAAGCGGCTGACCGAACGGCCATAGCCCAACGATACGTCCTGCAGCTCGCACTCGCCGCCCTGATCGCAGATCGGGCAGTCCAGCGGGTGGTTGATGAGCAGGAACTCCATCACCGAGCGCTGGAACTTCAGTGCCTTTTCGCTGCGGGTGGCGACCTTCATGCCGTCCATCACCGGGGTGGCGCAGGCCGGCGCCGGCTTCGGCGACTTCTCCACGTCCACCAGGCACATGCGGCAGTTGGCGGCGATCGGCAGCTTCTCGTGGTAGCAGAAGCGCGGAATCGGAATACCGGCCTTGTCGGCCGCCTGGATGATCATCGAACCCTTGGGCACGACCAGCGACTTGCCATCGATCTCGATGGTCACGTGATCCGGTGGCACGTTCGGGTTTACGGGTTGCGCGCTCATGCGGCGGCTGCCTCCACCTTCTTGCCGTCAACCATCGAATGACCGTTGACGATGTAGTACTCGAATTCGTCCCAGAACTGGCGCAGGAAGCCCTGGATGGGCCATGCAGCCGCTTCACCGAACGCACAGATGGTGTGGCCTTCGATCTGCCCGGCCACCGCCTTCAGCTGGTGCAGGTCTTCCATCGTGGCCTTGCCGGCGACGATGCGCTCCAGCACGCGGTGCATCCAGCCAGTACCTTCACGGCACGGGGTGCACTGGCCGCAGGATTCCTTGTGGAAGAACTGGCTGATGCGGCAGGCGAACTTGACGCAGCAGACGCTGTCGTCGAGCACCACGATCGCGCCCGAACCCAGGCCGGAGCCCAGTGCACGGATGGTGTCGTAGTCCATCGGCAGGTCCTCCAGCTCGGCCGCGGTCAGCACCGGCATCGACACGCCGCCCGGGATCGCGCCCTTCAGCGTGCGGCCCGGACGCAGGCCACCGGCCATTTCCAGCAGGTCGTGGAATTTGGTGCCGAGCGGCACTTCGAAGTTGCCGCCGTTCTGCACGCAGCCGGACACCGAGAAGCACTTCGGACCGCCGTTGGCGGTCAGGCTCAGGCCCTTGAACCACTCCGGACCGTTGCGGATGATCGCCGGCACCGAACCGTAGGTTTCGGTGTTGTTGATCGTCGACGGCTTGCCATACAGGCCGAAATTGGCCGGGAACGGCGGCTTGTAGCGCGGCTGGCCCTTCTTGCCCTCCAGCGATTCCATCAGCGCGGTTTCTTCGCCGCAGATGTAGGCGCCGGCGCCCAGCGCACCGTAGATGTCGATGTCTACGCCGCTGCCGAGGATGTTCTTGCCCAGCCAGCCGTTCGCATAGGCGTCGGCCAGGGCCTGCTCGAAGTGCTCGAACGGCTCGTGGTGGAACTCACCGCGCAGGTAGTTGTAACCCACGGTCGAACCGGTGGCGTAGCAGGCGATCGCCATGCCTTCCACCACCGAATGCGGGTTGTAACGCAGGATGTCGCGGTCCTTGCAGGTGCCCGGCTCGGATTCGTCCGAGTTGCAGAGGATGTACTTCTGCATGTTGCCCTTGGGCATGAAGGACCACTTCAGGCCGGTCGGGAAGCCTGCGCCACCGCGGCCGCGCAGGCCCGAGGCCTTGACCATCTCGATGACCTGCTCCGGCGGGATCTTCTCTTCGAGGATCTTGCGCAGGGCGGCGTAGCCACCGGTCTTCAGGTAGCTTTCGTACGACCACGGGGTGTCGTAATGCAGGGTGGTGTAGACCACCTGGTGCGGCAGCGGCGCGGGGCCGACCGGACCCTTGGATTCGTGGTGATGTGCCATGCCCTTACTCCAGCCCGTCCAGCAGCTCGTCGACCTTTTCCAGGGTCAGACGCTCATGGTAGTGACCGTTGATGACCATCATCGGCGCGCCGCCACAACCGGCCAGGCACTCTTCCTCGCGCTTGAGGTAGACGCGGCCGTCCGGGGTCGATTCACCGTGCTTGATGCCCAGCTTCTTCTCGCAATGGCGGACGATGTCCTCGGCGCCATTGAGCCAGCAGCTGATGTTGGTGCAGATGGCCACGTTGTTGCGGCCCACCTTCTCGGTCTCGAACATCGAGTAGAAGCTGGCGACCTCGTAGGCCCACACCGGCGGCAGGTCGAGGTACTTGGCGACGGCGGCGATCAGCTCGTCGGTCAGCCAGCCCTGGTTCTGCTCCTGGGCCGCATGCAGGCCCTGCAGCACGGCAGAGCGCTTGCGGTCCGGCGGGAACTTGGACAGCCAGTGATCGATGTGAGCGCGGGTCTTGTCGCTCAGCACCACCATCGGGTCGACGTCGCGCGCCGCCTCGAAATTACCTGTCGCCTTCATCGGCCGACCTCAGCGAAATGCATAACGTGAAATTCCAGAAACTGCGGCGCCGGCTTGCGCCGGCTGCCTGCAGCGGGCGTTGGCGTGGCGGACGGCATTACCGGTCAACCTCGCCGAACACCAGGTCATAGGTACCGATCATCGCCACCACGTCGGCCAGCATGTGGCCGCGCACGATCGAATCGATCGAGGACAGGTGGGCGAAGCCCGGTGCGCGCAGGTGCACGCGGAAGGGCTTGTTGGCGCCATCGGAGACCAGGTAGCAGCCGAATTCGCCCTTGGGCGCTTCCACGGCCGCATAGGTTTCGCCCGCCGGTACGCAATAGCCTTCGCTGAACAGCTTGAAGTGGTGGATCAGCGCTTCCATGTCGTCCTTCATGTCCTCGCGCTTGGGCGGAGCGACCTTGAAGTTCTTGACCATGACCGGGCCGGGGTTGGCCTTCAGCCACGCCACGCACTGCTTGATGATGCGGTTGGATTCGCGCATTTCGGCGACGCGGACCAGGTAGCGGTCGTAGCAGTCGCCTTCCTTGCCCAGCGGGATGTCGAAATCGACAGCATCGTACTTGGCGTACGGGCGCTTCTTGCGCAGGTCCCAGGCCACGCCCGAGCCACGCAGCATCACGCCGGTCATGCCCCACTGGTGCGCCAGTTCCGGAGTGACCACGCCGATGCCGACGGTACGCTGCTTCCAGATGCGGTTGTCGGTCAGCAGGGTTTCGTATTCGTCGACGCGCTTGGGGAACTCGACGGTGAAGTTCTCCAGGAAGTCCAGCAGCGAGCCTTCGCGCGAAGCATTGAGCTGCTTCAGCGCCTTGCCCTTGTGCCAGCGCGATTCCTTGTACTTCGGCATGTGGTCCGGCAGGTCGCGGTAGACACCGCCCGGGCGGTAGTACGCCGCGTGCATGCGCGCGCCGGAGACCGCTTCATAGCAGTCCATCAGCTCTTCGCGCTCACGGAAGGCATACAGCATCACGGCCATCGCACCCAGGTCGAGCGCGTTGGAGCCCAGCCACATCAGGTGGTTGAGGATGCGGGTGATCTCGTCGTACATGGTGCGGATGTACTGCGCACGCTCCGGCGCCTCGATGCCCATCAGGGTCTCGATCGCGCGCACGTAGGCGTGCTCGTTGCACATCATCGACACGTAGTCGAGGCGATCCATGTAGCCGATCGACTGGTTGAACGGCTTGGACTCGGCCAGCTTCTCGGTGCCACGGTGCAGCAGACCCACGTGCGGGTCGGCACGCATGATGGTTTCGCCGTCCATTTCCAGGATCAGGCGCAGCACACCGTGAGCGGCCGGATGCTGCGGGCCGAAGTTCATGGTGTAGTTGCGGATTTCCTGCCGGCTTTCGGCGGCGTTGCTGGCGAACGCTTCGCCGGCCTGGTGTACGTGGCTCACTTCACTGCCTCCTGCGCGCGCTCACCGGCTGCGGTCTGCAGACGGGCGTCGTCACGGATCACGCGCGGCACGCCGACACGCGGCTCCACCGAGGTGACCGGTTCGTAGATCACGCGCTTCTTTTCTTCGTCGTAGCGGACTTCGACATTGCCGATCAGCGGGAAGTCCTTGCGGAACGGATGGCCGACGAAACCGTAGTCGGTCAGGATCCGGCGCAGGTCCGGGTGGCCTTCGAAGATCACGCCGTACAGGTCGAACGCTTCGCGCTCGAACCAGTTCAGGCCCGGCCACACGCTGGTCAGCGAGGACACCACCGGCAGCGCTTCGTCAGGGGCGAAGCAGCGCAGGTGCATCATCAGGTTGTGCTGATACGAGCGCAGCTGGGCGACCACGGCGAAACGCTGGGTCGGCATGTGCTGCGGGCGGGCACCGTCGGCACCGTTTTCCTCGGTGGGGAACTCGCCCCACGCGAAGCGGCCCTGGGCCTTGCCTTCGACGCCACGGCTGAAGCCCTGCGAGGACACGTCGGCGGTGTCCCATTCGTCGGAGCCATAACCGAGGTAGTCGACGCCGCACAGATCCACGGCCTGCTCGAAACCAAACTCGTCACGCAGCGCCAGGGCGGTGGCGTGCCACTCGGCGGCAGGCACTTCCAGCGTCACTTCGCCGCGGGGTTCGACCACGATGACCTTCGCACCAGCGAAACGTGCGGAGAGTCGGTCGATGAAGGATGCTTGCTCTGCCATGGGGGCTTGGCGCGCTCTTGTCAGGTGAAGGGGTCAGCGGGCGATGGTCTGTGTACGCCAGATCTTCTTCTGCAGCTGCAGGATCCCGTACACCAGCGCCTCGGCGGTCGGCGGGCAGCCCGGGACGTAGACGTCCACCGGCACCACGCGATCACAGCCGCGCACGACAGAATAGGAGTAGTGGTAATAGCCACCGCCGTTGGCGCAGCTACCCATCGAGATGACCCACTTCGGGTCCGGCATCTGGTCGTAGACCTTGCGCAGCGCCGGGGCCATCTTGTTGACCAGGGTACCGGCCACGATCATCACGTCGGACTGACGCGGCGACGGGCGGAACACCACGCCGTAACGGTCAAGGTCCAGGCGCGCGGCGCCGGCGTGCATCATCTCGACCGCGCAGCAGGCCAGGCCGAAAGTCATCGGCCACATCGAGCCGGTGCGCGCCCAGTTCAGCAGTGCGTCGACGCTGGTGGTGACGAAGCCCTTTTCCAGCAGCGGGTTGTCGCCTTCCGGCCGCAGGATGTCATCAACCCGGCCTTCCGGCGACGGGTTGTTCATGAGGCCATCGAGAGTCTGAATCACTCCCATTCCAGCGCTCCCTTCTTCCAGACGTAAATGAAACCGAGGAACAGCATGCCGACGAACAGGCCCATGGTGATGAGCGAACGGGCGCCCAGCTCCATGAAGACCTGGGTCCACGGCACGATGAAGATGATTTCCAGGTCGAAGACGATGAACTGGATCGCGATCAGGTAGTAGCGCACGTCGAACTTCATGCGCGCGTCTTCGAAGGCCTCGAAGCCGCACTCGTACGGCGACAGCTTTTCCAGATCGGGGCGGCGGGGACCGAGGAATCGACCAACCAGCATCAGCGTAATGCCGATACCGGTGGCAACGATCAGAAACAGCAGAGAAGGCAAATATTCGGCCAGCACAGCGATTCTCTCTTGCCTCTGCCGCCGCGCCTGCAGGCGCTTTGGCATGGGGGAGTGGACGGGAACCTGCCTGGCGCCTTGCGCGCCAGACGAACCCGCTTTACTTACAAATGGTGCCCAAGAGGGGACTCGAACCCCTACGACTTGCGTCGCTACCACCTCAAGGTAGTGCGTCTACCAATTCCGCCACCTGGGCAAACGATCACATCAGACTATCTTCCCGATGCGCCGCGTATTGTAACCGGCTTCAGTGTTTCTGGGAGCCTTCCGAAGGCTTTTCTTCACCAGAAACCGAAGATTCCGCCTGAGCCGGCACATTCGCCGCCGGAACCGGGGCGGCCGGGACCGGATCGGCCTTCGGAACGGCCGGCAGTTCGCCCGCCGGAGCCGCCGGCGCGCTGGCCGCCGGGGCGGACATCAGGCCCAGGTCCTGGTCGGCCGCCGGACGGGTGCCGTGACCGGCATACCAGGCCATGAAGAGACTGATGCCGAAGAACACGACGGCCAGCCACTTGGTCGACTTGGACAGGAAGTTCGAGGCGCCACGCGCACCGAACACCGTACCCGAGGCGCCGGCGCCAAAGCCCGAACCCGCCGCCGCACCCGAGCCACGCTGCATCAGGATCAGCGCGATCATGGCCACAGCGACCAGCACGTAGACGACATTGAGGATCAACATCAGCATTGGAAACCGCCCTCGGACAATACTTCTAGGATTAGTTCGCGGCCGCCGCCCGTGCGATGGCCAGGAAGTCCGCGGCCACCAGGGAGGCGCCGCCGACCAGCCCACCATCGACATCCGGCTGCGCGAACAGTTCCCCGGCATTGTCGGGCTTCACGCTACCGCCGTAAACAATGGGCAGTGAATCAGCAATTCTAGCATCGAAGCGCGCAACTTCGCCACGGATGAACGCGTGCACCTGCTGTGCCTGCTCCTTTGTAGCAGTACGGCCGGTACCGATGGCCCAGACCGGCTCGTAGGCGACCACGGCCTTGGCAAAGCCGGCCGCGCCGACCAGTTCCAGCACCGGCGCCAGCTGGCTGGCGATGACCGCTTCGGTCTGCCCGGCCTCGCGCTGCTCCAGGGTCTCGCCCACGCACAGCACCGGCACCAGGCTGGCATGCTGGGCGGCGGCGAACTTGCGCGCGACCAGCTCGCTGCTTTCATGGTGATACTGGCGGCGCTCGGAATGGCCGACCAGGCCATAGCGGGCCCCGACCTCGACCAGCATGGCCGCGCAGACCTCGCCGGTATAGGCGCCCTTCTCGTTGCTGCTCACGTCCTGCGCGCCGAAGGCCAGGCTGGTCTCGCCGAAGTCCTCGACCAGCTCGCCCAGGTACGGCAGCGGCGGCAGGATCACCACGTCCACCCCCTCCAGCGGCAGCCCGGCAGCCACCTGCCCCAGCAGTTCATTGGCGAATTGACGGCTGCCATGCAGCTTCCAGTTTCCGGCGACGATCTTGCGGCGCATGAGCGGGTGGCTCCTGTGTGAAGTCAGCCGGTCATGATACCCGTTGCGGCAAAATCCGTTTCATTGTAAGCGGTTACATGGATTTTCAGCCAACGGCGCAGCCCCTCGTGGCGGAGGGGGGGCGGGGTTTGGTTGGTCGCGGAGAGCCCGGCTAGATCTGGGGCTTGGCCGGGCGGGTGGGACTGCGCAGGGGGCGCTGCAAGTACGTCCATGTAAGCTCGATCGCCGCTTGCTCATGTGCGCTGTCCTGCGCACACGGCAAGACCGGGATTGGGCGTCCTGCCCAACCCGCCCGAGGCATGCCTCGGGCCCATGCGGCTCACGCCCCTGCGCAGCCCCACCCGCCCGGCCTCTGACACAGTCCGGCGGTTCCGCCCGCCACGGGAAGAAAAAAGAAGAGCAAGAGCAAAGACAAAAGCTGCATTCCGGGTTGATGCTGGCTGGACCAACCCCCTACCCCACTTCGATCCGAGAGATCTCATCCACGCATGGCGTGGATCTACCGTGTCGAGCAAGGTCGACACCCACCAACCGTCACCGGGAAACTGTCGAAGGCGGGGAGGTGTCGGATGGCGGGGTGTCCGCGACATGGATGTCGCGGCCAAGCCCCCAGGGATGGGTTTACGGCGTCCCCGCCATCCGACACCTCCCCGCCTCCCCACGGAACACCCCAGAGCCGCTTTGGCTTTGGACTTGCCGGCCAGCGGCCGGCACTACCGCGGGTGCAGGGTGCAACCCTGCAAAGAAAAAGGCCGCCTTTCGGCGGCCTCACTTTTCTTTACTTCAGCTTGATCTCGCGCAGGCGTTCCTCGAGGAAGCCGTGGGCGGTGATCGCCTCCGGATACCGGCTCGGGTTCTCCGGAGTGATGCACGAGGGCAGCACGTCGATCAGGAAGTCCGGGTTCGGGTGCAGGAAGAACGGCACCGAGTAGCGCGGCTGGCGCGCCAGGTCACCCGGGGGGTTGACCACGCGGTGGATGGTCGACGGATACACGTGGTTGGTCAGGCGCTGCAGCATGTCGCCGATGTTGACCACGATCGTGTCCGCATCTGACGTAAATGGCACCCACTCGCCGTCATGCGACTGCACTTCCAGGCCTGCGGCACTGGCGCCGACCAGCAGGGTGATGAAGTTGATGTCGCCATGGGCACCGGCACGCACGTTCGGGATGTCGTCAGTGGTGATCGGCGGGTAGTGGATCGGGCGCAGGATCGAGTTGCCGAAGTTGGTCTTGTCGGCGAAGAAGTCTTCCGGCAGGCCAATGTGCAGGGCCAACGCGGACAACACGCGCGACCCCAGGTTGTCCAGCGCCTGATACAGGCCGTAACCGCGCTCACGGAAACCTTCGACCTCGGCCGGCCACAGGTTCGGCGCCATCACGTCCCGGTACTTGGAATCGTCGGCGATCTCGCGGCCGATGTGCCAGAACTCCTTCAGGTCGAAATGCTTGGAGCCCTTGGCGGTTTCCACGCCGAACGGGGTGTAGCCGCGGGCGCCGCCGCTGCCGGCCACGTGGTACTTGCGCTTGACCTCTTCCGGCAGGGCGAAGAAAGCCTTGAAGGCATCGTAGGCCGCGTCGATGTCGGCCTGCGGGATGCCGTGGTTACGGATGCCCGCGAATCCCCATTGGCGGTAGGCCGCGCCCAGCTCGGCCACGAAGGCCTCGCGGTCGCTGTCGAAACGGGTGATGTCGAGGGTGGGGATCTGGCTCACAGCGGTTCCTGGCTTGTCGTTGGGTCTGAGGGGGCCAACGCATTCATGGCCCGCCTGAACATTGTGACAGATCGCCCGGGGGACGCCACTCGATACACGGAAACAAACCGATACAATGCGCGACCCGCGCGCGGAGCAACGCTTCCGTCACGTTGGCCCCGCCCCTCTCCTGCACCCCCTGAACCTGCCCCACCATGCCCGCAGCTGCCCCTGCCGCCCCTGCCATTGAAGGTTCCGCCCGGCGCTGGCGGCGGCTGGCCTGGTGGTCGCTGTTCATCGCCGGCAATGCGGTACTGGCCGCGGCGATTGCGCTGGGCAATGTACCGCTGCGTGACAATCCGGGCGGCGGCGCCGGCCTGGCCTATCTGGCGGTCGCCCTGCCCGGCCACCTGCTCGCGTTCGGTGTGCTGGCCGGCCTGCTGCCGCTGCTGCTGGGCCTGTGGCCACGCAGCGCGCGTACGCTGAGCATCAGCGCGGCCGTGCTGCAGGGCCTGTGGCTGTGCCTGCTGCTGGTCGACGCCAAGGTCTTCACCCTGTACCGCTTCCACCTCAATGCCATGGTCGTGAACATGGTGTTCGGCGGCGCCCTGCAGGACCAGGTTGCCCTGTCCTGGAAGACCTGGCTGCAGGTCGGCCTGCTGGTTGCCGCG
Organism: Stenotrophomonas sp. YJH_SMC_110; assembly: GCF_059369255.1. Classification (NCBI taxonomy): domain Bacteria; kingdom Pseudomonadati; phylum Pseudomonadota; class Gammaproteobacteria; order Lysobacterales; family Lysobacteraceae; genus Stenotrophomonas; species Stenotrophomonas sp. YJH_SMC_110. Next base: position 191,070 of record NZ_JCAFSM010000002.1, on the reverse strand, counting down.
GTCTTCACCGCCGAGGGCCTGCTGGCCTGGGCGTGCTGGAAACTGCTGCCGGCCGCGCCGCGCCGTCGACGGGTGCTGCAGGCCTGGGCGGTGGTCGCGCTGCTGATGGCCGGCGGCCAGGTCGCCACGGCCTACTACGACGCCCGCGGCGACCGTGATGTGATCGCGCAGTGGAACTACCTGCCGTGGGCGCAGCCGATCACGGCCAAGAGCTTCATGCGGCGCCTGGGCGTGGTCAGCCAACAGCACGCCGGCCTGCCCGACCCGCGCCATGCGCAGCTGCTGTACCCGCTGCATCCGCTGCGCTGCCAGAGCCCACATCGTCCCAACGTACTGATGGTGGTACTGGAGTCGCTGCGCCACGATGTGCTGACACCGCAGCTGATGCCCAACACGTCGACGCTGGCGCAGGATGCGCGCGTCTTCGACCACCATTTCAGCACCGGCAATGCCACCCGCTACGGCCTGTTCGGGCTGCTCTACGGCCTGCCCGGCGGCTATTGGCCGAGCATGCTTGACGAGCAGCGTGGCTCGCAGCTGTTCCAGGTGCTGGGCCAGCAGGGCTACGACCTGCACCTGTACGGCAGTGCGCCGTTGTACAGCCCGGAGTTCGATCGCACGGTGTTCGCCGATGTCCGCGACCAGCTGCACCAGGGGCCGGCAGCGCTGAAGTCAGACGGCCGCGACCGCGCGATCATCAGTGCGCTGCAGCAGGACATCCGCGCCAGCCAGGCCGCGCAGCGCCCGTGGTTCGGCTTCGTGTTCCTCGACTCCACCCATGCGCCCTACCACATGCCCGAGGGCTATCCGGCGGTGGCCACACCGATGGCCGCCGATATCGATTTCCTCAAATTCGGCCCGGAGCATGACCCGACGCCGGAACTCAACCGCTACCGCACCGCCGTGCACTATGCCGACAGCCTGATCGGCTCGCTGCTGGACGACCTGCGCGCACAGGGCCTGGCCGAGGACACCATCGTGCTGGTCACCGGTGACCATGCCGAAGAGTTCAACGACCTCAAGCTGAACTACTGGGGCCACAACGGCAACTTCTCCGACTATCAGCTGCAGGTCCCGTTCGTGCTGCATTGGCCGGGCAAGGCCGCTGGCCACGACGCACGCACCAGCTCGCACGAAGACTGGGTGCCGACACTGATGCGCCACGCACTGGGTTGCGAGAACGCACTGGCCGATTACAGCACCGGCCAGGACCTGCTGGCCGAGCCGCAGGGCACGCGTGCGCTGGTGGTCGAAAGCTGGTCGCAGCGCGCGGTGCGCCATGGCGATGCCATCTATGTGTTCGACAAGTTCGGCAACGCCACCGCCCTGGACCTGCGCTACCGGCCGCTGCCACAGCAGGCGCCCGATGCGGCCGCCGTACGCACTGCATGGGAAGCGCTGACCCGCTTCCGCAACCGCTGACCCTCAAGGATCGATCCTGCATGAACCGTCCGCTGCGCATCCTGCACACTGAAGCCGCCAAGGGAATGGGCGGGCAGGAGATCTACATCTTCCGCCACATGCAGGTGATGCGCGCGCGTGGCCACGAGGTGGCGCTGCTGTGCCAGCCCGAAGCGCGACTGGCCCAGCTGGCACGCGATGATGGTTTCACCGTGCATACCCTGCGCATGGGTGGCCTGCTGCGCCTGCTGCGCGGCATCTGGTCGGTCTCGCGCCTGGTGCGCCGCGAACGCTATGACGTGGTCAACACCACCAGCCGCCGTGACGCACTGATCGCCGCCGCCGGTGCACGCCTGGGCGGCACGCCGCTGGTGGTGCGCTCGCGCCACCTGATGAGCCCGGTCAACTCGCTGCTGACCTATACCGGCCTGCCGCACCGGGTGCTGACCGTCAGCAGCTTCGTCAAGCAGTTGCTGGCCGCGCGCGGCATTCCGGCCGAACACATCGGTATCGTGCCGCCCATCGCGGTCCCGCCGCGCTGGAGCGAAATCCGCAAGGACGACCCCTGGCAATGCCTGCAGGAGGTACGCGCGGACGTGCGCGCCGAACTCGGCTTCGGCGAACAGGACATCGTGGTCGGTTGCGTGGCGGTGCTGCGCGAACCCAAGGGTCATGCCGACCTGCTGCAGGCGATGGTACCGCTGTGCAAGACGCACCCGAACCTGCACCTGGTGGTGGTCGGCGATGGCCAGCCGGTCATGGACCGGCTGCAGGCGCTGCGCGACGAGCACGGGCTGCAGCAGCAGGTCCATCTGCTCGGCTATCGCGATGGCGCATGCCGGCTGATGGCTGGCTTCGACATCTTCGCGCTGGCATCGCACAAGGAAGCGGCCGGTACCGTCTTCCTGGAGGCCGCCTATGTCGGGGTGCCGATCGTGGCCACGCGGGTGGGTGGCGTGCCGGAGATGGTGGTGGATGGCAGCAATGCGATCCTCACCCGGCTGGGCGACAATGCAGCCCTGACAGGCGCCCTGCGCCTGCTGGTGGACGATCCGGAACGGCGGCGGCAGATGGGCCGCGCCGGGTGGGACTGGATGCGCAGCGCGCACCGGTTCACTCCCGACGGCCACGGTGAGACCACCGAACACTATTACCACCAGTGGCTGAAGGAGCTGGGACATGGCTGATGCCCGAACCGTACCGGTGCTGATGCACCACCACGTCAGTCCGTCGCCGGGCATGATCACCGTGTCACCGGAGAATTTCGAAAGCCAGATCGCGTGGCTGGCCGGCAACGGCTGGACGTCGCTGACACTGGACCAGTACGCCGGCTTCCTGGCCGGCAAGCCGGTGCCGCGCAAGTCGATCGTGATCACCTTCGACGATGGCTACCTGGACAACTGGGTGTATGCGCACCCGATCCTGCAGAAGTACGGCATGCACGCGGTGGTGTTCGTGGTCACCGGCTGGATGGGCGAAGGCCCGGAGCGGCCCCACGCCGGGCTTGCCGGGGCAACGTTGCCTGCCACGCCGGACCATCGCGGCTGCGAAGCGGCGATCTACGAGCAGAACCGCAGCGACGACGTGATGATGCGCTGGAGCGAAGCGCGCGCGGCCATCGCCGCCGGCACCTTCGAAGTGCATTGCCACACCCATACCCACACCCGCTGGCTGCGCCGCGACGACCTGGACCGCGCACAGCGCCGTGCCGGCCTGAGCCACGACCTGGCAGTCTCGCGCGACGTCCTGCAGGACAAGCTTGGCGAGGTGTCCGATACGCTGTGCTGGCCCTACGGCGATTTCGACCAGGACCACATCGAGGTGGCGCGCGAGCACGGCTTCCGCTACCTGCATACCACCCACCCGTTCGGACGCAATGTGGTGGGCGGCGACCCGGAGCGCATCTATCGTTTCGCGATCCGCAACCGCCCGGCCAGCTGGCTGCGAAAACGCATCGCACAGAGCTACAACCCGCTGATCGCACCGCTGTTCAATGGCTTCAAGGCACGCCAGAAGAAGATGGTGCCGGGGCCGTAGGCAACCCACCGCCCTGCCCCTTCAACGAAAACGCCCCGGCATTCCGGGGCGTTTTCGTTGGGCAGATGTGCAGCGGCCTCAGGCGGCGGCTTCACGTACCGCCGCGGACAGTCGATCCAGCGTGTCCTGCATCAGCGTCGCATCATCGGCTTCGACCGTGACCCGCACCACCGGCTCGGTACCGGACGGGCGCAGGAACGCACGGCCACGGCCGGCCACCGACTGCTGCGCGACAGCCAGCGCGGCCTGCACGCTGCCGGCCTGCACCGTGGCCTTGGCCGAGACATTGCCCAACCGCACGTTGACCGTCTTCTGCGGCACCCGCACCAGTCCTTCCAGCGCCTGGCGCAGGGTCTGCCCGCTGTTGCGCAATGCCACCAGCACCTGCAGCGCGCTGACGATGCCGTCGCCGGTGGTGGCCCGATCCAGGCACAGCAGGTGGCCGGAGGCTTCACCGCCGAGCACGCCGCCGCCTTCCATCAGCGCCTGGTGCACGTAGCGATCGCCGACATTGCTGCGCACGAACGGAATCTGCAGGTCGGCAAATGCCTTCTCGACGCCGTAGTTGCTCATCAGCGTGCCGACCACCGGGCCGCGCAGGCGGCCTTCGGCTTTCCATGCACGGGCCAGGATATACAGCAGGTCATCGCCGTCGACCGGGTTGCCCTGGTCGTCGGCCATCAGCACGCGGTCGCCATCCCCATCGAAGGCGATGCCGAGATCGGCGCGGGTTTCGCGGACCTTGGCCGCCAGGTTGTCGATGTGGGTGGAACCCACGCCGGCGTTGATGTTGACGCCGTTGGGCTCGGCACCAATGCCGATCACCTCGGCGCCCAGTTCACGGAACAGCAGCGGCGCGATCTGGTAGGTGGCGCCGTGCGCGCAGTCCAGCACCAGGCGCACGCCACGCAGGTCGAACGCGCGCGGCACGCTGGCCTTGCAGAACTCGATGTAGCGGCCGACCGCTTCGCGCGCACGCGACGCCTTGCCCAGCTTTTCCGATTCGGCGGTGGTGAACGGGATGTCCAGCGCCGCTTCCAGGGCCAGCTCGGTGGCATCGTCGAGCTTCTCGCCCTGGGCGGAGAAGAACTTGATGCCGTTGTCGTAGTGCGGGTTGTGCGAGGCGCTGATGACGATGCCAGCGTCCACGCCAAGCGTACGGGTCAGGAACGCCACCGCCGGGGTCGGCATCGGCCCCAGCAGCTGCACGTCCGCACCGGCGGCGACCAGGCCGGCTTCCAGTGCCGCTTCGAACATGTAACCGGAGATGCGGGTGTCCTTGCCGATCACCACGATCGGCCGGCGCCCGTCCTGGCCGCGCTGGTCGACCAGGACACGGCCCAGGGCGTTGCCCAGGCGCAGCACGAAGTCGGCCGAGATCACGCCCTGGCCGACCCGTCCACGGATGCCATCAGTACCGAAGTACTTGCGGCCTCCCATCAAGCCACCTCCGGCGCCGGCTGACGGCCCAGCATTGCCAGCAGATCGGACAGGCGGTCGCGCATTTCGCGACGGTCGCAGATCTGGTCGATAGCGCCGTGCTCCAGCAGGAATTCCGAGCGCTGGAAGCCTTCCGGCAGCTTCTCGCGCACGGTCTGCTCGATCACGCGCGGGCCGGCGAAGCCGATCAGCGCCTGCGGCTCGGCGATGTTGATGTCACCCAGCATCGCGAAGGAAGCCGACACGCCGCCGGTGGTCGGATGGGTCAGCACCGAGATGTACGGCAGGCCGGCTTCACGCAGCTTGCCCAGCGCGGCCGAGGTCTTGGCCATCTGCATCAGCGAGAACAGGCCTTCCTGCATGCGGGCGCCACCGCTCTGCGAGAAGCACACGTAGGGCGCACCGATCTCGACCGCGGTTTCCGCGGCCAGTGCGAAACGCTCGCCGACCACCGAGCCCATCGAGCCGCCCATGAAGGCGAAGTCGAACGACGATGCCACCAGCGCACGGCCCTTGAGCAGGCCGCGCATGGCGATCAGCGCGTCGTACTCGCCGGTGTTCTTCTGCGCGATCTTGATGCGCTCGCTGTACTTCTTCTGGTCCTTGAACTTGAGCAGGTCGGTCGGCCCCAGGCGCGCACCGATCTCGGTGGTGCTGTCGGCATCGAACAGGGCAGCCAGGCGCGCACGCGCACGGATCGCCATGTGATGGCCGCACTTCGGGCAGACTTCCAGGTTCTCTTCCAGTTCCGGACGGTACAACGCGCTGCCGCAGTTGCTGCACTTTTCCCACAGGCCCTCGGGGACACTGCGCTTCTTGCTGGGGGTGTTGTCGGTGCGGATGCCGGACGGCATCAACTTGCTGAGCCAACTCATGCGGGAGGACACTTCCGTTCAGGGCGGCCCGGGGGCCGCAAAGGCGGACAGTCTAGCTCCGCTTTCCCCGCCCGTGCACCCCCTTGCCAGACACGGGGCAGCCGGAAAAAACCATGCTGGGACGTACGTTTAGGTGCTGGGGCGGTGCCTGCCGCTGGCCGGCAGCCCTTGCGTGCAGACCGATGGGTAGTGCCGGCCGCTGGCCGGCAGCCCTTGCACGCGAGCCCTCAGGAGGATGCCGGCCAGCGGCCGGCACTACCGTTACGCGTCCAGCGCCTGCCTCAGCGGGGCGAGGAAGGCCCGGGCGTGCTGCGCGGCCTCTTCCGCCGAGCCCGCTTCGGCCAGCGCCGCCACCAGCGCGCTGCCCACCACCACGCCGTCGGCCTGGCGGGCCATGGCCGCGGCACTGGCGGCATCCTTGATGCCGAAGCCCGCCACCACCGGCACCGACGCACGCGCGCGCAACGCCTGCAGGCGGGCACTGGCGGCATCGCTGTCCAGGCGCTCGGACGCGCCGGTGACACCGGCAAAGCTGACGTAGTAGAGATAGCCACGGGCCAGCGCCAGCAGCTTGTCGGCTCGCGCCTCGCTGGTGGTCGGCGACGCCAGCAGTACCAGCGCAAGGCCGGCTGCGTCGAACGTCTGCTGGGCGTCGCCCGCTTCTTCCGGCGGCAGGTCGACCAGCAGCACGCCGTCCACGCCGGCGTCGACGGCGGCCTTGGCGAAGGCCGCGTAACCGTGGATCTCCACCGGGTTCAGGTAGCCCATCAGCACCACGGGGGTCTGCGCATCGCGCTCGCGGAACTGCGCCACGGCCTGCAGGACGTAGCGGCTGCCGGCGCCGCGCGCCAGCGCGCGCTCGGAGCTGCGCTGGATGGTCGGGCCATCGGCCATCGGGTCGGAGAACGGCACGCCCAGTTCAATCACGTCGGCGCCGGCGTCGACCAGTGCGTGCATGACCGGCACGGTGGCCTCCAGCGAGGGATCACCGGCCGTGACGAAGGGGATCAGCGCCTTGCGCTGCTGTTCGCGCAGACGCTGGAAACAGGCATCGAGTCGGGATACGGACATTTCAGGCACATCCTTCAATCAGTTCAATCGCATCGCTGGTTCCCCAGTACATCTGGGTGACCCGCCCTTCAAACAGTTCCACGCGGATACCCAGGTCCGAACCCGGGTCCTGCCAGGTGAGGTACTCGCCCTGGTCACCGTCGTAGGCATGCGGGCTGGATACCGGCGGCTTCGGGAACTGGGCCATGGCCTGGGCGCGGGTCATGCCGACACGCAGGCCGAACGGACCGGGCTGCTGGGTCGGCGCCCCGCTGTCCGGATCCAGGCCGAGATCGAAACGGACGACGCGATCTTCATCGGTCATCATCGACACGCCGGGCGGCAGCCCCTTGCCGTCGTAGTACTCGCAACTGCCGCCGATGGCTTCGACCGCCCCTTGCGCGGTCCACGGCCCGAGTGCCTTCAGATCGCCCATGTGCTGGCCGATCAGCACCTCGCCGGCATGGTCCAGCGCCACCGAGACCACCGCGGGCGCGCCATCGCTGTCCATATCTTCCGTGGACGGCGGATCGACGATCGGCGCACGTGCCATCGGGTCGAGGTCATCATTCGCGGCCGCCTGCTGTGCCGGCTGCGTGGTGGCCTTGGCGGCCGGTGCCAGCAGCGGCGGCTCCGGCGGCTGGCACGCGGCCAACCCCAGCGCCAGCAGCAGCACGCCACTGTTGCGCAGCAGCGCGCTCACAGCACCAGCCCTTCGCGCGCGGCGATGGTATGCACATCCTTGTCGCCACGGCCGGACAGATTGCACAGCACGATCTGGTCACGCGGACGCTCACGCGCCAGCTTGATCGCCTGCGCCAGCGCATGGCTGGACTCCAGCGCCGGCAGGATGCCCTCGGTATGCGCCAGCAGGTGGAAGGCCTGCAGTGCTTCGTCATCGGTGATGCCGAGGTAGCGCGCGCGGCCGGTATCGGCCAGGAATGCGTGTTCGGGGCCGACGCCCGGATAGTCCAGGCCGGCCGACACCGAATGGGTCTCGATGATCTGGCCGTCGTCGTCGCACAGTACATAGGTGCGGTTGCCATGCAGCACGCCCGGGCGACCGGCGGCGATCGATGCAGCATGGCGACCGGTGCTGATGCCATCACCTGCGGCCTCGGCGCCGACGATCTCGACCTGGCGGTCGTTGAGGAAGGCATGGAACAGGCCGATGGCATTGCTGCCGCCGCCGACGCAGGCAGTGATCGCATCGGGCAGGCGGCCGTACTCGGCCAGCATCTGCTCGCGTGCCTCGCGGCCGACGATGGCGTTGAAGTCGCGCACCATGCGCGGATAGGGATCCGGACCGGCGACCGTACCGATGATGTAGAAGGTGTCCTGCACATTGGTCACCCAGTCGCGCATCGCTTCGTTGAGCGCGTCCTTCAAAGTGGCCGAACCGGAGGTGACCGGCACCACCGTCGCGCCGAGCAGCTTCATGCGGTAGACGTTGATCTTCTGCCGCTCGATGTCGGTGGCGCCCATGTACACCACGCATTCCAGGCCCAACCGCGCGGCAACCGTGGCGCTGGCCACGCCGTGCTGGCCGGCACCGGTCTCGGCGATGATGCGCTTCTTGCCCATCCGCGCCGCCAGCAGCGCCTGGCCGATGGTGTTGTTGATCTTGTGCGCGCCGGTGTGGTTCAGGTCTTCGCGCTTGAGCAGGATCTGCGCGCCGCCGACATGGTCGCTCAGCCGCTGGGCGTGGTAGATCGGGCTCGGCCGGCCCACGTAGTGGGCCAGGTCGCGGTCGTAGGCGGCCTGGAAGGCCGGATCCTGGCGGGCCTGGTCATAGGCCTGGGCGAGTTCCTGCAGCGGGCCGACCAGGGTTTCGGCAACGAAGCTGCCACCGTAGCGGCCGAAATGGCCCTGGGCATCCGGGAAGGCGTGGTAGTCGGCAATGGGGGAGGCAGACATGGAAGCGACCGCTGGTTCGAGACAGGTGGATACTCTAGCGCACGGGTCGTGACCGGAAAATGGATATTATCTGGCATATACCGTCAGGAAATCTCACATGAGCCGTTCGCTGTTGCCACCGCTCAATGCGCTGCGCGCGTTCGAGGCCACCGCCCGCCTGGGCGGGGTTGGCCGCGCCGCGCAGGACCTGCACGTGACCCACGGCGCGGTCAGCCGCCAGCTGAAGCTGCTGGAAGACCACCTCGGCCTGGCGCTGTTCCAGCGGGCCGGTCGCGGCCTGCGCCTGACCGCTGCGGGCACGCGCCTGCAGGCAGCGTGCAGCGAGGCCTTCAGCGGCATCGAAGACTGCGTGCGCGAACTGCGCCGGCCGACGGCGGCCCCGGCGCTGGTGCTGGGCTGCAGCGGCAGCGTGCTGGCGCGCTGGATGATTCCGCGCCTGCCCGCACTTCAGGCCGCCCTGCCCGGCGTACGCCTGCAGTGGTCGGCGCTGGATGGCAGCTTCACCGAGGCGCAGGCCGCACTGGACGCGGTGCTGCTGCTGGCGCAGGGGCCGTGGCCCCGGGGCTGGCAGGTGCGTGAGCTGGCGCCGGAACGGGTCGGCGTGGTGGTGGCCCCCTCGCATCCGGCCGCGCAGCGACTGCGGCATGTGCCGCCTTCGGCGCTGCTGCAGGAGACGCTGCTGCACACCAGCTCACGGCCGCAGGCATGGCCGGCGTGGGCGCAAGCGCACGATCTGGACACCTCGAAGCTGCAGCTGGGTACTGCCTTCGAGCACCTGTACTACCTGCTGGAGGCAGCGGTGGCCGGGCTGGGCCCGGCGATCGCACCCGAGCCCCTGGTGGCCGAGGACCTGGCCGCCGGGCGACTGGTTGCGCCGTGGGGGTTTGCCGCCACCGGTGGCTTCTGGGTGCTGGCGCGACCGGATGGACCGGCAGATGGGCGCGTGGATGCGCTGGCCGACTGGCTGGGCCAGCAACTGCGCTGACAACAAAAAGGGGACGGAGGGGATTAAGTCGCAAGTGGCACAAACGACTTAATCCCCTCCGTCCCCTTTTTTCAGCTGGCAGTCGGGGTGGCCAGTCGCTGCTGCAGGTCTTCGCGCAGGCGCGACAGCTCGACTTCGGCCTGCTGCCGCTGCTGCATTCCTTCGCGATGGATGCTGCGCACTTCCTCGACCGTGGCGATCAACTGGTCGTGCACGTGGCGCAGCGTGGCCACGTCGATCACGCCGCGCTGGTTGCTGCGCGCGGTATCCACCGAGGCCTGGCGCAGCAGGTCGGCGTTGCGGCGCATCAGCTCGTTGGTGGCATCGTCGATGGCAGTGGACAGCTCGACCGCGGCCTTCTGCTCACCCAGCGAAAGCTGGATGGCGAACTGGCGCTTCCACGACGGGATGGTGATCTCGCGCACCGTGTTGAACTTCTCGATCAGCTGCAGCGCGTTGGCCTGGATCAGGCGGATCATCGGCAGCGACTGGTCGGCCGCATGCTGCATCAGCTGCAGGTCGGACACGCGCTTTTCGAGGAGGCGGATCGCGTTGTCGACTTCGCTCTGGCGGATGCGCTGCTGCGGATCCTCACTGCCCTGCCCGGCCTGCTGCTCGGCCTGCAGTTCGGCCAGGCGCTGCTTGCCGGCCGCAGCATACAGGCCCAGCGCATGGCGTTCTTCGCGGACGATGTCATGCATGCGGTCGAACTCGCCCACGCGCTTGCCCATCAACGCCTGCTGCACACCGACATCACCCAGCAGCTGCTCGATCTGCGCATTGGTGTCGCTGAACTTCTGCACCAGCTCGCCCTTGGATACGCGCAGGCGGTCGATCAGGCCACCGATCACCGGCACCTTCGACCGCTGCGCGAAGCCGTCCAGCTTCAGGCTGCGTGCGATGCGCACCACTTCGCCCAGTTTCTCGCCGCTGGCATCGAGGTCACGATTGCGCACCTGGTCCAGCAACTGGCTGGAAAACGCCGCGGTGCGCGTGGCCGCTTCGCGACCGAAGACCTGCAGGTTGCCCGGGCGCAGGTCATCCAGCTCCAGACGGATCTCGGCGATGCGCGGCAGATCCTCGCGGACCAGGCCAAGCGCCTGCAATGCGCCTTCATCGAGCGGAACGGCGGTAGTCGTGCCGGGCACGAGGGCACCGGGGGTCTGGCTGTCCTGGGTCATCGGGCAGTCTCCTTGCAGTTGGGTAAGCGGCAGCGGCGGCCGGCTCAAGGCAGTCTAGCCTGAGCCGCCGCGACCTCGTCATCGATCTGTGCGTGCAGCGTGGCGGCCTTCGCCGCCAATGTGGCGCCGGCCGCGGCCTGGCCCGCCGCGGCGGCCTGCCGCCAGGCTGGCAACAGGACGTCATGGATGCGCGCGAAGCGTTGCAGCAGCACGTTGTCCTGGTCCTGCAGGAGCTGCCACTGGCCGGCCTCGAGACGGCGCAGCGTGGCCAGCCGGCGCAGGTGATCGAGCCGTTGCGACAGCGCGGCCTGGCCGGCGGTATCCAGCGACGCCAGCCGCACCGCTGCCAGCTCGACCCAGGCGTCCAGCGCTGCGGCCGCCGCTGAATGTCCGGCGATGGCCATGGCCCGCAGCTGCAGCTGCTGCTGCAGCTGCTGGGCCTGCTCGCGCGCCTGCAGGGCCAGCACGCCCAGCTGCGACTGCAGCGCACGTCCTTCCGCCTCGCGATCGACATCGCGCCCCAGCAGGCGGCCCCACCAGCCCGCCTGCTGCCGGATCTGTGCCGGGTTATCGGCCTGCAGGGCCAGCGCGATGCGTGCCAGTGCGGCCACCAGCCCTGCGCCCGCGCCCGGCGGCAACGGTGTTTCGCGCCGTGCCAGCGCCTGCAGCAACGGCGCACCATAGTCGGCCAGCGCGGCGACATCGGCCGTGTCCGGCAAGCTCGGTGGCGGCAGTGGCGCCTGCATGGTCACGGCAGCGGCGGCGGCTTCGGTGTCGTCGCTGGAATCTCCTCACCGTCGTCCGGCGGCAACGACTCGCCGTAGAAGTGACGCATCAGCGCCTCATCCAGCGCGCGCTCCTCCGGCGTCGTGGCACGGCGCACACGCGCACGCTGCGCCACCGCACTGTTCGGCACCCCACGCTCGACCTGCTGCCGCGCCCAGCCGGCGAACGCGGCCAGGGTCTGCGACACCTGTGCCTGCTGCGCCTGCGATGCCGCCAACAGTTCCACCAACGGTGCCAGGCCAGCCTGCAGGTCGTCGGCCAGGACCGTCGTCGGCACACTGGCGGCTGCCGCGACCGGCACCGGCGCGGCGGCCGGACGTGTTTCAGAAAGACGATGCAGGGCCTCCAGCAACGCCGGCCACGGTGCCGGGTCGGCAACGGCAATCGGTTCCGGCGTCGGCGGTGGAAGCTGCAGGGCGGTGGCGATGTCGGCCAGCTGCGCGACCACGCGCCCGCCGACATCGCTGTCGTCGGCCCCCATGGCCTTGTTGCGCAGGAAGTCGCGCTTGATCTGCGTCCAGCGTTGCGCCTGCGTGTCGTCCAGCACGCCGCGCAGCTCGGCCAGCTTCAACAGGTTTTCTTCGGCGCCGGTGGTCAGCAGCTGTGCCTCGCCCAGGTAGTGGTCGGAGATCAACTGCTGCAGCTCGTCCTCGTTCATCACCGGCGAGATCTTCTCGGCCAGCTTGTTCATGTTGCGGTAGCTACCCTGCAGCCGGAACGGCGGCTCGGTGCGGTAGCGATCGTCCTGCGCGGCACTGGCGATGTACTGCTGGTTGACGCGGTAGACCACGTCGCGCACGCGCAGCATGCGCTGCAGGGTGGCGGTGATTTCGTTGATCTCCGCGCTGCTGTAGGCGTGGCTCAGGCCGTTGGTCGAGACCTCCTTGCCCATCGCCCGGTCGACCAGCGTGTACAGGTCAGCCATGTCGCGCGTAGCCAGCGGCGCCAGCACCGGGTTGGAAGTCAGGCTGTTCTCGATGTAGCTGAGGGTAAAGGCCGCCTCCATGCCACCGAGCACATCACCCAGGTTGTAGATGTCGGCACGGTTGGCCAGCATGTCCGGAATCTTGAACACCTCGCCGGACTCGGTGTACGGGTTGCCGGCCATCACCACGCAGAATTTCTTGCCGCGCATGTCGTAGGTGCGGGTGCGACCGCGCCACACACCTTCGATACGGCGGGTGCCATCGCACAGCGAGATGAACTTCTGCAGGAACTCCGGATGGGTGTGCTGGATGTCGTCCACATACAGCATGGTGTTGTTGCCCATTTCCAGCGCCAGGTTGAGCTTCTCCAGCTCCTGCCGCGAGGTCGCGTCCGGTGCCTGGGCCGGGTCCAGCGACCGCACCTCGTGACCCAGCGCCGGGCCGTTGATCTTCATGAAGACCAGGCCCAGGCGGTGCGCCACGTATTCCATCAGCGTGGTCTTGCCGTAGCCGGGCGGCGAAATCATCATCAGCAGGCCCATCAGGTCGCTGCGCTTGTTCTCGCCGACCGTGCCCATCTGCTTGGCCAGGTTGTCACCGATCACGCCCAGGTAGACATCATTGATCAGCTTGTTGCGTACGAACGAGGACAGCGGCCGCGCCTTGAACTCGGAAAGCCGCAGGGTCTCGCGCTCGCGGCCGATGATGCCCTGGCGCAGCGCCTGGTAGGCATGGAACGCTGGCACGAAATGACGCAGGTGCTGCTTCAGGCGCACCAGGAAGTCATCCAGCGATACCACCAGCGTGCCGTTGCTGATGCGTGCGTGTTCACCCAGCAGGCCACTGACCTCCGCCTGCAGCGCGGCGTCGCTGGCACGGGTACGCAGCTGGCGCTGCACCAGCAGCAGTGCTGCAGCCTCGTCGACGTAGCCGGCATGCGGGGCATGCGCCGGCATCCGCGCCAGCGCCCGCAGCCACTGACCGGCCAGCGCCCAGCGCGTGGCCAGCGGATCCTGGCTGCGCTGCAGGGCGCGTTCGACCGCCTCGCGTTGCCCGGCCTGTTCCAGCTGCCGAGCCAGTGCCTCCAGCAGCGCTACCGCATGGCGGCTGCTGCTGAACACCGGTTCGCCGGCCGCCAGTTCCTCGCCCAGATAAGCGGCTGCGGCCTCTGCGGCATCGGCATCGAACGGCAACGCGTGGGATTGCGCATACGCCAGCAGTGCCTCGGCCATCTCCGCACGCAACGCCAGGCGCCCTTCGTCGGACCCCAGCAGGCGTGCCAGCGCTTCAGCACCCATCTGGCGGGCCGGCCATTGCGCCACCGCTTCGCGCCGCTGCTCGGCAGCCCAGAACAGCACCGCCAGCGCACGCACCCGCGGTGCATGCCGCAGGCTGCCGGCCGCCTGCTGCAAGGGCAGCAACGCACGCAGGATCAGCGCGGCATCATGGTCATGGATGCCGCGCTCGTAGCCTTCGCGGTAGCGCGGTGCGGCAAACGCACGCACGCGCTGGTCCAGTGCTTCGGGCGTGGCGACGTCGTGCTGCAGCGTGGCCAGGTCAAGCCCGTCGCTCCCCTCCTGCGCGGCCATCAACAGGCTGCCGGCAAGATACTCGCCGCGATACAGTGCAGGTGATTCGGAGTCCAGGGTGACCGGCCAGAACGGCTTCAGCGCATCCAGCTCCGGATCGTGCAGGGTCTCCAGGAAGTCGGTGCCGGTCAGATGGATCGCCAGCGTGTCACCACGCGGCAGCAGGGTCAGGTCCAGCGCCTGGGTGTTGACGCTGAAGCGATGGCGCGGCCCCAGCCGCACCACGTTGCCGCCCGCCTCGTACAGATCACTGCGGTCACGCAGCTGGCGCACCGCCTGGTCACGCACGCCCTTCAGGCGCGCTTCGATGTCGTCGGCCTTGACGTTGTCATGCAACGCGCGCAGGCGTTCGGCCAGCTCACGCAGCTTGAGGATCAGCGGATCGCCGGCAAAGAACGCATTGAGCTCATCGGCGGTGGCGAAGCGCTCGGTGCGCTTGGCCAGGCCATCGAGGATGCGGCTGGCCGCATCCAGCACCGAACGTGCCTTGCGCTGGCGGTCATCCAGCAGCGCCTGCTTGTGCGTTTCGAAGGCTTCAACCAGCTCTTCGCGCTTGCTCAGGATGTCGCCGAGGAACTGCTCGTGTTCGCCGAACTGGCTCTCCAGCTCCTCCAGCTGCACCAGCAGGCGCGACAGCTGCTCGTCGGCACGCTCCGGGTCCGTGGCCAGCGCCAGCGCGCTGGTGATCGACTGCGAGAACAGCGCGAACTGCGCGGCGAACTGCGCCACGGCCTCGGCTGAGCCGAGCGACCTGCGGCGCTGATCGGCACGCGCGCGGGCCTGGTTGAGGCGGCCGTACAGCACCGAAATGGACTCGACCACGCGGGTGCGGGCGGTGGCATCGTCCACCTTCAGGCCGGCCATCAGTTCAGACAGCATATCCAGATCGGCCGCCATCCCGCGCAGCCCCTCCAGCTGCTCATCCAGCTGGCGGGCACTCTGCGCCTGCTGCGCAGCTTCATCCAGCGCCTGCAGGCGCGTGGTCAGCGGCACCAGCGCGGCATCGCCGGCGAGGAAGTCACCCGTGGCGGCGCCGACACGATCCTGCGCCTCCACCAGCTCGGCCGTCATCGTCTCGATGCGCGCGGTGTCGATGTAACGCAGCTCGCGGATGGTCAGCAGCCGTCCACGCAATGCGGTGATCGCATTGAGGGCCTCGACGAAGGCCTGCACCTCGTTCCAGTTCTGCGGCTGCAGCCGGCCCAGCAGCGCCTTGTGCGCGGCCTCTGCCTCGACCATCGCCTGCGCCGACTGCTGGCGGATCGACTGCACCTTCTCGTACTCGTCCAGCACCGATTCGCCGGTGGCGCTGATCTGCCGCAGCAGCGCCTCGGCGCCATCGCAGGCCGCGTCGCCCAACCAGTGGTGGGCATCGAACAGGCGCCGGGTGTCGGCCACCAGGCGCTGGTAGCGCTGCACCGACACGTCCTGGCCATCGATCTCGCGCGCCAGGTTGAACAGGTTGGAGATGCCCCGCACCAGTTCGGCGTTGCCGATGCGTCCCATGAAGGTGTTGCCGGGTGGCCGGCTTGCAGCAAACTCGTCACTGCTGAACGGGGTCTGCCAGACCTGCATCGGATGGATGCGGGTCGGTTCGCTGCCTTCGGCATGGAACAGCACCATGCGCCCGTCCTGCATCAAGGCGTAGCCATGGCCGAACACCGGGTTCTGCAGCACGCGCTGGATGGTGTTGTAGACGAACAGCGCCGAGCGCCCGCCTTCGCGCTCGTAGAAGATGTACAGCACGTCCTCGCCGTTGGGCGAACGGATGCTGCGCTTGAACTGCATGCCGGCCATCGAGGCGTCGAACGCCTTGTGCTCGCCGCCCTGCAGGTAATAGCCACCCGGGAAGATCACGCCGTGGTCTTCGGGCAGCTGCACGCAGGCCTGCACGATCGCATCGTTGCGCACGATGCCGCCGGTCAGCGTGTTGTAGATCAGCCCGCGCCACTCCGTCTCGCGGTACGGCAGCACTTTCAGCAGCACCAGCGAGCCGACCCGGGCGAACTCGAACTGGGCGTCGTCCAGCGACTGCGTGCTGTCCTCCACCGGTTCGCTGTAGATGCCCTGCCCGGTCTCGGTGTTGTTCTCGACCTTGATCGTGAGGTCGCCGCCGGTGGTCTCCACGAACAGGGTATCGAGGATGTTCAGGTGCGAATGGCGGCCATTGACCGCCAGGTCGCGGGTCGCCCGGGTCCATTCGAAGTCGAACGGCGGCGGCAGTGCGATATCGCGCTCACCGCGCGCATCCAGATAGGTCAGTTCGCCATCGCGCGACAGCGCCCAGCGGAACACGCGCACGTCGCTGCTGCGCTCACCGATCTGGAACGACGCCAGCAGCTTGTCCCCCACCACGATCAGCTGCAGCAGGCGCGCGTGCTTGTAGTAGGCGTACAGTTCGTTGAAGTCGTGCACGAAGCCGGGCTGGTCGAGGAAGCTGCCCTTCAGCTCCAGCGCCGCCACGTCGTAGCCGTCGCTGCCCTGCACCAGCCGGTACAGGCCGAACACGTCCTCGATGCGGGTCTGGGTCTTCAGCCCGATGAACACGTTGTAGCCGAACAGCAGGCGGTCCGGCCCGACCTGCACGATGTCACGGCCGACGCAGTTGTTTTCGCTGCGGATGCGGAAGCGCCCGACCACCTCCAGGCGGCTGTCGCCGAACTCGGCCAGGCGCTGGCGGTTGAGCGTTTCGGCCAGGCCCTGCAGGCGCTGGCCCTGCTCGGCCAGGCGGCGGCGCAGGACTTCATAGGCACCGCCCTGGGCAACGGCCTGGTCGACGGTAGTGCCGCCGGCCTCCGGTGCGGTGGATTCGGCGGACGGATGGGTATCAGACATCAGCAGGCTTCCGGCTCACGGGCGGACGGCCGCGGTTGCGGCCGGCGCGGGCGGGCGATGGCCGCAGCAGCCATCGCCCGATGCATCAACGGGCGCTGTCGACCACGGTGGCCGACACGGTCGGCACCGCTTCGGCATCCTCGGCGATCTGGCGCGGCGCCGGTTCGGCCACGGCCACGCCCAGGTAGCGCTGCATCAGCTCCTGCACGATCGGGCTCTTGCCGGCAAAGCCTTCGATCGACTTGCCCAGCGACACCGCCTTGACCAGGTTCTCGAACATGCCGCCGTCGCCACCGACCAGGTCGATATCGGCGTTGCGCAACGCGCTGGCGATGACGTTGGCGTTCTCGCGCGAGACTTCCTTGCCGGCTTCGATCGAGGCCAGCGCCTGCTTCAGGCTGTTGTCCAGCATCATGCGGAACTCTTCGTGGCCACGTGCCTGGTCGCTCAGCGAAGCGATCGCTTCGAACTTGCGCACCAGGCCTTCGGCTTCGGCCAGCAGCTTCTTCTGCACCACGCCGGCTTCGGCGTTGCCCAGCGATTCGGTGGCGGTGGCACGGGCCAGGCCCATCTTCTCCTCACCCTGCGCCTGCGCCTGCAGGGTCTCGGCCAGCACGCGGGCTTCGTTGCTGCCCTGCTTCAGGCTGGCTTCGGCCTTGGCTTCGATCACGCGGGCCTCGGCGATGCCGACCTTCTCGATGGCCAGTGCCGAAGCTTCACGCACCTGCGCTTCGGCCAGGCCCGGTGCGGCCTGCTCGGCGCGCAGCGCGTCGGCCAGCAGGCGCTTGGCTTCGGCCTGCTTGCCGGCTGCTTCGTGTTCGGCCTGGGCCAGCGTGGTCAGTTCCACTGCGCGGTGCTTGGAAGCGGTCTCGCGTGCCTGCGCTTCCTTTACCTCGCGCACCAGCGATTCCTGTGCCTTGGCCTCGGCTTCCAGGATCAGCACCTGCTTCTGGCGGTCGGCCTCGGAGACCTCGCGCACTTCCTTGATGCGCTCTTCCTCCTGCGCCACGGTCTTGTCGATGGAGATGCGTTCGCGGGTGATGTTGGCCACGTCCATCTTGCCCTGCTCGACCACCTTGTCGCGCTCCACGCCCTGCAGCTGCACTTCGCGGTCGGTGGTGACCTGCTCAAGCTGGCGTGCGCGCTCGACGCGCTCGGCCTCGATGGCCACGGCGCGCTGGCGGTTCTGCTCGGCCACTTCCACTTCGCGCAGGCGGTTCTGGTCGCGGATCTCGATCAGCTGCTGTGCTTCGATGCGGGCGTTCTCGGACAGCTGGCGCTGCTCTTCCTGCACCTTGGCGGTCTCGGCCTCCTCGCGCGCGCGGATGGTCTCGATCTCGCGCTTCTGGCGTGCTTCGGCTTCGGCCTGCTGGCGTTCCAGCGCCAGCAGCGCTTCACGCGCTTCCACGTTCTTCTTGGTGATGGCGAGCTTCTCGTTCTGCTCCAGCTCGTTGGTCACCACGTTCTGCGCGGCGGTCAGCTCGGTGATCTTGCGGATACCCTGCGCGTCAAGGATGTTGAACTGGTCCAGCAGCGCCTTCGGGGTCTGCTCCAGGTAATCGATCGCCACGTCTTCCAGCACATAGCCGTTGAGGTCGTTGCCGATCACCGCGATGATCTCGTCGCGGAACTCCTGGCGCTTCTCGAACAGTTCGGTGAAGTCGAACTTCTTGCCGACCGTCTTCAACGCTTCGGAGAACTTGGCGTTGAACAGCTCATCGACGGCATGCTTGTCCGACGCACGGTCGGCACCGATGGCCTTGGCCACGCGCAGCACGTCGGCCTGGGTCTCGTTCACCCGCAGGTAGAAGGCCACGGCGATGTCGGCACGCATGTTGTCGCGGCAGATCAGGCCTTCCTTGCCACGGCGGTCGATCTGCAGGGTAATCAGGCTGATCCGCATCAGCTCGGCGCGGTACAGCACCGGGATGATCAGCGCACCGGTGAAGTGCACCTTGGGCGTGGAGCTCATGTCGTTGACGATCAGGGCCACGCCCTGGTCGACCTTGCGGTAGAAGGCCTTGAACAGCCCGGCCACGCCCAGCAGCAGGACAAGCAGGCCGCCGGCGACGGCCAGGAACGGTAAGAGGGATGCCAACGTCATTGATGAGTCTCCTTGTTGCCCGGAAGCAGGTTGTCCTGGAAATCGAGGGCGATCGCATCGGCGCGGACCACCCGGTAATAGTGTTGTTCGGCCATGTGCTCAACCAGCACGATGCGCTCGCCACGCTGCAGTTCGATGTCGCTGCGGATCTGCAGCACCAGCCCGGCGCCGCCATCATCGACCGTGGCATGACCGCTGCGTGCGTCCACCTTCGGCGACGCGACCACGCCGGCCCGGCCGAGCAGCGATGCCTGCGGCACCGGCCGCAGGCGCAGCAGGAAGCGCCGGACCGGGCGCAGGATCAGCGCGATGAGCGGTACCGCTGGCAGCGGTGCCAGCACCGCCACGAGCGTACCCAGGCCCCAGCGCAGCAGGTCCGGCAGCGGCAGCAGTACGAACAGATGGATGAAATAGGTGATGAGCCAGCCGAACAGGCTCAGCAGGGTGACCACCACCATGATCGGGACGCCACCCAGGCCCCAGCGCGCCAGCATGGCCGACAGGCCACTGAGGTCGGTCCCCGCCTCGAGCGCGCCATCGGCGCCGAGATTGCCAAAACCGTCATCGACCAGGCCGAACGCCGCAACCGCCCAATACATCACCGACACCAACAGCAGAATGCTGTACGGCAGCGTCGGGTAACCGAGTACGACGGTGAGAAACTCCTGCATCGCTTGCCTTCCTGGGCTGTGGGCGGCGGCCGCCCGTTCGGGGCGCGCCGCGCGCGTCCCGTCGATCCCCGCGCCAGCCCTCATGGCAGGCGCGCTTGGGACCATCCTATGTGAAGAATGCGTGCAGGCTCAAATCCAGGTCCAAATCACGGCAAATAATGACGCCAATCACTCGAGAACCGTGCAATCGGCGCGGCGCACTTCCTCGACGAAGGTGCGCATCTTGTAGCCGTCCTTGATGCCCGGCTCCAGTTCGATGCCACTGGAGACATCCACGCCCCACGGCAGGGTACCCAGCACCGCGTCGTAGACGTTTTCCGGGTTCAGGCCGCCGGCCAGCAGGAACGGGCGATGCAGGCCGGTCGGGATCCGGCCCCAGTCAAAGGCCACGCCGGTGCCGCCACCGCCGCCCGGCGCGTGGCTGTCGAACAGGAAGCCGGCGGCGCTGGGATAGCGCAGCTGCAGGGTGCGGGCGTTGATCTCTTCACGGCCGCCCATGGCGATCGCCTTCAGGTACGGCATGTTGAAGCTGCGGCAGAAGCTCTCGTCTTCCTCGCCGTGGAACTGCAGCAGGGTCGGTCGTACCGTGCGCAGCACCTCGCGCACTTCTTCCTTGCTGTTGTTGCGGAACAGCGCCACCACGTCGACCATCGGCGCGATCGCCTGGCGCATCGCGCGTGCCTCGGCTGGAGCGACCCGGCGGCTGCTTTCACGGGCGAAGATGAAACCCACCGCGTCCACGCCCAGCTCACCGGCCAGGCGGACGTCGCCGGCCCGGGTCATGCCACAGAACTTGATGCGCGTGCGGTAGTAGGAGCGGCTCATAGCGTGACCTCGGCGGGCAGATGCCAGTTGTCGGGGTACAGGGGCCCAAGGAACACCAGGCCCTGCGGCGGTGCGGTGGGACCGGCTACGGTGCGATCGCGCCCGGCCAGCAGTTCGGCGATCCATTCCACCGGCTTCTCGCCACTGCCCACCAGGATCAGCGATCCGACGATATTGCGGACCATGTGATGAAGGAATGCATTGCCCTGCACGGCGACCTCGATCACCTCGCCCTGGCGGCTGACCTGCAGCGACTGCAGTTCACGCCGTGCATGCAGCGCCTGGCACTGCACCGAGCGGAACGCGCTGAAGTCGTTCTCGCCTAGCAGGGCCTGGCCGGCGGCATGCATCAGGCCCGCGTCCAGCGCACGGCGCTCCCAGCTGAGGGTCTGCCGCTGCAGCGCCGGCCGCACTTCGCGGTTGAGCAGGCGGTAACGGTAACGGCGTGCCCGCGCCGAGAAGCGGGCGTGGAAATCATCGGCCACGGGCACGCACCAGCGCACCGCGATCGAGCGCGGCAGGCGGGTGGTGGTGCCCAGCATCCAGGCGCGCGGATCGCGCACCACGTCGGTGTCGAAATGCACGACCTGGCACTGGCCGTGCACGCCGGCATCGGTGCGACCGGCACAGACCACCTGCAGCGGCGCATCGGCCACCGACGACAGGGCCTGCTCAAGGCTGGCCTGCACGCTGGGACCACCCTCGCCCAGGTTCTGCCAGCCCCTGAAATCGCTGCCGTCGTACTCGACGCCAAGCGCGTAACGCATGTGCTACCTCGATGTTGCGGGAGGGGCGGCGCTCAGGCCGGATCGCGTTCGGACCAGACCGCCAGTTCGTTGCCACCGGGCTCGACGAACTGGAAGCGGCTGCCACCGGGGAAAGAAAACACCGGCCGTACGATCTCACCGCCAGCGTCGCGCACCGCCGCCTCGATGGGCGCCAGCTGGTCGGCATACAGCACCAGCAGCGGCGCGCCGCTGTCACTGGCCCGTTGCGGCTGGCCGCGGAAGAAGCCGCCCTGCAGGCGGCCATCGTCGAAGGCGGTGTAGTCGCTGCCATAGTCGACGAACGACCACCCGAACACCTTTTCGAAGAAGGCGCGGCTGTCGGCCGGGTCACTGGAGGCGAATTCAACGTAGTCGATACGGCGCTCGCGGCTCATGGCACGGTCCTTGTCGGCGGGTTCGGTCACGGCAGGCGGGCCAGCAGTTCGCGAGCCTGGGCCTGGCAGTGCAGGTCGCCGCCCTCGGCCACTTCCAGCAGCAACGTCCGTGCGGTCTGCGCATCGCCCAGGTCGAGGTAGGCGATGGCCAGTTCCAGGCGTTCCTGCCCGGCGCGCGGCGCCCAGCCGGCATCGCTGGCCGGCGCGGCAGTACCGTCTTCATGCGCGGCCGCGGCCAGCGCGTCGTGCGGCGCCGCGCTCGAATCCCCGCCGTCATGATGCTCGGCCGGCAGGTCGAACACGCCGCGGAACTGCGGCTGCTGTTCGGCGTGCAGCGCGTAGTCCGGCACTGCGATCTCGTCAGGGACCGCCTGCGCGGGCGGCTCATCCTGCACGGGGGTGTCCTGCATGGCCACCGGCTCGTCCCAGCGCGGCAGGTCGGTCACGGCCCCGGGCAGCTCCACTACTTCGTCATCGCGCAGCGTCTGCGCCTGCCAGTCAGTCTGGGCGGCGACGTCGGCGACCGCTTCGGCAGCCACGTCATCCTGCACCTCGGCTTCGGTCGCCCAGGCAGGCATCGCCGGTTCCTGGCGGCCACTGTCGGACACCGCCGTCGACCACGAAGACTGCTCGGCCAGCGTATCCAGCGCCGCGCCGGCCGGTACCGCAGCGGCCAGGCCGGCGGCGTCGCCTTCCTCGCGCAGCGGCGGCAGTGGCGACGGCTTGCGACGACGCAGCAGCCAGGCCGCGCCGGCCGCCAGCAACAGCACCGGCAGACCCAGCCAGTACCACGGCGTTGCCGCATCGCGGGCATCCGGTGCCTGCGCCAGGCGCTGCTGCGCCGCGGCCAGGTCGTTGTCCTTCATCGCGATCAGCGACTGCTGCTGTTCCTTGAGTTTTTCCAGGTCGGCCACCCGCTGCTTCAGCTCGCCGATCTCGGCATCGCGGGTCGCGATGTCCTCGCGTGCCTGGCGCAGTTGTTCGTTGCCCAGCATGTCACCCTCGCTGCCGGCTGCAGTGCCGGTGGTTGTGCCCGCGTGCGCGGCGTCGGAGGCCAGCGCCGGAGCGATTTCAAGTCGTGCCCCAGTGGCCGCAGCCGGGGAAGAAGCGTTCGTGGTTCCCGCCGTGGCGACCGGGGCGACAGTACCCGCCGGTTGCGGCACGGTGCGCGCCTGACGCCACTGTGCGGCATGCTCGCGCACCAGCGCGGCGGCCTCGGCGGCATCGACCGCCGCCAGTGCATCGCTGCCGGGCATACGCAGCACGGCGCCCTGCCTGAGCAGGTTGACGTTGCCACGGATGAAGGCCTCCGGGTTGGCCCGCAGCAGCGCAATCATTGCGCGGTCGCGGCTGACCTGGTTGCCGCGGGCCACCACGCTGGCGATCTGCGACAAGGTCTGCCCACGCTGGACGGTAACGCTGCCATCGGCTGCCGGTGCGGCAGCGGGTGCAGCCACTGCACGCGGACGAGCCGGTGCGGGTGCCGGCGTGGTGGCGGTGGACGGCGCAGGCGCGCTCACGCTCTCCGCGGCGGCGGGCGCCGGGGCGGCCTCACGGGCGATGGTGTTGGAGAGCGTACCTGCGGGTGCAATGATTTCCGGCTCGGCCACGGCCAGTGCGCTGGACGGTGCATCGACCAGCGCCGAGTACTCGCGCACCAGGCGGCCCTGGCCCCAGTCCGCCTCGATCAGGAAGCTCAGCGACGGGGTCTCGACCGGCGTCTGCGAGGTCACCCGCACCACTGCCCTGCCCTGCGCATTGCGGGTCAGTTCGAACTGCAGTTCGCCGACCAGCCCGGTCGGCCGCTGCAGGCCGACGCGCTCGAAGGTGACCGGTGAGGCCAACGCGACACGCAGGTTCTCCAGCTCGGACGGATCGGCCGAGACCACCGGGATTTCGGCCAGCAGGGGCTGGCCCGGCTTGGACAGGACACGGATGTCGCCCAAGCCCAGGGCAAGCGCCGAACTGCTGGCCAGGGCCAGCAGCGCGGTGGAAAGATAGAGGAGGGGGCGCTTTGCGCCCCTGGCCCGTTTATTCATGGCGACACTATAAAGCGTGCGGACCGCGGTCCGCACCCACCGATGGAGACCTTCGGTAGTGCCGGCCGCTGGCCGGCAGACACTCACGTGCCATCACGGCAATGCCGGCCAGCGGCCGGCACTACCGGTGAGGCAACCGCTGTGATCAGCGCTGCTCGGCGGCGACCAGCTCGGCCAGCTGCACGGCATTCAGGGCGGCGCCCTTGCGCACGTTGTCCGATACGATCCACAGGTTCAGGCCGCGCGGGTGCGACAGGTCCTCACGGATGCGGCCGACGTACACCGCGTCGGTGCCCGAGGCGTGGGTGACCGGGGTCGGGTAGCCACCGGCCTCGTGACGGTCCACCACTTCGATGCCCGGCGACTGCTCCAGCAGCGCACGTGCTTCGGCCACGGTGACCTTGTCGCGGGTTTCGATCGCCACCGACTCGGAATGGCCGTAGAACACCGGCACGCGCACTGCAGTCGGGTTCACCAGGATGCTGTCGTCGCCGAGGATCTTGCGGGTCTCCCAGATCAGCTTCATTTCTTCCTTGGTGAAGCCGTTGTCCTGGAAGTCGTCGATGTGCGGGATCAGGTTGAAGGCGATCTGCACCGGGAAGCGCTGCGGATCGATCTCCTGGAAGCTCAGCAGCTGGCCGGTCTGCTTGCCCAGCTCCTCGGTGGCCGAACGACCACCGCCGGACACCGACTGGTAGGTGGAGACGTTGATGCGCTCGATGCCGTACTTGCGGTGCAGCGGCGCCAGCGCCACCAGCATCTGCATGGTCGAGCAGTTCGGATTGGCGATGATGCCGCGCGGACGGTTGGCGACCTGTTCCGGGTTGACTTCGGACACCACCAGCGGCACGTCATCGTCGTAACGGAAGGCCGAGGAGTTGTCGATCACCACCGCACCTGCGGCGGCGAACTTCGGTGCGTATTCCTTGGACACGCTGCCACCGGCCGAGAACAGCGCGATCTCGACGCCGGCCGGATCGAAGGTGGCCAGGTCCTGGACCGTGACCTTCTGGCCGTTGAACTCGATCTCGCCACCGGCCGAACGCTCGGAGGCCAGGACGCTCAGGGTACCGACCGGGAAATCACGCTCGGCCAGGATCGACAACATGGTCTCGCCGACGGCGCCGGTGGCACCGACGACGGCGACGTGGAAACTGCGCTGTGCATTGCTCATGGGGGAACTCTCACGAAAACGGGAATGGGGAAAAACACGCACGACAGCTGGGTTCGGGGAACCTCCTCAAGCGGGGCGCGCGGAGGTTCCCTATCGTTTCCCGGTTTTTTTGCCCAGCGTCACGCGCGCGGCCATCGCCGCGTCAGCGTTGATCGCGCTCGGCATCCGCGACGGGCCGCCGTCCAGGCCGAGCCCGGCAAGCAGATTATCCACGGCCAGCTGTACCATCGCCGTGCGCGTGGCCAGCGAGGCGCTGCCGATATGCGGAGTGAGCACGACGTTGCGCAGCGCCAGCAGTTCCGGGCGTACCGTTGGCTCGCCTTCGTACACATCCAGACCCGCCGCAGCCAGGCGACCGTTGGCCAGCGCATCGGCCAGCGCGATCTCATCGACCAGGCCACCACGGGCGATATTCACCAGCGTCGCCGCCGGCTTCATCTTCGCCAGTGCGGCGGCATCGATCAGATGATGCGAGGCCGGCGTGTACGGCAGCACCAGCAGCAGGTGGTCGGACTGTGCCAGCAGCGTATCCAGGTCCACATAGGTCGCGCCCACTTCCGCCTCGGTCGCCGCCGGCAGCTGCGAACGGTTGTGGTACAGCACCTTCATGCCGAAACCGTGCGCGCCGCGACGGGCGATGCCCTGGCCGATGCGGCCCATGCCAAGGATGCCCAGCGTGCTGCCATGGATATCGGCACCGAGCATGGTCTGGAACGACCACTGCTGCCACTGCCCTTCGCGCAGCCAGCGCTCGGACTCGGTGATGCGGCGCGCGGTGGCCATCAGCAGGGCGAAACCGAGATCGGCGGTGGTTTCGGTCAGGACGTCCGGTGTGTTGCTGGCCAGGATGCCGGCCGCGCTGAGCGCGTCGACGTCCAGGTTGTTGTAGCCCACCCCGACATTGGCGATCACCTGCAGCTGCGCGGCGCCGGCCACCTGGGCCGCGCCGATGCGCTCGTTGAGCGTGATGATCGCGCCGTCGGCGCTGGCCAGTTGTCCGGCGATCTGGTCCGGGGCCCAGGCGGTGACGGTGTCGGTGCTGCGCAGCTGCACGCGATCGCGCAGCGGCGCGATGGCCGCGTCGATCAGCGGCTGGCTCACCCACACGGTCGGCCGCGTGTCAGCCATCGATCTGCCCGGGAATGCGCGGGGTGATCGTGCCCACATCGCCGCACTGCGCGCGGTGACGCAGCGCCTGGTCCATCAGCACCATCGCTACCATCGCCTCGGCGATCGGGGTGGCGCGGATGCCGACGCAGGGGTCGTGGCGGCCGGTGGTGACCACCTCGACCACGTTGCCGGACGTATCCAGCGACGGGCCCGGCAGGCGCAGGCTGGAGGTCGGCTTCAACGCGATCGAGGCGACCACCGGCTGGCCGGTGGAAATGCCACCGAGGATGCCACCCGCGTGATTGCTGGCGAAGCCCTGCGGGGTCAGCAGGTCGCGGTGTTCGGTGCCCTTCTGCGCGGCGCTGGCGAAACCGTCGCCGATCTCCACGCCCTTCACCGCGTTGATGCTCATCAGCGCGGCAGCCAGTTCACCGTCGAGTTTGCCGTAGATCGGCTCACCCCAGCCCGGCGGCACATTGTCGGCGACCACGTCCACGCGCGCGCCGACCGAATCTCCGGACTTGCGCAGCGCGTCCATGTACGCCTCCAGTTCGGGCACCTGTGCAGCGTGCGGCCAGAAGAACGGGTTGTCTTCCACCGCCGACCAGTCGAAACCGGCCGGGGTGATGTCGCCCAGCTGCGACAGGTAGCCACGCACGGTGACGCCGAAGCGCTCGGCCAGCCACTTCTTGGCGACCACGCCAGCGGCCACGCGCATGGTGGTCTCGCGTGCCGAGGAACGGCCGCCACCGCGCGGGTCGCGGATGCCGTACTTGTGCCAGTAGCTGTAGTCGGCATGGCCCGGCCGGAACTGCTGGCCGATGTTGGCGTAATCCTTGCTGCGCTGGTCGGTGTTGCGGATCAGCAGCGCGATCGGGGTGCCGGTGGTCAGGCCCTCGTACACGCCGGACAGGATCTCGACCTCGTCGGCCTCGCGCCGCGCCGAAGTATGCCGGCTCTTGCCGGTGGCGCGGCGCTGCAGGTCGTGGGCGAATTCGGCCGCGTCCAGCGCCAGCCCCGGCGGGCAGCCATCGATCACGCAGCCGATGGCCGGCCCGTGCGACTCGCCGAACGTGGTGACGGTGAACAGCTTGCCGAACGAATTGGAGCTCACGGGCGCTGCGCCGCCAGTTCGGTGATGCGTGCGCTGTGGGCGATCAGCTCGCGGCATTCAACCGCGAAGATACCCATCTGGCCGACCTTGAATTCGATCCAGGCGAAATCGACTTCCGGCAGCAGCTTGACCAGATGCTGCTCGGATTCGCCCACTTCACAGATCAGCAGGCCGTCCTCGCTCAGGTGCAGCGGGGCATCGCGCAGGATCTTCAGCACCAGGTCCAGGCCGTCGTCGCCGGCACGCAGGCCCATCTCCGGCTCGTAGGAGTATTCCTGCGGCAGGGCATCGGTCTCGTCGTTGGTGACGTATGGCGGATTGGTGACGATCAGGTCGTAGTGGCGGCCGGACAGGCCGTTGAACAGGTCCGACTTGATCAGGGTGACGTTGTGCGCCTGCAGGCGCTCCTTGTTTTCTTCGGCCAGCGACAGTGCATCGTCGCTCAGGTCGACGCCGTCCACCTGCCAGTTCGGGTAGTAGTGGCCCATGGCGATGGCGATGCAGCCCGAACCGGTGCACAGGTCCAGTGCACGGTACACGTCGCGGCCGGCCAGCCACGGCTCGAAGCCGCATTCGATCAGTTCGGCGATCGGCGAGCGCGGTACCAGGGCGCGCTTGTCGCTCTTGAAGCTCAATCCTGCAAACCAGGCCTCACCGGTCAGGTAGGCGGCCGGGATGCGTTCATCGATGCGGCGCTGGAACAGCTCCAGCACGCGCAACTTTTCGGCCTGCAGCAGGCGCGCCTGGCCGTAGGCCGGGCCGAGGTCGTGCGGCAGGTGCAGGCTGTGCAGCACCAGCTGGGTGGCCTCGTCCAGCGCGTTGTCGTAGCTGTGCCCGAAGGTCAGCCCGGCTTCGTTGAAACGGCTGGTGCCGTAGCGGATCAGATCGATGATCGTGTGGAGTTCGGCGGCCGTTTCAGCGGTCATGGCGGTACTGCGGGCAAAGTGGCCCCCGATTATAGGGGCTGGCGCCCGTGGCGGCATCCGTTGCGGCGGAAACGATTCGGGCCACAGCCGGTATGATGGGGCCCACTTCGCGCGGGAGCCCCCATGTTCAATCGCAACGCCGGCATCATCCTGCTGATCGCCCTGGCGGCGGGTCTCGGCCTGCTGGCCGCCCAGCAGGTGTTCGCGCCGAAGCCGCCGGCCAATGCCCCGGCCACCGAAGCGATCACGCTGTACCCACAGCCGCGCGAACTGCCCGACTTCAACCTGGCCCAGTCCGACGGCACCCGCCTGATCCCGGGCGAACTGAAGGGCCACTGGACCCTGGTGTTCCTGGGCTTCACCTTCTGCCCGGACGTCTGCCCGACCACGCTGGCCGCGCTGGCCGGCGCGCAGAACCAGTGGGAAGCCCTGCCCGACAGCCTGCGCCCACGCGTGCTGTTCATCTCGGTCGACCCCGACCGCGACAGCGCCACCCGGCTGGGCGAGTACGTGCACGGCTTCCACAAGGACACCCTGGCCGCCACCGCTGACGTTCCCTCGCTGGAGCGCTTCGCCACCTCGTTGGGCTTCGTGTTCCAGAAGGTGCCGGGCAAGCATTTCGACGAGAACCCCGAGGATTACACCGTCGAGCATTCGGCCAGCCTGGCCGTGCTCGACCCGCAGGGCCGCCTCGCCGGCCTGGTACGCCCCCCGTTCAACGCGCCGGCGATCGCCCGCGACCTGCAGAAGCTGACCGAGAAAACCGCCCCATGAGCCTCACCACCGCCCTGACGTATGCCCTGCCCCACCGCCTGCTGTCCTCGATGGCGCGTTCGCTGGCGTACTCGGACGATCCGCGCGTGTCGCGCTGGCTGATCGACACGGTCACCCGCAAGTTCAACGTCAACCTGGACGAAGCGGCCAACCCGGACCCGCGCAGCTATTCGACCTTCAACCAGTTCTTCACCCGTGCGCTGAAGCCGGGCGCACGCGTGGCCGATGCCGATCCGCGCAGCCTGGTGATGCCGGCCGACGGCCGCATCAGCCAGCTCGGCAGGATCGAGGCCGGCCGCATTTTCCAGGCCAAGGGCCAGTCATTCACCGCTGCCGAACTGCTGGGCAGTGACGAGGACGCCAAGCCATACAACGATGGCCTCTACGCCACGGTGTACCTGTCGCCGCGCGATTACCACCGCGTGCACATGCCGTGGACCGGCACCCTGCGTGAGACCGTGCACGTGCCGGGGCGCCTGTTCAGCGTTGGTCCGGCGGCAGTGAACGGCGTACCGCGCCTGTTCGCCCGCAACGAGCGCCTGGTCTGCCACTTCGACACCAGCTTCGGCCCGATGGTCAGCGTGATGGTCGGTGCACTGCTGGTGTCCGGCGTGGAAACCGTGTGGAGCGGCGAGGAGATTCCGCACTACGGCGACCGCATCACCCGCAAGGACTACCGCGGCCAGGGCATCAGGCTGGAGCGTTTCGCCGAGATGGCACGCTTCAACTACGGCTCGACCGTGATCGTGCTGCTGCCGCCGGGCGTGGCCGAATTCGCCCCGCAGCTGGGCGCCGAAAGCCCGGTACAGCTGGGCCAGGCCCTGGCGAAGCTGCGCTGATAAAAAGGGGACGGAGGGGATTAAGTCGTTTATGCATAAACGACTTAATCCCCTCCGTCCCCTTTTCCACAACGGGATGCCGGCCAGCGGCCGGCACTACCGGTACGCGCGTTACTGAAGGGCCGGGGCCGGGCCGACGTCCATGCCGTCGTAGTCTTCCACGCCCTTCTCCGCGGCCAGCGCTGCGAATTCCTGGTTGCGACGGTCCAGCGAGGCTTCGTCGTGGATCTCCACGCGCTCCACATGCAGCACGTGGAACGGCGCGTCACCCTCTTCCGGATCTTGTTCGAACAGTTCCACGAAGGTGTAGCCCTGCGCCTGCAGGTGCTCTGCCAGTGCCTGCAACGGCTCAGCAGTGGAGTGCACGAAGAAGTACCCCCACAGCAACGGGCCGTTGATGTCCCAGTCGGTGTTTTCGCGGAGGTTGGCGAACAGGTTGCGGGTGTCTTCGAGATCCATGCGGGTTCCAGGGGTCGAGGGAATTACTTGTCGCAGCCCTGCAGCTTCAGCGTCTGGCCGTGGCGCAGGCTGTAGGCCGGGGCCTTCAGGCCGTTGGCGCGGGCCAGGGTCGGCACGTCGCACTGGAACTTCGCCGCGATGGCGCCCAGGGTCTCGCCCTTGCCCACCTTGTGGCTGCGCACCGGCTTCGGGCGCGCGGCCGGCGCCGGGCGAGGCGTCGCCACCGCCGCCACCGGCGTGGTCGGCACACTGGTGGAGGCCGCAGCGTCGGCCACCGGCACCACGCCGCCCACGGCGACGCTGCCGGTGTAGCTGGCCGCGGTCGGGCGCTTGATCGCCGCGTTCAGATCGGCGGTGATCAGGGTGCGGGCCAGGTCGGCACGCGGGCCACTGACGCAGTTGCGCTGGTACAGCCCGGCGATGCGGGTGGTGGCGTTGATCAGGGTGCCGGCCGGAATCCAGCCATCGGCTTCATAGCGCGGGTTGAGGTTGCGCAGCGCGCGCATGTAGCCATCACGGGTGCCGTGGCTGCCCAGGCAGATGGTCAGTTCATAGATGGTGGTGGACTTGGCCAGGCGCAGCGTGGCCGGCTGCGCGCTGATCTTCGGGAACTCCACGCCATACTGCTGCGGGTGCAGGAAGATCCAGGCCGCGGCAATCACCATCGGCACATAGTCCTTGGTCTCGCCCGGGAACTGGTTGTAGACACTGTCGGTCCAGAAGCTCTGGCCGGCGCTCTGCTTGAACACGCGTGCGGCACGGCCTTCGCCACCGTTGTAGGCGGCCACCGACATTTCCACGTTGTTGTTCAGTTCGCGCAGGCGTTCGTTGAGGTAGCTGGCGCTGGCCTCGGCGGCGCTGCGCGCATCGAAGCGCGTGTCGAAGCCGGTGCCATCCGGGCCGAGGCCGAAGCGACGGCCAGTGGCCGGCATGAACTGCATCAGGCCGGCGGCGCCGGCACGCGAGGAGGCGTGCACGCGGCCGTTGGATTCCTTGGCCATGATGCCGAACAGCAGCGCCTCAGGCAGGCCACGCTTCTCCCACTCCGGCCACATCACCGCGCGCAGGTTCTGGTAGTTCTCGTAGCTGGTCAGCAGCGCAGGACGCATGTCGGTCAGCCAGCGACGGATGCCGGCCTGCACCGCCGGGTTGTACTCGACCATGCTGTCGAAGGCGTGCCGCTTGTCGTTCAGCAGCGCGGCAGCGCGCGCGGCCTCGGGCACATCCGCGGTCAGCGGGCCGATGTGATCCGGGTCGGCTTCCAGGCGGTCCCCCCCCTCGTCGGCCACGTCATCGCTGGCAGCGGCATCGGCGTCGTGCTTGAGCAGGCGCTTGTAGCTGGCCAGCAGGGTGCCCATCTGGCAGCCCTTCTGCTTCACGCAGTCGTTGAGGACATCTTCCATGTCCTCCAGCGCGGCGTCGGCCTCGTTGCTGCCCTTGGGGTCGGCATTGGCGACCAGCAGCAGGGCGTCGCTGTAGCGCTTTTCGGCGACGGTCATGCGCTGCTGCAGCGCATCCACCTTCACCTTGTCCCGGGCCGAAACCCGCTGCGCATGGGCGTCGGGCGCCAGGGAAACCAGGCCGGCCAGGGCCAGCAGCGGCCAACCGCGGGAAATCAGGACAGGAACGGGCATTGATGGCACTGTGTGCGAAACAGGCAGGCAGAGTAGCGGCGCCGCCAAGGTCCGGGCAAGCCGACCTTCGGACCGTCACTGCCGGCGGTTAACATTGGGCTATTCATCACAAGGGCTGGACCATGGATCCGATTCTGCTCGGCAAAGGCATTACCGACGATATTGCCGTCACCCTGCTGCCGAAACTCGGCAACCGCCACGGCCTGGTGGCCGGCGCCACCGGCACCGGCAAGACCGTGACCCTGATGACGCTGGCCGAGGGGTTTTCGCGACTGGGCGTGCCGGTGTTCCTGGCCGATGTGAAGGGCGATGTCTCCGGCCTGGCCGTGCCCGGCAGCGGTGCCGAGAACCTGCTGCAGCGTGCCGCCGAGATCGGCGTGGCCGACTATGCGCCGGCCGCCAGCCCCGCCATCTTCTGGGACCTGTACGGCAAGCTCGGCCATCCGGTGCGCACCACGGTCAGCGAAATGGGCCCGACCCTGCTGGCGCGCATCCTCGAGTTGAACGACACCCAGTCCGGCGTGCTCGACATCGTGTTCAAGCTGGCCGACGACCGCGGCCTGCTGCTGCTGGACATGGACGACCTGCGCGCCCTGCTCGGCCTCGTCGCCGAGGAGCGCAAGGACATCTCCACCGAGTACGGCCTGGTCAGCGCGCAGTCGATCGCCGCGATCCAGCGTTCGGTGCTGCGCCTGGCGCAGGACGGTGGCGAGCACTTCTTCGGCGAACCTGCGCTGGAGCTGGCCGACATCATGCGGGTCAACCACGACGGCCGCGGCATGATCGGCATCCTCGCCGCCGACCAGCTGGTACTCAAGCCCAAGCTGTACTCCACCTTCCTGCTGTGGCTGCTGTCGGAGCTGTTCGAGCAGCTGCCGGAAGTGGGCGACCTGGACAAGCCGAAGCTGGTCTTCATCTTCGACGAGGCGCACCTGCTGTTCGACGATGCGCCGCCATCGCTGGTGCAGCGCATCGAGCAGGTGGTGCGCCTGATCCGCTCCAAGGGCGTGGGCGTGTATTTCTGCTCGCAGTTCCCCGACGACGTGCCAGGCAACATCCTCGGCCAGCTCGGCAACCGCGTGCAGCACGCACTGCGCGCGTTCACCCCGCGCGACCAGAAGGCGGTGAAGACCGCGGCCGAAACCTTCGTGCCGAACCCGAAGCTGGACGTGGCCAAGGTACTGAGCCAGCTCGGCACTGGTGAGGCCCTGGTCTCCACGCTGCAGGACAAGGGCATCCCGATGCCGGTGCAGCAGACCATGATCGCGCCGCCACGCTGCCGGATGGGGCCGATCACCGAAGCCGAACGCGCCCAGGTGCGTGCCGGCAGCCCGGTCGGCAGTCGCTACGACACCGCGATCAACCGCGAATCGGCCGCCGAACTGCTGGCCCAGCGTGCACAGAAGACTGTCGAACAGGCGCAGGCGCCGGCCGCGCGCAGCCGCGAGCAGGACGAAGCGCAGGAAGGCGGTTTCGGCCAGGCGATCAAGGATGCGATCTTCGGCACCAAGCGCCGCCAGGGCATGATCGAGACGATGGCCAAGCAGACCACGCGCACCGTCGGCACCAAGCTGGGCAACCAGATCGTGCGCGGCATCCTGGGTGGCATCTTCGGCGGAAAGCGTTGATCTGCCACGGCCGGGGTCAGAGCCCTTTCCGCTGGAAAGGGATCTGACCCCAGGGTCGGATCCCCCCGCCAGGGAGGGCTCCGACCCCACTCCCCGTTCGTCATCCAGAAAAGAAGTCGTATTGCATGTCGCGTTGGCGCCCCCCCGCAGAAAAAAGCACGGCACTGATCACCGCCTCCGGGCATGCCCGGCTGAAGGCCGAACTGGATGAGCTGTGGCGCGTGCGCCGCCCGGAGGTGGTGAAGGCACTGGCCGCGGCCGCCGCGGAAGGTGACCGCTCCGAGAACGCCGAATACACCTATCGCAAGAAGCAGCTGGGCGAGATCGACCGTCGCGTGCGCTACCTGACCAAGCGGCTGGAATCACTGCGCGTGGTCGACACCACGCCGACCGACCCGCTGGCGGTGTTCTTCGGCGCATGGGTGGAACTGGAGAATGTGGACAGTGGCGAGACCAGCCGCTATCGCATTGTCGGGCCGGATGAGACCGATGCCGGGCTGGGCTGGATCAGCATCGATTCGCCGTTGGCGCGGGCGCTGCTGAAGAAGCGACTGGATGATGAATTCTCGGTGGAGCTGCCCGGCGGGCAATTCACCTTTGCGGTGATCGGGGTGGAGTACGCGCCGTTGTAGAGTCGAGTCATGCCCGACCTCGCTGCCGTTGTAGAGCCGAGCCCATGCTCGGCTGATGGGCAAACGCAGCCGAGCATGGACTCGGCTCTACAACGGCGGCGGATATGTGCGCCCTGCGCGCAACGGGCGGAAATACCCGGCATTGCGATAGAAGGCGGAATCCTGCACGCCGTGCCAGCCAGGAATACCGGCCAACGGCAGGGGCCGCAGCTGTAGCGGATCGGTCACTGCCCTGCCTTCGGCAATGGCCGCAGTCACCGCGTCAACGCAGGCAGCATCGGCATCACCCTGCACCACCACGCACTTGCCCACCAGCAATCGCCCCGGCAGCAGTGCCTGTTCCATCAACGCGTGCCCGAATACCGTGGCAATGGCGATGTCACCGCTCTGCCAGCGCGTTGGCTCGAACAACGCAGGCCAGTCATGCCCATCCCACGCGCGCAGCAACGTGACATCCCCCACACGCACGATCACGCCGGTTTCGTCGAACTGGGTCAAGGCGGCCTGCGCGCGGTTGCGCTGGCCGGGTGGCATGGCTTCGATATGCCGGCACTGCTGCACGTTGAGTGCCCGCTTGAGCTGCGGGTGGGAGGCCCACACCAGCGCGTTGAACAGGTCGTGCCAGTTGTCGGCACGGGTGGCGATGCGCCCCTGCGCGATGCGGGCCTCGTAGTGCAGGCCATCGGCCAGCAACGCGGCATCCTGTTCGACCAGCTGCCAACCCGGCAGGGACAGGCGTGCGTCAAGCGCCGCGATGGACGGCCAATGGGGGCCATCCAGCAGATCACGGAAATCCTGCAGCCCGGCAAACAGCGGCTGCGCGAACACCTGCGGATCGATCGCCGCACGTGGCGGCGGTACGAAGCGCCGGACGCCGCCCCCGTCATTGGCGGCGGTCGTCGCTGCGGTCACAGCATCTTGAGGTCGAATGCCGGGCGGGGAGCGGCGGGCAGCGCGTCACCGTACAGGTCGTGCTCGTCGCTCTCGGTGATTTCCACGTCGACGAAGTCGCCCACGCGCAGCGGCACCTGGTCGGCGTTCTGGATGTGCACCAGTCCGTCGATCTCCGGCGCATCGGCCCTGGAACGGGCCACGGCGATATCGCCTTCGATGGCGTCGACCAGGCACTGCTGCACGGTGCCGATCTTGGCCTCCAGGCGTGCGGCGGAGATCTGCGCCTGCTTCTCCATGAAGCGGGCCAGACGCTCCTGCTTCACTTCCTCCGGCACAGCATCGGGCAGATCGTTGGCGGTGGCCCCCTCGACCGGCGAATAGGCGAACGCGCCCACGCGATCCAGCTGCGCTTCGTCGAGGAACGACAGCAGTTCTTCGAACTCGGACTCGGTCTCGCCCGGGAAGCCGACGATGAAGGTCGAACGCACGGTGATGTCCGGCGCGATACGGCGCCAGTTCTGCACGCGCTCCAGGGTCTTCTCGACCGCACCGGGGCGCTTCATCAGGCGCAGGATGCGCGGACTCGCATGCTGGAACGGGATGTCCAGGTACGGCAGGATGCGGTTCTCGGCCATCAGCGGCACCACTTCGTCCACGTGCGGATACGGGTAGACGTAGTGCATGCGCACCCACGCATCCAGCTCGGACAGGCCTTCGCACAGCGCCTTCAGGCGGGTCTGGTAGGCCTTGTCGCGCCACATCTTCTCGGCGTACTTCACGTCCACGCCGTAGGCAGAGGTGTCCTGCGAAACCACCAGCAGCTCACGCACGCCACCACGCACCAGGCGCTCGGCTTCGCGCAGCACCTCATCCACCGGGCGCGAGACCAGCTTGCCGCGCATCGACGGAATGATGCAGAAGCTGCACTTGTGGTTGCAGCCTTCGGAAATCTTCAGGTAGGCGTAATGGCGCGGGGTCAGCTTGATGCCGTAGTCGGGCACCAGATCCACGAACGGATCGTGCTTGGGCGGCAGTGCTTCATGCACCGCTTCCATCACGCTCTGGTAATCCTGCGGGCCGGACACCGCCAGCACGTTGGGGTACGCCTCGCGGATCTGCTCAGGGCGCTTGCCCAGGCAGCCGGTGACGATGACCTTGCCGTTCTGGTTCATCGCCTCGCCAATGGCATCCAGCGACTCGGTCACCGCCGAATCGATGAAGCCACAGGTGTTGACCACCACCACGTCGGCCGAATCGTAGGACGGGACGATGTCGTAGCCTTCCGAGCGGAGCTGGGTGAGGATGCGCTCGGAATCGACGAGGGCCTTCGGGCAGCCAAGGCTGACGAAGCCGACTTTGGGGTTCAGCTGGGACATGGAATCGCGGGACTCTGGGGGCCTGGGCCCCTGCCGGCATGGCAGGGGTTCCTGGGGGCCGGGGCCTGAAAGGGCGCCAGTATACCGGGCTTCGGGCCAGCGCCCTGAATCGCCGCTGCCGCCTGCGGCGCCTGGCCCGTGAAGGGTCAGTACCCGGTCATATCCAGCACCACTGCAACCGCCCGGTCTCAGCCAGCGGCTGCTTCAATGGGCAGCGCTTCTTCCACCTCGATCGCCTCGAACCGGTACAGTGCCCCGAACTTCAAGGCATACGCATCCAGCGGCGATACCGGGATCACCATCTGCGGAAGAAGGTTCTCGCCCTCCGGCCGGAAATGCAGATTGACCACCCCCGACTGCTCCACTGCGCGGGTCAGCAGGACAAGACGTGCGTTGAACTTCATGTTCGATCTCCAAAAAAAGGGCCGCATCCACCGGCGGCCGGAACGGTTTTCATGCAGGGCACCCACCGCGACGGGCAGGTGCACGGGTCACCACACGCCCATGCGCACGCGCAGGCGTCCGGCTTCGTCATAGACCCGCCAGTTGCCATCGCTGTACTCGGTACGACGCCCGCCACCGGGGGCACTGACACTGAACGCGTCGGCCACCACATCGAAACGCGAGACCTGGCCGCTGGACGCCAGTTGCACGCCCCCTACCCGGCCATCTGCACGGACGTTGACCGACCACTGCGCGGAAGACTCGGTGCCTCCGGCCGACCAGGTGGGCGGGGCGGTTGCTGCCGCGTCCACCTGGCTGAGCATCGGGCGGAACATCCAGAAATAGGGCGTGTTTCCACCGGTGCCGATCACGATCACGCGAAAGCGAGCGAAGGTCGCCGTGGCGGGCGCCTTGGTGATCAGGAACGTGCGCGTCAAGCGGTCGAGCGTGATCGGGGTTCCGGTATCGCTCCTCACGCCCGGGCTGTGCACCAGCCCCAGGTGATTGCCGGCCGCATCGAAGAACGTCATCTCCAGCTTGGCTTCCACGCGATGGGTATTGATCCAGGCGGACGCGCAATAGGTCTTGCCGCCTTCGATGGCGATGTCGTACTCGGTTCCCCACCATGCCATTTCGCCTGCTGCGACGACGCCGGGCGTCACCGCGCCCAGCCCGAAGATCCCCTGCGGATGCCAGTTGTCATCGCCGGTGGGGTTGCCCAGTTCGGTCCACCGCCCGTTCGGATTACTGCCCCAGCCCCACCCCGAGCGCTGCCAGAAGGGGAACGTGGTGTTCATCAGCAGGTTGCCACCGGCGCCCAGATTCTTGACCTGTGCCTGCATGCTGGTGACCACGGCTGCATCCGCCTTGCCACCCAGTGAGGCCTGCACGCCATCGATCCGCCCGGACAGCGCGGTCAGTTGCGTACCCTGCTGGCTGACCTGGCTGTTCAGCTGCGAGAAGCCGCTGGCCGATACATCGCCCACCTGGGTCTTGAGCTGGGTCAGGTCACGCGCGGTGGTGTCCAGCTTGGTGCCCTGCTGGCTTACCGAGGTGCTCAGCCCCGTGATGGCCGAGGCATTGGCATCGTTGGCCACCTGGTCGGTGATGTCATAGACCTGGACGCTGTCCACCCGCACCTGACCGTTGTCGGGATGAACATAGAGGTTCAAGCGCCAGGCATCGATGCCGCTGTTGAAGGCATCGAAGTCGAACGATCTGGTCTCGAACGCCTCCACCGCGAACACGGCACGCAGATCCTGGTAGGACTGCTGGCCTGCCGCATTCTTGCGATATATCCGCACCAGCAGATTGTTGGCGCCGCCAGCACCGCAGGCGCGGACGATCACCCGCAGGCGGCGCGCGCCGTTGATCGGCACCCATTTGCCACCGTTGGCCTGCAGGGTCGGATTCACGTTCGTGTAGCGGTTGAGCAGCACACCTGGGCGTCCGTCGCCGTTGACCGTACTCCACACCGCCCCATTGGCCGCCGCCGATGCCGTCCACCCCCCCAGCCCTTCGGCGAAGTCGGGATTGGGCAGCAGGCCGCTTCCGGTGTTGAGCACGCCCTTCAGCCCGCTGGACAGGTCGGTGAGCTGCTGCGCCTGCGCGTCGACCTTCGTGCCCTGCTGATCGACTTTGGTGGTCAGCGCGGTCACCGCGGTGGCCGTGGCAGCGGCGCTCTGCTGCGCGGCGTAGGCGTCGGTGACATCGATCATGCGGATGTCGTCCACCTGCACGCGCACGCCCACTTCGCGCGCACCACTTCCTCCCGGAATGCTGACCAGCATCCGCCACTTCGCCGCAGACGCGGCGGTGTTCAGGTAGCCGCTGACCTTGGTCCAGCCATCCTTGCGCAGCGAGGCCAGTGCGTAAGCCTGCAAGGGCCACGAATTCTCCGCGTTGGCTTCGTTGGTGGTCTGCCAGCCCACCCGGATGGAACCACCGGTCGGCTGGATACTGTCCGGATGCAGGCGGGCGTAGTACTCCACATAGATGCGGCGATTGCCGGTGATGGGGGTCCACTGCCCGAAGTACAGGTCCGCATTGGTGTTCGGGCTGGTGTTGGCCGCAACGTTCACATCCAGACCGCGCTCACCGGTCCGGCGAGCATCGGCGCGGACGGTGTAGATCGTGCCCGCCGCACTGCCCAGCAGTTGGCCATCCTGGAACGTTTCGAACGCACCCAGCGGGAACAGGCTGTCGCTGCCATTGAGGACCGACTGCACGTCCGACTGCAGCTTGAGCACACTGGACGCACTGCTGGTGACACGATCGCCCAGCTGCACCACGTCGCTGCGCAGGTTGGCGATGGCCGTCGCGTTGCCGGCGATGTCCTGCGCATCGGTGATGTCGTAGAACTCGATCCGGTCGAACAGCACCTTGCCGCCGGCGTTGGTCAGATGCACCTGTGGCATGATCTCGTTGCGATCCTGCGCGGCAGACCATTCGGCCGTGTAGGTTTTCCAGGACGCATCGGACAGGTTCAGCGTCACGTCGGCATGGCTTTCGCCTGTACCCGTGGTTCGCACGCGCAACCGGCAGACCAGGGTCGCCGTGGCTTCATCAAAGGCGCGAGCCACCATCACCAGTCGGTACCGGCGCGACCGCCCCGCAACCACCGGCAGCCACCGCGCGTCATTGGCCGTGATGGCCGGATTCTGCCCGGCCTGCGGCCCATGCGTCATCAGCAACGCATCACCACTCTGGCCCGATGCCTTCACCCACTCCACGGTGTTGGCCGACACGGTACGGGTCAGCGTCCACCAGGCGGCACTGCCAGCAAAGTTACTGTTGCGCAGCACGTTGTCGCTGCTGGTCACCGAGGTGTCGACCCGCGCGGCCAGGCTGGTCAGGCTGTCGGCGGCGGACACCAGGTCGGTACCGAGCTTGCTGACGTCGGTGCGCAGCCCGGTCAATGCGTCCGCATTGCTCCGCGCCGTACGATCGAGCATCGACGAATCCTGCGATCCGGTCGGCACGCCATTGAGCACGGTGACGGTCATTTCCACCCACATGCCAGTACGGCCGGTCTCCGGCAAGGGCGACAGGATCTGCCTGCCACCGCCGGCACCACTCCTGCGCCGCCCGATCATCACCAGCATCCGCGACCCCGACAGGGCCGCCAGGTTTTCCTGTGACAGGCCCGCGTCCAGCAGGCGGGTGCGCAGGCCACTGGTGTCGCTGTTGCTGGCACTACTGATCGCCCCCACTGCATCGGACGTATAGGCAATGAAGTACTGGTTGTCCTTCAGCGTCTGGTCGTACCAGGTGTTGAAGCGGGCCGACTCGGTCTGCAGATTGCCATGGGTATCGAACACCGCCGTATCGGTGATGCTGTTGTCCGCATTGATGATGCCCACCCGCAGCCCCCGGTTGGCGCCCATGCCTGGCACGATGCTGCCATTGGCACGGTACACACCCGATGCACGGGGGCCACCGGTGGGCCAGGCGAGGATATGTGCGTTGGCGATGATGTTGTAGGCCACCATGTTGCCGATGCCCGAGGCCAGCCGGGTGACGTCCTCGGCGGCACTGCTCAGCTTGCCATCGATCTGTTCCACCCTGGTCGACAGGCCACTGACCGCCGCAGCGTTCGCGTCGACATCGGTCACATCCTCCACCCACAGATCGTCCAGCCACAACGTGCCGGCCGTGCCATTGCGATTGATCGTGACCTTGATGCCCTGCACCGTGCCGGTAGGCGGCAACGTCACGAAGGTCTCGGTCTTGACCCAGTCCGCCGATTTCGGGAACGACTGCGTGGCGCCGCCCATCAGGTTGCCGTTGTGGTCGGCGACGCGCAGCTTGGTATTGTCGGCGGTGCCGTCGAAGTCCTCGCTGGTCCGCGTCCAGCACGACACCCGATAGCGACGGCCGGCGGTCAGGGTGATGACGCGCCCCTCATTGACCGCGGCGCTGACCACCGTATTGCTTCCGCCCGCATAGGGCTCCGCCTTCCAGCACAGGCTGTTGCCGCGGCCCTCGCGCACCACCGATGCTGCGGTGGTGTTGAAGAACGTCCAGCCGGTGCCAGCGCCCAGGTTGAAGTCGCCATTGAGCGCGAGGTTGCTGCCCGCGCCCATCACCGCTTCCATGCGACTCTTCAGCTGCACCAGGTCCTGGCTGCTGCTGGTAACCCGGCCATCGAGCTGCCCGACTTCGGTCTTCAACGCATTGAAGGCGCTGGATCCGATCTTGTCCCCCATCGTGGCATCGAGGCTGTCCACGCGCCGCCCCAGCGCGGTGTCAGCGGTCACCATCGCCTGCTGCAGGCTGCTGACACTGGCACTGGTGGCCAGCGCGCCGGTGCCTGCCGGCATCCGTGCCTGGAGTGCCTGGATCGACTGCGCGTTGACCTGGTCGCCACTCAGCCGTGCGGTCTTCTCGGCCGCGATCAGGCCCTGGCTGACCCCTGCCAGGTCACCGCCCTCGTAGCTGCCGCGCAACTGCACGGCCAGCGACTCGCGCCGGCCCGCTTCGCTGCTGTCTGCTGCGACGCGTGCAGTGGCTTCGTCCTGCAGCATGGCCACCGACGCACCCGGCGTCGGGCGACCGATCGCCACCCAGTCCAGCAGGAAGTAGTCGGCATCGGTCTGCGCCTTGGACAGATCCAGGCGGATCTGGTCGACGATGGTCCCGTTCCATGGAATGTTGTCCACGTCCAGCGTCGCGATGCCGTTGCTGTCATAGCTTGGCTCCGCGAACTGCACCATGCGTGCGTTGTCCCACGACTGGCCGGGACCATTCCACAGCAGGCGCCCGTCCCAGGCAGGACTGCCCACCTTGCGGATGCGCAGCTTGACGAAGCGGTGCGCCGCGCCCTGGACATCCTGGCCGCGCGGGCTCGTCACGAAGGCGTCGCTGGCATGGTTGGCCGGGCGCAGCCAGCCCTCCACCAGCGTCGGACTGCCGCCATTCGCGCCCCAACCTTCCACGCTGCTGTCGAAGTACCAGATGCGCTTGCTGTCGAACTGCACGCCACTGCCTGCCGACAGCTGGCTCACCATGCGGGTCAGGTTCTCCACATCCGACCGCCGCTCGCTGGTTTCGCGGGTCACCGCCGTGGTCAGCTCGGTGCGGGTATTCAGATCGCCGGCAGCACGGTCCAGCACTTCGCGCGCCAGGCCATCGGTGTTCGCCTTGAGCGCCTGCGCCTGCTGGTCCAGCCGTTCGGCCTGGCCGGCAAGTCGTTGGGCGCTGGCGGTGATCTGGTCCTGCAGGCGCAGCGATTCGCTACGCAGCGCCTCGGCTGCACGGGTGGCGGCGGCCAGGTCGCTGTCGATGCGGGCGTTGATTTCCTTGCCCAGGTCCTGCTTGACCGATTCGACCACACCGCCGATTCCCTCCAGCGTCTGCCCGGTATTGCGCCCCAGCGAGCGTCGC
Source organism: Stenotrophomonas sp. YJH_SMC_110 (assembly GCF_059369255.1). Taxonomy (NCBI): domain Bacteria; kingdom Pseudomonadati; phylum Pseudomonadota; class Gammaproteobacteria; order Lysobacterales; family Lysobacteraceae; genus Stenotrophomonas; species Stenotrophomonas sp. YJH_SMC_110. The sequence goes on along the minus strand of NZ_JCAFSM010000002.1, from coordinate 148,858 downwards.
AGGTAGCGGGCACCGACGGACAGCACGCCAGCGGTGTTGCGACTGCGGCACGCAAACGTCCAGCTGCCCGCCTCTGGCAATACGGCTTCGACTGCGGAGGTGAAGAAGCCACCGGCATCGCCCAGCGGGGTCATGTGCTCCCACAGCGGGTTGTCGATACTGCCGGCTGTATAGCGGATTTCCACGCCGGCGAAATCAGCCGACTGCACGGTGTCGCCGGAGAAGCCCCACACATACCGGCGCACGCCACCGCTGAGCTCTTCGATGTCGAACAGATCGACCAGGACCGGCGGCGCATCGGCACCCAGCGTGGTGTACTGGGTGGACACGGCAACGCCGGCACGGCCATCGGGGCTGTACGGACGAACGACCACCGGATAGGTACCCGCTCCGGGAATCGCCCAGCTCGCTGATCGCGTGGTGGTGCGTGCCACTTCCTCCAGCGCGGCATTGCCGTCTGGATCGGACAGGACCCGCGTTTCGCCGGTGGGTCCACTGATATCGAAGCTGGCCTGCAGTTCGGTATGCACGCTGCCACCCCGGCTGACCTGGCGCTCGACCACCTTCAGATTGCTGGCCACCGGCCGGGTCTGCAGCGAGGATTCATTCGACGGCGGCACATACTGCCCGGTCCGCACGTAGTGCCAGAACTCGGGCCCCTCCTGCACCACCTCCACCGCGGCGCCCTTCAGGTCACCTTCCGGGCGGATGCCGGTCACGCGCACGCGGGTACCCGGCGTCTGCTTGAAGTCGTAGATCCAGATCGTGTCGTGTGCAGGATTGCCGTCGTTGTGGCCCGGCAGCGGTGCATCTGCCGGCCACGGATCGGCCAGCACCAGCCTGTCACTTGGCTCAGCGCCCGGAACCACGCGCAGTACGCGGTAGACACGCTCGCCTGGAATACGCAGGCCGATGAACGCACTGCCCAGCGAAGGTGCCGGGACCGTCTCGTCCAGTTGCAGCGTGGCAACGCCTGCAGCGTCGACGGCGGCATCGATCAGGCGGCCACCGAAGCCCCACTGGGTAAGGTCGTGCTGCAACGCCAGCACCGACAACCGCGAGTAGGCCAGGTGCTCGATGTCGGTGCTGTAGCTGATCGACTTGTATTGATAGACGCTCTGCGCCAGATGCCAACGCGCCAGCATCGCGGCATGGGCTTCGGAGCTGACGCCCTCACCGGTGATCTTGGCCGGATTGAGCATCACCTCCACGCCCGGCGCCGGCACGCGCAGCGTCGCCGCCTTCCAGGTGCGGCGGTCCAGGTAGCTGTACTCGATGCCGTCGGCAGCGTTGGCCAGGGTGTAATCGACCTGGAACTGGCCCTTCTTGATCGTGGCCATGTTGACCACGCCGGACAGGGGCTGCTCATCGGCCGCCCAGGCCACGCCCAGCCGGCCCTTGGCCCAGGTCACCTGGCCGAAGCCGGCCAGCGCGATGGCGTCGAGCACTGCCTGGTGGCTGCGCACCTCGGTCAGCCAGTAGTCGTAGCCCAGCGCGTTGTCCGCGCAGTGCAGCATGAAGGCTTTCAGGCTTTCGATATCGATGCGCCGGTCGGCCATGCCCAGGCCGGCGATGCGCTTGCCGTTCTCATCATGGATGCCACGCGCGTAGGCCAGGATCTGTGCGCCCGGGTTGCTGGTTTCCTCGGTCACCCAGCCGGCCGCTTCACCCTTCCACACCGGAATCGGTCGCGCGTGGGCCACGCAGCGGATCTCATCCGGGGTGCCATTGAGCTGGCCGGACGCCTTCATCTGCAGGCCGATGGCAGGAATTCCGGCATGGCTGGCGTCGTCGCGCTGCACGCTGACCAGCGTGGTCCAGGTGAAATTCGCCTGCGCGCCACTGCCATCGGTGTTCTGCCCGGCCACGCGTACGCGCACGTCGTACTGGCCCAGCTCCACGTCGCGGCCGTAGCTGACGCGGCGCGCCTTCTGCGTGCGTCCCACGACGCTGTAATTGCCGAACGACTGCCAGGCATCGGAGCCGACCGGCCGGTACTGGATCTGGATCTGCTCGCGGTTGTCCTTGTCCTTGCCCTTGGACGTGGTATCCCACAGCCGGAACTCGATGTTCACCTGCAGGCGCAGAGAGTCAGCGGAGCTGGTGCGCTCCACCCACGGGCTGGCCACGTGCTTGGCATCGCTGCCGGTATCGAGCAGCTGCGCGCCTTCAATCACATCCGCGTTGCTGTACAGCGGAATCGCTTCGTCGGGCATCTGCGGGAAGCCGCGGAACCAGGTGCGCACGCCTTCGTAGCTGGACAGCGCCGAATCACCGTTCTGCAGGGCCTCCACCCGGCCAACGTTGATGCCCGGGCTGAGGGTCAGGCCGACATACTGCTCATCGCCCTCGAACCAGGTATAGGGGCGGCTGATCAGGTCCGGAGCGAGGCGCGTGGAACCGAACAGCAGGCCCAGCGGTTCATAGGCACGCACACGGTTGCGCGGCGCTGCCAGGGAATACGCCGTGTCGGCGCCACCGCCACCGCCACCTGCACGGGGAGGCTTCGGGCCCAGCACCTTGTTGATCAGCACGCTGCCGGCAACATAGACCGCCGACGCCAGCGCGGTGCCGTAGGTGGCGCTGAGCCCCGCAACGGCGCCTGCGCCCCAGGCGGAACCGGCCACCAGCGTGCCGATGCCGAAGGTGAAATAGGTCAGCGCGATCATCGCCACCAGCGGAATCACCGCCTTGCCCACCACGCTGCGCACTTCGATCAACTGGCCATGGCGCGGTCGCGTGTGCATCCACTGCTCGCGCGGCACCTCCAGCCCGTCAACGCAGACCTGCCATGCGCGGCCATCGAGCCCGTCTACATGGCGCATGAGGAATGCGTACAGGCTTTCACCCGGGCGCAGTTCGACCGGCACGTTGCGCTGGCCATCCAGCAGCACCGGGTGCGGGGTGATGATGAGGCGGCCGTCGACCGCCGGTTGTGGTGTCAGTTCCATGCGTAGTATCCCTCGATCCTCAGCCCAAATCCGGGCAGGTCACGAACGCGGTGCAGCACGCTGCAGCCGTTCGTTTCGTTGCTGTGCAAGACCCAGCCCTCATGAGCCAGGAAAAAGAAAACCCCGGCGTGGCCGGGGTTGTGTTGTCCGCGTTCGATCATCAGTACCAGGTCGCCGTCCTGTGGAGGGCCCTCGCGAGGTACCGCCTGCGCGCGCGACAATGCGCCCAGCTCGGCCGAGCCGCGCCGCCCGCGCGGCCGGCGTCCGGGCAGTGCCACTTCACGGGCGAACAGCGCCCGCTGCACCTGCATCACCAGGTCGGCGCAGTCGCACGCTGCTTCGTCATAGGGGATGCCCACCCATCGCTCGACGTCGACCAGGCGCATCAGAAGATTCCCGGCAGCGTGAACGGATTGGCATGCAGCAGCACGGCCTGCTGGCGCATCAGGAAGTCGACACCACACTGGGCACTGACCGTGCGCGTGTTGACCGACACCTGGGTCATCGGCAGGTCGTACTCGGCCTCGATGGCATCCGGATCGGCGCGATCGGTCAGCATCAACCGTGCGGTCACCATCTCTCCGGGGGCAAGCCCTTCCAGGTCCTCGGTGAGTGCGCGGCCGATGTTGTCGATCACCAGCTGCGCGCGCGGTGCCTGTCCACTGACATCGTCGGGAAGCTGGAAGCCGAACGGTGCGGCAATGAACTCCTTGCCGTTGCTGGTCCAGTTGACGTTGTCGTTGACGATCCGCAACACCTCCGGCATCGACGGCGCCGACACTTCCAACAGCATCAGCGGTCCCTGGGTGTCGGCCAGGCGCTGGCGGCGCTCATGGAAGGAACTCATCGCATGTACTCCAGTACAAGATCGCGCTTGGAGAAGCGGAACCGGGTGTTCAGTGGCACCAGGCGGCCGATGCCCTGCGGGAAGCGGGCGCTGATCGGCTGCCCGGTCCGCGGGTGCTCCATCGTGAACCAGCCGACGCGACCGACATCGTGCAGGTACCACGCTTCGAATGCCTCGGCGTCAGCCGCGGTGCGGAACTGCACCGAGGCGTACACGTTCTTCATCACCCGGCTGTTGAGCGCGCGCATCTTGCTGGGGCCGCGCTCCATCTCGGTCCGCTCTTCCGAAGCGACGATCTCCTCGCCGTAATCCGCAAAGCGGATTTCTGCATATTCTGGCCAACTGCTCATCCCACTGCCTCCGTCCATCCGTATCGGGCCCGTCCAATGGCGCCCAGCTCACCACCGTTGAGGCTGTCGCCCACGATGTCGATCACCAGCCGCCGTACTTCGCTGCCATCGGGCATGCGCTGCCGCTCTTCCCGGGTGTTGACCCGGCTTTCGCCGTAGTTGTTGATTTCCACATTCATCCCACCCTCGCCGGCACGGGCGATCGGTACCTGCACATAACCCCCGCTATCACCACCGGACAGGCCATTGCCGGTTCGCAGCGAAGTGCGCAGGGCGAAGAATGCCGATGGGCCGCCGAGCGCAGCCATGTCTTCCTGGCTGAGCACGCCCTCGCCCTTGTGGACGATGCCGGCCGGCTCGTACTTGCCCCCTGGGCCTGTATAGCCGCCGATGGAAAAACCGGTGATCTTCGGTCCGAACATCTGCCCGATCGAACTGATCAGCCCACTGACCATCTGTTTGGCTGCCACGCGCGCCAGATCGGCGATGATCGAGTCGGCGAGGTCGGAGAAGGACAGCTTTCCGGTCTGGGCAAACTTGACCAGACTGTCTTCCAACCCGCCCAATGCATTACTGAAGACGCCGTGGCTCAACTCGGCGGCATTGGCCGCGGCATCGGCATAGTCCTCGAACGCCCGCATTGCGCCGTTCTTCCAATCGGACTGGTATGCCTTCTTGTTCTCCTGGAACTCTGCCTCGCGTTGCAGTGACTGTTCATGGAATGCATCGAGCTCGGCCAGCCGGGCTCTGTAGCGCTCCGACTCGATGACCTTGCCGTCCTCACCACGCGACTCGTCGTCCAGCGCGCGCTTTCGATTGTCCCGATCCTCATCCAGAGCGGAACGGCGTTGCATGCGATCCACGCTCGCTGCGCCATGGCCGATGCCGAACAGCGCCTGGTCGTTGCCGCGCTGCTGTGCATGCGCCGCCTGCTGGAGCTCCCGCTGCAGCTTCAGCAGATCCTGCTGGGCCTTCTTCGACGCTTCAGCGGCTGCCGCTTCCTTGGCCAGGGCCACCGCGGCGTCCAGCGAGGCCTTCACCCGCAGTTGCTTCTGCTCGCTGAGCTTCTTCTCGGCATGCTCCATCTCGTCAAGGAGGGTGACCTGCAGCTTTTCCGCCTCTGTCATCCCCTCCTTCAGCTTCTGCCGCACCCGGTCCTGGGCGATCTGCTTCTCGATGCGATCCATCAGCCCGGCGTACGCATCAGCCTGCTCGTGCACGCCCCTGACCGACTGCTGGGCGGCCTGCTGCTGTTCGCGGAACTGGGCCTTGCGTTCGATGTCGGCCTTCTTGCGCGCGGCATCCCTGTTGAACTCTGCGCGCTGGGCCGGGTCCATCTTGTCCGGGCCGCCCCTTGCGTTGATCTCCGCGCCGCGTTCAGCCATCCAGGCCGCGTACTCGCCACGGGTCAGCCGGATCCACTCGACCTCGTCCCGCCACGCCTCTCCGCGCATGGCGCCCAGCATGCCGTTGAAGGCATCGGTCGCCTTCAATGCGTTCCATTGCGTCGCACCCAGAGACGCGATGAGCTGGTCAAGCGTCTGGTTGTCCACGTTCTGGATGGCCGCGGCAATCGCATTGAACAGCTTCTCGTCGAGGGCGCCCCTGATCGTTTCTTTCAGGCCCCGGAACTTCTCCTGGACCGGCGCGACCTCCGCCTGGAACGCTTCCAGGTTCGCCCTGGCCTTCTCCAGCTCGGCGTAGTCCGAGGCTGCACTCAGGCCCGCCCCTTCCCGTCCCGATCGCTGGCCATGACTCACTCGGCCTTCCCAATGGACGACCGAGCCCTGCAGCGCCTTCTCGCGTGCCTCCAGCTCTCGCAGCGCCCTGGCCTGCTCATGCAGCGTGGCGACCGCCTGCTCCAGGGGCAGCGTGCCCGCGCCCATGCCCAGGCCGGCCTGGTCCATCGAGAACGACATCTGCTGCAGCGACTGCATCTGCTCCTTGTACTCGCTGCGCGCACGTTCGGACGCCTTGACCATGTCCAGGTACGCTTCGCCCAGCTTCTGCACCGACGCGATGGCGATGCCCCATGGGCCACCGGCGGCCGTCAGCAGGCCGCTACCAAGCTCCTTCAAGCCACTGCCGAGCACATCGCCGCCGACGTTGGCCTTTGCCTTTGTCGCGGCCTTGCCCGTTGCGCCCTCCGGTGCCGCATGCACGCGCGCCAGCGCGGCGGCCGTCCGCTCGGCCTCCGCGCGCAGTGTCTTGAGATTCTGCGTTGCCAGGCGGCTGGCCTCCGCCATTGCGGTACGGAAGCCCGTCGTGTTGACCCGCAGTACTACGTCTAGATTCTGGTTAGTGGACGCCATACGCGTTCCTCCAAGAATGATGAGGGGCCCCGCAGGGCCCCAGGTTCGATTGCATGCCACGCATCGGAGAAGCAATGCCCTGCCCCGCCCGGAATCACGCCGCAGCGTTGCGCCGCGATGCGCTGCCGAACAGTTCCAGCAGCTGCTGCGAGCGCTCCTTTGCCGCCCTCTCCGGCGACGCACGCGGTCGCACCAGCAGGAAGTCGTCGGCAGTGGTCGTATTGCCGTGCACCTGCGCCAGCACACTGGTCAGCTGGGCGAGCATCCCCTGCAGGGGCTGGTCCAACGGCTCCAGGCGTGCGAACGCATACATCTCCGAGAGCTGGCGGGAGGTCACTCCCGCCAGCAGGTGGTCCGGATGCGGGAGGCCCAGCCTCCACGCGATCCGGAACTGAAGCCGGCGCTCAGGCCGGCGGATCAGTTTTTTTCCAGCTCTCCCACGGCCGCATCGCCGAGCGCATTGAGCGTCTGCGCGACACGGAACACGCGATCCAGCGCCGCGGCCGATTTCGTGCCCAGCTGGGCCACCTCGTGGTCGGAGAACAGGCGCTCGCCCATTTCATCGACCAGGCACAGGCCGACGAATCGCGCGCGGAAGTCATCCACCTTGGGCGTGTCACCGCCATAGGTCTCCTGCTCCCAGCGATCACGGTCACGCGCCGACATCATCGCCACGCGCACGCTGCCGCCCCATTCGGGTACGGCGACGTCCTCGTGCCGGCGATCCTGCGCGTCCAGGATCTGCTGCTTGCCCAGCAGCATCACGGGGTGCCGCCAGCGGTCACGGTTACCAGCGCGAACTCACGCGGCAGCAGGTCCGCAGTGAACGTCAGCACCTGGTTGGTGCCCGGGGCCACGTTGAAGGCGGCGACCTTGGCGACGAAGGTAGCGGCATCGCCGGTGGGCAGCACCATCAGGAAGTGCAGGTCGGCATCCGGATCGGCGTCGCGCAGGATCTCCTGGCCTGCCGAGCTGCCGACCGGCCAGCGGTGGCCGGACACCTGCACGGCCTGGCCGCCGGACAGACCCGCGATGTTCTCCATCTGCTTGGAACGCAGGTTGGTGGCATCAAGGGTGTTGGCCTGGCCGCGGCCGAACGGGAAGGCGGTCAGGCCGTCGATTTCGGTATAGCCGGCCGGATTGTTCGGCGCGGTCGGGGCGGTACCGGCCTTCACGTACAGCGCGGAGTCCTGGGCGGAAATGGCTTGATTGATGGACATGGTGTTGAATCTCCTGGAAATGAAAAAGCCGCCTTGCGGCGGCTGGGGTTCGGGGTGATCAGGCTCGGGGCTGCCTGCAGTGGGTCATCGTGGCTGGCCCGTCACAGCCACCGGTTGCGCGTTGCGACCCGCAACACGCGGACAACAAAAAAGCCCCCGGCTCGCGCCGGAGGCTTGTATGTCATCGTGGCTGAAAGCTTAGGCTGCGGGTGTGCACCGGTCAATGCAGAAACAGCCCTCTGCACCGCCTTGGGAACGCACTGCCGCAAACCCGCAGCCGCCCGATCCGGCACAGCCGCTGACGCCGCGCTAACCGGCGCAGCGCCGACAATGCAGCTCTGTTCCCAGCAACGAGGAAGATGACGATGGCCGAGTGGATCACCCTGGATACGCATCACGGCCCGGTACGGGCCTGGCAGGCCCTGCCGGACGGCACCGCGCGCGGCGGACTGGTGGTGGTGCAGGAAATCTTCGGCGCCAACCCGCACATCCGCAGCGTGGCCGAGCGCTTCGCAGCCGAAGGCTATGCGGTGCTGGCGCCCTCGTTCTTCGACCTGGTCGACGGCCCCGACGCCGACCCGGATGCGCTGCCCTACGACGCCGAGGGCGTGAAGCAGGGCCTGGAACGGGTCGGCGCGCTGGGCATGGAACGGGCGCTGGAGGTCGTGCGCGCGGCGGCCACCCGGCTGGCGCCCTACGGCAAGGTCGGCACCGTCGGCTACTGCTGGGGCGGCACGGTGGCGATGCTGTCCGCACTGCGCCTGGGGCTGCCGTCGGTCAGCTACTACGGTGCGCGCAACGTGCAGTTCCTCGACGAGGCGCCCAAGGCCCCGGTGATCTTCCACTTCGGCGCCCAGGACCGCAGCATCCCGCCGGAAGCGGTCCAGGCCCACCGCGAGAAGCTGCCGCAGATGGCGACCTACGTCTATCCGGCCGATCACGCCTTCAACCGGGAGGTCGGACATGCGTATGATCCAGACAGCGCCGCCCTGGCGCTGCAACGCACCCTGGACTTCTTCTCGGAGCATCTTGGATGAGCGAATTCGAACTCGATTCACGCCTGGCCACCGATAGCGTGCTGGTGGCGGAAGGACCGTTGTCGCAAGTGCGGCTGATGAACGACGAACGATTCCCCTGGCTGGTGCTGGTACCGCGCCTGGCCGGGGTGACCGAGTGGATCGAGCTGGACGGCGAGCAGCAGGACAAGCTGCGCACCGAGCTCAACCGCGCCTGCAAGGCCCTGAAGGGCGCAGACGGGGTGGAGAAGATCAACATCGGGGCGCTGGGCAACATCGTGCGCCAGCTGCACTTCCATGTCATCGGCCGCCATGACGGTGATCCGGCCTGGCCGGGCCCGGTCTGGGGCAGTGGCCCGGCGCACCGCTACGAGCCGGCGGCGCTGGACCAGCATGTCGCCTACTGGAAGGAACGGCTAGGATATCCGGCCCAGTCCTGAGCCTTCGCCGACCCGATGCGATTCAACCTCGTTGCCGCCGTCCTGCTGATCCTGATCGGCCTGTTCATGCTCGCCAGCAATCTCGGCTGGACGCACCTGAACCTGTCCAAGCTGCTGTTGACCTGGTGGCCGGTGGCCCTGGTTGGTGTCGGCATCGCGATGCTGTTCGGTCGCGGCAAATAAGGAAGGCGGCGCATTGCGCCGCCTTCCCTCATGTAGAGCCGAGCCATGCTCGGCTTCAATGCAGGGCAACCGAGCATGGCTCGGCTCTACAAATCGCCTGCAATCGTCAGGTCCGCGGCAGGGTCACGCCGGTCTGGCCCTGGTACTTGCCGCCACGGTCGCGGTAGGACGTCTCGCAGACGTCATCGGCGGCCGCCTGGAAGAACAGCATCTGTGCCACGCCTTCGTTGGCGTAGATGCGCGCCGGCAGCGGCGTGGTGTTGCTGAATTCCAGGGTGACGTGGCCTTCCCATTCCGGCTCCAGCGGCGTCACGTTGACGATGATGCCGCAGCGCGCGTAGGTGCTCTTGCCCAGGCACACCACCAGGGTATCGCGCGGGATGCGGAAGTACTCGACGGTACGCGCCAGCGCGAAGCTGTTCGGCGGGATGATGCATTCGTCGGCGGTGATGTCGACGAAGCTGCCCGAGTCGAAGTGCTTGGGATCGACGATCGTCGAGTTGATGTTGGTGAACACCTTGAACTCGCGCGAGCAGCGCACGTCGTAGCCATAGCTGGACGTGCCATAGCTGACGATGCGCTGGCCGTTGGCCTGCTTCACCTGCCCGGCCTCGAACGGCTCGATCATGCCGTGCTGCTCGGACATGCGGCGGATCCAACGGTCACTCTTGATGCTCATGCTTTGTCCTGGGGGTACGAGGGGGCGCGAGGATTCTAGCAGGGGCCCGGCCTCGGCCGGCGGCCCCTGCCCCGGCCCTTACAGCAGCGACGACAGGATCGGGATCGAAGCCCGCGGGCGCCTGCCCACTTCCTCGATCAGGCGCTGTGCGGCATGGCGGTAGGCCTGGGCCGGCGCCGAATCCGGCTGGGCGACGGTGATCGGGGTGCCTGCATCGCCCTGTTCACGGATGCCGATCTGCAGGGGCAGAGAGCCCAGCAGCGGCACGCCGTACTGCGCGGCCATGCGCTCGCCGCCGCCCTCGCCGAACAGGTGCTCGATGTGCCCGCAACTGCTGCAGGTGTGCACCGCCATGTTCTCGACGATGCCCAGCACCGGCACCTCGACCTTCTCGAACATCTTCAGCGCTTTCTTCGCGTCCAGCGTGGCGATGTCCTGCGGCGTGGTGACGATCACCGCACCGGCCAGCGGAATCTTCTGGGTCAGGGTCAGCTGGATGTCACCGGTGCCCGGCGGCAGGTCGATCAGCAGGAAATCCAGGTCGTCCCACAGGGTGTCGTTGAACAGCTGGGTCATCGCCGAGGTGGCCATCGGGCCCCGCCAGATCATCGGCGTGTCCTCTTCGATCAGGTAGCCGATCGACATGGTGTCCACACCAAAGGCACGCAACGGCTCGATGCTCTTGTTGTCCGGGCTTTCCGGGCGACCGGACAGGCCCAGCATGGCCGGCACGCTCGGCCCGTAGATGTCCGCATCGAGCACGCCCACGCGCGCACCGAGCTGCTGCAGCGCCACGGCCAGGTTCACCGAGGTGGTGGACTTGCCGACGCCGCCCTTGCCCGAACCGACCGCGATCACGTTGCGGATGCGGGCATGCGGCGTAAGTCCCTTCTGGACCTGGCTGACATGGGGACGGCGGGGAGAACTGTTCACAACGGGCACCGGCGGGGTCAGGGGGATAACCCGACATCATACAAGCTGGATGCAAGCTGACTGAAATTCAGGAATGCGACAGATTCGTGCACAGATTGTTAAGTTCATGTTACGTTCGATGAGCACTGTTTTGAGCTGCGGAGCCGGATATTCCAGCCCGCGCGATGGCGCATGCGCAGTGCCGTTTTTGTTTTTGCTCTCCAATGGAATTACATGAAACACGTCAGCAATACCGCACGTCGCAACACGCTCGCCGTCGCCCTGATGTCCGCTCTGATGGCCGCCGCCCCGGCAATGGCCCAGGACAAGGCGACCAACCTGGACAAGATCACCGTCACCGGTTCGCTGATCCCGCAGACCCAGGTCGAAACCCAGACCCCGGTGATGTCCATCACCGCCGAAGACATCCAGACCCGCGGCTTCAGCAGCGTTGCTGAAGTTCTGCAGCAGTCGTCGCTGACCACCGGCGGCCTGCAGGGTGGACAGACCTCGGGTGCGTTCACCCAGGGCGCCGAAGCCGCCGGCATGTTCGGCCTGAACCCGGGCTACACCAAGTACCTGATCAACGGCCGCCCGATGCTCTCGTATCCGGCGCTGTACAACGGCAGCGAGTCGTTCAACAACATCAGCGGCATTCCGATCGACATCGTCGAGCGCATCGAGGTCCTGCCGGGCGGCCAGTCGTCGCTGTACGGCTCGGACGCGATCGCCGGCGTGGTCAACATCATCCTGAAGGAACGCATGGACGGCGGCACGATGTCGATCCGTGGCGGCACCTACACCGAAGGTGGTGGCAGCAACATCCGCTTCAGCGCCGCCAAGGGCTTCAATGCATTCGACGACCGCTTCCACGCGCTGGTCAACGTGCAGATCGAAAACGGCAGCCCGATCTGGGGCTACCAGCGTGACATCACCAAGCAGAACAACCCGGTCGGCTACACCGCACAGCTGCCGTCGAACGACTTTGCCGTCATCGGCAACGCCGACAACAAGCTGTACATGATGGACCCGACCCGCTGCGCCAACGTCGCAGGCCTGTACGACGGCACCACCACCGTCGGCAAGCGTGCATCGGGCGAATCGTGCGGCTCGGTGTACAGCGCCGGCTACAAGACCCTGAAGAACGGCAAGAACAGCGGCCAGTTCTACTCGTCGATGACCTTCGACGTGAACGACAACTTCCAGCTGTTCGCCGATGTGCTGTACAGCAAGGAAAAGACCGAGTTCACCTCCGGCTCCAGCGCCCTGTGGTGGGGCACCAAGTCGGTGATGGGCGGCTTCTACGACCAGGGCCTGGGCAAGGTCGTGAACCTGCAGCGCGCCTTCGCACCGGAAGAAATCGGCCCGGGCCACTACAACAACATCCTGAACTCCGATGAGAGCCGTTCCTACCAGGTCACCCTGGGTGGCAAGGGCATGGTCGGCGACTGGGACTACAGCGCCAGCTTCACCCGCGGCGAATACCGCCTGGACCAGAACCGCTTCGCGCGCTGGAAGGACAAGATCGAAGGCTTCTTCGGCGACACCGTGCTGGGCCCGCGCCTGGGTACCACCGCTGATGGCTTCGGCATCTACAACCCGGACTACGCTGCGTTCTACTCGCCGATCACCCCGGACCAGTTCGCCAGCTTCACCGGCTATGGCACCCACCGCAGCAAGACCTGGCAGAACCTGGGTCGCGTGCAGGTGACCAACGGGTCGCTGTTCTCCCTGCCGGGCGGCGACGCCGGCCTGGCCGTGGTGCTGGAAGGTGGCAGCGAAGGTTGGGATTACTCGCCCGACCAGGCCTTCGTAGATGGTAACGCCTGGGGCGCCACCGCCGTGGCCGGTGCCGGCCACCGCAGCAACTACGCGGTGACCAGCGAACTGCGCATGCCGGTGTTCGAGTCGCTGACCATCAGCGCCTCGGGCCGCTACGACGCCTTCAAGATCGCCGACAAGACCGTTGACAAGGCCACCTACAGCATCGGCCTGGAATACCGCCCGGTTGAGAGCCTGCTGCTGCGCGGCAAGTACGGCACCGCATTCCGTGCGCCGACCCTGTCCGATGCCTTCCAGGGCATGAGCGGCTCGTTCGCCTCCGGCCAGAACGACTACTACCGCTGCAGCCAGATGGGCTACGCGCTGCGTGACGAAGCCTGCTCGTTCTACAAGACCACCTCGGTGTACAGCGAAAAGTCCGGCAACCCGGACCTGAAGCCGATCACCGCCGACGTGTGGAGCGCGGGCGTGGTGTGGGCCCCGGTGAGCAACTTCTCGCTGTCGGTCGACTACTACAACTGGAAGATCAAGAACGAGGTCAAGACCCTGAGCACCGACCAGCTGCTGCTGGCCGAGTACCAGTGCCGCAACGGCCTGCCGAACAACACCTCGGCCAGCTGCCAGAACGTGACCGACTGGGTGTCCCGCGACGCCGGTGGCAACCTGGCCCGCGTGTACACCCCGAAGCTCAACGTGGCCAGCCAGAACCTGGAAGCGGTGACCGTCGGCGCCAAGTACCAGCAGGACCTGGGCCGCTTCGGTTCGCTGATGTTCTCGGGCAACTACACCAACATGCTGAAGCGTGAAGTGGTGCCGCTGCCGGGCGCACAGAAGCTGGATCTGCTGAGCGATCCGTACAACATGTGGTACTACGACAACTTCGCCAAGGTGCGCGGCGATGTGTCGGTGGGCTGGGCCATCTCCAAGTTCACCACCACCCTGTACGCCAACTACGTCGGCAGCACCCCGAACTACCTGGCCTACACCGGCCGCAGCTATGACTACGTCCACTCCTCCGGCGCCAAGGCCGGCAAGTGGGGCTCGTACACCACCTACAACATGAGCCTGAACTACCAGGCGCAGGACGATCTGACCCTGTCGCTGATGGTCAACAACGTGTTCAACAAGCTGCCGGAAGGCCAGCGCTACAACTACCCGGGCAACGAATCGACCCCGTTCAACGACGGCTTCTACAGCGTCTACGGCCGTCAGATCTCGGCCCAGGTCAAGTACGACTTCTGATCCCGTCGTATTCCGGACTGCGTGTCTGGACCAGGCCCCGCTTCGGCGGGGCCTTTTTTTGTCCGTCGCACAGCACGGCCACATCCCGTTCACGGTTCAGACACGTTTGACATGAACCGAAACAAATCAATACATATCAATGAGATGAAGGAGAAATGGGCCCTCCTGTCACTGCAAGGCGCGCCCATCACCCACAGCTTCATGACTCCCTCGTGAACGTTTGACAGGCTCGGTTAATGTCGTGTTAATCTCGGGTCATCGGCACGTGAAGCCGGTACCAGCGCCGGGTGGCAGCACGCTGCCGACCCCGGGCAAGGGGCACACGGAGACGCCGACAAGGACCTGTCCCGGTGTACGACGCAATCATTCGATTCAAGGGGATTTCAGATGATCAATCGCAAGTCGCTCAGCAAGCACCCGCTGAGCTTCGCCCTCGCCTCCGCCGTGCTGCTCGCTGCGGCTGCCCCGGCGATCGCACAGGACGCCTCGGGCTCGACGCAGACCACCGAAGAGGCATCCAAGTCCAAGGCCACCAATCTGGATACGGTGACCGTCACCGGCTCGCGCATCAGCCGCGACGTGTTCAACTCGGTCTCGCCGGTGCAGGTCGTCACCCGTGAAGAAACCACCCTGGCCGGCTTCAACTCGACCACGGCGGCCCTGCAGAGCACCGCGGTCACCGCCGGTGCGGCGCAGATCAACAACGCCTATGGAGGCTACGTCACCGACGGTGGCCCGGGCGCCAACACCCTGGGCCTGCGCGGCCTCGGCCCGACCCGCACGCTGATCCTGCTCAATGGCCGCCGCGTGTCGCCGGCGGGTACCCGCGGCTCGGTGGGCTCGACCGACCTGAACGTGCTGCCGAACTCGATCGTCGACCGCGTCGAAATCCTGAAGGACGGTGCGTCCTCGATCTACGGCTCCGACGCCGTTGCCGGCGTAATCAACATCATCACCAAGAAGAAGGTCGATGGCGTCAGCTTCGAAGCACAGCACAACGCCACCGATGGCGGCGGCGGTGAAGAGCGCCGTTACTCCATCATGTTCGGTGCCACCGGCGAGCGCTCGCACTTCTCCGGCTCCTATGAGTACTACACCCGCAACGAGCTGACCCTGGCCGACCGCAGCTGGGCCGGTGGCTGCCCGACCGACATGTACCGCGACATCGACGCGGGCGACTATTGGGGCAGCGGCGACTTCATCGACCCGCTGACCGGCAAGCCGAAGTGCTGGTCGCTCGATGCCGGCGGCACCACGCTGAACACCATCGGCACCAACACCCGTACCGGTGTTGCGGCCCCGGGCGGCGCCGGCACCCGCTTCAACCGCTGGCGCCCGAATGCGGCCATCACCACCGGCCTGGTGGGCTACGAAGGCGTGGACCTGAACACCCGCGACACCTTCGATCCGGCCATGCGCAACCAGTCGCTGATCTCGCCGACCAAGACCCACACCCTGTACCTGCAGGGTGGCTTCGACCTCAACGCACTGGGCGATGCCGAGCTGTACTACGAGTTCCTGGGCAACAAGCGCAAGTCGACCCAGACCGGCTATCGCCAGCTGACCCTGGACTATGCCGTGGGCAGCCCGCTGATCCCGGCCAACCTGCGTGACAGCGTTGCCGGTGCTCCGACCGACCAGACCAGCGGCAAGAACCTGGGCGTGCGTGCGTTCATCGGTTTCGGCAACGACACCAACAAGCAGAACGTCGACTTCCTGCGCTTCAATGCCGGCCTGCGTGGCCACCTGAGCTCGGAGTGGAACTATGACTTCAACGTCATGCACTCGCGCAGCGACGCCGACTACACCTTCGAGAGCTTCCTGACCAGCCGCCTGCGCCAGAGCCTGGACGTGGTCTCCAACGGTGCCGGTGGCTATGTCTGCCGGGACGGTTCCAACGGCTGCATCGCCGCGCCGGCGCTGAACACCAACACCATCGGTGGCAAGCTGCCGCAGGACTGGAAGGACTGGGTGTTCGTGCCGGTCACCGGCAACACGCTGTACAAGGAAACGACGGTCAACTTCAACGTCAACGGCCCGCTGTTCGACATGCCGTACGGTTCGGCCGGTGGTGCATTCGGCGTCGAGTACCGCAAGGCACGCATCGACGACACCCCGTCGCCGTACTCGATCAATGCCGACCTGTACAACCTGACCAACGCCACTCCGACCCGCGGTTCGGACTCGGTGTTCGAAGCCTACGGCGAACTGGAACTGCCGCTGCTGTCCGGCGTCACCGCTGCCGAGGAACTGACGGTCAACCTGTCCGGCCGCTACACCGACTACAAGTCCTACGGCTCGGATGAGACCTACAAGATCGGCGCGCTGTGGACCCCGGTGAAGTGGCTGTCGTTCCGTGCGTCGTACGGCACCTCCTACCGCGCACCGGCGCTGTTCGAACAGTTCCTGGGCGGCACCACCGGCTTCCTGAGCAGCAGTGCCGACCCCTGCAACGAGTATGGTGATCGCAACCCGAGCTCGCCGCGTTACCAGAACTGCGCATCGCTGGGCCTGGCACCGGACTACCTGGCCACCCAGGGCGTGACCGTGGTCACCCAGGGTGGTGCCGAGGCCGGCCTGGAAGCCGAAACCTCCAAGGCCAAGACCCTGGGCGTGGTGATCCAGCCGGAATTCGGCAGCGGCTTCGGTGACCTGTCCTTCGCCGCCGACTACTTCGACATCGAAGTGAAGAACGGCGTCGACAGCGCGGGCGGCGCGAACATCCTGTCGCGCTGCTACGACAGCGGCAGTGCCGACTTCTCCTCCGGTTCGGGTCTGTGCCGCCTGGTGGCCCGCAACCCGGTCAACAACCAACTGGTGGTGACCAACGGCTTCATCAACCTGTCCACCGACAAGGTCCGTGGCCTGGACTTCACCACCCGCTATGTCCGCGAAATCGGCCCGGGCACCCTGCGCACCACGCTGCAGTTCACCCACTACCTGGAACAGGCCAGCAAGGTCTTCTCCGACGATCCGCTGGTGGACTACAACGGCATGCTGTCGCGTCCGGAAAACACCGCCTCGCTGGACCTGAGCTACAAGTGGAAGAACTGGCAGGTGCGTTACGGCCTGGACTGGATCGACAAGATGGACAGCTACGCGTACTACGAGGAGCGCAACCCGGGTGACTTCGATCCGGCCACCTCGGCGTACAAGCTGTACACCCCGAACTACTTCCTGCAGGCCATCTCGGTGAAGTATGAAGCGGACAAGTGGTCGGTCACCGGTGGCGTGCGCAACTTCGCCGACCGCAAGCCGCCGACCATCTCCCAGGGTGTCTACAGCACCGTCGGCAACGCGCTGCTGTACAGCGGCTTCGACTACTTCGGTCGCAGCTACTTCCTGAACATCACGCGTTCGTTCTGATCCTGCTCCCTGCAACCGCCGCCCTTCGGGGCGGCGGTTCCATTTCAGGCACCGGATTCTCCGCAGGCCGGTGCCAACGCA
This sequence comes from Stenotrophomonas sp. YJH_SMC_110, assembly GCF_059369255.1. Taxonomy (NCBI): domain Bacteria; kingdom Pseudomonadati; phylum Pseudomonadota; class Gammaproteobacteria; order Lysobacterales; family Lysobacteraceae; genus Stenotrophomonas; species Stenotrophomonas sp. YJH_SMC_110. The sequence goes on along the minus strand of NZ_JCAFSM010000002.1, from coordinate 131,477 downwards.
TTCCGAGGTTGCAATGAAGCGAGCCCTGCTGCTGGCGGCCCTGGCCAGCCTTTCACCGTTGCTGCACGCCAAGCCTGTGGCGCCCACCATCGAACAGATGGCCGCCTTCCCGGCCATCTCCAGCCTGTCGTTGTCACCAGACGGAAAACACATCGCCGGCCTTCGCGCCGATGGCGAGGAGCGCGTGATCGTGGTTTGGCGGACCGATGCACTGGACAAGCCACCCACGGTGATCGGCGCCAACCGCATGAAGTTCCAGAGCGTGTCGTTCATCAAGAACGGACAGCTGGCCGTCGTGCTGTGGCAACCCTACGACCTGCGCGCCGACCGGGTGACCAAGACCTTCGTCAGCAAGTTCTTCATCACCGACATCGAAGGCAAGCAGTGGAAGGAGCCGATCACGCCGCCGCGCGCCTCCAGTCGCAATGAAGAGCTCGAGCAGGCACTGGCCAACGCCACGGTGCTCGACACCCTGCCCAACGATCCCGACCACATCCTGGTGGTCAACGGTTCGGGCAGCAGTTCCGGTGACGTCTACAAGGTCGACCTGCGCAACTTCACCTCCCAGCGCATCCAGAAGACCGAAGAGCGCGTGGCGGGCTATCTCACCGACCTGGACAGTGAACTGCGGGCACGCCTGCGGCAGGACGTCGACGGTACCGGCGCCTACGTCGCCACCGAGTTCCGCTCGCCTGCCAACGGTGCCTGGGAGGAGCATTTCCGCTCCTACGTGAAGAACCGCGACGTTAACCAGGTGATCGGCTTTGCCGATGATCCGAACATCGCGTTCGTACTCAGCAATGTCGGCCGCGACAAATCAATCGTCTACGAGTACGACATCACGGCCCGCAAGCAGAAGGAAGTGCTGTTCGAGCACAAACTGTTCAACGCCGGCTCGATGCTGATCAACCGCCACCGGAGCGGTGCGGTACCCTTCGGCGAGATCATGGGAATCGGCTACGCCGGTCCGCGCGGCGACGACATCCAGTGGACCTCTCCGCGCATGAAGGCCCTGGACCAGGGGCTGCGCCAGGCGCTTGGCATCCGCCAGGAGCCGCTGGCGATGGTCGATACCGCGAACGGCCAGCGCTACACCGCCAACTACGATACAGGCCTGAGCTACCGCATCGTCGACTACACCGCCGATCTTTCCAATGTGCTGGTGGCTACCTCCGGCCCTTCCAACCCGCCCGAGTATCACCTGCTGCACGACGGCAAGCTGACCCTGCTGGCCAAGACCTATCCGCAGATCCAGCCAGCCGCGCTGGGCACCACCCGGCTGGTCTACTACAAGGCACGCGACGGGCTGGACATTCCGGCATTCCTGACCACGCCCAGCACCGAGCTGTGCGGTGCCGGCCCGTGGAAAGCCGTGGTGCATCCGCACGGCGGCCCGTGGGCGCGCGATGGCATGGACTTCGACGGCTCGATGTGGGTACCGCTGATGGCATCACGCTGCATGGCGGTCCTGCGCCCGCAGTTCCGCGGCTCGGCCGACTGGGGCCGCAAGCTGTGGATGGCCGGTGATGCCGAATGGGGCCAGAAGATGCAGGACGACAAGGACGATGGCGCGCAGTGGATGATCGACCAGAAGATCGCCCAGCCCGGCCACATCGCCATGTTCGGCTTCTCCTATGGCGGCTACTCGGCGTTCGCGGCTTCGGTGCGTCCCAATGGCCTGTACAAGTGCGCCATCGCCGGTGCCGGCGTTTCGGACATCAAGAAGATCTGGTCGCGCTTCTATACCAACCCGTTCTTCCGCCAGGCCCAGGCGCCGACCGTGGCCGGCCTCAACCCGGTCGACAAGGCCGGTGAAATGAAGATTCCATTGATGGTCTACCACGGTGACCGCGACCGCACGGTGCCGATCGAGCAGTCGGAGTGGTTCGTGAACAAGGCCAGGGGTTCGGGGCAGCCGGTCGAGTTCCACGCCATCGCCGACTACGCGCATGGTCCCGCCTGGACCCGCGCGATCATGGGTGACCAGCTCAGGCTGATCGACGACTACCTGGGCAAGGGCTGCTGCGGCGGCGGCCTGTAAGCCGCACCGCTTCCTGCAAGGGCGCCCACGGGGCGCCCTTGCACGTTCTGGCCCTTGCGCCCGGACATGACCTTCGACACCCTTGCAGGCCAGGCCGGCGGCGTATCGTTCGGCCCACGGCCGTACCTGCGGCTTCTCCCTGACTCACTCGGCCTGGAGGCCAAGAATAGTGATGACGCGCACTCCCAAGATCGTCCTGCTCAGCCTGGCCGTGTCGGCCGTGCTGGCCGGCTGCGGCAAGAACGAAACCCCGGCCAAGGATGCCGCGACCCCCGCCCCGGCCACCGCCGAAGCCACCACCTACAAGCTGGACGACAGCAAGCTGCCGGCCTACAACGCCTTCCAGCCGAGCGACCTGGACACCACCAAGGACGCGTGCACCGCCTTCGGCGACTACGTCAACAGCAAGTGGCTGGCCGCCAATGAAATCCCGGGCGACCGCACCAGCTGGGGCGCGTTCACCATCCTCGACGAACGTTCGGTGGCCGTGCAGCACCAGCTGGCCGAACAGGTTGCGCAGGTCAAGAATCCGAACCACATCGAGAAGATCGTCGGCGACCTGTGGGCCACCGGCATGGACGAAGCCAAGATCAACGCCCAGGGCATCGAGCCGCTGAAGGCCGACCTGGCTGCGATCGACGGCCTGCAGGACAAGGCGGCCATCGCCAACTACCTGCGCACCAGCGCCGCCAAGGGTGACAACCTCCTGTTCGGCTTCGGCGCTGAAGCCGACTTCAAGAACTCCGGCGTGAACATGGCCTATGCCAGCCAGGGCGGCCTGGGCCTGCCGGATACCACCTACTACACCGATGCCAAGAACGCCGACAAGCTGAAGGCCTATCAGGCGCATGTCGCCAAGGTGCTGGAGCTGTCCGGCGTGGCCGCGGCCGATGCAGCCAAGCAGGCCGAGGACGTGGTCAAGTTCGAAACCCGCCTGGCCAATGCCTCCAAGTCGCGCGTGGAGCTGTCGCGCAACGTCGAGCTGTACTACAACCCGGTCACCCTGGCCGACGCCGACAAGCTGACCCCGAACTTCAGCTGGACCGAGTTCTTCAAGTCGCAGGGCGTGGCCGCGCCGGAGAAGTTCTCGCTGGCCATGCCGGCCTTCCATGAGGAAGTGAGCAAGTCGCTGGCCGACACCGATCCGTCGGTGTGGCGCGCCTACCTGCGCTTCCACACCGTGGACAGCGCCTCGCCGTACCTGGCCGATGCCTTCGTGCAGGAGAACTACGAGTTCTACGGCAAGACCCTCAACGGCCAGAAGGAGCAGAAGCCGCGCTGGAAGCGTGTGCTGGGCACCATCGAAAACGATGCCGGTGAAGCCTTCGGCCAGCTGTACGTGAAGGTGGCCTTCTCGCCGGAAGCGAAGGCGAAGATGGAAGAACTGGTGAAGAACCTGGCCGCCTCGCTGAAGGACCGCATCCAGGGCCTGAGCTGGATGAGCGAGGAAACCAAGGCCAAGGCCATCGCCAAGTGGGAAACCTTCACCCCGAAGATCGGTTACCCGGACAAGTGGCGCGACTGGTCGGGCCTGCAGACCCAGCGCGACAGCTACCTGGGCAACGTGCGCGCGGCCAACGAGTTCAACTACAAGTTCAACCTGTCCAAGATCGGCAAGCCAGTGGACAAGACCGAGTGGGGCATGTCCCCGCAGACCGTCAACGCCTACTACAACCCGCTGCAGAACGAGATCGTGTTCCCGGCCGCCATCCTGCAGCCGCCGTTCTTCGATCCGAAGCCCGACGACGCGCTGAACTACGGCGGCATCGGTGCGGTGATCGGCCATGAGATGACCCACGGTTACGACGACCAGGGCGCACGCTTCGGGCCGACCGGCAACATGGAAGACTGGTGGACCCCGGCCGACAAGAAGAACTTCGAAGGCCTCACCGGCAAGCTGGTCAAGCAGTTCGACCAGTACAAGGTCGACGGCCAGGCAGTGAACGGCCACCTGACCCTGGGCGAGAACATCGCCGACCTGGGCGGCCTGGCCACCGCCTACGACGCCCTGCAGAAGGCCACCGCCGGCAAGGAAGATGCGAAGGTCGACGGCTTCACCCGCGACCAGCGCTTCTTCTTCAACTGGGCCACCGTGTGGCGCACCAAGTACACCCCGGAAAACGCCAAGGTCCGCCTGGCCACCGACCCGCACGCCCCGGCGCAGTTCCGTGCCATGGGTGCGCCGTCGAACCTGCCGACCTTCGCTGCCGCGTTCCAGTGCAAGGCCGGTTCGCCGATGGCCCGCACCGGCGAGCAGCAGGTGGTGATCTGGTAAGCCACGGCTGACGCTGCGGCAGACCTGCAAAGGCCCGGGAATCCCGGGCCTTTGTTTTTCACAGCGCCCGTCATCCACGCATGGCTCAGGCCGTTGGTAGATGCCGACCCTGGTCGGCGCACGGCCCGGCGGCGCCACCGTGACGCGTGCATGCCGCGCCCATGCACGGCTTGCTATAGTGCGCGCGCCCTCAATCCATCACGGATTCGTTCCACATGCCCAATTTCCGTCCGCTTGCCATCGCCCTGGGCATCAGCCTGGCGACGCTGGTCCCGACCCACGATGCGTTCGCCGCCAAGAAGAAGGCCGCGCGCGCCCCGGCCGTCAGCGCCCAGTGCAGCGACTTCTACGACGCCACCAACGCAGGCTGGCTGAAGGCCAACCCGGTGCCGCAGACCGGTGCCACCACCGCGCTCGGCCAGCTGGTCGAGCGCAGCCGCCAGCAGCAGCGTGAACTGCTCGACGCCGCGATGAAGTCGCCGCAGGGCAACGTGCAGAAGCTGCTGGGCGACTTCTGGGCCAGCGGCCTGGACGAAGCCGCCGTGGAAGCGGACGGCTCCAACCCGATCGCGCCGCTGCTGACCCGCATCAACGCCATCAAGAAGGCCAAGGATGTGCCGGCCTCGATCGCCGCGCTGCACCAGGTGGGCATCCCGGTGGCCTTCAACTTCGGCCCGGACGTCGACCTGAAGGCACTGGACCGCCACATCGGTTACTTCATGCAGGGCGGCATGGGCCTGCCGGACCCGGCGTTCTATACCCGCACCGACGCCGATACCGTGGCGCTGATGGCGCGCTACCGCAACTACGTCAAGCAGATCCTGGCGCTGACCGGCACCCCGGCGGCCAGGCTCGATGCCGAATCGCAGTCGGTGATCGCGCTGGAGACCGAGCTGGCGCGCAATGCGCAATCGCTGGCCGGCATCAACAACCCGTTCAACAACTACGCGCCGATCTCCACCAAGGAGCTCAACAGCCGTTACCGCAACCTGCAGCTGGACGCGTTCCTGAAGGCACAGGGCGTGGACGACGACCTGGTCTCGCTGGCCGACCCGGGCCTGTTCAAGCAGCTCGATGGCATGGTCACCAAGCTCAAGCCGGACCAGTGGAAGGCCTACCTGCGCTGGCGCGTGGGCGACTCGATGGCACCGTACCTGTCCAAGGCCTACCGCGACGCGGAGTTTGAATTCCGTGGCCGCGTGCTGCGTGGCGAAACGCTGCCGCCGCAGCGTTGGGAAGACGTGCTGGAGGCGATCAACGTGGCCGCCGGCCCGATGGTCGGCCGCGAATATGCGGCCCGTTACCTGTCGGCCGAAGACCGTCGCCAGGCGGCGTGGATCGTCGACAAGCTGCGCGAAGTGCAGATCGAGGCGGTCAAGAACAACAGCTGGATGAGCGCCGAAGCCAAGACCGAAGCGCAGGCCAAGCTGGCTGCGCTGAAGATCGAGATCGGCACCCCGTTGCGCGACCTCGACTACAGCGTGCAGCCGATGGGCCGCGGTTCGTTCGGCGGCAACATGCTGATCGCGTCGACCTGGCGCCACCGCGAGGAAATGAAGCGCATCGGCAAGGGCAACGCCGACCGCCGCTGGGACGTGCTGCCGCAGCAGCCGTCGCTGGCCTACGACCTGGCACAGAACCGCCTGATCGTTACCGCGGCGATCCTGCAGGGCCCGGTGTTCAATGCCAAGGCCGACGCCGCCGACAAGTTCGGCAGCTTCGGTGGCCTGGTCGGCCATGAGCTGACCCGTGCGATCGACGCCAAGGGTGCACTGGTCGACGCCAAGGGCGAACTGCGCAGCTGGTGGACCCCGGCCGACAAGACCGCCTGGACCCTGCTTGGCAACCGCGTGGCCGCGCAGTACAGCGCCTACGATTTCCCGGGCGTGAAGGGTGCCAAGGTCAACGGCACGCTCACCCAGGAAGAGAACCTGGCCGACATCGCCGGTCTGGAACTGGCCTGGGCGGCCTATACCGCGCAGGAGCCGAAGGCCAAGCCGGCACAGCAGCAGGGCTTCTTCCGCGCCTGGTCGGCGTTGTGGGCACAGCAGCTGTCGCCGAACGAGGCCGTGCGCCGCCTGACCGCCGACATCCGCGCGCCGGGCCTGTGGCGCAGCAACGGCACGCTGGCCAACCTGCCGGCATTCGGTGCCACCTTCAGCTGCAAGGCCGGCCAGCCGATGCAGCGCAGCGAAGCCGACCAGATCAAGGTCTGGCGCTGAGCCACGCGCACTACCCGTAGTACAGGGGGCGCCTTCGGGCGCCCTTTTTTGCGGGTGCAGCACGATCCCGGGTTAACACCGCGCGTGCTATCGCTGCGGCTTCGTCCATCGCGGAGCCCCGACATGGCACACAAGAACACGATCTGCCTCTGGTACGACAACGGCGCGCTCGAGGCCGCCACCTTCTACGCCAGCATCCTGCCCGACAGCGCGGTGATCGCCGTGCATCGCGCCCCCGGCGACTTTCCGGATGGCAAGGAAGGCAACGTGCTGACGGTCGAGTTCACGGTCTGCGGCATTCCCTGCGTCGGCCTCAACGGCGGCACCGCGTTCAAGCACAGTGAAGCGTTTTCCTTCCAGATCCAGACCGAGGACCAGGCCGAGACCGACCGCCTGTGGGATGCGATCGTCGGCAACGGTGGACAGGAAAGCCAATGCGGCTGGTGCAAGGATCGCTGGGGCATCTCCTGGCAGATCAGCCCGCGCATGTTGATCGAAGCCGTGACCAGCAAGGACAAGGCATTGGCCAAGCGCGCCTTCAACGCGATGATGCCGATGAAGAAGATCGACATCGCCACCATCGAAGCGGCAATCAAAAAAGGGGACGGAGGGGATTAAGTCGTTTCTCCCCATGCCCCGTGTGCAGATGCAGATTGCGACTTAATCCCCTCCGTCCCCTTTTTGCGAGGTGTTGATGTCCTGGGATGCGATCGTCGTTGGTGGCGGCCACAACGGCCTGGTCTGCGCGGCCTATCTGGCGCGCGCTGGAAAGAAGGTGCTGGTGCTGGAACGTCGTGGCGTTCTCGGCGGTGCCGCAGTCACCGAGGAATTCCATCCCGGCTTCCGCAACTCGGTGGCGTCGTACACGGTGTCCCTGCTGCAGCCCAAGGTGATCGACGACCTGCAACTGCATGCGCATGGGCTGCGCATCATCAATCGCCCGGTCAACAACTTCCTGCCGATGGAGGATGGTCGTTATCTGCTGTCGGCACCGGGCCGCACCCAGGCAGAGGTCGCGAAGTTCTCCGAGCGGGATGCGCAGCGGCTTCCCGAATACGAAGCGCGCCTGGAGATCTTCGCCGATGTGCTGCGCGCGTGGGCCCTGCGCGCGCCACCGGATGCCGGCGTTGCGGGTGGTTGGCGCGCGTTGCCTGCGCTGTGGCAGATGGGTCGTCTTGGTCGTGAACTGGCCACGCTGGATGCCTCGCTGCGGCAGGAGCTGCTGGACCTGTTCACGCTGTCGGCAGCCGAGTATCTGGATCGCTGGTTCGAAAGCGAACCGATCAAGGCGCTGTTCGGCTTCGATGGCATCGTCGGCAACTACGCAAGCCCCTATACACCGGGCAGTGCCTACGTACTGCTGCACCACGTATTCGGCCAGTGCAATGGCGTGAAGGGTGCGTGGGGCCATGCGATCGGCGGCATGGGCGCGATCAGCCAGGCGATTGCAGCCTCGGCACGCGAGGCCGGAGCGGAACTGCGCGTGGAGGCCGGCGTGCAGCGCGTGCGAATCGAACAGGGCCGCGCGGTGGGCGTCGAACTGGCCAACGGCGAGATCCTGCGCGCACGCACGGTGGTCGCCAACGTCAATCCGAAACTGCTGTACGAACAATTGCTGGAACCGGCACAGGTACCCAACGCGACACGCGAACGCATGGCGAACTGGCGCTGCGGTTCCGGCACGTTCCGGATGAACGTGGCGCTGTCGCGGCTGCCGGAGTTCCGCGCCCTGCCCGGGCCCGGCGATCACCTCAGCGCCGGCATCATCATGGCACCCAGCCTGGATTACATGGACCGCGCCTGGCTGGATGCGCGCCGCGACGGTTGGGCGCGCGAACCGATCGTGGAAATGCTGATTCCGAGCACGCTGGACGATTCGCTGGCGCCGCCCGGGCAGCACGTGGCCAGCCTGTTCTGCCAGCATGTGGCGCCGGTGTTGCCTGAAGGCCGCCATTGGGACGATCACCGGGAGACCGTGGCCGACCTGATGATCGCCACCGTCGAACGGCATGCGCCCGGCTTCACCGCCAGCGTGCTCGGTCGGCAGGTGCTGTCGCCGCTGGATCTGGAACGCACCTTCGGCCTGGTCGGCGGCGACATCTTCCACGGCGCACTGAGCGCCAACCAGCTGTTCTCGGCACGGCCGATGGTCGGCCAGGCCGGCTATCGTGGTGCCCTGCCCGGGCTGTACCTGTGCGGTTCGGGCACACACCCCGGCGGTGGCGTCACCGGTGCACCGGGGCACAACGCGGCGCAGGTGGTGTTGCAGGATCTGTAGAGGCGTGCCCACCAACGGTCGGCACCTGCAGCGTCAAATGATCCTTCGGATCATTTGACGCTGCGCAGATGGTTCGGGCGCTTCGGTGGGCCGGGCGGGCGGCGCCTGAACGGCGGCTGCCCGCGCCAGTAGCGGATCAGCAACCAGCCGAACAGCATGCCGCCGAGGTGCGCGAAGTGGGCCACGCCCGGCTGCCAGCCGGTCATGCCCAGCACCAGCTCGCCCACACCGAACAGGATCACGAAAGTGCGCGCCTTCATCGGGATCGGCGGGAACAGCAGCATCACCCGCTGGTTCGGGAACAGCATGCCGTAGGCCAGCAGCAGGCCGAACACGCCGCCGGAGGCGCCCAGCACCGTGGCAGGGTTTTCCAGCAGCGTACCCACCAGCAGCTGGCAGACACCGGCACCGGCCACGCACACCAGGTAGTACAGCAGGAAGCGCTTCTCGCCCCAGGTCTGCTCCAGCGGCGCGCCGAACATGAAAACCGCCAGCATGTTGAAGAACAGATGGCCGAAGCTGCCATGCAGGAAGCCGTAGGTCAGCAGCTGCCAGGGCTGGAAGTTGCCGCCCAGCGAGAACGCGTCGAAGCCCTGCTGCAACGGTTGCAGCATGAACGGCTCGAAGGTCTGCATGCCGAGCAGGAACGGCTGCTGCAGCAGGAACAGGATCGCGTTGGCGATCAGCAGGGCCTTGGTGACGGTTGGCAGTCGCGGGAACATGGGAGCACCGGCATGGAACGGCCTCCATCATAGCCGCAGCATCGTGTCTTGTTGGCGACCCGCAGGTCCGGCCTGTTCAGTCGCCAGCGGTGCTCAGCCCGGGCCCCACACCGCTGCGTCCAGCGCCGCCGCCGGATCGGTCGCCGGCATCCGCACCCGGCCGTTCTCCACCCGCACACCCTCGGCGCGCAACCGTTGTGACTGCTCGCGCCAGCCGGCCGACCCTTCTTCCATGGCAATGCGCCCGTCCGAGCGCAGCACGCGGTGCCAGGGCAGGTCCGGGTCGTCGTTCTGGCCCAGGATGCGTGCGGTCAGGCGTGCACGCCCGGGCAGGCCCGCGCGCATCGCCACCTGGCCGTAGCCCATCACCTGCCCCGCCGGGATTGCGCGGATCACCGCCAGGATGCTCGCACGCGCCTGCTCCGGCGTCAGCGCCGCAGGCGGGTCACCAGCAGAACGCCGATCAGCACCAGCACGGTGCCGGCGATCTGCGCCGGCCCCATCGGTTCGTCGAGCAGCCATAGGCTCATCACGATGGTGGAAACAGGGCCCAGCATACCGACCTGCGCGGCCAGCGACGAACCCACGCGCTGCACCGCCAGCATGATCGCCAGCACCGGCAGCACCGTGCACACGGTGGCATTGACCAACGACAGCCACTGCACCGGCGCCGGTGCCTGCCACAGCAGCGGCAGCGGATGGGTCACCGCGAAATGCAGCAGCACCAGCACGCTGGCCACGCAGCTGGCATAGGCGGTCAGCCGCACCGCACCGATGCGCGCGACCACCTGCCCACTGCCGAACAGGTACAGCGCATAGCTGAGGGCACTGCCCAGCACCAGCAGGCTGCCGACGATGATCTGCCCACCCTCGCGCTGCAGATCGTGGCCGAAGGCCAGCAGCACGCCGAGGTAGCTCAGCACCAGCGCACCGATCTGCCAGCGGCCCGGCCGCTGGCGCGCCAGCAGCACGTTGATCAGCAGTACCAGGGTCGGGTTCAAGTAAAGGATCAGCCGCTCCAGGGTCACGCTGATGTACTGCAGTCCCTGGAAGTCGAGCAGGCTGGACAGGTAGTAGCCGGTGAAGCCCAGCCACAGCACGCGGGCACGGTCGGCCCAGGACAACGGCTCGGCCCGGCGCGCGGCCCACGCTGCCATCAACGCGAACAGGGGCAGCGCCATCAGCATGCGCAGGGCGAGCAGCGTGGTGGCATCGACGCCGTGGCGCAGGCCGAGCTTGACGATGATCGCCTTGCCCGACGCGGCGATGGCGCCGATCGCGGCCAGGCCGATGCCGCCCAGCGCAATGCGTGGGGAAGCAGTGGCGATGCGGGAAGCGGGAGTGGACATCAGGACGACGGCGGGCCGCGCAGAGCGGCCCGGTAAGGCATGGGGGACGCTCATTGTCGCATGGGGGCGCCCGCTGCCCTGTAGAGCCGAGCCTGCGCTCGGCGTCGCCAGGCCGGGGCGAAAGGCTGCCGAGCAGGGCTCGGCCCCACAACATCCCGGCTCAGCGCATCAGCACCACTTCTTCGGCCGAGGTCGGGTGGATCGCCACGGTGTCGTCGAACTGGGCCTTGGTCGCGCCCATCTTCACCGCCACCGCAAAGCCCTGCAGGATCTCGTCGGCCGCTTCGCCCAGCAGGTGGATGCCTACCACGCGTTCTTCCGGGCCGGCACAGACCATCTTGAACAGGCTGCGCTGGGTACCATTGGCCAGCGCCTGCAGCATCGGGCGGAAGCGGCTGTGGTAGACGCTCACCTGGTCGAAACGCCGGCGCGCTTCTTCCTCGCTCATGCCCACCGCGCCCAGCGGCGGATGCGAGAACACCACGCTGGCCACGTTCTCGTAATCCATTTTGGACTGCGGGCGCCCCCCGAACAGGCGGTCCATCAGCCGCCGCGAAGCGGCCACCGCCACCGGGGTCAGGCCGACCTTGCCGGCGATGTCACCGACCGCGTGCACGCTCGGCACGCGGGTGGTCTGCCACTCGTCCACCTGCACCTGGTCGTGCTCGCCGATGTCGATGCCGAGCGCTTCCAGACCCAGGCCACGGCTGTTGCCGCGGCGGCCGGCAGCGAAGAACACCGCATCGAACACACTGTCGATCGGGCCGTCATGGCCGAACGCCCGCACGCGCTCGCCATCGCGCTGCAGTTCGCGCAGGCGATAGTCGAAATGGATCCGCACGCCCTGCTGTTTCAGGTTCTCGGCCAGCTGATCGGTCAGCTCGTAATCGAAGCGCTCCAGCAGGCGCTTGCCGCGCACCAGCAGGCTCACGCGGCTGCCGAGCGCCTGCAGCAGGCCAGCCAGCTCCACCGCGATGTAACCACCACCGATGATCGCCACCTCGGCCGGCGCCGCACGCAGGTCGAAGAAATCGTCGGAGACCAGGCCCAGCTCCGCGCCGGGAATATCCGGACGCAGTGGATGCGCGCCAGTGGCGATCAGGATGTGTTCGGCGCTGTAGCGCACGCCATCACTGCAGGCCACGGTGTGCGCATCAAGCAGATGGCCACGTGCCGGAATGCGCACCACGCCGGTTTCGTCCAGGCGCTTGTGGTAGCTGGTGTGGATGTTGCTGATGTAGGCCTGGCGATGGATCACCAGTTCCTTCCACGACAGCGCCGGGCGTGCCTCGACATCGAAGCCCATCGCATTGGCCAGGCCGATGCGCTCGTGCAGGTCGGCCGCCAGCCACATCGCCTTCTTCGGCACGCAGCCGACATTGACACAGGTTCCGCCCAGTTCGCCGGGTTCCAGCATTGCCACGCGCTTGCCATGCTGCGCGGCGCGGATCGCACCGGCCAGGCCGGCGGAGCCGCCGCCAAGGACGATCAGGTCGTAATCATAGGATGCAGTGCTCATCGGAATCGCTCGGGTCGGTAAGGGGCAGGATCGATCGCTGGCGTGTGGCCGCAGACGAGATCGGCGATCCGCTGGCCGATGCCGGCGCTCATGCTGACGCCGAGCATGCCATGCCCCGCTGCAGGCCAGACGTGAGGATGCGCGGGCGCGCGGCCGATCAGCACAGCGCGTGCGCGCTCATCGCTCACCCCTGCTTCGTCCTGCGCCGCATCGGTGGCCACTGCCGGTAGGTCATTGCACGCCACAGCCATTCCATCGGACCAAAGCGGAAGCGCGCCAGCCACGCGTGCGAAACAGCCACCTGCACGGCAAACAACAGCAGCGCGAACAGCAGCTGCACGCTGCGCGGCATCATCTCGAACCTGCCCAGGCCGTAGTGGTAGAAGGTCCAGGTACACAGCAGCGACTGGCCAAGATAGTGGGTCAACGCCATGCGCCCCACCGGCGCCAGCCACGCCAGCCGCGTGCGCCAGTGCACGATCCACGCCAGGTAGCCCAGGCACATCGGCAGCCCGCCAACCGTGACCAGGGCCATCGCCGCGGTCACCGGCAGGTTGTAGGCGCCGGGTGCAAGGTAGGGTTTCCAGGCAACCCCCAGCAGCGTGACCAGCAGCCCCAGCGGCAGTGCGATCCAGCGCAGCGACGCGTACAGCCGCGGGAAGCGCTCCGGCGTCGCCAGCGCGCCACTGCCGGCGAACCAGCTGCCGAGCAGGAACATGCCCAGCACTTCCGGGCCGCTGATCAGCAACGCGCCCATCGAGGTGCCGAACTCGCTCAGGCGCTGCACAGTGGCCTGCGCCCAGCTGCCCTGCCCGTACACCTGCCGCTGCAGGTCGATGCTCTGCTGCGCCTCGGCAAGCATGCCCTGCACCTCTTCGGCCGACGCCATCGACACCATCGCACCCACCAGCAGCATCATCGCTACACCGCCGAGGTAGACGATCACGCCCATCCACGGCAGCCAGCTGCGCGGCGCCTCGCGGCAGGCCAGCAACGGCAACGAGACCAGCGCATACATCACCAGGATGTCGCCGGACCAGACCAGCAGTGCATGGCACAGGCCGATCAGCAGCAGGCCGGCGCTGCGGCGCAGGTAGAACGGGGTGAAGTCGCGCCCGGCCACCTCGGCGCGTTGTGCCATCACCGCAAAGCCGGCACCGAACAGCAGCGAGAACAGGGTGAAGAACTTGCCCTGCACGAACACATAGACGAAGGCGTCGGCCCAGTAATCGATGCCCCGCCAGTGCACGTCAATGCCGGTGAAGGCCAGGTCCAGCGGGCCGCTGAAAGCCTCGATGTTCATCAGCAGGATGCCCAGCAGCGCAGCACCACGCAGCACGTCCAGCACGGCGATGCGTTCGCCGGAAGCCACCGGCTGCAGGGAAGGAGAAGCGGCGTTCACGGGGCGTCCGTCAGGCAGGTCCGCCATTATGCCGCCGGCCCGTGCACCATGGATGGCCGCGGCGTGTTCCAGAAACGCAACGGCCCGCCGAAGCGGGCCATTGCTGCCATCACGATCGCGCTGCGATCAGTGCTGGTGACCGCCGTCGCCGTGGACGTGGCCGTGGTCCAGCTCTTCCTTGCCGGCCTCGCGCACGTCGACGATTTCGACGTCGAAGTGCAGGTCCTTGCCAGCCATCGGATGGTTCAGGTCAACGTCGACGACGCTCATGCCGACCTTCTGCACGGTCACCGCACGCGGGCCGAAGTTGGTCTGCAGCACGACCTGCTGGCCCGGCGCCAGCTTGGTATTGCCGAAGTGCTTCTTCGGCACGCGCTGGGACAGGCCCTCACGACGCTCGCCGTAGGCATCGGCCGCCTTGACGTCGACGTTGAAGGTCGCGCCGGCTTCCTTGTCCATCATGGCGTTTTCCAGGCCCGGGATGATGTTGCCGTGACCGATCAGGATCGCCAGCGGCTCGCCGCGGTCCTTGGACGATTCGATCGGCTCCTGGCCGACTTCGGAAACGGTGTAGTGGAAGCGGACAACGCGGTCTTTTTCGATCTTCATGCGCAACTCTGTCTGGATCTGCCGGAGGCAGGCGGGTTGGGGCGGGTTGTCGCCCGGCGGGGACGCCGCCATCATGACGGCCAATCCAAGGTGGCGCATTATCCGGAGATCATGCACATCACGCCAGTTTCGTCCGGCCAGCGCCGGTTTCTCGCCCCGGCCCTGCTGCTGGCCCTGCCCGTGTTGATGACCGCCTGTGGCGGTGGCAAGGCCACCCGCCCGGCCCCGCCCCCGCCCACGGCGAACTGGCCAAAGACCGTGCCGGACAACCCCGAGGCTGCCAACTCGGTGCTGATGCGCGCCATCAGCCTGGTCGGCACGCCCTACCGCTATGGCGGCAACACCCCGGATTCGGGCTTCGACTGCAGCGGCCTGGTCGCTTATGTCTATCGCGAGATGCTGGACCTGCGGCTGCCGCGCACCTCCCGCGACCTGGCGGCGGTGCAGGGCCCGAAGATCGACCCGCAGCGCCTGGCCACCGGCGACCTGGTGTTCTTCGGCAGCCGCGGCAGCGTCACCCACGTCGGTATTTATGTAGGTGAAGGGCGTTTCGTGCATGCGCCGAGCACCGGCGGCACCGTGCGCCTGGACTCGCTCAGCGGTCCCTACTGGAAGGACCACTACACAGGGGCGAAACGCGTCCTTCGCTAAAATGAACAGGCGATATATTCAAAACTGTGACGAACATCACTGTGCAACTAACGAATTACTAACGGAATTTTTAACTTATCCGCGCTTTTACAGGGCATGATGCCCCATCGTTTTTTTCCTGTGACCGACGCGTGACGACTGACGACCTGAAAAGCGAAGGCCAGACTTCCGTATCTTCACGTAGTGCCCGCCCGCTGTTGCTTGGCCTGGCACTGTGTCTGACCAGCCTTCCGGCCTGGTCGCAGACTGCTCCGAACCGTTCCGATGTGACCCCGGCCCCGGTGGCCGAGAGCACCGCCCGACCGGCCGCCAAGGCCGAGGCTGCCGCTCCGCAGCGCAGCCGCGTCGATGCCGCCGCCAGTGCCACGCTGGCCGCCCTGCTGCCGCACCTGGCCGCCAACGACACCATTCCGCTGATGGACCGCTCGGCCGTGGTGGCCGGCGACCTCAGCCGCCTGCTCGCCAACTACGACACCAGCAGCGCCGCCAATGGCAGCGTCGTCGGCACCGCCGCCGACAACGGCAAGGTGCAGTCGCTGCTGCGCCGCGCGATGACCCTGCTGGGCACCCCGTACCGTTGGGGTGGCAGCAACCCGGACAGCGGTTTCGACTGCAGCGGCCTGGTCGGTTATGTGTTCCGTTCGGCCCTGGGCATCGAACTTCCGCGCGTCTCGCGCGAGATGGCCCACGATGACAATGCCGAACTGATCAACGACCGCACCGCGCTGGCCGCGGGTGATCTGGTGTTCTTCGGCCGCAAGGGCCGCGTCGACCACGTCGGCATCTACGTCGGCGATGGCCGTTTCCTGCATGCGCCGAGCTCGGGCAAGGACGTCCGCGTGGACACCCTGCTCAGTGGCTACTGGGGCAACAAGTTCATGCAGGCCCGCCGGGTCGACCTCTGACCGGCTGGCGTCACAGCGCCGCCTGATACGCAAAGCAAAGCCGCTGCCCTGCAGCGGCTTTTTTGTTGGGCCCGCGTAATGGTGGGTAGCTGCCGACCTTGGTCGGCACCGCCTCCATTCACGCATGGCGTGGATCTACCACGGCCGGCAGCGCGTCAGCCATCTCCCAAACGAAAGGCCCGCCGGTCAGGGCGGGCCTTTCATCTCCACGCAACCTCAGCTGCGTGGCGGTGTCGGGTCAGGATCGTCCACGCCCACATTGCTGGACGGATTGTCATACACCGCCTGGTCCAGCAGCCCGGTTTCCTTGGCCACGATCACCGGCACCAGCATCTGGCCGGTCACATTCGTCATCGTGCGCATCATGTCGAGGATGCGGTCGATGGCATACAGATAGCCGATGGTCTCCAGCGGCAGGTTGGCTGCGCTCAGCACCACCGTGGCCATGATCACCGCGGTACCCGGCACGCCGGCCGTACCGAAGCTGCCCAGCACCGAGGCGATCAGCACCACCACGTACTGCTCCGGGGTCAGCGGCACACCGCTGTACTGCGCGATGAACACCGCGCACAGCGCCGGATAGATCGCGCCGCAGCCATCCATCTTGATGCTGGCGCCCAGCGGCACCGCGAATGAACCGTAGTCCTTGTTCACGCCCAGGTTGTGGGTGATCGAACGCAGCGCCACCGGCATCGCGGCGAAGCTGGACGAGCTGACGAAGGCCACCTGCATGCCCGGCGCCGCGCCGCGGAAGAACTTCAGCGGGTTCAGGCCGTGCGCCAGCAGCAGCGCGCTGTAGACCACCACGATGTGCAGGGCGCAGGCCACGTACAGGGCCAGCACGAAATGGCCCAGCGGCAGCAGCTTCTCGAAGCCATAGCTGCCGACCAGGCCGGCGATCAGGCCGAAGGTACCGATCGGGGTGACTTCCAGCACGAAGCGGGTCACCTGGATCATGATGTCGCTCATCTGGCCGACCAGCTTGCGCGCCTCGGTCACCTTCTCGCCCAGCTTGACGATGGCAAAGCCCACCAGGCCTGCGAAGAAGATCACCGGCAGGATCGAGCCGCGACCGGCCGCCAGCACAGTCTCACCGGCCGCATTGACCTTGGTACCGATGCCGGACAGCGCGTAGAAGACATTGGCCGGCACCACGTCCAGCAGCACCTGCACCACACTGGGCACTTCGCGCGGCACGTAGTTGCTGGCCATTGTCAGCTGCAGCCCGCCGGCACCGGGCTGCAGCACGGTCCCCACGCCCAGCCCAACGCATACCGCCAGCGCCGCGGTGATCACGAACCAGAGGAAGGTGCGGCCACTGAGCGCGGCGACCGACTTCTGCCCGTGCAGCGACGAGATTGCGTTGATGACCGCGAAGAACACCAGCGGCACGGCGATCATCTTGATCAGGGTGACGTACAGCTCACCGAGCGGGCCGAACCACGTTTCCGCGGCCGGGCCAAGCGCCCAGCCGGCCAGCGCGCCGAGCACGAAGCCACCGACCACGCGCTGCCAGAATGGAATCCGCAGCCAGGCAGAGACCAGCTTCATAGGCAATCCAGAGGGGAAGGAAGGGATGCTGGCACGATAGCCCAAGGCGGCCCGCAGAACGACCGCCCGGCCGGCAAATCAGTGTGTCATCGGCGTGCCTTGCAGGGGCGGGCATAATGAACGTCCCGTTACAGTTTGTGAGATCCCAGCGTCCATGCGCCGTTCCGTCTCCCTGTTGGCCGCCTGCGCCACCACCCTGCTGCTGGGCGCCTGCGCCAGCACCACCCCCGCCTCTGCCCCGGCCGGCCTGCAGGTCGCCGTCGACCCGGTCGCCCATCCGGCCGGCGAGACCCCGCAATGGTGGTACCGCAGTGGCGCCGCCCAGGCCGCCGCCAACGGCGCGATGTCCGGCAAGGCGAAGAACGTCATCCTGTTCCTCGGCGACGGCATGAGCCTGACCACCGTGGCCGCCTCGCGCATCTACGAAGGCCAGCAGAAGGGTGGCTCGGGCGAGGAGAACCTGCTGTCCTGGGAGCGCTTCCCGGCCACGGCGTTCAGCAAGACCTACAACACCGATTCGCAGACGCCGGACTCGGCCGGCACCATGACCGCCATCACCACCGGCGTGAAGACCCACATGGGCGCGATCGGTGTCAGCGCCGGCAGCCGCACCGACTGCGCCGACAGCCTGTCCAAGGGCCTGCTGACCTGGCTGCAGCTGGCCGACAGCGCCGGCCTGGCCACCGGTGTGGTGTCCACCGCGCGCCTGACCCATGCCACCCCTGCTGCCACCTATGCGCACTCGCCCGAGCGCAACTGGGAAAACGACACCGACCTGACTGAAGCGGCCAAGGCTGCAGGCTGCAAGGACATCGCACAGCAGCTGCTGTCGACCTCGCGTTATGGGCGCGGCCCGCTGGTCGCTCTCGGCGGCGGTCGCGGTGAATTCACCACCGTGGAAGAGCGCGATCCGGAATACGACGACAAGGTCGGCCAGCGCCTGGATGGCCGCAGCCTGGTGCAGGAATGGCAGCAGGCGCACCCGCAGGGTGCCTACGTGTGGAACAGCAAGCAGCTGGCGGCGGCCGCCAATGCGCCGGCCATCCTCGGCCTGTTCGAACCGGACCACATGCGCTACGAATACGAGCGCCCGCAGGATCCGGGCGGTGAGCCGAGCCTGGCCGAACTGACGGCTGCAGCGATCAGGAATCTGGCCAGGCACCAGGAAGGCTACGTGCTGATGATCGAAGGCGCGCGCATCGACCACGCCAACCACAGCGGCAACGCCTACCGTGCACTGACCGAGACCGTGGCGCTGTCCGACGCGGTGCGCGTGGCCAACGAACTGACCTCGGCCGACGACACCCTGATCATCGTTACCGCCGACCACTCGCATACGCTGAACTTCGTCGGCTACCCGGCACGTGGCAATCCGATCCTGGGCAAGGTGAAGGACAAGGGCGGCGAAGATGGTGCCGGCAAGCTGGACTACGCGCTGGACGGCACGGGCCAGCCGTACACCACACTGAGCTATGCCAACGGCCCGGGCCATACCGGCAGCAGCAACCAGCAGCCGGCCGGCCCGAAGCGTTACCCGCACAACCCGAGCAGCTTCGAACCGGCCAACGGCCGCCCGAACCTGCGCGAGGTCGACACCGAGCATCCGGACTACATGCAGGAAGCACTGGTGCCGATGAAGTCCGAATCGCACGGTGGTGAGGATGTCGGGATCTGGGCGCGTGGCCCGGGCAGCAAGGCGATCCGCGGCACGCTGGAACAGAACGCGATCTACCACATGATCGTGCAGGCCACCCCGGCCCTGCGCGAGCGCCTGTGCCAGGCCGGCACCTGCGATGACAAGGGCGTGCCGGTGCAGCTGCCGGCACCGACGGCCTTCGAGCGCAAGGCCGAGGCCAAGTGATCGTGCGGCAGGCCCGCCTCGACCGCGGCCGCTTCGCGCGGTCGCTGGTCCTGCTCGGCGTACTGGCCGGTTCCAGCGCGCTGGCGCAGGCGCCGGCCTGCAAGCTGCTGACCGACGAACACGGGTTGTGGCCGCTGCCCAACTGCGAGGTGGTCGATCACCGGCCGAAGATCAGCGCCGATGCGCTGAAGGACCTGAACTACGACGACCACGGCCTGGCCGTGGTGTATGCCGACCAGGGCTTCCACTACGTCGACCGCAAGGGCCGCAGCCTGCCTGTGCTGACCTGGGACAACGGCCCGGAAACACCGCAGGAAGGCCTGCTGCGCGGCCGCGTCGGCAACCGCGTCGGCTACTTCGACCTGACGTTCCGCCAGGTGGTGCCCGGCACCTACGATTTCGGGTGGCCGTTCCAGGATGGCGTGGCCGAGGTCTGCAACGGCTGTCGGCGCGGCACGCCGGATGCCGATGGCCACACGCCGATGGAAGGCGGAGAGTGGTTCCGCATCGACCGCGCGGGCCGTCGGGTGAAGTAGGTTTTTCGGCAGGGCTGCGCCCTGCACCTGCCGATGCAACGGCAACGGCCGAAGCAACAGCAACAGCGTGCATTCCGTGGGATGGCGGGGCGGCCGGCAACCACGGCGGTTGCTGTTGCTCCTGGTAGGTGTCGAGCTTGGTCGACACGATTTTTCTCTCAGATATCGAATTGAATACGGGGTCAGATCCGTTTTCCGCAGGAAAACGGATCTGACCCCAAGAGCAATTCCGACAGTTCGCAGGAAACTGTCAAAGGCGGGATGGGTCCGGTTGCGGGAGTGTCCGCGGCATGGATGCCGCGGCCAAGCCCCCATGGATGTGTTTACGGCGTCTCCCGCAACCGGACCCACCCCGCCTCCCCTCAGGAAACCAGCTTCTGCTGTTGCCGTTGCCGTTGCTCTGGATCGTAGCGGGTGCAGGGCGCAGCCCTGCCGAGCAACCCTATACTTGCCGCCGTGACTGCCTTCCCTGCCCTCGTTCCGCTGGATGCGCCACTGCTGGTGGGCTACAGCGGCGGTGTCGACTCGACCGTGCTGCTGCACTGGCTGTGGCGCAGCGCCAAGGCCTCCGGCACGGCGCTGCGCGCGGTGCACGTGCACCATGGCCTGCACCCCGATGCGGACGACTGGGTGCTGCATTGCCAGCACCAATGCGCAGCGCTGGGCATCGAACTGGCCGTGCATCGCGTGCAGATCGACCCCACATCGGGCCTGGGCGTCGAAGGCGCAGCACGGCAGGCGCGACGCGCCGCGTTCGCCACCGAACTGCGCGACGGCGAAACACTGGCGCTGGCGCAGCACCTGGACGACCAGGCCGAGACCTTCCTGCTGCGTGCCCTGCGTGGCTCCGGCGTCGATGGTCTTGCCGCGATGTCCGCAGACAGCCGCGTAGGCGAACACCGTGTGTGGCGACCGCTGCTGGCGGTGCCGCGCCGTGCGCTGCTCGATTACGCGCACCAGCACGCGCTGCGCTGGGTTGAAGACCCCAGCAACGCCGACGACCACGCCGATCGCAATTTCCTGCGCCTGCAGGTGCTGCCGTTGCTGCGCCAGCGCTGGCCGCACACCGCCGCGGCATTGGCGGGCAGCGCCCTGCATTGCCGGCAGACCCGCGAACTGCTGGACGAGGAGGACGCCGAGCTGATCGTGCATCTGGAGGTGGCACCGCGTGTGCTGTCGCTGCAGCTGCTGCGCCAGGTGTCACCGGGCCGCGCCGCGCGCGTGCTGCGTGCCTGGGTGATCGGCCATGGGGCCGCCCCACTTCCGGCCACGGTGCTGCAGCAGGCGCTGGACGAGCTGCTGCCAGCCGGCAACGATCGCCAGGCGCGGGTGCGCTGGCACGATCATGCCATCCAGCAATGGCGCGATCATGCCTATCTCCTGCCCGCGCAACTGCCGGCGCTTCCCCATGATTGGCAGGCCGGATGGGATGGACGCGCGCCATTGGCGCTGCCCGATGGCGGTCAGCTGCACCTGCACGGCGCCGAGGCCTTCGAACGGCCGCTCCAGGTCCGTGCGCGTGTGGGCGGCGAACGCATCCTGCTGCCCGGTCGCCAGCATTCGCATGCGCTGAAGGACTGCCTGCAACGCGAACACCTTGCCCCCTGGCGACGCGCCCAGCTGCCGCTGGTCTTCGATGGAGCGCAGCTGCTTGCCGCCGCCGACGTGGTCATCGCAGCTCCCCTGCAGGCCTGGTTGCAGGCCCACGACGCGCAGCTGCAGTGGCGTCCCGGCGGCTGGTGAATTGACCCCCGCGCGCAGCCCGTCCACACTTGCCGCATGGCCAAGAAGTCCCCCGAAAACGCCTCCCCGGTCGCCCAGTTCGAGCAGTCGCTCGAATCGCTGGAGCAGCTGGTGGAGCAGATGGAAACCGGCGAGCTGAGCCTGGAAGCGTCGCTCAGTGCTTACGAACGCGGTGTCGGTCTGTACCGTCAGTGCCAGCAGGCGCTGGAGCAGGCCGAATTGCGCGTGCGCCTGCTCAGCGATCCGGCCCAGCCGGAAACGGCCGAGCCTTTCGATCCGCCCAACCATGACGGCTGAAGCCCTGTTCGCGCGCTGGCGCGACCGTATCGAAAGCCAGCTCGATGCCGCCCTGCCCTCGCCCGCCGAAGCACCGCAGCGCCTGCACCAGGCCATGCGCTATTCGGTGCTGGGCGGTGGCAAACGCATGCGCCCGCTGCTGGTGTATGCCAGTGGCCACCTGTTCGGCGCGCAGCCGGAACAGCTGGACGCGGCGGCGATGGCTGTCGAGCTGATCCACGCCTATTCGCTGGTGCATGACGACCTGCCGGCGATGGACGACGACGCCCTGCGCCGCGGCAAGCCGACCACCCACATCGCCTTCGACGAAGCCACCGCGATCCTGGCCGGCGACGCCCTGCAGACGCGTGCCTTCGGCCTGCTGGCCGATGCGCCGCTGCCGGCCACGCTGCGCGTGGCCTGCCTGCAGACCCTCGCTCACGCGTCCGGCGCCTCCGGCATGTGCGGTGGCCAGGCGCTGGACATCGATGCCACCGGCCAACAGCAGACCCTGGCGGCACTGACCCGCATGCATGCGCTGAAGACCGGCGCGCTGATCCGTGCAGCGGTGCGCATGGGGGCGCTGTGCGGCCAGGCCCACGAGCCGCAGCTGGCCCAGCTCGACAGTTTCGCCGATGCACTCGGCCTGGCCTTCCAGGTCCGCGATGACATCCTCGATGTCGAAGCCAGTTCCGAACAGCTGGGCAAGACCGCCGGCAAGGACGAGGCGCAGGACAAGAGCACCTTCCCCGCGCTGCTCGGCATGGACGGCGCGAAGGCGCAGCTGCGCGAACTGGCCGCACGCATGCAGGCCACGTTGGCCGGCCATGGCGAAGAGGCCGATGCGCTGCGCGCGCTGGCAACGCTGGCGGTGGAACGCGATCACTGATCGCCGCCGGTGACGCTGCCCTCAAACAGAAACGCCCGGCAATGCCGGGCGTTCCTGTTTGCACATGCGGCCGGTATTACTTGATCAGGCGCAGGGTGAACGGGTAGCGATAGGCTTCGCCGTTGTTGGCCTTGACTGCGGCAATGATGCAGAACACCAGGTTGATGATGCCCACGATCGGCGCCAGGATGCCGCCGATGATCACCACCATCAGGATGATGCTGATGACCATGGCGATGGTCACGGTGATCTGGAAGTTCAGCGCTTCCTTGGCCTGGTCGGTCACGAAGGCCTTGCTGGCGTCATCCTTGTTGATCAGCCAGATGATCAGGGCGCCGATGAACCAGGTGAAGATGCCCAGCAGGTGCGCAGCCAGCGCCATGGTGCGCTGGTCGGCCGGGGCATCGGTGGTTGCCGGCGGCGGCGGGACGTTATCGAATTCGCTCACGACAAAACTCCTTTTCATTGGGTGGTCTTGACCCACCAGCACCAAGCTGGTTGCGTCAGGCGCGCATAGCTTACGTCATCAATGCCATCAATCATTACCGGCGACGGTCATCCGCCCCAGCAGGATCGAACCGGTCCGGATGTGCGAGCGCGGGTCGACGTCGCTGCCGACCGCCTCGATGCTGCTGAACATCTCGCGCAGGTTGCCGGCGATGGTGACGCCGTCCACCGGGTACTGGATCTCGCCGTTCTCGACACGGAAGCCGCCCGCGCCTCGTGAGTAATCGCCGGTCACCCCGTTCACGCCCTGCCCCATCAGCTCGGTCACCAGCAGGCCGTCACCCATCTGCCGGGCGATCTCTTCCAGCGGGCCGGCATTGGCCGCCAGCTGCAGGTTGTGCACGCCGCCAGCATTGGCGGTGGTCTGCAGGCCCAGCTTGCGCGCCGAATAGCTGCCCAGCACGTAGCGCTGCAGTACGCCGTCTCGGACCAGCGCCGAACTACGGGTGGCCACGCCGTCGCCGTCGAAGGCGGCCGAGCGCAGGCCACGGCGCAGGTGCGGCAGCTCGTCGATCTGCATCCATTCCGGGAACAGGCGTTGGCCGACGCTGTCCAGCAGGAAGCTGGCCTGGCGGTACAAGGCGCCGCCGGACACCGCCGACAGCAGGTGGCCGACCAGGCTGCGCGCCACTTCCGGGGCGAACAGCACCGGCATGCTGCCAGTAGCCAGTGAACGCGGCTGCAGGCGGGCCACGGTGCGCTCGGCGGCACGACGGCCGACCAGGCCCACGTCTTCCAGGTCCTCCCGGGCAAGCGCGCTGGTGTACCAGCCATCGCGCTGCATGCCATCGCCCTGCCCGGCGATCAGCGCGCAGCCGACCGAATGGTGGGTGCCGCGCTCACGACCAAAGAAACCATGCGAATTGGCATACACCGACAGGCTCTGCATGCTCGACACCGATGCGCCGTCGGAATTGCGGATCTGCGCGTCGGCCTCGCGACCGGCCGCCTCGCAGGCCAGGGCCAGGTCCACCGCCTCATCGGCCTGCAGCGCCCACGGGTGCCAACCGTCCAGCTCCGGGAAGTCGGTGGCCATCAGTGCGGCCTCGGCCAGGCCGGCAGCCGGGTCATCCTCGGTATGCCGGGCAATCGCGCAGGCCTGCTCGACCGTAGCGGCCAGGCTGGCCTCGTTCAGGTCACCGGTGCTGGCACTGCCCTTGCGCTGGCCGAAATAGACGGTCACGGCGATGCCGCGGTCACGCGTGGACTGCACGGTCTCGACCTCGCCGAGGCGGACATTGACCTCCAGTCCGCGGTCCTCGCTGCAACTGACCTCGGCCTGGCTGGCGCCCAGCGCGCGGGCGCGGTCGAGCAGCTGCTGGGAGAGGTCGGCCAGCCGTTCCAGCCGGGCCGGGCTGTCGTCGCCGACGGCCACTTCAGGGGCGATCACGTTCAATGCTTTATCCTGTACAGGTTGGGCCCGGCATCACGCCGGGCGACTTTTTTTGAGATCAGGTAGGGACGATGCGCGGACGCGACGAAGAAACCGGTGAATTCCACGACAAGAGCCGCAGCCAGAACCGGCGCGACGCGCTCGACGTCCTGGCCCTGGGCGAGAAGCTGGTGTCGTTGACCCCGGCCCAGCTGGCGCGCCTGCCGATCCCGGAAGACCTGCTGCCGCATATCGCCGAGTGCAAGCGCATCACCGCCCACATCGCCCACAAGCGCCAGCTGGCGTTCCTGGCCAAGCACATGCGCCGCGAGGACGAGGCAACGCTGGACGCGATCCGCGATGCGCTGGACGCCAACAGCGAGACTGGCCGCCGCGAAGTGGCGATGATGCACCGCGTGGAAGACTGGCGCGACCGCCTGTTGGCCGACGGTGACAAGGCGCTGGCCGCCCTGCTTGACGACTACCCGCAGGCCGACCGCCAGCAGCTGCGCACCCTGGTACGCAACGCGCAGGCCGAAAAGGCGAAGAACAAGCCGCCGCGCGCCTACCGCGAGATCTTCCAGGTGCTGCGTACGCTGATGCTGCCGGCGGCGCTGGGCTTGAAGACGGCGGGCGACGAACACGCCGGCGATCCGGTCGACGAGGCCGACGAGGACTGAGTCCGCGCCGGCCCGGGCGGTGGCCGCGGCCATCGCCACGCTCAGGCCTGCGTACCGCCGACGGTGATGCCCTCGATCAACAGCGAGGGCTGGCCGACACCCACGGGCACACTCTGCCCGTCCTTGCCGCAGATGCCCACGCCCTCGTCCAGGGCCAGATCGTTGCCGACCATGCGCACCTTCTGCATGGTCTCCGGGCCGTTGCCGATCAGGGTCGCGCCCTTCACCGGGGTGGTGATGCGGCCATCCTCGATCAGGTAGGCCTCGGTGGCCGAGAACACGTACTTGCCGCTGGTGATGTCGACCTGGCCACCGCCGAAGTTCACCGCGTACAGGCCCTTCTTCACCGAACGGATCATCTCCTGCGGGTCGTGCTCGCCGGCGCGCATGTAGGTGTTGGTCATGCGTGGCATGGTCAGGTGCGCGAACGATTCGCGGCGCCCGTTGCCGGTCGGGGCCATGCCCATCAGCCGCGCGTTGAGGCTGTCCTGCATGTAGCCGACCAGGATGCCGTCCTCGATCAGCGGGGTGCACTGGCTCGGGTGGCCTTCGTCGTCGATGTTCAACGAACCGCGGCGACCGTCGAGGGTGCCGTCGTCGACGATGGTCACCCCCGGTGCGGCGACGCGCTCGCCGATGCGGCCGGCGTAGACGCTGGTGCCCTTGCGGTTGAAGTCGCCTTCCAGGCCGTGGCCGACCGCTTCGTGCAGCAACACGCCCGGCCAACCCGGGCCGAGCACCACCGGCATCATGCCGGCCGGCGCCGGCACCGCGTCCAGGTTCACCAGCGCCTGGCGCAGCGCTTCCTGGGCCAGGGCTTCGGGGCGGCCGCTGGCGAACAGCGCTTCGTAGCCATAACGGCCACCACCACCGGCGTAGCCGGACTCGCGACGGCCGTTGTGTTCGACGATGACCTGCACGTTCAGGCGTACCAGCGGGCGCACGTCGGCCGCCAGCACGCCGTCGCTGCGGGCGATCAGCACCGTATCGACGCCGCCGGACAGGCTCACCATCACCTGCTTCACGCGCGGGTCGGCGGCACGCAGGTAGCCATCCAGGCGCTTGAGCACCTCGACCTTGGCCTCGTTGCCGATGCCGTCGATCGGGTCCAGCGCCGGGTACAGCGCGCGCGCATTGCCGCGCAGCAGCGAACGTCCGGTCTGCGCACCGCCCTCGCGCGAGATCGCGCGCGCCGACTGCGCCGCCGCCAGCAGCGCATCGGCATGGATGTCATCGGAGTAGGCGAAGCCGGTCTTCTCGCCGGAAATCGCCCGCACGCCCACGCCCTGCTCGATGGAATGGGCGCCGTCCTTGACGATGCCGTCTTCCACGCTCCAGCTCTCGCGGCGGGCGTGCTGGAAATAAAGGTCGCCGAAGTCGACACCAGGGCCGAGCAGCTGCCCGAAGGTGCGCTCCAGGCCGGCGGTATCCAGGCCGCCGGGGCGCAGCAGGCGGTCTTGGGCAAGCGTCAGGGCGATATCAGTCATGGTTTCGATCTGGGGGTGCGGGGGCGCTCAGGCAAGCCCCGTGAACAGGAAGCCGTGCTCAGCGCGAGCGCGGCAGGTCGGTGACGGTCGGCGGAATGGCCGGTGCATGTGCCGGCACGGGCGGTGATGGGGTCTTGTCGCGGCTGCGCTCGATCACTTCCACCTTCGGCTCCTTCCATGGACCGGTCACCTTGTAGGTACGGGCGCCAATCTCGCCCAGCGGCTTGGACAATACCGCATTGGTGGCCGCGCCCAGCGCCGCCCCCACCGGGCCGCCGGCCACCGCACCGACCACGGTCAGCAGGTTGCCCGCGCGCGGGTTGACGTCGATGGTCTGGTCGAACTGCTGGTTGCGCAGGTCGGCCTGGCCACGGATGGTGATGTTGGCCGCCGGGCCTTCGATCAGCACCTTGTCGGTGCGCGCCATGCCCTGACCGAACTGCATGCTGCCCTCGATCTGGTTGAACGCGAAGCCCTTGGAGAAGAAGTCGCGGAAATCGAACATCAGCCGCCGCGGCAGCTGCGCGACGCTGAGCAGGCCCAGCACGCGGCCGGCGCCCGGCTCCAGCTCCAGCAGCTGGCCATTGCGCGCCTGCAGGTCGAGGCTGCCCTGCAGGTTGCCCAGCTGGAAGTCCGACGGCCCCCCGCTCCAGGCCGCCTGCAGCTGCGCCTGGCCGGAACCGCCGCGCAGCTGGCCGCCGTAATCAAGGTTCTGCATCAGCCCGCCCAGGTCCTCGCTGCGCACCTGCGCGGTCAGTTCGGTACGGGCGCCGCCCGTACGGCCGAGCCAGCGGCCGGTGATGTCGATTTCCTGGTCCGGCGCGCGGAAGCGCAACGCGTCCACGTTCAGGCCGTTGGCCAGTGGGCGCGTGCGCAGCACCGCCTGGCCCAGCACCACCTTGCCGAACTTCAGGTCGGCGATGTCCAGCGCGAACGGCGGCAGCTTGGCCGGGTCCATGTCATTGGCACCGGCCTGTACCCGCGCCGGCGCGGCGGCCGCACCCGGTGCCGCCGGCAGTGACTGCCAGTGCACCCGGTCAAGCTGGCCGCTGATGGTGCCGCCGTCGGCGTTGGGTACGGTCAGGCGGCCGGCCAGCGACGGCCCGTCCAGGCGCACGTCCAGTGCCTGCGGGCCCGGGTGCAGCTGCAGCCGGGTCTGCTCGAACACTCCGCCGATCAGCTTGAGCTGGCCGACCTGCACGTCGACCGCGCGCAGCGGCATCGCGTCGTCGTCACTTCCACCGCGCGCCAGGCTGATCCACTCCAGCGCATCCAGGGTCGGGCTGCGGCCATTGACCGTCAGTCCGCTCGCCGGCGGCTCGCGGTCGACATGGTCGCTGCCCAGCGTGACCTGCACACCGGTCTGGTTGTTGTGGCTGCGCGCGGCCAGGGCCAGGCGCTGGCCGAACGCCACATCGATGCGGCCGGCGCCCATCGGCAGCTGCGCGGCCACCGTGGTCGCCAGCGGCTCGGCGGCCGGCTTGTCCAGCGGCGCCGGCAGGTCGAGCCGGGTGCCGACCAGGTCCGAACTCAGTCGCAGCTCGCTCGGCGGCGCAGGCGCGCCGGGCGCCACCTTGGGCAGGTTGACGCCGATGGTCCAGGCCGAATTGCCGTTGATGTAAGGCTTGAGCCAGGCCATCTCGGGAGCACGGTCGATCAGCACGCTGGCATCGAGGCGGGCGGTCAGCTGCGACTCGAAGGCGCGCGCGCTGTCATGCACGTAACCGCCGGCACGCAGGCTCAGCCGTCCTTCCTGGCCGAGGTGGCGCACCGCCAGGTCCTCGGCGCCGAAACCGCCATTGCTGTAGCGCGCCTGCCCGTGCATGTTGTCAAAGGTCAGCTGGAAGCGCTTGTCGACCAGCTTCACGCCGGCCAGATCGACCGTGCCCTGCAGGTGGCCCTCGCCCTCGTCCTGATGCAGCGGCTGCAGCAGATCGAAGGTCACATGGGCCGGACCACTGGCGACCAGATTGTCCAGCGTATCGCCGTAATCCTTGTGCAACGGGCTCTGGCGCAGCATCGCCAGCAGCTTGCCGGCCTCGCTCGGCGCGTCGGCACGTACGTACAACGGCTGGTGCCCGAAGTCCGGAATGCCCGCTTCGAATTTCTGTACCGCCACGCCGGCAAGATCACCCCGTCCACGCATGTCGAAGCCAGGGCCGATGAAGGCGATGTCGGCGTCGACCTGGCTCATCAGCGGCCAGTCGTGCTGGAAGCGGATGTCGCCATTGGTGATGTGGCCGGTGGCCTCGAAGCGGCCATCATTGTTGTCGAACGGCCAGTCGTCCAGGTCACCGGTGACCAGGCCGACGCCATTGCGCACCTGGCCGCCAGCCAGCGCCATGTCCAGCCAGTCGGTGGCGCCCTTGCTCATCTTGGAGTGGATCCAGAAGCGCTTGGCCGCCGTCATCGGCACGTCGTCCAGCTTCGCGGCCAGCTGCAGCCACGGCCGCGTGCCGTCGCCCTGGAACCAGACCCCGCCGCGCACGTCGGCCGCGTAGTCGGTGCCTTCCACACGCATCGCCGGCGTCCCGATCCGCCAACCACCGCCCTCGTCGCGCCAGCCCACGATCTGTCCGGCCAGGTGCAGGTCATGGCGCACGCCGAAGCCGGTCGGCCAATCGAACTGCAGCTGCCGTTGCGGTTGCAGCTGCAGGCTGAAGCCGTCGGCGTCGCCTTCAAAGCGCCCGCCCAGGCCGCGCAGGCCGCGCAGGCCGGGCGAGTTGCCCACGCTGGCGAAACCCAGCGACTGCAGTTCACCCTGCGCCCACAGGGGGCCATCGCGTTCGCCCGACAGCTGCAAGGCGCGCACGTCCAGCTGCGGCCTGGACAGGAACAGCCAGCGACGCAGGCCCGGCTCAAGGCGATCACTCAGGGCCAGCGCACGCAGTGCGATGCCGGCCTGCACTTCACCGGAACGGACCTGCAGCTGTTTGCCGACCTGCAGCTGCAGGCCATCGAGGCGCTGCTCGCCGTCTTCATTCTTCAGCCGCAGCTGCGGTACCTGCAGCGCCCAGCCCTCGGCCTGGCGCTGCCAGCGCAGGCGGGCCTGCAGTCGCTGCAGCTGCAGCTGCGGCGCCGCCATGCCGGGTATCGGTGCGCCATCGATACGCACGTCGCGCAGATCCGAATCCGTGGTCAGCGCCACCGGCGCGAAATCGCGCAGGGTCAACCACAGGTTCAACTCGCCCTTGCCCTCGCGCAGGCGCACGCCGCCAGCCGCCAGCAAGGGCGCCCAGGCGTGGAAATCGACCGGGTCGGCGCCCAGCCAGGCCTCGCCGTTGCCGCGCGCACGGTCCACGTCCAGCACCGCGGTCAGCGGCAGCGCTTCGGGCTGCGCCCAGGCGCGTACGCCCACGCGCAGGCGATCGCCATTGACCCGCATGCGCAGGTCGATGCGCGGCAGCGTCGTGTCGATGCCCAACGTCGGCGCGTGCACGCCCAGGCGCCCTCCGATCACCTGCAGCTCGCCCAGCCGGCGCAGCGCATCCAGCGGATCGCCGCCGTTGTCCGATTGCGGCAGCCCGCGCACCGTCCAGCGTCCGTCCTCGCCCTGCTGCAGATCCAGCGCCAGGCCACGCAGGCGCAGCTCGGTCAGCGAGCGCCCGGGCAGCAGCCCGCTGTACATCGATACCAGCACCTCGGCCTCGCCGATCGCCAGGCCCTGCCCGGCGCCGATGCGCAGGCCTTTCAGCTGCAGCAGCGGGCCACGACGGGTCCAGGCGGTCTGCAGCTGGTCGAAACGCACCGGCTGGCCGGCACGCTCGCTCAGCCAGGCGGCGATCCTGTCAGGATGACGCTCGGCCAGCGGCAGCAGCTGGCTGAGCGTGCCCACCAGCAGTGCAAGCCCGACCAGGCCCACCGCACAGGCGGCAATGAAATGACGGCGGATCCTTCGCAGTCGCAGGCGCGGCGGCGCGCTCATCGGCCACCGCCGGCCTGCAGCCGGCGAGGATCAGAGCAGAACGACATCGAATTGCTCCTGCAGGTACTGCTCGTCCGCCTGGAAGCGGATGCTCTTGCCGAGGAACTCTTCCAGCTCGGCCACCGCCGAGGATTCCTCATCGGTAATTCGCGCGACCACCTTGGTCGAGGCGATCACCAGCAGGCGCGCAGCATCGAACTGGCGCACGGCACGGGTGATCTCGCGGAAGATCTCATAGGTCACCGTCTCGGTGGTCTTGATGCTGCCGCGGCCGCTGCACTGCGGGCAGGTCTCCGACAGCTGGCGCTCCAGGCTTTCCACCGTACGCTTGCGGGTCATCTCCACCAGGCCCAGCGGCGAGAAATCATAGACCGTGGTCTTGGCATGGTCGCGGGCCAGCGCCTTTTCCAGCGTGCGCAGCACCTGGCGACGATGCTCCGCATCATCCATGTCGATGAAGTCGATGATGATGATGCCGCCCAGGTTGCGCAGCCGCAGCTGCCGCGCCACCGCCTGCGCCGCTTCCAGGTTGGTGCGGAACACCGTTTCTTCCAGGTTGCGCTGGCCGAGGAACGAGCCGGTGTTGACGTCGATGGTGGTCATCGCCTCGGTCTGGTCGATCACCAGGTAGCCACCGGATTTCAGCGGCACCTGCTTGTCCAGCGCGCGGCCGATCTCGTCCTCCACGCCGAACATGTCGAAGATCGGGCGGTCACCGGAGTACAGCTCCAGCTTCTCGGCCAGCACCGGCATGTACTTGGCGACGAAGGCCTGCAGTTGGCCGAAGGTCTCCTTCGAGTCCACCTTCACCTTGTCCACGTCCTTGCGGATCAGGTCGCGCACCGACCGCAGCGGCAGGCTCAGGTCTTCATAGATGATGCTGCACGACGGCGCTTCGCGGCCGCGGCGCTCGACCACGTTCCACACGCGCGACAGGTAGGCGATGTCCTCGGCGATGGCCTCGGCCGGCTGGCCTTCGGCGTTGGTGCGCACGATGTAGCCGTAGCCGCCGTGCTGCGCCGACAACTCGGTCACCAGCGCCTTCAGGCGGGCGCGCTCGGTTTCATCCTCGATGCGCGCGGACACCCCCACCACCTTGGACTGCGGCAGCAGCACCATGTAGCGCGAGGGAATGCTGATCTGCGTGGTCAGGCGTGCACCCTTGGTGCCGATCGGGTCCTTCACCACCTGCACCACGATGTCCTGGCCGTCACGCAGCAGCTCGACGATCGGCACGCTGGCCGGCGGCGGCAGGGTCGTGTTCTCGGTGTCGGCACTGGCCACCGGGGCCGGGCGCACCACGTCGTTGGCGTGCAGGAACGCGGCGCGCTCCAGGCCGACCTCGACGAACGCGGCCTGCATGCCGGGCATGACCCGCTGCACCTTGCCCTTGTAGATGTTGCCGACCACACCCCGGCGCCAGCCGCGCTCGATGTGCAGTTCCTGCAGCATGCCGTTCTCGATCACCGCGACCCGGGTTTCGCGGGGGGTCACATTGACCAGGATTTCCTCAGACATCGGCAGCCTCCCTGGCGGCATCGGCAGTGGGGGCCGGCACGCCACAGCGCGCCAGCAGACGATCGGTATGCAGCAATGGCAGCCCCATGACGCCGGAGTAGCTGCCGGAAAGATGTTCGATCCAGCGCTCGGCCCCGCCCTGGATGGCGTAGGCCCCGGCCTTGTCCAACGGCTCGCCGGTGGCGACATAGGCGGCGATGTCGGCGGCGGCGATCGGGGCGAAGGTCACTTCGGAAATGACCAGTTCGCTGTCCAGCCCGTCGGCGCCGACCACCACCACCGCAGTCATCACCTGGTGGGTGCGCCCGGCCAGGCGCGCCAGCATCGCGCGCGCGCCGGCGGCGTCGGCCGGCTTGCCGAACACTTCACCGTCCAGCACCACCTCGGTGTCCGAGCCGAGCACCCGCGCCTGCGGGTCTTCGGCCAGCACCCGGGCCAGCCCGGCGCGCGCCTTGTCGGCGGCGACCCGGCACACATACTGTTCGGCACTCTCGGTCGCGGCGCGCTGCTCGACGACCTCCAGGTCCAGGGCCTGGAAGGGGCGTCCGAGTCGGGCCAGCAACTGGTTGCGTCGGGGGGAGCGGGAAGCAAGATAGAGCATCGGCACAGCATAACCTGAGCCCGTCACCTGAATCGTCGGCAACCCGTTACGGAACGCGTACAACCCCTTACAGGCTCACAGCGCGTTCATCGCTACGACACCACCCTCACCGCACAACAAGGAGATCCCATGCGCCTGACCGCCACCCCGCTGCTGCTCGCCCTGTCCCTCGCCCTTGGAACCTCGATGACTGCCCATGCTGCTCCGTCGTCGCCGTCGATCGCCGCCGCGGCCGAAGGCACCCTGCTGAACATTTCGGCCAACGCCGAGGCCACCCGCGTGCCGGACGTCGCCACCCTGTCGGCCGGCGTGGTCACCCAGGCCGCCGACGGCAACAGCGCCATGCGCCAGAACGCCCAGCAGATGGACAAGGTGCTGGCCGCGATCAAGGCCGCCGGCATCGCCGAGCGCGACGTGCAGACCAGCGGCGTCAGCCTCAACCCGCAGTACCGCTATGCCGACAACGAGGCGCCGAAGATCACCGGCTACCAGGCCAGCAACACGGTCAGCCTGAAGGTCCGTGACATCGCCAAGCTCGGCAAGGTGCTCGATGCGCTGGCCGCTCAGGGCGCCAACCAGATCAACGGCCCCAGCTTCGAGATCGACCAGCCGGAACCGGTCTATGACGAAGCCCGCCTGGCCGCGCTGAAGAAGGCCCAGGCCCGCGCCCAGACCTATGCCAAGTCGCTGGGCCTGCAGGTGCGCCGCATCGTCAGCATCTCCGAGAACAGCAGCGGCGGTTTCCGCCCGATGCAGATGATGCGCACCATGGCGGCCGGTGCGGCGATGGACAAGGCCACCCCGGTCGCACCGGGCGAATCGACCGTCTCGGTCAACCTGGACGTGGTGTTCGAACTGGGCCGCTGATCGCGTCCGCCGCGGTCGACGACACAGGCGGGTCCCGCAGGGGGCCCGCCTTTTTCGTGCCCTCCGCCGACACTGGCTGAAGGCCAGCCCAACGATCATGCCCCTGCCTCTAGGCAGTAGCCGTCGTGCCGCGCTACTGATGGACTGCCAGCCGCGTGCGGCAACCCCGCCACGGGCCCTGGTGCGTTGAGGACTTCGTCACTGGCATGGAGGTGGATCATGGTTCGTACGTACCCCGTTGCATCCCTGCATTTCGACCCCGCCCGGGTGGCCGCCTGGAGCGCGGCGATCGCCCTGCACCTGCTGGCCTTCCTGTTGCTGCTCATCCCTGCGACCTACCAGGCCGTGCAGGTCCCGCGTGAAAAGACGCCGGTCCGGCTGATCGAGAAGATCCCGCCACCGCCAACGCCGCCGGTTCCGGTCCCGCCCAAGGAGATCGTCCAGGTGGTGCCGAAACCGCGAACGCAGCCGGTGGTACCGCCACTGCCGGCGCCCACCGCGACCGTGGAGGAGACCCAGGGCATCGCGCTGCCGGCCGCCGAACCGGCTCCGCCGCAGCTGGCGCCCAGCATCGACACGTCCACCCCTCTGGCCGGCGCCCAGCTGCAGTACCGCAGCGCCCCGCCGCCGACCTACCCCATCCAGTCCCTGCGCAACCACGAACAGGGAACAGTGCTGTTGCGGGTGGAAGTGGACAGCCATGGCCAACCGGTCGCGGTCAGCGTCGAGCGCAGCAGCGGCTCGCGCAACCTGGACCAGGCCGCCCGCCAGCAGGTGCTCCGGCACTGGCGCTTCGAGCCTGCCCAGCGTGACGGCGTGGCAGTTCCGGCCATCGGCCTGGTACCGGTACAGTTCTCGCTGCCCGACTGAGCCCCACCACCGGCCCGGCCTCGCGCCGGGCCGGTCCCTGCCGCTGCCCGGGAAATGCGGACAGGCCAGGGACCAAGCGTTACCGATTAAGCAAAATTTCACGACTTCGTCACCTGCAGGAAACCTAGATTGGCGCGTCCCGGTATCGATCCGGCGACAGCCCTCAACGCTACGGTTTTCCAGTTAGGAGAGAAGCTGTGAAACACCCGATCCAACGGCCCGCCAGCCGCCGCCGCAGCACCCTGGCATCGTCCATCACCCACATCCTCACCGGCGGCGCCCTGCTGCTGGCCGGCGCCGTCGCTTCCTCCTCCGCCTTCGCGCAGGAAAAGGCCACCAACCTCGACCGCATCACGGTCACCGGCTCCAACATCCCGCGCACCAACACCGAGACACCGTCGCCGGTGCAGGTGGTGACCCGCCAGGAAATCGACCGCACCGGCAAGACCTCGCTGGCCGAGTACCTGCAGACCATCACCGCCGATGGCGCCGGCTCGATTCCCAAGACCTTCGGCAACGGTTTCGCCGGCGGTGGTGCCGGCATTTCGCTGCGCGGCCTGGGCGCCGGCTCGACGCTGGTACTGTTGAACGGCCGCCGCATGGCCACCTATGGCCTGGCCGATGACGGACAGAAGGTCTTCACCGACCTCAGCACCATTCCGCTCGATGCCGTCGAGCGCGTGGAAGTCCTGAAGGACGGCGCTTCGGCGATCTACGGCTCCGATGCCATCGCCGGCGTGGTCAACATCATCCTGCGCAGCGACTTCCAGGGCGCCATCCTGCGTGGCTCCTACGGCCTGTCCGGTGACAGCGATGGCGACGCCCGGAAGGCAACCCTGACCGCCGGTACCGGTGACCTGGCCACCGATGGCTGGAACGCCTTCTTCAGCCTGGACGTTGGCAAGACCGACGCGATCAAGATCAGCGACCGCAAGAACCGCAAGTGGATCGGTACCGGTGACACCCGCCCGTGGGGCTATGACAAGACCGCCCAGTTCCTCGGCGGTGCCTACACCCGTGGTGGCACCTCCGGCGGTTCCGGCCCGAACGGCTCCTACCTCGACGCCACCGGCCATCTGGTGCCGCTGCCGGGTTGCGCCGGCCTGACCACCATCGGTGGGCAGACCCCGGCCAGCATCGCCGCCGATGGCTGCCTGTGGGATCCGGCGCAGCAGTACCGCGACCTGATTCCGGAAGAGAAGTACGTCAACGTGTTCGGTCGCGCCAGCTTCGCCTTCGGTGAAGGCGGCGAGATCTACACCGAGATCGGCTACTCGAAGAAGGAAACCATCTTCAGCAACACCCCGTCCGGCGTGTCGGGCGGCTGGGGCTATCCGGGCGGCCCGGTCAATGCCAACAGTGGCCCCGGTGCCACCGTGCTGGGCCCGAACCATCCCGACAACCCGACCCCGGGCACGGCGCGCCGCGTGCGTTACTCGGCCTGGGATGTCGGCCCGCGCGTGACCGACAACACCAATGAGTTCAACCGCTTCCTGGTCGGCATCAAGGGCAACTGGGGCGACTGGAGCTACGATACCGCCTACCTGCACTCGGGCACCGACCTGACCAACAAGCGCACCGGCTTCCTGCGCTACAGCGCCGTCCAGTGTGCACTGGGCAATGCCAACTGCGCCGGTGGCGTGTGGCGTATCGGTGATGATGCCGGCAAGAACTCGCAGGCGCTGTACGACTACATCTCGCCCACGATCAGCGCCCGCGCCAAGTCCAGCCTGGACATGTTCGACTTCACCGTCTCGCGCAGCCTGATGGACCTGAAGGGTGGTCCGCTGGGCCTGGCGATCGGTACCGAGTGGCGCAAGACCAGCAACAGCCTGACCCCGCAGACCTACACCGACCAGGGCGACATCATCGGCCTGGGCTACTCGGCCTATGACGGCACCCAGAACGTCTACGCCGGCTACGTCGAACTGTCGGCACCGGTGCTGGAACAGCTGGAACTGTCCGGCGCCCTGCGTTACGACAAGTACGAAAGCGGCGAAGGCAAGGCTACGCCGAAGCTGGGCGTGAAGTGGACCCCGGCCGACTGGATCGCCCTGCGCGCCAGCTACGCCGAAGGTTTCCGCGCGCCGAACCCGGCCGAGAACGGTGACGGTGGCCTGGCCGCCTTCTCCACTGCGGTCGACCCGGTGCGTTGCCAGATCAGCGGCGGCGCTGCCAGCGAATGTGGCGCCAATTCGGTGGCGATCATCACCAAGCCGAACAAGCTGCTGAAGCCGGAAGAGTCCAAGAGCTACTCGGTCGGCATCGTGCTGCAGCCGACTTCGACCACCTCGATGACCGTCGATGCCTGGCAGATCAAGCGTACCAACGAGATCGTTCAGGGCAGCACGGCGGCGGCGATCCTGGCCGGCAACGTGCTGCGCGACAGCAACAATCTCAATGGCGTGGCCAACAGCGGCACCATCCTGGCGGTCAACACCGGCTACGTGAATGCCAGCTCGTCGCGCGTGCGCGGTATCGATACCGATATCCGCCAGACCTTCGAGATCGGCCCGGGCCAGCTGGAGCTGGACCTGCAGTGGAGCCACATCCTGAAGTTCGAGCGCACCGAAGGCGGCGACACGGTTGATTACGTGGGTACCCACGGCAACTGCGACGTCACCAACTGCATCGGTACGCCGAAGGACAAGGTCAACTTCGGCACCACCTGGAAGCAGGGCCCGTGGAGCGTCAGCGGCATCGTCAACTACATCAGCAAGATGGACAACATCGACAGCCGTGGTGGCAGCTACCTGGCCTTCTACGCTGACGGTACGCCGGTGAAGAAGATCTCTTCGTTCACCACGATGGACTTGTCCGGTCGCTGGAGCATCAACGACTCGTTCGAACTCAACGCCTCGGTGGCCAACGTGTTCGACCGCATCGCCCCGCTCGATCCGACCACCTACGGCGCGGTGAACTACAACCCGATGCACTTCTCCGGTGCGCTGGGCCGTTACTACACCGTCGGCTTCAAGTACACGTTCAAGTAAGACCGGTTGCAGCGTCACCTTCGAAGGCCCGGGCCGTTGCCCGGGCCTTCGTCGTTTTCACGCGGGCCGGTTCCTGCAGGCTGGCGCTTGCCCGCTGGCTCTTGCGGACATGTTCACGAGGACATGGCTACCGTATGCTCGCGGCATCCGCGCCGCAGGGGATCTCCATGGCCGCGACATCGCAACGGCTGGGCCTGCCCGCGTTGACTGCACTGGTAGTCGGCTCGATGGTCGGCGCCGGCATCTTTTCACTGCCGCAGAACGTCGCGCGCAGCGCCGGCCCGGCCGCCGCCTTGATCGGCTGGGCGGTCAGTGGCGCCGGCATGCTGATGCTGGCCTTCGTGTTCCAGGCCCTGGCCAATCGTCGCCCCGACCTGGATACCGGCATCTACGCCTATGCGCGCGAAGGCTTCGGCAACTACATCGGCTTCTCCGCGGCGTGGGGCTACTGGGTGGCGTCGGTGCTCGGCAACGCCAGCTTCTTCGTACTGATCTTCAGTGGCCTCGGCCACTTCGTGCCGGTCTTCGGTGAAGGCAATACACCCGCCGCCGTAGCCGCTTCATCACTGCTGCTGTGGACCGTGCACCTGCTGGTGCTGCGCGGCCTGCGCACGGCCGCCATCGTCAACGGCCTGGTGACGGTGGCCAAGCTGCTGCCCATCGCGTTGTTCCTGATCCTGGCGGCGGGCGCGTTCCGCATGGACGTGTTCCGCGCCGATTTCCTCGGTACGCCCGCACTCGGCGACCTCGGCCAGCAGCTGCGCGGCATGATGCTGGTGACCGTGTGGGTGTTCATCGGCATCGAAGGGGCCAGCATCTATTCGCGACGTGCCGCGCGCCGTGCCGACGTCGGCCGTGCCACGGTGATCGGTTTCCTCGGGGTCTGGCTGCTGCTGGTACTGGTCAGCCTGCTGTCGATGGGCGTGCTGTCGCAGGCCGAACTGGCCGGGCTGCCCAATCCGTCGATGGCCTACGTGCTGCGCGCCATCGTCGGCGAATGGGGCGCGACGGTGATCATCATCGGTTCGATCGTCTCCGTACTCGGCGCATTGCTGGCCTGGGTGCTGCTGTGCGCCGAAGTGCTGTATGCCGCCGCCGGTGACGGCACCATGCCGGCCTTCCTCGGCCGCGAGAACGCGCGTGGCGTGCCGGCCAATGCACTGTGGTTGAGCAATGGCCTGATCCAGTTGTTCCTGCTGATGGTGCTGGTCAGTTCGGGCAGCTACACCGGGCTGGTGCTGCTCGCTGCGTCGATGAGCCTGGTGCCCTACTTCCTGTCCACCGCGTTCGGCGTGCAGCTGGCCTGGCGCGGGCAGGCCTACACCGGCGAACCAGGCGTGCGCTGGCGCGATTTCGGGGTCGCACTGCTGGCCAGCGCCTATGCGCTGTGGCTGGTGTATGCCGGCGGCCTGGACAACCTGCTGCTGTCGGTACTGCTGTACGTGCCCGGCGTGGTGTTGTTCGCTTTGACCCGGCGCCAGCGCGGCGAGCGGGTATTCACGCGCTGGGAGTGGGTACTGTTCGGCGCGATCCTGGCGGTGGCGATCGCCACGCTGGTGGCCTTCTGCAGAGGTGAGCTGGCACTGTAGAGCCGAGCCCGCGCTCGGCTTCACACAGGCAGCCGAGCATGGCTCGGCTCTACAACTGGCGATCCGCCAGCATGCCGATATCCTGCATCCAGCGCTCGGCCAGCTGCGGCCACGCCGCGACCGGTGCATCCTTCATGCGCAGCCCGAATGCGTGGCCGCCGCGTGCAAACAGATGCATTTCCACCGGCGCGCCCGCGTCCGCCAAGGCACGGTAATAGGCCAGCGATTCGCGCACGTCATCGGTGCGATCGTCGGTGGCCTGCGCGATGAACGTCGGCGGCACCTTGTCATCCACGGTGATGTCCCTGACCAGCGACAATCCCTTCCCGTGCCCTGCCCACAGGTGCCCGGAATACATCACCATCGCGAAATCGGGACGGCTGGGTTGCTTATCCGCAGCATCGACCGGCGCGTAGCTGCGCAGCGCGTGCGTGCTCAGTCCCGCCACCACGTGACCACCGGCGGAAAAGCCGATCGCCCCGATCCGCTTGGGATTGATTGACCAGCGCTCGGCCTGTGCGCGCAGCAGGCCCATTGCACGCTGTGCATTCTGCAGGGCCATCGGCACTTTCGGAATGTCGCGGCAGTTGCACTCGGGGTCCCAGTTCGGGCCAGAGGCTGGCACCCGGTACTTCAGCAATGCACAGGTGATGCCCTGTGCGGTCAGCCAGCCGCAGATCTCGCTGCCTTCCAGGTCCATCGCCAGCACCCGATAGCCTCCGCCAGGCACCACCATCACTGCGGTGCCGGTGGCCGGTCCCTTCGGTGGAAACACGGTGAGGGTCGGCGCAGCGACGTTCTGCAGCATCATCCAGTGTTCGCCACTGGCTTCGGAGATCACTTCGCTGACCTGCTCGGGCCCCTTCAACTTCGGCGGCGCGATCACCGTGCCCTGCGGCCACAACGGAAGCTCGGTGGT
Organism: Stenotrophomonas sp. YJH_SMC_110; assembly: GCF_059369255.1. NCBI lineage: Bacteria > Pseudomonadati > Pseudomonadota > Gammaproteobacteria > Lysobacterales > Lysobacteraceae > Stenotrophomonas > Stenotrophomonas sp. YJH_SMC_110. Next base: position 91,320 of record NZ_JCAFSM010000002.1, on the reverse strand, counting down.
GCCCTGTGGCGGATGCCAGGTGGAAGGCGCGGCCTTCGTTGTGGCGAACGGCACCATCGCCAGCAGCAGGAAGCTCGAGTACAGCAGCACGCGCATGATCGGCATCCATGGTTGCAGCAGCAGAGTGTAGCGACAAAAAAAAACCTGCATCTTGCGATGCAGGTTTCTCAAGGTGGCGCCCGAAGTTGGACTCGAACCAACGACCCCCTGATTAACAGTCAAGTGCTCTAACCGGCTGAGCTATTCGGGCAGACGACTAGTATAACCACTCTTCACGCGCGATGGTAGGGGTGATTGGCAATCATTGCGGCGGCCCGATACAGCTGCTCGGCCACCACCAGGCGCACCAGCATGTGCGGCAGCGTCAGCGGTCCGATCGACCACTTCTCATCGGCCAGCGCGGACACCTCCGGCGAATGCCCTTCCGGGCCACCAATCAGGAACGCCAGGTCGCGGCCCTGCCCGCGCCAATGCTCCAGGCGCTGTGCCAGCTGTTCGGAACTCAGCTGTCGTCCTGGCACATCCAGTGCCACCACATAGGCGTTCTTCGGCAGCGCAGCGATGACCCGCTTGCCTTCCTCTTCAGTGGCGCGGCGCGGATCACGTCCCTTGCCGCGCAAGCCGGGCTCGATTTCCACCAGCTCGAACGGCAGCCAGTGCGACAGCCGCTTCTGGTACTCGGCGAAGCCCTGCGCGACCCAGCTGGGCGCGCGTTCACCGGTGGCGATCAGGCGGGCTTTCATCTACACGGTCCTCCAAAACGTCGACGGCGCCATCGGCGCCGTCGAAGGGATGCATCAACGTGCGGCTCAGGCCACTTCGTCGTCGCTGGACGGCGGCTGGTCGCCAACGGTCCACAGGCGCTCGAGGGCGTAGAACTCACGCACGCGCGGCAGCATCACATGGACGATCACGTCGCCCAGATCGACCAGCACCCACTCGGCTTCGCGCTCGCCTTCAACACCCAGCGGCATCACGTCGATGTTCTTGGCGAAGCGCACGACTTCATCGGCGATCGACTTGACGTGGCGGGTCGAGGTGCCCGAAACGACGATCATGTAGTCGGCAACGCTGGACCGGCCGCGCACGTCGATCTCGACCAGGTCCTTGGCCTTCAGGTCTTCGGTGGCTTGGCGGACGCTGGCCAGCAGTTCCGGCACGGACGGCGGCGGGCTGGGCAGATCGACCTTGATGGTCTGGGGCTGGGTCTGGTTGCTCAAAGTGGATCGACTCGATAAACGTGGGGGCGATTATACGGGGATGGCACGGCGGCGCCATTCACGCTGTGGCCGGGCGGTACAGCCCGTGTGCAGCGACGTAGTCCGCGACGGCCGGCGGCAGCAGGGCGCGCCAGGGGCCACCGGCGGCGATCTGCGAGCGCACGGCGCTGGCCGATTCCTCGCGCAGCGGGTGGTGCAGGCGCAGGATGCGTCCGGCCGGGCTGGCGAACAGGGCCTGTTCGTTGTCGGCCCAGCGCCCCTGCAGGGCACGCCCCAGTTCACCGTCGATCGACGCCTGCAGCGGGCTGCCCGGCCGCTCGGCCACCACGAAGTGGGCCAGCCCGAACAGGGCCTCCCATTCGTGCCAGCCGGACAGGCCCAGCAGGCTGTCGGCGCCCACCAGCCAGGCCAATGGCCGGCTTGGGCCCAGCTCGCCACGCAGCTCGCGCAGGGTATCGACGGTGTAGGACGGACGACCGGGATAGCGCGTGGCACGGTCCAGTTCACGACGGTCCAGCAGCAGGCCCGGTTCGTCGCCGATGGCCAGCGACAACATGGTGCAGCGCTGCTCGGCGGTAGCGCCGGGCACCGCACGGTGCGGCGGATCGCCTGCCGGCAACATGCGCACGGCCACCTGCAGTTCGTCCCGGGCGGCTCGCGCGATTGCCAGATGCCCCAGGTGCACCGGATCGAAGGTGCCCCCGTAATAGATCCGCAGGCTCATCGCTCAGGCCCGCGCCAGCAGGCGCACGGCACGCGGTTCGGCCACGGCCACCAGCAGGCGCTCCAGCGCCAGCCAGGCATCGCCGTCGGCCCGCCCCTTGGCGATGCGGTCGACCAGCCCGGCTTCGGCCACGAAGCGTTCCCAGCGCTTGCCTTCCGGGTGCCGCTGCAGCGCGCGCTTGTAGGGCGCCTGCCGTGATTCCCAGATGCCACGCGATTTCATTTCGGCGGCCAGGTTGCCGCCACGGGCCTGCACACGGGCCAGGCCGGCACCGGCCAGCAGTTCACGGATCACGATCGGCATCAGTGCGGCCACCGCTTCGCCTTCGCCGCGCAGGCCAGCCAGCATGCGCAGCACGGCCGGCGGCTGGCCGGAGAACGTCGCCTCCACCAGCCGGAACACGTCGTAGCGGGCAGCGTCAGCCACCAGCGATTCCATCCGCTCCACATCCAGCGGCTGGCCATCGGCCAACAGCGCCAGCTTGTCGATTTCCTGGGCGGCGGCCAGCAGGTTGCCCTCCACTCGCTCGGCCAGGCGTTGCACGGCGGCCGGGTCGGCACGCAGGCCCTTGCCGCGCAGGCGGCGCTCGATCCAGTCCGGCAGTTCGTGCGGCTTGATCGCCCAGGCCACCGACAGCACGCCGATGCGGCTGACCGCCTCGGCCCACTTGCCCTGATGGGCCTTGCTCCATTCATTGGCGGTGATCATCAGCACCACGTCCGGCGCCGGATTGGCGCAGAACTGGCTGATCACTTCGGCGCCGTCCTTGCCGGGCTTGCCGCTGGGCAGGCGCACCTCGACCAGGCGGCGGGCGCTGAACAGGCTGGGCGCATTGAAGCTGGCGTCGAGCTGGTTCCAGTCGAAATCCCGCCCGTCGGCGTCGAACACTTCGCGTTCGCCGATGCCGGAAGCGCGCGCGCGCGCGCGGACGGCATCTGCCGCCTCCAGCACGCGCAGGGTTTCCGGGCCTGCGATCAGGTACACCGGCGCCAACGGGGTGTCAGCGCCCTGGCTGGCCAGCTGCTCCGGACGCAGTTCCATCGTCGCTGCCGCTCAGTGCTTGGCGTCGGCGGCCGGCACCGCACCCTCGATCGGCTTGGCCTTCGGCGCGGACAGGCTGCCGCCCTTCTCGATCTCGGCGCGGACCACGCTGTCGATACGGCGGATGATCGAGGCGGACATTTCCCGGCGCAGCTCCGTGGCCAGGATTTCGCGTTCGGTGGTGGTACCGGTGGCGTCGGTCGGCGGCGACACATAGTCGCGCGACAGTTCGATCACCTGCTGCGGCACCAGTTCGCTGCCATCCTCGCGACGGAAGATGAAGATCACCGCGTAGCGCAGGCTGTATTCCTGTGCGCGGCCCTGCGAGTCGATGGCGATCGGCAGGTCACCCCAGCGCTCGGACAGCACCTGCAGCTGGGCGTTGGGTCCCTTGCTGTCCTCATCGGCCAGCTTGGCACCGGAGGCCAGCAGGCTGCGGTTGAGCAGCTTGACCAGTTCACTGTACGGGGCGGTGGAGACCACCTTCACCGGGGCAGTGTCGGTCGGCAGCATCAGCTTGTTGCGCAGATGGAAACCGCAGCCGGCGAGGCCGAGGACAAGAACGAGGGCAAGCAGGATTCGGGTCATGGAGACAGTCTGGCGGAGCCGGGCGATCACGGCAACACACAGCGTGCCCGAAGCCGCGTGAATGCAGGGCCATCAGGCGCCCGGCCCTGCTTATGGAATGGCACCGGCCACCGCGCGGGTGACCGGTGCCGGGGACATCAGGCAGCGACGATGTTCACGATCTTGCCCGGGACGATGATGATCTTGCGCACCGTCAGGCCTTCCATGAACCTGGCCGCGTTGGGCTCGGCCAGGGCCAGCGCCTCGACCTGCTCGCGCGCGGCATCGGCCGCCACCTCGATGGTGCCACGCAGCTTGCCGTTGACCTGCACCGCCAGGGTCAGCGCATCGCGCACCAGCGCGCTGCTGTCGGCCTGCGGGAACGGCTGGTCTTCCAGCAGCGTCTCGCCATGACCCAGCACCTGCCACAGGGCGTGGCTGGCATGCGGGGTGATCGGGTTGAGCAGCAGCACGATCGCCTGCAGCGCTTCCTGGCGCACCGCGCGGCCCTGCTCGCTGCCATCCTCGAACTTGGCCAGCGCGTTCATCAGCTCCATCACCGCAGCGATCGCGGTATTGAAGCTGTGGCGGCGGCCATAGTCGTCACCGACCTTGCCGATGGTTTCATGGGTCTTGCGGCGCAGCGCCTTCTGGTTGGCATCCAGCGCCGCGATATCCAGTGCCGGGGCGGCACCGTCGGCAGCGTGCTTCTGCACCTGGGCCCAGAGGCGGCGCAGGAAGCGGGCCATGCCGTCCACGCCGGCTTCGTTCCACTCCAGCGACTGTTCCGGCGGTGCGGCGAACATCGAGAACAGGCGCACGGTATCGGCGCCGTACTTGCCGACCATCGCCTGCGGGTCCACGCCGTTGTTCTTCGACTTGGACATCTTCTCGGTACCACCGACCACCACCGGCTGGCCGTCGGCGATCAGGGTGGCGCCGGTGATGCGGCCGCGCTCGTCGCGCTGCACTTCCACGTCGGCCGGGTTGATCCAGTCCTTCGAGCCGTCCGGGTTCGGGCGGTAATAGGTTTCGGCGATCACCATGCCCTGGCACAGCAGGTTGCGCGCCGGTTCGTTGCTGTCCACCATCCGCGCGTCGCGCAGCAGCTTGTGGTAGAAACGGAAATACATCAGGTGCAGGATCGCGTGCTCGATGCCACCGATGTACTGGTCCACCGGCAGCCAGTAGTTGCCGCGCTTGTCGACCGCATCACGGGCACCCGGCGAGGTGTAGCGGGCGTAGTACCAGCTCGACTCCATGAAGGTGTCGAAGGTGTCGGTCTCGCGCTCGGCCGCGCCGCCGCAATCCGGGCAGGTGGTCTTGCGCCATTCCGGGTCGGTCTTGATCGGCGAGCCGGTACCGGCGAAGGCCACGTCTTCCGGCAGCACCACCGGCAGCTGCTCTTCCGGCACCGGCACCGCGCCGCACTTGGCGCAGTAGATCACCGGAATCGGGCAGCCCCAGTAGCGCTGGCGGCTCACGCCCCAGTCGCGCAGGCGGTAGTTGACGCGGCGCTGGCCCTGGGCCTTGCGCTCGAAACGTTCGGCCAGGGCTTCAAAGGCGCCCTGGAAATCCAGGCCGTCGAACTCGGCCGAGTTCACCAGCTCGAAGGCACGGCTCTTGTCGCTGTACCAGTCCTGCCAGCGGCTACCGTCCCAGTTGCGCTCCTCTTCGGTGCGCGCATCCTTCAGGGCGATGACCTGCTTGATCGGCAGGCCGTACTTGTTGGCCACTTCGTTGTCGCGCTGGTCATGGCCCGGAACGGCCATCACCGCGCCGGTGCCGTAGCCCATCAGCACGAAGTTGGCGACCCACACCGGCACCGGCTCGCCGGTGACCGGATGCAGCGCGCGCAGGCCGGTGTCCATGCCGCGCTTTTCCTGGGTTTCCAGTTCAGCCTCGGACACGCCACCCTGCTTCAGGTCGGCCAGCATCGCCGCCAGCTCCGGGTTGTTCTTCGCCGCATGCAGCGCCAGCGGGTGCTCGGCGGCGATCGACACGAAGGTCACGCCCATCACCGTGTCCGGGCGGGTGGTGAACACGCGCAGCGGGTCCAGCGCGCTGCCATCGACATCGCGCACATCGAACTGGATCTCCAGGCCCTCGGAACGGCCGATCCAGTTGCGCTGCATGGTCTTGACCGATTCCGGCCAGCCGTCCAGCTCGTCCAGGCCGTCCAGCAGTTCCTGGGCGTAGTCGGTGATGCGCAGGAACCATTGCGGGATCTCGCGCTTCTCCACCAGCGCACCGGAGCGCCAGCCGCGGCCGTCGATGACCTGCTCGTTGGCCAGCACGGTCTGGTCGACCGGGTCCCAGTTCACCACCGCGTTGCGGCGGTAGGCCAGGCCCTTGCGCATCAGGCGGGTGAACATGCGCTGCTCGTGGACGTAATAGTCCGGACGGCAGGTGGCGAACTCGCGCGACCAGTCGATGGCATAGCCCAGCGACTTCAGCTGGCTGCGCATGTGGTCGATGTTCTTGTAGGTCCACGCCGCCGGCGCGGTCTTGTTCTTGATCGCAGCGTTTTCCGCCGGCAGGCCGAACGCGTCCCAGCCCATCGGCTGCAGCACGTTGTGGCCGGTCATGCGCTTGTAGCGGCTGATCACGTCGCCGATCGTGTAATTGCGCACGTGGCCCATGTGCAGCGCACCGGACGGGTACGGAAGCATCGACAGGCAGTAGTACTTCGGCTTGTCCGAAGTCTCGTCGACCTCGAAGGCACGGGTGGCGTCCCAGTACTGCTGGGCGGCGGATTCAACCTGCTGCGGGTCGTAGGCGTTGGTTTCAGCGCTGGTCATGGAACACGCGGATGCGGCGGCAAAGCGGTACAGCGTACCGCAGTGCGGCAAATGGCTCCAATCCTGCCTGCCGGACGCCGGCGCCGCGGCGCTCGGGGAGGCGTCTCAGCGCGGACGCGACAGCGGCAGGGCCGCCGCCAGCCAGACCAGCCAGCAGGCGAACGCGAGCCGTTGTGCCATCGGCGCCGGCAGTGTGCCCTGCAGGGCGAACGCCGCCAGCGCGGCCAGCACGCCGCAGCCCAGGGCCACTGCGCCCAAGGCCCGGCCATGCGCCTGGCGCAGATGGGACACGCCCAGCAGCACGGTGCCGGCGACGAAACCCAGCACCCAGATCATCCAGGCGCTGGCATGCAGCTGGCTGGCGGGCCCATGCAGGTCATCCACGTCCAGTGGCAGCAGCCCCATCGCGGCAAAGGCCAGACCGGCCAGCAGCAGCATCTGGCTGCCGACCCGTGGCGCCCAGCCAGCAGTGGCCGGCAGACTGCGGCGCAGGCGTTCAGCCACCGCCACCGCCAGCACGCCGGGCAGCACGAAACCCAGCAGATTGAAGGCCAGCGCATGCGGTACACCGCGCGCACCCAGCAGCGCCACCGGGTGGCGAGCCTGGGCATAGCCGTCCAGGCCGGCACCGAAGCCGGCCACGGCCAGGACGAATACGACTGCCGCAAGCAGCCCCAACCAACGATCAAGCCGGACCACGGACATTGCGCGCAATCACCCGGAAAGGAATGGACCACGGCATTGTCGCGGCAGCGGCGCGATGCGCCAAGCGCGGCGCATTCCAGAGCACTTCAATATCTGCCTGCTGCGCCTACCGTGATGCTCGAGGCATGGCAGTTCCGCCCTGTCGCAAGCGCGCCTCCCCATCGAAGCCTGTCGCCTCCGGCTAGTGGGTGATCCACACGCTGCACTGCGCCCCTGCCGGCCCGCCAGCACCACTCGAGGGCGTACTCCGTGATGGCAGGGTTGAGACCGACATCGATCGTCACCATAGAATCGGTCTCCAGATGCCAAGCGATGCCTCCCCCATGACCGAGACGACCTACGTATTCGACGCCACCACTGCGACCTTCGAGGCCGAAGTCCTGCAGAAGTCGCTGCAGACGCCGGTGCTGGTCGACTTCTGGGCCACCTGGTGCGGGCCGTGCAAGACCCTGGGCCCGATGCTGGAAAAGCTGGCTGCCGAGTACAACGGCGCTTTCGAGCTGGCCAAGGTCGATGTCGACAAGGAACAGCAGATCGCGGCGGCCTTCCAGATCCGCTCGGTGCCCACCGTGTTCCTGGTCAAGGGCGGCCAGCTGGTGGACGGCTTCCCCGGCGCCATTCCGGAAGGCCAGCTGCGTGAATTCCTGGCCCAGCACGGCATCGTGCCGGCCGATGTCGGCGATGCCGCCCCTGAAGATGACGCCCCGCTGGACCCGCAGGCGCAGGTAGACGTACTGCGCGCGCAGATCGCCGCCGAGCCGGACAAGGATGAGCTGAAGCTCGACCTGGCCCTGGCCCTGCTGCAGATCGGCGGCGTGGACGAGGCCGGTACCCTGATCGACGGCCTGCCGGCCAATCTGGCCACCGACGACCGCGCCGTGCGCGCCCGTGCCCGCCTGGCCTTCGCCGCTGCGCTGAAGGATGCCCCGGCGGCCGAGGTGCTGGAGGCCCGCATCGCCGCTGATGGCAAGGATCTCAAGGCCCGCCACCTGCGCGGCGTGCAGCTGCTGTTGGGCGGGCATGACGAGGCCGCCCTGGCGCAGTTCCTGGAAATGCTGCGGATCGACCGTGGATTCGAGGAGGGCCTGCCACGCAAAGCCTTGATCGACGCCTTCAATGTGATCTCCGACGAGGACCTGGTGGGCCAGTACCGCCGCAGGATGGCGTCGCTGCTGTTCTGAACGGAAGCCCGCTCCGTTCAGAATCCCTGCACTGAACGCGGGCAATAATGCGCGCGCTGGCGGCCTTGCGGTCGCCACGATCCGTTCGGGGGGATGAGGTCGGGGCCATGGGGTCTTGCAGCTGCACCCCCGCATTGCCGGGATTGCAAACTGTGACCGTCGTCCGCTCTCTGTCGTTCGCCATGCGTTTAACGGGCGCCCTGCTCTGCGCCCTCCTCCTGCCGCCTGCCATCGCCGGCGCCCAGGACTGGAACTACCGGGTCCGGCCCGGCGACACCCTGTGGGACCTGGGTGGGCTGTACCTGAAACCCTCGGTACGCTGGCAGCAGCTGCAGCAGCACAACCGCATCGACAACCCCTACCAGTTGCCGCCGGGCCAGCTGCTGCGCTTCCCGATCAGCTGGCTGCGCACCGAACCGGCGCCGGCCCGGGTGCTGTCGGTGCGCGGCAAGGTCGAGCTGTCCGGTGCCGATGGCACGGCGACCCGTGCGCTCCAGGCCGGCGAGCAGCTGCATATCGGTGACACCGTGGAAACCGAGGGCGATTCCAGCATCACGCTGGAATTCGCCGATGCCTCGCGCCTGCAGCTGCGCGAATACTCGCGCCTGCGCCTGGACCAGCTCAGCCGCTATGGCCACACCGGCATGGTCGACACCCGCCTGCGCCTGCAGCAGGGGCGCGCCAGCAACCGGGTGACGCCGGCGCGCGGCCCGGCCTCGCGCTACATCATCGATGCACCCACCGCGACCAGCAGCGTGCGCGGCACGGTGTTCCGGGTCAGCGCCGGGGATACCGGGCACGTCGGCGCCACCGAGGTCCTGCAGGGCAAGGTGCAGGTCGGCAACCCCCATGGCCAGCGGCTGGTACGGCCGGGGCAGTCCACCCGCAGCAGCAGCGCCGATGCGGCCCCCGCCGCGGTCTCGGCCCTGCTGCCGGCGCCGGCGCTGCGCAATGACGCGCTGCGCCTGGCGCCGCTGCCGACCCTGCTTGCCTGGGAACCGGTCACTGGCGCCGATCACTACCGGGTGGAAGTGGTGCAGGCGGCAACGCCGGAGATCCTGCTGTTCGCCACCACCACCGCCGACACCCGGTTGGCGATCGGCGACCTGCCGCCCGGCCAGCTGCGCCTCCTGTTGCGCGCGGTCGACGCACAGGGCGTCGAAGGCATGGATGCGAGCGCCGATTTCGAGCTCAGTGACCAGCCACCGCCGCCGCTGACCGTATCGCCGCTGCATGGGCAGACGATCAACAGCGACCGCCCGCGCTTCCGCTGGAGCCAGGCCCCCGGTGCACGCAGCAGCGTGCTGCAGATCGCCGCCGAACCCAGCTTCCGGCAGCCACTGCAGGAGCAGGCTACCCATGCGACCGACCTGCGCCTGGCGCAACCGCTGCCGCCCGGACAGTACTACTGGCGCGTGGCCTCGCGCGATGCCGAAGGCCACCAGGGCCGCTATGGCCAGGCGCTGCCGCTGCAGCTGAGCAACGAGCCGGTGGACCCGGCACTGCAACCGCCCGAGGCCGCGCACGGCGAGCTCACCCTGCGCTGGCAGGCCGGCAGCGAAGGCCAGCGCTACCGGGTGCAGGTGGATCGCCGCGGTGACTTCAAGGCCCCATTGATCGATGAAACCGTGGCCCAGCCGCAGGTGAGCTTCAAGCGCCCGTGGAGCGGCACGCTGCACGTGCGCGTGCAGTACATCGACGATGACGGCCACGCCGGCGAGTTCTCCCCTGCCCAGCAGATCCCGTTGCCATGCCGCCTGTGCTACGGCGCCGGTGGCGGTGCACTGCTGCTCTGGTTGTTGTTGTGAGGCGCTCGCCGCTGCCATGGTCGAAGCGGATCCTGCTGGCCCTGCTGGCCGGCGTGCTGACCATCGTGGCCAGCCAGGGCCAATGGCTGTGGCGGCAGGACGAGGCGGCCTATGACGCACTGGTCGGCAACTGGGACTACCGCCCCGACCCCAGCGTGCTGATCGTGGCCATCGACGAAGGCAGCCTGCAGCGTATCGGCCAGTGGCCCTGGCCGCGCTCGGTGCATGCCCGCCTGCTGGACCGCCTGACCGATGCCGGCGCCGAACGCGTTGCGCTGGACCTGATGCTGTCCGAACCCGACCGTCGCGACAGCCGCCAGGATGATGAGCTGGCGGCCGCGATCCGACGCAACGGCCGGGTGGTGCTGCCGGTGCTGGCGGCACCGGCGGCCGGCGACCGCATGGCCGAGGAAATGCTGCCGATCCCGCAGATCGCCGCCAGTGCTGCCGCGATCGGCCACACCGATGTCGAGGTGGATGGGGACGGCGTCGCCCGCGGCGTCTATCTGCACGCCGGTATCGGACGGCCGCACTGGCCGGCACTGGGCCTGGCACTGGCCGACCTGCCGGCGGGTGCGGTACGCGGCCTGCCGGACCCCGACCCGGCGCTGGGCTCGCCCTATCAATGGCGTCGCGATGATTACGTGCGCGTGCGCTACGCCGGCCCGCCCGAGCGGCTGCCGCAGGTGTCCTATGCGGACGTGCTCGATGGGCACGTGGATGGAGCGATGCTGCATGGCCGCCGCATCGTGGTCGGGATGACGGCCAGCGGCATCGCGCCTCGCCTGCTGACCCCGACCACCCGCGAGTTCTGGATGAGCGGCAGCGAGTACCAGGCCAACATCACCTCGATGCTGCTGCAGCACAAGCAGATCGACGTGCTGCCGCACGCCTGGCAGCACGCCATCAGTGGCGTGCTGGTGGCGCTGTGCGTGATCCTGCTCGGCCTGCGCCTGCCGTGGCTGGTCGCGCTGTGTTCGCTGCCGATGCCGCCGCTGCTGAGCTGGCTGCTGCTGCGCACCGGTGACCTGTGGTGGGCACCGGCCAGCGCGATGCTGGGCGTGGTGCTGGCACTGCTGGTCTGGGCGGTGTGGCGGATCTCGGCCTGGCACCGCCTGGCCAACCGCGATGCCCTCACCGGCCTGGGCAACCGCCTGCGCTTCGAGCAGTCACTGCAGCAGGAATGCGACGCCGCGCGGCGCAGTGGCAAGCCATTGAGCCTGGCGCTGATCGACGTCGACCACTTCAAGCGCCACAACGACCGCCATGGCCACCAGGTCGGTGACCGCGTGCTGCGTGATGTCGCCCGCCTGATCGGCGCCCATGCGCGCCGCCCGCGCGACATGGCGGCGCGCTACGGTGGCGACGAATTCGCACTGGTGCTGCCGGATACGCCGGCCGAGGGCGCGCGCCGGGTGATCGAGGACCTGATTGCCTGCGTGCGTGCACTGCCGGCGCCGGGCGATGGCAGCGATGACGGCGTCACGCTCACCATCGGGGTATTCACCCGCGTGCCCGACGGTGACCTGCAACCGCACCATTTCGTGGAAGGCGCCGACACCGCCCTGTACCAGGCCAAGGCCAACGGCCGCGACGGGTTCATGATCGACGGCGGGACGTGACTCCCGGGGTGCAACATACGCATGCGAATGGTTAGACTGGGCACCTCGCCTCGCGCCCCGGACCCGCATGAACGCCCGCCTGTTCCGCTTCGGCATCAACCTCTGGCCGCCGTTCCTGTTCACCGGCATCCACGTCACCCGGATCACGCCCGATTACCGGCAGATCGACGTGGCACTGCGACTGCGGCCGTGGAACCGCAATTACGTGGGCACGCATTTCGGCGGCAGCCTGTTCGCGATGACCGATCCATTCTGGATGCTGGGCCTGCTGCACATCCTCGGCCGTGACTATTACGTGTGGGACCGGGCCGGTGCGATCGATTTCCTCAAGCCTGGCCGGGGCACGGTGCGCACTTCGTTCCGCATCGATGATGCACTGCTGGCCGAACTGCGTGCCGAAGCGGCCGGCGGCGAAAAGGTGCTGCGCTGGTTCAGCAACGATGTCGTCGACGAAAGCGGCGAAGTGGTCGCCCAGGTACGCAAGCAGGTGTACCTGCGGTTGAAGCCGCACGCACGCTGATCCAGCACGCGCGCGCTATCCTCGGCCTCCCTGCCATGGAGGCTCCGATGCGCCCGTATGCGCTTGCCACACTGCTGACCCTGCTGTCCTTCACCACCCACGCCCTCGACCTGCCACCGGTGCAGTATCCGACGCTGCCGGCCCAGGCGGCCAATGCCGCCGGTTTCGTCCCCCAGGGCTGGGCACTTGAATCGAGCGTCGAAGGCGATCTCGACCAGGATGGCCGCGCGGACCTAGTGCTGGTGCTGCGTCAGCAGGCGCCACGCAACGTCATCGAGCACGATGGCTTGGGTCCCTCGCCGTACGACAGCAACCCGCGCATTCTCGCCGTGGCGTGGTCGCGCCCGTCCGGCTATGTGCTGGCGGTGCAGGACCACCAGCTGATACCGCGCCCGGACAATCCGGTGATGAGCGACCCGCTCGAAGACGGCGGCGTCAGCATCCAGCGGGGCACCCTGAAGGTCGCACTGTTTTCATTCGCCAGCGCGGGCAGCTGGTCAATGGGCACGACCGCCTTTACCTTCCGTTGGCAGGACGATGCCTTTGCGCTGATCGGCTACGACCAGAATTCGGTGATGCGCAATTCCGGGCAGACCGAGTCGGTGAGCGTGAACTTCTCCACCGGCAGGGTAAAGCGGAGCGAAGGCAGCATCGAGGACGACAAGGACAGCGTGCACTGGGAGGCCCTGCACAGCCGCCGCCGCTGGACGCTGCAGACCATCGGTGATGGCTGGGCATTCGATCCGCTGGCGGGCAGCGACTGAGACGCTGCTCAATCGCGCGCAGCAGCGGCCGGGGCGTTCTCCATCACCAGCGGCACCGACAGCCATGGGCTCTCGTCGGTGCTGCGCGACGGTGAACGCCGCGGCACCTGCAGACGGCGGCCATCGGCCGACAGCTGCGGTGCCCGCACCGGCGAGCGGAACTGCGCAGGCAGGCGCTGCAGCGCATCCACCGGATCCTGCGCCTGCTGCCGCAGCCAGCGCTGCGCGCCGATCAGCCGCACCATCGCGGCGGCATCCTGGGTCCGTGACGAATAGGCCGGATAGACCGGGCGGGCAATATCGGTCAGCACGCACCCCAGGATGTTCGACAGGCAGCCAAAGTCATGCTGAGGCGGTGCCGGCACCGGCAGCGGGCGATCCGCTTCCAGCGCCGCCATCGCCGCCGCGCCGCAGGCCCAGCCCAGATTGCCCGCCGCGCGCGCCAGGGTGCTGCTGCGATCCAGGACCAGCACCCCGCTGAATTCCTGCGCCGAAGTTTCGATCGCAGCCCGGCTCATCGCGTACTCACCCTGCATCGCACGGCACAGGCTCTGTTCGGCGGCCAGCATCGGCTGCATTGCCTGATCGCATTCCGCTGGCAACGGATGGTCGGCCGGCAGTTCGACCAGCATGTCGGCCAGCAGTTGGGCATTGGCCTGCACCAGGCTGGCACCGATGATGCTCTCCACCAGGTAACTGCCGCCCGTCACCAGCCGCCGGCCCAGCTGAAGCCCCCTGCAACTGCCACGCAGCGCACCGTCGATATCGCCCTGCACATAGGCCAGCGCGCGTGCGCTGGTGGCATCGATCATCAGGCCATAGGTCGGCATCGGCACCAGGATGCCGTCGCCCTTGGGCCGGAATGGCGACACGAAGTGGTCCGCATCGGCCAGCTGGTCCAGGCGCGCATGCAGCTGCTGGTGGCCAGCGTGGGCATCGACGAAGCGCTGCGGGTCGGCGCGCACCTGGCCCAGGCAGTCACTGGCGGTCGGCCCGCAGCTGGCCGCCGGTCGTGATCGCAGCGCGTCATGGTCCTCCGCCAGCTGCGGTCCGGCGCCGCCATTGCCGCGCGGATCGGCCTCCCAACGCTGCACGTCGCGGGCCAGGGCCTGTTCGCGCTGGCGCGCGTCCAGATCGTCGAACGCGAGCGTCCACAGCAGCGCAAAACCGTTGTGGCCGTGGACAGGCAGGCGGGCCTGCAGGCGCTGCTGGGCCTGTAGCCGCGATTCGGGCACCGGCCACATGCGCGAGGCGCACCACACCACGATGGCCAGCACCAGAAGGCCTGCCAGGGTCCAACCCAGTCCGCGCAGAATCTTCAACACAGCTTCCCTTCCATGTGCCGTTGCCGCAGTCGATTGCCCAGCGTAATCGAGCGGCCGTGACCGCTACAATGCGCACATGTCGCTCGAAGCCCCCGCCCTGGTCCCCCGCCCCTCCCTGCAGCGCCTGTTCCTGACCGGCCTGCTGACCCTGCTGCCGATCTGGCTGACCTGGGTCGTGGTCAAGTTCGTGTTCGTGCTGCTGTCGGGCATTTCCAGCCCGTTGGTGGTGCCACTTTCCGAGCAGATCGCGACAAGCTTTCCGCACTACCTCGGCTGGGTCCGGGCCGAGTGGATCCAGAACACCATCGCCCTGCTGGCCACCCTGCTGGTGATCCTGGCGGTGGGCGTGGCCAGCCGCCGCGTGCTGGGCCAGCGCCTGCTGCGCTGGGTTGGCGCGGTCATCAAGCGCATTCCGCTGGCCAGCATCATCTACGACAGCGCCAAGAAGCTGCTGGACATGCTGCAGACCGAACCGGGCAGCACCCAGCGCGTGGTGCTGATCGACTTCCCGCACCGCGACATGAAGTCGGTCGGGCTGGTCACCCGCGTGATCAAGGAACACGGCACCGACCGTGAACTGGCCGCGGTGTACGTGCCCACCACGCCGAACCCGACTTCGGGTTACCTGGAAATCGTGCCGGTGGAACTGCTGACCCCGACCGACTGGACCGTCGACCAGGCCATGAGCTTCATCATTTCCGGCGGCGCCGTCGCGCCGTCCAGCGTTCCGTTCACGCGCGCCGGCGATCGCAGCGAATGACCGCGGCGCCGATCGAGCGCCCGTTGCAGGACCGCGCGGTCCTGCTGTTCATCGTGCTGGCTGCGTTCTTCTGCGGCAATGCGGTGCTGGCCGAACTGATCGGAGTGAAGATCTTCGCGCTGGAAGACACCCTCGGCATCGATCCGCTGAACTGGAACCTGTTCGGCCAGACCGGTTCGCTCAGCTTCACCGCCGGCACCCTGCTATGGCCGGTGGTGTTCATCATGACCGACACCATCAACGAGTTCTTCGGCAAGCGCGGCGTGCGCTTCATCTCGTGGCTGGCCGTGGTCCTGATCGCCTATGGCTTCCTGTTCGCCTTCGCGGCGATCTCGCTGGCGCCGGCCAGCTGGTGGATCACCTCCATGGACGGGCACGGCGTGCCGGACTACCAGGCCGCATTCGCAGCGGTGTTCGGCCAGGGCATGTGGACCATCGCCGGTTCACTGGTGGCCTTCCTGCTCGGCCAGCTGATCGACGTGGCGGTGTTCCATCGCATCCGCCAGGCCACCGGCGAGCGCCACGTGTGGCTGCGTGCGACCGGGTCCACCGCGATCTCGCAGGTGGTGGACAGCTTCGTGGTGATCTGGATCGCCTTCGTGCTCGGCCCGCAGCACTGGCCGACCTCGCTGTTCCTGGCCGTCAGCAGCGTCAACTACATCTACAAGATGGGCTTTGCAATTGCCCTGATTCCGCTGCTGTACCTGATGCGGCGTGCGATCACCCGCTATCTGGGCGCAGACAGGGCCGCTGCGCTGCGCGCGGCGGCGGCGGCTGACTGAAGCCCCAGCGGCGGCAAGCTGACTGCGCCTTCACGCTGGCCGTACGCGGCCGGATCGTGCAAGCTCCACGGTCTGTGTTCCACGGAAGCTCCTGATGCCGCATCCCACCCGCGCCCTGGCCGCCGCCATCGCCGCGTTGTTCCTGTTCAGTGCCGTGCCGTCGGCCGAAGCAGCGAAAAAGAAGGCCAGCCGCCCTGCCGCCGCGCAGACCCGCCAGGCTGCCAAGCCCAAGGCCAGGCCCGCCCGCGCCACCGCACCGGCGCGTGGCAGCTCGGCACGCCGCGCCGCGCCGCGTCCGGTGGCGCCGGCCCGTGCCGTACCCAAGCAGGTACAGCTGGAGCGCCTGTACGACGAGTACTGGGATGCCTCGATGCGGTTGAACCCGCTGCAGGCCACCTTCCAGGGCGAATCCCGCTACAACGACCAGCTGCCCAACATCCTGTCCGCCGCCTGGCGCCAGCAGTCGCACGACTTCACCACGCAATGGCTGGGCAAGGTCGAGAAGCTCGGCAGTGATGGCCTGCAGGGCCAGGACCTGCTCAGCTACGAGATCTTCGTGCGCGACGCACGCGCCTCGCTGGCCGCCGAGCGCTACCCGAGCTGGATGATGCCGATCAGCCAGTACTACAACATCGGCAGCATCATGGCGATCCTCGGTGCCGGTGCCGGCGCGCAGCCATTCAACACCGTGCAGGACTACGACACCTGGTCGCGCCGTTCGCTGGGCATTCCCGAACTGTTCGACCAGGCCATCGACAACATGCGCCAAGGCATGAAGGCCGGCGTGGTACAGCCGCGCGACCTGATGGAAAAAGTGCTGCCGCAACTGGATGCGGTGATCAAGCCGACCGCCGAAGAGAGCATCTTCTGGTCGCCGATCCGCACCATGCCCAACACCATCCCGGCCGAGGACAAGGCGCGCATCAGCGCCGAGTACAAGCGCATGATCGAACTGCGCATCATGCCGGCCTATCGCGCCCTGCGCGGCTTCATCGCCACCGAATACCTGCCGGCCACGCGCGCCAGCAGCGGCCTGGGCGCACTGCCCGATGGCCAGGCCTGGTACGCCAGCCTGATCGTGCAGACCACCGCCAGCGACCAGACCGCCGCGCAGCTGCACGCGCTGGGCGAACAACGCGTGCAGGAACTGCAGGCGCAGATCGCCACGGTGATGAAGGATGCCAAGCTGCGCGGCACCCCCACCAAGCTGCTGCGCAGCATGCGCAACGACCGCCAGTTCCAGTACGGCGATGCCAATGCGCTGATCAACCGTTACCGCCAGGTGCAGCAGCAGGTCAACGCACGCCTGCCGCAGGTGCTGGATACCTTGCCCAAGGCGCCGCTGGACGTACGCGCGGTGGAACCGGAGCGTGCGCTCACCGCCGCTGCCGCTGCCTACCAGCCGGCACTGCCCGGGCAATCCGCGGTGCTGTACGTGAACACCCGCGACCTGCCCGGCCGCAAGCGCTGGAACGTGCCGGTGCAGTACCTGCATGAAGCGATCCCCGGCCACCACGTGCAGCTGGGCCTGCAGCAGGAGCTGGCCAAGCTGCCGCGCTTCCGCCGCCTCGGTGGCGATCTCGCCTTCGTCGAAGGCTGGGGCCTGTACGCCGAAACGCTGGGCGAGGACCTGGGCATCTACACCGATCCCTACGACCGCATCGGCTACCTGTACTCGCGCCTGCTGCGCGCCGCCCGCGTGGTGGCCGATACCGGCGTGAATGCCCAGGGCTGGAGCAAGCAGCAGGCTGTCACCTACCTGCAGAAGACCGTGGACATGAGCAGCGACGATGCCAACGCCGAAGTCGAGCGGGTCATGGCCCAGCCTGGCCAGGCACTGTCGAACGTGGCCGGCCTGACCACCATTGTCGCCCTGCGCGACAAGGCCAGGGCGCGCCAGGGCGCCGCCTTCGACCTGCGCCGCTTCCACGCCGAACTGCTGAAGGACGGCTCGATGCCGCTGGACGTGCTGGACCGCAAGATGGAACGCTGGATGGCCCAGCCGGCCAGCGCCACGCCCGCCCCGTCACCCTGAGCCTTCCGGAGCCGCCATGCGACCTGCCGTCGCCCTGTTCGCCGCCGTGCTGGGCCTGCTGCCGCTGGCCACCGTTGCCGCACCGGTGCTGGCCCCACCGGATGCGGGCATCGACGGCCTGATGCAGGCCTACGACGGCCAGGTGCCCGGCGCCGCCGTACTGGTGCTGCATGACGGCAAACCGGTATTCCGGCGCGGCTATGGCCTGGCGGTGGTGGAGGACGGCACGGCGGTCACTGCGGCCAGCAACTTCCGGCTGGCCTCGGTCAGCAAGCAGTTCACCGCTGCGGCGGTGTTGCTGCTGGTGGAAGATGGCCGGCTCGGGCTGGACCAACCTGCCCGGCAATGGCTGCCCGAACTGCCCCCGGCTGCGGCCGCCATCACCATCCGCCAGCTGCTCTCGCATACCGGTGGCCTGCCCGACTACGAAGACCTGATGGACCCGGCTGATGCTCGGCAGGTGCATGACGCCGATGTGCTGACCCTGCTGTCGCGCCAGGACCGGCTGAACTTCGCGCCCGGCACGCAGTACCACTACAGCAACAGCGGCTATGCGCTGCTGGCACTGATCGTCGGCCGTGCCTCCGGCCAGGATTTCGCAGCCTTCCTGCAACAGCGCATCTTCCGCCCGCTGGGCATGGCCCACACCGTGGCCCATCAGGACGGCATCGATACCATCGCCGCACGCGCCTATGGCTACAGCTGGATCGATGGCCGTTGGCGGCGCACCGACCAGAGCACCACCAGCGCCGTGCTCGGCGATGGCGGCATCTATTCCTCGCTGGACGACCTGGCCCGCTGGGATGCGGCGCTGTACGACGACCGCCTGCTGTCGAAGGCCTCGCGCCGCGCGATGTTCAGCTCCGCCACATCGACGCCCGAACCGGATGTACCGCACTACGGGTTCGGCTGGCGGCTGAATGGCCCCGTGCAATGGCACAGCGGCGAGAGCATCGGCTTCCGCAACGTGATCGTGCGCCACCCGGAAAAACACCTGACCGTGATCGTTCTGACCAACCGCAACGACCCCGAACCCTATCCGCTGGCGCTGAAGATCGCCCAGCGCTGGCTGGACACCCTGCAATGACCGCCGATTCCGGTGCCCTGCTGGGCATCCACCACGCCGCACTGATCTGCAGCGACTACGCACGTTCAAAAGACTTCTACGTGCGCATCCTCGGCCTGCGCGTGCTGGCCGAGAACCACCGCGCCGCGCGCGATTCCTGGAAGCTGGACCTGGCCCTGCCCGACGGCGGCCAGCTGGAACTGTTCTCCTTCCCCTCGCCGCCGCCCCGTCCCAGCCGCCCGGAAGCCCAGGGCCTGCGCCACCTCGCGTTCCGGGTGACTGCACTGGAACCCTTCATCCAGCGCCTGGCCGCGCATGGTGTCGCCTGCGAACCGATCCGCGTGGACGAGTACACCGGACGCCGCTTCACCTTCTTCGCCGACCCCGACGACCTTCCGCTGGAGTTGTACGAAGTCGGTTGACGTCCCCGGGGGTCAGATCCCTTTTCCGTCGGAAAAGGGATCTGACCCTATCGCCGCCACCGGAAACGTCATCCACGCATGGCATGGATCTGTGTCGACCAAGGTCGACACCCACCAACCGCACCAGCACCGGCAGATCGCCGGAAACTGTCGAAGGCGGGGCATTGTGGGTTTGCGGGGTGTGAGCCGCATGGATGCGGCGACCAAGCCCCCAGGGACGGGTTTACGGCGGCCCCGCAAACCCACAGTGCCCCGCCATCCCTCAGCAAGTCCGCTTTTGCTGTTGCTCCGGCTGTTGCGGCTGCCTCTGCAGGTGCAAGGCGCAGCCCTGCAAAGCCCCCCTTCCCCATACCCCGCCGAATGGGTATACAGTCGACCCATGCCGGCACCGTGCCGGAATGAACCCTGGGAGGGGACCATGCGCAACACCTTCAAGACCCTGCTGCTGGCACTGCCGCTGTGCCTGGCCGCCCTGTCGGCCCAGGCCGCCGACGGCGCCGCCGGCCGCTGGAAGACCATCGACGACAAGACCGGCAAGGTGAAGTCGATCGTCGAGATCAGCCAAGCCGCCAACGGCACCCTGACCGGCAAGGTGGTCGACATCCTGCACTCGGACAAGGGCCCGAACCCGGTCTGCGATGGATGTGAAGGCGCCAACAGGAACAAGCCGGTGAAGGGCATGACCATCCTCTGGAACCTGAAGGCCGATGGCGCCAACAAGTGGTCCGGCGGCACCATCCTCGACCCGGCCAACGGCAAGACCTACAAGTCGAAGATGGAGCTGCAGCCGGGTGGCACCAGGCTGGACGTGTCCGGCTGCATCGCCTTCATCTGCCGCGCGCAGACCTGGCAGCGCGAATAAGCGCCCCGGCCCCCGCTTCATCCCCGTGACCCGGCCCCGGCCGGGTCACGTCGTTGCGGGCATGCGATACTCTGCGGTTCCCCTCGGCTTCACCCCGCGACCATGACCCGTACCGCGCTCGTCACCACCGCCCTGCCCTACGCCAACGGCCCGCTGCACCTGGGCCACCTGGTCGGCTACATCCAGGCCGACATCTGGGTGCGTGCGCGGCGAATGAGCGGCGGCAAGGCCTGGTTCGTCTGCGCCGACGACACCCACGGCACGCCGATCATGCTGGCCGCGGAAAAGGCCGGGGTCACCCCGGAAACCTTCATCGCCAACATCCAGGCCAGCCACGAACGTGACTTCGCCGCCTTCGGCGTGGCCTTCGACCACTACGACTCGACCAACTCGGCGGCCAACAAGGCACTGACCGAGCAGTTCTACCTGAAGCTGGAAGCGGCCGGCCACATCAGCCGCCGTTCGGTCGCCCAGTTCTACGACCCGGCCAAGGGCATGTTCCTGCCCGACCGCTACGTCAAGGGCATCTGCCCGAACTGCGGCAGCCCCGACCAGTACGGCGACAACTGCGAAGTCTGCGGCGCGACCTATGCACCGACCGACCTGAAGGAGCCGCGTTCGGTCATCTCCGGCGCCACGCCGGAAATGCGCGATTCGGAGCACTTCTTCTTCGAGGTGGGCCACTTCGATGCATTCCTGCGCGAATGGCTGGCCGGCGATGTCGCCTTGCCGGGCGTGAAGGCCAAGCTGGGTGAGTGGCTCAACGCCGAAGGTGGCCTGCGCGCGTGGGACATCTCGCGCGATGCGCCGTACTTCGGTTTCCAGATTCCCGGCCAGCCGGGCAAGTACTTCTATGTCTGGCTGGATGCGCCGATCGGCTACCTGTCCAGCTTCCAGACCCTGTGCGGCAAGCTCGGCGAAGACTTCGAAGCGCACCTGCGCGCCGGCACCGCCACCGAACTGCACCACTTCATCGGCAAGGACATCGTCAACTTCCACGGCCTGTTCTGGCCGGCGGTGCTGCACGGTACCGGCCACCGCGCGCCGACCCGCCTGCACGTCAACGGCTACCTGACCGTGGACGGTGCCAAGATGAGCAAGTCGCGCGGCACCTTCGTGATGGCGCGTACCTTCCTCGATGCCGGCCTGGAGCCGGAAGCGCTGCGCTACTACTACGCCGCCAAGTCCGGCGGTGGCGTCGACGATCTTGACCTGAACCTGGGTGATTTCATCGCCCGCGTCAACGCCGACCTGGTCGGCAAGTTCGTCAACCTGGCCAGCCGCTGCGCCGGCTTCATCAGCAAGCGCTTCGACGGCCAGCTGGCCGCGCAGCTGCCCGACGCGGCGCAGTACCAGCGCTTCGTCGACGGCCTGGCGCCGATCCGTGAAGCCTACGAGCGCAACGACCCGGCTGCGGCGATCCGCCTGACCATGACCCTGGCCGACGAAGCCAACCGCTACATCGACGACGTCAAGCCGTGGGTCATCGCCAAGCAGGAAGGCGCCGACGTGCAGCTGCAGGCCGTGTGCAGCCAGGGCCTGAACCTGTTCCGCGTGCTGGTCACCGCACTGAAGCCGGTGCTGCCGGCCACCGCCGCGCAGGCCGAGGCCTTCCTGGCCGCGCCGGTCAATGACTGGACCGAACTGGCACAGCCGCTGCTGGGCCACCGCATCACCGACTACACCCCGCTGTTCACCCGTATCGACCCGAAGAAGATTGACGCCATGATCGACGCCTCCAAGGACACCCTGCAGCCGGCCGCCGCTGCCGCCCCCGCCGCCAGGACCGACGCCGCCAAGCCGGCCACACCGGCCCCGGCCAAGGACGACGCGAAGAGCGCCGATGCTCCGGCCTATATCGGCATCGACGATTTCGCCAAGCTCGACCTGCGCATCGGCAAGGTGCTGGTGTGCGAGTTCGTGGAAGGTTCGGACAAGCTGCTGCGCTTCGAACTGGATGCCGGCGAACTGGGCAAGCGCCAGATCTTCTCCGGCATCCGTGGCAGCTACGGCGAGCCGGAAGCCCTGGTCGGTCGCAGCGTGGTGTTCATCGCCAACCTGGCCCCGCGCAAGATGCGCTTCGGCCTGAGCGAAGGCATGATCCTGTCGGCCGGTTTCGACGGCGGCGCGCTGGCGCTGCTGGACGCCGACAGCGGCGCGCAGCCGGGCATGCCGGTCCGCTGATGCCTGCAGCGGGCGCGGCCACCGCCGCGCCTGCCGGCAGCATCGGCCAGCGGAGGCAACGCGATGGGAAGCAATGGAATGGAACTGGCGCTGTTCGACTTCGACCACACCGTGACCACCTGCGATACCTATGGCCGTTTCCTGCGCCGCGTGGCCACCGCCGAACAGCTGGCGCAGGCGTGGTGGAAGGTCGGCCCGTGGCTGGCCGCATACAAGCTGAAACTGATCTCGGCCGAACGCATCCGTGCACGCGTCACCCGCCTGACCTTCAGCAACCGCCACAGCGATGACATCGCCACGCTGGCCGCAGGCTTCTCGCGTGAGTTCCTGCCCGAGGTGGTGCGCCCGGAAATGCTGGAGCAGATCCGCTGGCACAGGGAACAGCAGCATACCGTGGTGATCGTGTCCGGCTCGCTCGACCTGTACCTGCGGCCATGGTGCGAGCAGCTGGGCCTTCAGTTGATCTGCAACCGGCTGGAAAGCCAGGACGGCCGCCTGACCGGTCGCTATGCCGGTGGCGACTGCGGCCCGCGCAAGGTCGAGCACATCCGTCGCCAGTTCGATCTGTCCCGCTACGTGCGTATCCATGCCTACGGTGACAGTTCCGAAGACAAGCCGATGCTGGCGCTGGCCCACGAGCGCTGGTTCCGTGGCAAACCCCTGAAGTAACCCCGACGCGCAGCCTTCGCCACGCATGAGCCTGATCCCGCCCCTGACCGAACGCCTCGACCGCCTGCTGCCGCAGACCCAATGCGGGCAGTGCGGCTACGACGGCTGCCGCCCGTATGCGCAGGCGATGGCGCGCGGCGAGGTGGGCGTGGACCGCTGCCCGCCGGGCGGCGATGCCGGCGCGCGCGCGCTGGCGCAGGTACTGGGCGTGCCTGCCATTCCGTTTGATCGTTCGCGTGGCGAACACAAGGTGCCGCAGGTGGCGCTGATCGTGGAAGCCGACTGCATCGGCTGCACCAAGTGCATCCAGGCCTGCCCGGTGGACGCCATCGTCGGCGGCGCCAAGTACATGCACACGGTCATCGCCGATCTGTGCACCGGTTGCGAACTGTGCATTCCGCCGTGCCCGGTGGACTGCATCGAGTTGCTGCCCCTGTAACAGGGGTCGGATCCCTTTCCGCGGGAAAGGGATCCGACCCCATCCCGCAGTTACGGCACGGCCGCCGTCACCACGATCTCGACCTTCCACTCGGCGTGGGCCAGCTTGGCTTCGAAGGTTGCGCGGGCCGGGGTCGCGCCCTCGACCACCCACTCGTCCCACGCCTTGTTCATGCCGTCGAAGTCGGCGATATCGGCCAGGAACACTTCCGCGCGCAGCACGTGCTGGCGATCACTGGCGACCAGTGCCAGCAGCTTGTCGATCTCCGCCAGCACCTGCCGGGTCTGCCCGGTGATGTCCTGGCTGGTGTCTTCCGGAATCTGGCCGGAGAGGTAGGCGACCTTGTTGTACACGGTCATTTCGGACATGCGCGGTCCGACGTCGTAACGCTCCATCATGGGCGTGGCTCCTGCGGGTGATCAGGCCTGCATTGTCCTCCAATCCGGTCGACGGTGGGTGCACGGGCACCTTCCGCGACACGTCACTACCGGACTCCGACGGTCCCACTGGTCAAATGACGATGACAGGCGCACGATGCGCCACGCCCGCGTTGACACCGCCCTCGCCCCTCCTGCCGCACCCTTGCGCCGATGACCGTACCCGTCGATTCCACCACTGCCCCTTCCACGCCATCCTGGAAGCGGGTTGCCACCATCGTCATCCCGCTGCTGATCCTCGCCCTGGCCCTGCACGGCCTGGCCAACGAGTTCGACGAGCACGGCTACCGGGCCATCCGCCAGGCGTTCCGCCAGCTCAGTGGCATGCAGATCGCGCTCACCGTGGTACTCGGCCTGGCCAGTTACGCCTGCCTGATCGGCTTCGATGCCATCGGCCTGCGTCGCAGCGGCATCCGCGTGCACCCTGCGCGAGTCGGCATCACCGCGTTCCTTGCGCACACGCTGGGCCAGACCGTGGGCTTTGCCGCGTTGACCGGCGGCGCGGTGCGCCTGCGTGGCTACCGCAGCGCCGGCCTGGACCTGGCGCAGATCGGCCAGGTGGTGCTGATGAGCACGCTCGGCTTCGTGTTCGGGGCATGGCTGCTGATCAGCGTGGCACTGTGCATGGAACCTGCAGCGGCAGCGTTGGCATTGCCATTGAATCCCGATGCCGTGCGCATCGTCGGCATCGTCGCCCTGCTCGCATATCTCGGCACCGTGCTGCTGGTCGGCCGCGATGGACGGCAGTTCAGCGTGTTCGGCCATGCGTTGTGGCTGCCCGACCGCCGCACCATGATCGGCGTCACCGTGCTGAGCGTGATCGAACTGGTGCTGGCCAGTGCCGCGTTCTACGTGCTGCTGCCGGACTCCACGCCGACCGGACTGCCCGGCTTCGTCGGCCTGTACCTGGTGGCCGTGCTGGCCGGCCTGGTCTCGACCGTGCCCGCCGGCCTTGGCGTGTTCGAGTGGAGCCTGCTGAAGCTGTTGCCGCAGGTGGCACCGGCGGCGGTGCTGGCAGCGGCGCTGATCTACCGCGTCACCTACTACGTGCTGCCGCTGGTGCTGGCCACCCTGCTCGCCCTTGCGCCCGCCCTGCGTCAGCCACTGCAGGCCAGCGCCGGGGCAACCCGTGCGGGCTGGAACGCGCTGCGCCCGTGGCTGCCGCAGATCATCGCGCTGGCGGTGTTCAGCATCGGCGCCGCACTGGTCATCGACGGCACGCTGCCGACGCCACGCCGTCACCTGGTCAATGCCTCGCTGCCGATCCTGGAGACCTCGCACCTGATCGGCAGCCTCAGCGGCGTCGCACTGCTGCTGATCGGCCAGGGCCTGGCCCGGCGCAGCCACGCCGCGTGGGTGCTGGCGATGGCAGTGTGCGTGATCACCCCACTGCCGCTGTGGCTGCGGGGTGGCCAACTGTTGATCGCCGTCTCGGCAGTGCTGGTGGCGATGGCACTGTGGGCCGCACGTCGCGAGTTCTACCGCCAGGGCGCGCTGCTGGACGAAGCCTGGTCATGGCCGTGGCTGCGCAACCTCGGCCTGGTGCTGGTCGCGGTCACCTGGCTGCTGTTCTTCACCTACAGCCATGTCGAGTACCAGAACGAGCTGTGGTGGCAGTTTGCGATATCCGGCAACGCACCACGCGCGCTGCGCGCGTTGCTGGTCGTGGCGATCGCGCTGGTGATGTTCGGCCTGGCGCGGCTGCTGCACAGCACGCGCAGCCCGCTGCCAGCCGCCGACGAGGCCACGCTGCAATCACTGGCGCCGGTACTGGCCGGTGCCACCGATACCCAGGCCTGCCTGGTGCTGACCGCCGACAAGGCGGTGCTGCGCGACGAGGCGAAACAGGGCTTCGTGATGATGCAACGCTACGGCGGTTCGCTGATCGCGATGGGCGATCCGGTCGGCCCGCCGGAGGTCGCCCGCGCATTGATCTGGCGCTTCCGCGAGGAAGCCGACCGGCTCGGCCTGCGCCCGGTGTTCTACCAGGTCGGCGAGTCCTACTGGCAGACCTACCTCGACCTGGGCCTGGGCCTGGTCAAGCTGGGCGAAGAAGCGATGGTGCCCCTGCACGATTTCGGCCTGGAAGGCCGCGAACGTGCGGACCTGCGCCAGGCCTGGAACCGGGGCAAGCGCGGCGGCCTGTCCTTCCGTGTGGCACCGGTGGAGGAAATTCCCAGCCTGCTGCCGCGCCTGCACGCGATTTCCAACGCGTGGCTGGAAGACAAGGCCGGCGACGAAAAGGGCTTTTCGCTGGGCAGCTACGACCCGGATTACCTGGTGCGGTTCCCGGTGGCACTGGTGGAGGCCGAAGGCCAGATCGTGGCGTTTGCCAACCTGTGGCAGGCACCGGCCGGTGCCGAGCTGTCGGTGGACCTGATGCGCCACGTCAACGAGGCGCCGAAGGGGACGATGGACTTCCTCTTCATCGAACTGTTCCTGTGGGGGCGCGCGCAGGGCTATGCACGCTTCTCGCTGGGCATGGCGCCACTGTCCGGGCTGGCACAGCATCGCCTGGCCGGCCGCTGGAACCGCCTGGCCGGCCTGCTGGCGCGGCATGGCGAACGCTTCTACGGCTTCAGTGGCCTGCGCCGCTTCAAGTCGAAGTTCGACCCGCAGTGGCGGCCACGCTATCTCGCTGCGCCGGGCGGCATGCACCTGCCAGCCGCACTGCTGGATGCCACGCGCCTGATCTCGCTGGACCCGCGGCGCAACTGACGCCCCGCACCACCAGGCATACCCGGCGCCACCTGCCGCCCGGTAGGTGTCGACCTTGGTCGACACGCTCATCCCCAAGGCGCCCTCAGCCCCAGCGCCGACCAAGGTCGGCGTCTACCAAGCGCTACATACCGCCCTTGAGGATCACCTCGGCCAGCCGATCATAGTCACCACCGAAATGGTGGTCACCCGGCAGCTTCACCTTCTTCACACCGTCATTGGCCGGCAGGTCCGGGCACAGTGCGTCCTCATCCTTGTCGCCGTACACGCACAGCGTTTTCTCCGCCGGCAGTCTGGCCACTTCCGGCGCGATCGGCAGGCCGTCGCCGCCGCCGCCCAGCCAGTTGCTGACGTGGAACTCGAAGTCGGCCTTCTTGCCTACCGACAGCAGCACGATGCGGTCCAGCGCTGCACGGGTATCGGCATCGAGCTGGTTGATGGTCGCCGGCAGCACGTCGGCCCCCTGCGAGAAACCGATCAGCATCACCTTGTCGCGGTGCCACTGCTGGCGGTAGTGATCGATGATCTTCTGCAGGTCAGCAGCGAAGCCCTTCGGCGTGCGCTCGCTCCAGAAGTAGCGCAGCGAGTCGATGCCGACCACGGCCACGCCGTGCTCGTTGAGCGACGACGCCACGTCCTTGTCCAGGCCGGCCCAGCCACCATCACCGGAGACGAACACGGCCAGCGTGTCGCCGTTGCCGGTCGACGGTACTTCCACCACCGGCAGGCCCTTCAGCGCGGCCGGCGGCGGTGCCAGGCTGACGCCTGCCTGCGCACCCATCACCCGCGCTGCAGCCACCAGGCCCGGTGAGGCATCACCACGCGCCGTGCGCTTGAACTCGCGCGCCATCGCCACCTGCTGCACGAAACCGCTGGCCTCGCCCGCCTTGCAGCCGTGATCACCGGCTGCACTCAACCACGGGAAGTTCAGTTCGGCGGGTTGCAGCGTGTTGCGCTTCACGCCATCGCCGCAGACCATGCGCTCGTGGTTGTGGTCCGGGCAGAAACCAGTGGTGAGCAGGCCGGCGAACACCTGCGTATCGGCCTGCGCAGCCAGCGCATAGGCCATTTCAGCGCCTTCGCCATCGCCGCCGACCAGCGGCAGGTGGTACCCGGGCAGATGCAGCGAGGCCTGCAGCCAGCGCGAGAAATTCTCGACATCGCCGGAACCGAACGAACAGGTCGGGTTGCCTTCGCGCTTGAGCACGCCGCGCAGGTGCGCGATGTCCACGGCGGCGACCATCGCACCGTCGGCACGCAGGGCCTCGATCGGCAGACGGCTGGTATCGCCACCGGGAGTCGGTTCGTGGAACCAGATCACCACCCGCTGCGGGGTACCGGCCGGCATATGCACCGGAATCTGTTCGAACCGCCCGTGGCTGAACTGCTGCACGGTCGCTGCCGCGGTTGCCGGCAGTGCGGCCAGCGCCAGCACCACGCCCATTACCCTGCCCAGCCCTGCACGCTTCATATCGCAGCCCCGATGGAATGCGCACACGATACGCTGCCTCCACGTGCACGGCACGTACCGGTGCAGGCCGTTGGGGTTTCAGCAGGCTGCGGCGCGACGACTGCGCCGATACAGCGCCAGCGCCAGATACAGCAGCCAGCCCACGATCACCACGATCACCGCTTTCTGCCCCAGCCCGCGCGGCGGCCCGCCACGCCACAGCACGTGCAGCCACAGCAGCACGAAGGCCAGCCAGGCCCAGCCCCAGAGCAGGCCGGCGGCGGATTGCCAGCCCGGTTCGCGGCGCAGGTACCAGGCCTGCAGCAGCATGCCGACGCTGGCACACAGGAACGCAGTGTTGGCCGCCAACCCGTGGATGAACGGTGCCAGCAGCGGGGTTGCTTCGGGCAGCCAGCTGTCACCGATGGCGACCGTGGCCAGGCCCAGCGCCGAGACCGTGAACAGCAGCGGCGCCGCCGCGCTGCGCCGCGGGCCGATGCTGCCGCGATAAAGGGCGATGCCGAGCAGGGTGATCGCCAGTGCCAGCAGGCAGTACGCCGCACGCAACGCCAGCCCCCACGGCCCGTGCAGGTAGAGGCTGAGCGTGGCCCGCACCCAGTCCAGGTCGGTGCGTGCGAACTGGGTCCACAGCGCGGTAACCAGGAACAGAACCAGGGCTGCCAGCGCCAGCAGCGCCGCCGGACGCGCGCGGCTCATGCGGAGGCTTCCGGGTGCCGCGCCTGCCATTCGGCCAACGCCTTGCGATAGCGCTGCAGCTCGTCGGCATACAGGTCCAGCACGCACAGCGGGCAACCGCTGCCACAGCATTCGTTGGGACCGGGCTCTTCCGGCGGCAGCGGACGGGGATCGGGATCAGGGACGGACACGGTTGGAAGCGGCAATCGGTGGAAACGGGCCCCAGTGTAGCGGGCTGGCTCAGCGACCCAGCTGCCGCCGCAGGTTGTCGCGCGCGGCCGCGTCGAGGCGCTGGTGGAAGAACTCGCTGAGGAAGATGCGCGGTGCGCGCAGCAGGCCCTGCAGGAAACGGCGGCGGCCAGCGCGATACAGGAAGCCCGGCACCACGCCCTTGTACTCTTCGGCCACGCCCCGGTCATAGGCGGTGAACACCGGTTCCGGCGCGGCCAGGATCGCCATGTCGCAGTCCAGGAACAGCGCGGCCTCGGCATCGACATCGTCCGGGCCGAGCGCGCCATGGCGGGCGGTCAGCAGGATCAGCTGCTCGACCCGGGCGGCATCGACAGCGGCGAGTTCCGGCGCCTGCGTGATCGCCTGCAGGGCCATCTGCGCCGAACGTGCTTCGTTGTCCTTTCGCCCCGCCACGTAGATCGCATCGTGGTAGAGCACGGCCAGGTAGACCTCGGCCGGCTGCTGCCAGCCGGGGCCGTCGGCAACCTCCTGGCAGTGCTGCAGCACCGCGCGCACGTGGCCGAAGTGATGGTAGGCGCGTGGTGGCGTTGCATAGCTGTCCTGCAGCGCCTGCCACTGCGCCGGAGCGAGCGTCAGCGGGGAAAAGTCCATGCCCGGATCATCCCGCCTGCGCGGTTGACGGGCAAGCTGTCGCTTTTTTCACCACGTCCTCACAACGCCCTTCGCACTAGGCCGCAACGCGGTTGTCCACAGCTTTCCCGAGCGCTGGTCCACACCGGTTGTGGATGAACGTTCGGACCGACCAACGGTCGCTGCAGCGGTGCGCGCACAGGTCTACACTCGCCTCAGGCGGGAGCGCCCGCCGCTGCCGGGAGCCGTCATGTACCGTCCTGCCGCCCGATTCGTTCTGCTCGCACTGGCCGCATTGGCAGCACCGTCCGCGATCGCACAGGATCATCCGGGAACGGCCGCGCCGCTGGCCGTTGCCAGCACCGCCACTCCGGCGATGCCGACGCCGCAGCAGGTGTTCGCGATTCCACCGGCGATGCGCGACATGCTGCGCACGCAGGTGATCAATCACGGTTACTCCCGCGAGCAGCGCCTGCAGGCGCTGGTGGAGATGATCTTCGACCGCCACGGCCTGGACCTGCAGTACGACGCCGATGCGACCTTCACCGTCAGCGAGATCTGGCAGCAGCGGCGCGCCAACTGCCTGGCCTTTACCCTGATGTTCGTCGCGCTGGCACGCGAAGCCGGCATCCAGGCACGCGTGCAGGAAGTCGGCCAGGTCGTGTCGTGGTACCAGGACCAGGCCCAGGGCCTGGTCTACAGCGTCGGCCACGTCAATGCCGGGGTCGGCTTCGCCGGCCGCTTCGCCACCGTCGATCTGGATCGCAACGTGCTGTACGACCGCCGCGGGCCGCTGCCGATCAGCCAGGCACGGGCATTGGCACACTTCTACAACAACCGCGGCGCCGAACGCATGGCCAGCGGCGATCTGGTGGGTGCACGCACCTTCTTCAATGCCGCGCTGGCACAGGACAACAGCTTCGCCGCCACCTGGAACAACCTGGGCGTGCTGGAAAACCGTACGGGCGATACCGCCGCCGCGCGCCGGGCATTGGAAACGGCGCTGCGACTGGACGGCCGCCAGGACGCTGCACTGACCAACGCCAGCGCGCTGTACCGGAAGCTGGGCATGGTCATGCAGGCGCAGGCGCTGGAGCAGCGCCTGCAGTCGGTGCAGCGCGAGGATCCGTTCGCGCAGTACATGCTCGGCGCCGAGGCCGAACGCGCCGGCCGACTGGATCAGGCGATCCGCTATTACCGGCAGGCCGTGCGCCTGTACGACACCGCACACCAGTTCCACTTCGGGCTGGCGCGGGCCTATTTCCTGGCCGGCCAGCTCAGGCGCGCCGATCGTGAACTGCTGCGCGCGCAGGCGCTGGGCGGTGCCCCGCAGCAGGCGCGCTACCAGGCCAAGCTGGACAGCCTGGCCCGCTGGCGCGCACAGCAGCAGGCCAGGCGCTGAAGGCCGGTCAGGCCTTCTTGAGGAAGCAGGTCTTCAGGACCAGGCCCTTGATCTTGTCCGAGTTGCCTTCGATGTGCTCGGCATCGTCCTCGACCAGGCGGATGTTGCGGATCACGGTGCCCTGCTTGAGCGGGATCGAGGAACCCTTCACCTTCAGGTCCTTGATCACGGTGACGGTGTCACCGGCCTGCAGGGTATTGCCGTTGCTGTCACGCACGACCAGGGTCGAACCGGCACTTTCCTCGGCGGTCCATTCGAAGCCGCAGTCGGCGCAGATCCACAGCGCGCCATCGGCATAGGTGTTTTCCAGGGTGCACTGCGGGCAGGCGGGGGCAGAAGACATCAGCAAGTACCTCAAAGTGAATCAACAGCCGCCATTGTAACCGCCCGGCTCGCCTGCCCTTTTCCGGGCGGCGCCCGGCTCCCGGCTTGACCCGATCCGGCCTCCCGATACGGAATGGGAGGCCGCAGGAACTTGCAGTCGGCGGCGAACTGCAGCAGAGTGCGCGGCCCCTGATCGCCCCCGGAACTCCCCATGCGCCTCGGCATCGACTTCGGTACCAGCAACTCCGCCGCCGCCATCGTGCATGAGGGAACACTGCTGCCGATCCGCTTCGGCGACGCCGAGCAGTTCCGCACCAGTGTGTACTTCCCCGGCGTGGTGCCCGACCCGGACGACTTCCAGCTCGACGACGGCCAGGAACACCAGCTGCAGCAGATGATCGACAGCGCCGCGCGCGCGGCGCGCGCCGCCGGCCAGGAACGCACGCCGCAGGCGCTGCGCCGCGAAGCCCTGCGCGCGCTGCGCCGGGAATGGATGGAAGCCCGCGCCGGCAAGGAACGCAGCGCCAACGACCTGCTGCAGAACGCGGTCTACGGCGACGAAGCGCTGGAAGCCTATTTCGAGGAACACGAAGGCAACCTGGTGCAGAGCCCGAAGTCGATGCTCGGCTACAACCTGCACCCGCGCGCGAAGCAGACCATCACCGGCATCGCCGCGCACATCCTCGAACACATCCGCCTGACCGCCAGTGCCCAGCTCGGCCGGCCGCTGCGCGCCGCCCTGCTCGGGCGCCCTGTGCAGTTCCGCAGTTCGATCGGCGCAGCCGGCAACGACCAGGCGCTGGACATCCTGCGTGAAGCGGCCACCCAGGCCGGCTTCGACCAGGTTGATTTCCTCGAGGAGCCAGCCGCGGCGGCCATGCATTACCACGCCGAAAGCCGCGAGCGGCACCAGGCGGTGATCGTCGATATCGGCGGCGGCACCACCGACATCGCCCATGCCGAAGTCGGCGGCGACGACGCCCCGCGCATCCACCGCGCCTGGGGTATCGCCCGCGGCGGCACCGACATCGACCTGGCGCTGAGCCTGTCCAGCTACATGCCGCTGTTCGGCCGCGGCATCACCCGCGTGCCGGCCCACCACTACGTGGAAGCGGCCACCGTGCAGGACATGACCCGCCAGCGCGAATTCCGCCTGCACAAGTACGACCATGTCGACGCGCCCTGGGGCGAGCGCCTGCAGGCCCTGCAGGACACCGGCAACACCGCCCGCCTGTACCGTGACGTGGAACGCGCCAAGATCGCCCTCAGCGCTGCCAGCGAGCACCGCAGCACGCTGGACTACATCGCCCGCGACCTGCATGCCGACAGCAGCGCCGACGGCCTGGCCGCCGCCGCCCATGGCTACCTGGAGCAGATCCGCGAGCTGCTGGCCCAGGTCCGCAGCGACATCGGCGGCGACCCGGATGCCGTGTTCCTGACCGGTGGCATGTCCCGCGCCGGCTACCTGCGCCAGGCGGTGGCGGCCGCCTTCCCGGGCGCCCGCATGGTCCACGGCGAGCCCTCGCTGGGCGTGGTCCAGGGCCTTGCGCTGGCGGCAGCCAGCCAGGATTAACAAAACGTTACGCGGTCTAAGTTACTCTTGGTCGGCTAGAACCCTGCTGCCCCTTCCACCGGCCATGCCGGTGTGTGTCCACGGTGCAGCCTGGCCCGCCCAGCGGGCCTAGCGGCCATGCCTTCCTGGCTCGTTCATGGTCCGCGCAGCACCTGAGCCGCCATTGAGACCCGCTTTGGGCACCCGCCAGGCCCCTGAGGCCTTACAACCTGACGCAGCACCTGCACCCATCGACTGCCGCCGTTGTGACGCGGTCTGTTGCCGGTTGCCCGTGCTGCTGCAGCCCGGCGACCACGTGCCCGGCCAGTTCCTGTCACGCGACACCCACGGCCGTGCCGTGATGGCGCGCAACGAGGAAGGCTGGTGCGCGGCGATCGATCCCTATCACCTGCGCTGCACGATCTATTCGCAGCGCCCGGCGATCTGCCGCCAGTTCTCGATGGGCGGCGATGACTGCCGCCGCGAGCGGCAGGACTACCTGCGCCAGGCCGATGCCTGGGCGCTTTCCTCCCCTTCCACCTGACAGGAGCAACCATGCCCCGCAAGGCAAAGACCCCCGCGAAGGCCAGCAACAGCATCCGCAGCGAACGCAAGGGCGCGGCCGCCAGCACCGTGGTCAGCAGCGATTCGATCGCTTCGGACCTGGCAGCGTTCCGCAAGGCCGGTGGCAAGATCGAAGTCCTCGGCACTACCTGGGCGCTGAAGAAAGCCAGCTGACCCAGCTCCGACCGCGGCGGCGCTGCCGCCGCGGCCTGCCGGACCGCGCTCAGCGATCCAGGCGTACCCGCACACTGCCCGAATGCGACTGGATGCGGATGTCACCGTCGCCATTGCCGAGCCGAGTATCGAGATGGCTGCCGGGGCCGTAGCGCGGCCGTTCCACCTGGCCGGCGTCGCTGTTGATCGACCCGCTGAAGCTGTTCACCGACAGCTGCGCCGAAACCGTGCGTGGCAGGCGCAGGTTGACCGACGCGCTCACCGATTCGACATTGATACGGCCCCCCGGCGCCAGCCCGGCCGCCGACAGGTCGATGCTGCCCGACACGGTTTCCACCGCCAGCCGCTGCACCCGCCCGGCATCGACCTCGACCCGGCCGGATACCGTCTGTGCACCGATGTCACCGGACACGCCGCCGCCGGCTTCGATGCGGCCACTGACCGTGTTCACGTCCAGCTTCGGCGTCTGCAGGCGCGCGATGACACCGCCGCTGACCGTATTGAGCTTGCTGTCGCCGCTGCGACCGGAGGCGCTCAGGCTGCCGCTGACCGTGTCGGCCTGCAGGCGGCGCACATCGATGCCGCTGATGTCCTGGCTGGCACTGACCGTACTCAGCAGCAGTTCCACCGAGCGCGGCACGTTCAGCACCAGCGTCGCGCCGCCGTTGTTGTTGCGACGCGGATACTCGATCTCCCAGCGCACGCGGTTGGCACTCTTCTCCTGGCGCAGCTGCAGGCCATCGCTTAGCGTACCGGTGAGCTGCACGTCGTTGCGGTCCCAGCCACGCACGCTCACTTTGCCGGCCACGTTGCTCAGTTCGATGCGGCCGCCGGCGGCCAGGTTGTGGCGCTCGTCGATCCGGGTGTCAGCCAGGGCCACCGCGGGCAGCAGCAACAGCGCGGCGCAGCAGGTCATCAGGGTTCGTGTCATCGGGGGTCTCCTCAGGTCGTCAGGCCGGACTCGGCGGCATAGGCCGCCTGCCGGGTCAATTCCAGCCGCAGCGCATAGGTGCGCTTGAGCTGGCCAAGCAGATGCGGCGCGCGTGGATCCTGCGCCAGCGCGGCCCGGATCTGTGCCGCGCTTTCATCGAGTTCGTGCAGCGCCGGCTGCCATTCCGGCGCCCGGCCTGCGGGCAACGAGGCCACTGCCTGCTGGTACTGCTCGGTCATCGCCGCGGCCTGCAGTTGCAGGGTAGACGGCACCGGCGCGTCCGGTTGCGCATGGCGCCACGGCGCCACCGCGTAGAGCGCCAGGCTTGCGGCCAGTGCGGCCCCCACCGGCAACCACCAGCGCCGGCGCGAACGCCCCGGCAGCACCACCACGTTGCCGGTCGGCGCAGGCGCCGCCTGTGGTTCACGCGGCGGCAGCTGCGCCGACAACCGCGCCCAGCCATCGGCGGGCAGGCCGCGTTCGGAAGGCAGCGCGCGCAGTCGGGCCACCAGATCGTGGTCGGAATCGTGTTCGTGTGTACTCATGTCATGTCTCCCAGCCGTGCGCGCAACAGGCCGCGCGCACGATGCAACTGTGCCTTGGAGCTGCCGACGGCCATCTGCAGCTGCGCGGCGATCTCCTGGTGTTTCCAGCCCTCGATGTCATGCAGCACCAGTACCGCGCGCGCCCTCGGCGGCAGCGTCGCCAGCGCGCGCTCCAGGTCGCGCTCGGTACCGGCGCAGCGGTCGTGTACGGCCAGCTCCTGCAGTCCTCCGTCCACATCATCAAGACTGTCGTGGTCCTGCCCGGCGGCGCGCCCACGCAGTTCCATCAGCGCAGCGTTGACGCCCAGGCGATGCAGCCAGGTCGACAGGCTGCTCTCGAAACGGAACCCCGGCAGCGCCTTCCACGCCTGCAGGAAGGCTTCCTGCAAGGCGTCTTCGGCACGCGCCTGCTGGCCCCCGCACAGCCGCCACAGCACGGCGAACACGCGCGGTGCATGCCGCCGGTACAGCAGTTCATAGGCCGAGGTATCGCCGGCGGCGGCCGCCCGCACCAGGGCGGGTTCATCGACGGCGTCGTGGGCGGCAGGCGGCGCGGGCATGGTGGTGTCGAGCATATCGCTTGGATGCGGCGGCCCGGGAAAAGGTTTAGAGCCGGACGACGTTCACTGCCGTGCAACCTTTTCGACACCTGCTGCATCCATGCAAGGTCCTTCGCGAAATTGCCGTCCAGGAGTCCTGCCATGTCCAGCCCAACCTGCGCCGCCCTGCTGGTGATCGCCGCCTGCGTCGTGCTGCAGGCACTGGGCCTGTCGCTGCAGCTGCACCCCGGTAACGGCCGTGCCTGCCTGCAACAGCATCGCCAGGCGCTGATGTGCCTGGCCTGGGCCCCGGCGGTCGAATCCCCGGCACGCGCCGGGTAACATCGAAGGTCGTTATTGCCACCTGTTGTCGCCCCATGATGTTGTCGCTGAAGGATCACCTGCCGCCCTGGACCCACCCGTGGTTGAACTACGCCGGCGTCGCCCTGCAGATCGTAGGGGTGCTTCTGGTCGCGTGGCTCCTGCGCGTGCTCGCCCGGCGCCTGATCCGCCGCTTCGCCGAGCACTACACGTTGCCGCCCGAGATGGTGATGGGCGCGCGCCGGATCACCAGTTTCGTGGTCTATTTCAGTGCCCTGCTGTACATCCTCAGCCTGCTCGGCGCGAAGCCCTCGGTGCTGTGGACCGCGTTCACCGGCTTCGCGGCCGTGGGCGCGGTGGCCTTCTTCGCGGCCTGGAGCGTGCTGTCCAACATCTTCTGCACGCTGCTGATCTTCACCACCCGCCCGTTCCGCCTGCACGACTACATCGAGGTGCTGGAGAACGGCGAGAAGCCGGGCCTGAAGGGCCGGGTGATCGACGTGAACCTGATCTACACCACGCTGCAGGAGACCGGCGAGGGCCACGAGGGCACGGTGCTGCAGCTGCCGAACAACCTGTTCTTCCAGCGCACGGTACGGCGCTGGCGTGACCCGGCGCAGGCCCCCGGCGGCATCCAGGGCGACGGTTGAGGGTGGAGTTTTCGGCAGGGCTGCACCCTGCACCTGCAGAGGCCGAAGCCGAAGCCGAAGCAAGATCAAGAGCGGCATTCCGTGGGATGGCGGGGCGGTGTGGGTGGTCAGGACCGTTGGCGCCATCCATGGCGCCAACGGTCCTGACCACCCCCCCCCACCTCTGACAGATTCCGCGCGCTGTTGGTGGGTGCCGACCGTTGGTCGGCACATCTGTCAGATATCGATAGTCAAAATTGGATCCGACCCCGTGCCGACCAACGGTCGGCACCCACCATCAGCAGCAGGTTCCAACAGATCGCGGAAATCTGTCGAAGGCGGGGTGGGTCCGGTTGAGGGGGGCCAGATCAGTGAGCGCCATGGATGGCGCCTTTGATGTTGACGTTGCTTCTGCAGGTGCAGGGCGCAGCCCTGCAATAAAACACCCCTTTACCTCAGCTGGCTGTCCTTGCTGCCACGCCGGTTGTACCCGGCATGCGCCTGGTCTTCGTCGTCCCGCGCCTGCTGGCACGCAACGCACAACCGCACACCAGGCACAGCCTGGCGCCGCGCCAACGGGATCGGCGCGTCGCATTCCTCACAGTGTTCCAGACCGGGTCCCTCGCGCAGCTGGCGCCGCGCGCGGGCGATCGCGTCGTCGACGGTGGCGTCGATCTGGTCCTGGACCGCGCCGTCTCCTGCCCAACCGGTGGCCATGGCTATCCTCCGCAGGTGTGTCGCCCGATATGGGGACGATACACCCCGGCAAAAAGGAAGGCCTTCATGTAGAGCCGAGCCATGCTCGGCTGCTCTTCAGGATGCCAAACAGAACGCCGACGGATCCGATCAGGCCGATTGCGGCTTAATCCCCTCCGTCCCCTTTTTGCTTACCAGACCAGGTCGTCGGGCACCTGGAACTGCGCGTAATAGGCGTCGTCTTCTGCGTTGCCGGTGGAGATCTCGGCGGTCGAGCCCGGCTGGCCGTGGTCGACGATGATTGCTTCGGGTGCGCGTTCACGCACCTTTTCGGCGGCGGCGCGGGGCAGCAACGCATAGCCCTCGCCGTGGGCGACGATGACCAGCACGCCCACCGACAGCGCCTTGCGCAGCTTGGGGTCGATCAGCAGGGTACGGATCGCTGCGCCATCGCTGAAGCGGTACTCGTCGTCGCCCTTGTGGGGTACGGCATGGGCCGTGATGATCTGCCTGGCCTGGGCCTTCTGTTCAGCCTGCCTGGCCTGGGCATTGCGTTCGGCGGCCAGTGCGCGGTCGCGCTCGACCTTCTCGGCGCGGGCACGTTCAGCCTCGCGCTGGACCTCGGCCGAGGTCGATTCGGCCTTGCCCTGGCGGGCCTTGGCCTGCTCGCGTGCGGCGGCGCTGGCCTGCGACTTCTTGGCCAGGCCGGCCTTGAGCAATTGTTCCTGCAGCGCGTTGGGCTTTGCCATGGTCGGTGCGTACCGCGTGTAATCTTGGATGCCCCATTCTACCGACGCCCCGCCGGCCCTGCATGGCAGTCCTGAAGTACCTCACCGGTTATCCCGAACCCCTGGTTGCCCAGGTCAGCGAGCTGCTGGCGCAGGGCAGGCTCGGCCCCTGGCTGCAGCAGCGCTACCCCGACCCGCACGAGGTGCGCAGCGACCGCCAGCTGTACGACTACACCCAGGAGCTGAAGGACCGTTACCTGCGCAAGTCGGTGCCGCTCAACAAGGTCTGCTACGACAATACGCTGGAAGTGATCAAGCACGCGCTGGGCACCCACACCGCCATCTCCCGCGTGCACGGCGGCCGCCTCAAGGCCAGCCGCGAGATCCGCATCGCGACCGTGTTCCGCCAGGCACCCGCGGCATTCCTGCGCATGATCGTGGTGCATGAGCTGGCCCACCTGAAGGAAGCCGACCACAACAAGGCCTTCTACCAGCTGTGCCAGCACATGGAGCCGGACTACCTGCAGCTGGAGTTCGATACCCGCCTGTACCTGACCGAGCTGGCCAACCGCGGCCAGCGCTGACCGGCCGCAGCAGCTACACTGCGCGCCCCCTGCCCGACCTGCCTGCCATGGAACCGATCCGTCTCGACAAACGCCTGTCCGCCCTGCTCGGCATCCCGCGCGGCGAAGCGCGGCGCTACATCGAAGGCGGCTGGGTCACGGTCAACGGCGACGTGGTGGAGCAGCCGCAGCGCCCGGTCGATGGCAGCGCGTTGATCGTGGTGGCCGAACAGGCCAGCGATGAAAAGGCCGAGCGGGTCAGCATGCTGCTGCACAAGCCGGCCGGTGTCGCCGCCGAAACCCTGTGTGCCCTGGTCAGCAGTGACAGCCGCAGCGAACTTGATGCCAGCGACATCCGCCCGTTGCAGCGTCACTTCCACGGCCTGCAGCTGGCCGCCTCGCTGCCGGCCAGCGACAGCGGGCTGGTGGTGGTCAGCCAGGATCCGGCCACGCTGGCCCACCTGCAGCGCAACCTGGGCCGTACCGAGCAGGAATACCTGATCGAAGTGGCCGAAGGCGGTCCCGAGCGCGGGCCGTGGCTGATGGCGCGGCTGCAGCAGGAATCGGGCGGCGCCAAGGTCAGCTGGCAGAGCGAGCAGCGCCTGCGCTTCGCCGGCAAGGGCCTGACGGCCAAGGGGCTGCGTGTGGCGGTCAGCGCCGCCGGCCTGCAGGTCACGGCCGTGCGCCGCCTGCGTATCGGACGCGTGGCGCTGGGGCCGCTGCCGCCGGGGCAGTGGCGCTACCTGGGCAGCGACGAGCGGTTCTGAGGTGTGCGGGTCAGGGCCCTTTCCCGTGGAGAGGGATCCGGGGGTCGGATCCCGTGCCGAAGGCAGGGGCTCTGACCCCCTGTCGATCCTGCAGGCATTCCTTCACGCATGGCGTGGCTCTACCATCGGGGCATGAGCCTGCCCAAGCCGCTGTGGCGACGCCTGCTGCGTGTTGCCGCGATCATCCTCGCCGTGCTGGTGCTGCTGGTCCTGTCCGGGCTGCTGCTGGCCGACCATCTCACGCCGCAGGCGCATGGCGCGCCTTCGCACGTGCTGCCGCTGCAGCCGGCACAGACCCGCATCGACCAGCAGATCGTGCCGCTGCAGGCGGCCCATCCCGGCCAGTCGGGCGTGGCCTTCCTCAGCGATGGCATGGATGCCTTCGCCGCCCGCGCGATGATCACCACCCAGGCCGGCCGCAGCCTGGACCTGCAGTACTACATCTGGCAAGACGACCTGATCGGCCACCTGATGGCCAAGGCGCTGTACGACGCCGCCGAGCGCGGCGTGCGCGTGCGCATCCTGCTCGATGACATGAATGCCAAGGACAAGGACGCGCTGATGATGGCGCTCGATGCCCATCCGAACATCGAGATCCGCCTGTACAACCCGTTCCGCAACCGGACCGGCATCCTGCGCATGGTGGAGATGGTGCAGCGCTTCTTCAGCGTGAACCACCGCATGCACAACAAGAGCTGGATCGCCGATGGCCGCGTCGCAATCGTCGGTGGCCGCAACATCGGCGAGGAGTACTTCAGCGCGCGCACCGACGTGAACTTCCAGGATCTGGACCTGCTGGTCGCCGGCCCCGCCGTGGAGCAGGCCAACCGGATCTTCGACGACTACTGGAACAGCGAAACCGCCATCCCGGTATCCGCGCTTGCCTTCCATACCGACGCACAACTGCGCCTGCTGGTGCGCGAATCGGACCACGAGGCGCAGCGGGACGTGGCCCGCCCCTACCTTGCGCGCGTGGCCGAATCACGCCAGCGGCAGCGCCCGAGCCCCGAGCCGTTGCACTGGAGCGGTGCCGTGCGCATCGTGTCGGACCCGCCGATGAAGCACCGCAGGGATGATCGCGCCACCTGGCTGGTGTCGACCCTGATCAGCGAGCTGCAGGCCGCCCGGCACAAGGCCCTGTTGATCTCGCCCTACTTCGTGCCCGGCAACGAGGGCCTCGATGGCTTTTCGGCAATGGCCGGGCGGGGCGTGCAGGTGGGCGTGGTCACCAACTCGCTGGCCGCCAACGACGTCGCCGCCGTGCACGGGGGCTACATGGGCTACCGCGTGCCACTGCTGGAAGCCGGCGTCCACCTGTACGAGCTGAAGGCACAGGGTCAGTCGGGCGATGCCGGCGTGTTCGGCAGCAGCGGCGCGAGCCTGCACACCAAGGCATTCCTGATCGATGACCGCCGCGGTTTCGTCGGCTCCTTCAACCTGGACCCGCGCTCGGCCTACCTGAACACTGAAATGGGTGTGCTGTTCGACGATCCGGTGCTGGGTACACAGCTGCGGGACGAATACCTGCGCCTGGCTGACCCCAGGCACAGCTGGTGGCTGGCACTGGACGACCACCGCCGGTTGCGCTGGCTGGAGCGCGAACCGCCACCGCACTGGGTGGAGGCCGAGCCAGGGGCAACGGCGCGCAAGCGCTGGTTGTCGCGGGTGATCAGCTGGCTGCCGGTGGAATCGCAGCTGTAGCGCTCAGGACGCCGGAGTGGCCTCATCCTGTCCGGCCTCGTCCAGCGTTTCCACGTTGCGCCCATGCAGGCGCCGCCAGATCCAGCGCAATGCATGCGGCGGTGCCGAAGGCAGCTGCTCCAGCAGGGCCAGCATGCGGCTCTGGCTGGCATGCCCATGGCGGCACAACAGGCTGGCCGCTGCGGCCGCGCTGGCCAGGCGCAGGCTGTCGGCCAACGGTCCTTCCGCATCCACCGCCAAGGCCTGGTGAACCGGCTCAGGCAACTCCCATGCGGCAGCGACCCGCTGCGCAAGTGGCAACGACCACTGCTGCAACAGCTGCAGGGCCAACGCCGGCTCCACGGGCTCGCCACGGGCCTGTGCCTCCTGCAGCAACTGGCGCATCACCAGCGCCGCACCCAGCCCCTGCACCAGGCCCAGCCACTGCGCGGCGAAGGCATCGCCGAAGGTGACCGTGCGTGCGTGGTCGGCCGCTGCACGCGATGCCAGCAGTGCGTGCTCCCAGATGATCGCGCTGAACTGCGGGAACACCTCGCATTGCACCTGCATCACCGGCTGCACCAGTACCGCACTGATGATCTGGCGCACGCCCTCGGTGCCGACCAGGGTCACCGCCCGCTGCAGGCTCTCTACCGGGCGCTCGTGGACCTTGTAGGCCGGGCTGTTGGCGATGCGCAGCAGGTTGCCGGTCAGCACCGGGTCCTGGCCGATGATCGCGGCCATCACCCGGGCCGAGGCGGCATCGTCGTTGACGGTCTGGATCAGCTGCGGCAGCAGCTGCGGCCGGCGGGGCAGCTGCCTGGCCGCCCAGTCGCGGTCCTGCAGCGCGCGCGCCACCGCCTCGCCCAGGCCTGGGTCCTGCACCGGCGTTGGCTCGCCGGCCAGCCGTGGGTACAACGCAAGCGCATGCAGCCCGCGTTGCAGGTGAGCGGCGATCTCCGGCGACGGCAGCGCCTCGCCCTGCAGGCTTGCGGCTGCGGCGGCCACCGCCTGGCGGGATGCGGCAACCAGCCGCGCCGGTGCCGCCCCGGTCGAACGTGTCAGCCAGCCGCGCAGCGATCGCCACCATGCCGCTGTCATCGCCGCCCGTCCTGTCGTTGTGATGCCCTTGCCGTCACTGACCGCCCTGCCTCTTCACGCCCATCCGGCCACCCGCCGTCGTCGCAGCATCGGCC
This sequence comes from Stenotrophomonas sp. YJH_SMC_110, assembly GCF_059369255.1. Taxonomy (NCBI): domain Bacteria; kingdom Pseudomonadati; phylum Pseudomonadota; class Gammaproteobacteria; order Lysobacterales; family Lysobacteraceae; genus Stenotrophomonas; species Stenotrophomonas sp. YJH_SMC_110. The sequence goes on along the minus strand of NZ_JCAFSM010000002.1, from coordinate 49,089 downwards.
GCACTTTCATCTTCTTTAACCTGCCGGCCGCCGACGTCGACGGCAACGGCCGGGCGAATGGACTAGAATGGCGCCGCGCGACCCGTCCCCCAGCCATGACGACGTCGCTTTTTTTGTTTTGGGACCTTACCGTTCACTGGCCGTTCGCTGCAGTTCGCCGCTGTTCGCGCCATCGGAGACGCCATGCTATTCGAAACCCTCGCCACCACCGGCCACGAACAAGTGGTGTTCTGCCACAACCACGATGCCGGCCTGAAGGCGATCATCGCCATTCACAACACCACCCTGGGCCCGGCCCTGGGCGGCGTGCGCATGCGCCCCTACGCCAGCACCGACGAGGCACTGGCCGACGTGCTGCGGCTGAGCCGGACGATGACCTACAAGAATGCGCTGGCCGGCCTCAACGTCGGTGGCGGCAAGGCGGTGATCATCGGCGACCCGAAGGTGGACAAGACCGAGGTGCTGTTCCGCGCCTTCGGCCGTTACGTCGACTCGCTGGGCGGCCGCTACATCACCGCCGAAGACGTCGGCACCGACGTCAACGACATGGAGAACATCTACCTGGAGAGCCAGTTCGTGACCGGCGTGCACCAGGTCCATGGCGGCTCCGGCGATCCGGCCCCGTTCACCGCCTACGGTGCGCTGCAGGCGCTGATGGCGGCGATGCGCTTCAAGTTCGGCCACGAGGAAGTGGGCAAGACCAGCATCGCGGTGCAGGGCCTGGGCCACATCGGCATGGAGCTGGTGAAACTGCTGCGCGACCGCGGTGCCAAGCTGTATGTCACCGACCTGGACAGCGCACTGGTTGATCGCGCGGTCAGCGATTTCGGCGCCGAAGCGGTCAAGCCCGACGAGATCCACGAAGTGAACGCCGACGTGTTCGCACCGTGCGCGCTGGAAGGCGCCATCAACGCCGACACCCTGCCGCGGATCAAGGCCAAGATCATCTGCGGTACCGCCAACAACCAGCTGTCGAGCCTGGAAATCGGCGATGAACTGCACGCGCGCGGCATCCTGTATGCGCCGGACTATGCGGTCAACGCTGGCGGCGTGATGAACGTGTCGCTGGAGATCGATGGCTACAACCGCGAACGCGCGATGCGCCTGATCCGCAGCATCTATCACAACCTCACCCGCATCTTCGAACTGTCGCAGCGCGAGAACATCGCGCCGCAGCGTGCGGCCGACCGCATCGCCGAAAGCCGCATCCTGTCGATCGGCAAGCTGAAGATGCCGCTGGGCCGCAGCACCCCGCGCCTGGGCAACCTGCGCGGCGGCTGAGCCTGCCGATGTCGCGCCGGAGCTGACGTCCCGGCGCGACCTCCCGCTCAGAACCCGGTGCTGTAGCGCAGCGCCGCCTGGCGCGCGCCCTCGCCACCGACGCGCTGGTCGAAGCCCAGGCTCAGGCGGCCATTGCGGCCCCACCACGACTCCAGCGCCACGCCGAACAGCGCACTGCCACGCGGTGCGTCCCATCCCGCCAGGGGTGCCCAGGCATCGACACCAACGAAGCTGGCCTGCCAGTCCGCATCGGCACCGTCGAGCCGTTGCTGCCACTCGGCGTGCCCGCGCAGCGTCCAGCGCCCCCAGCCGCGCTCGCCGCGGATACCGGCCAGCATCTTGCTGCGCTGCACGCGGTTGGCGTCGCCACGCAGGCCGAAGCCGAAACCACCCAGCTCATTGAAGGCATCGGTATCCACGCGCGTGGTGCTGGCACCCAGATACGGTGTCAACGACGCGCCCGCGCGGCCAAAACGATAGCCGCCTTCGACGCTGGCACTGCTGAAGCGTCCGCCGTAACGTGCGGAAACACCATAGGCACCGGCACCCAGCAGCAACTGGCGATCCAGCGCACGGGTGAACTGGCCGCTGCCGACCTGCGCCAGCGCATAGCCCCGGCCCAGGTTCCAACCGGCGTACAACTGTGCCTGCGCCTGGCGATCACGCCCACGATCGCCGCCGAAGCTGCTGCCACCATTGCTGCGGGTCTCGCCAAAGGCCACGCCCATCAGCCCATTGCTGCCCAGCGGCAGGTCCTGGCCGGCCATCCAGCCACGGCTGTCGGCGGCATTGCCGGCAAAACTGCCCTGCCCGGCCTCACCGAGCGCGCTCTGCCAGGCCCCGCGCAGGCGCGGCGCCGCCTGCACGCGATCGAAGCGCTCGGCGATCGCACGGCGCGACATGTCGATGCTGTCGAAGGTGGCCGACTCGGCCCGCGCATGCGCCTGCCCGGACAGGCTCTGCAGGCTGGCTGCCAGGCCCTCGCTGCCACCGCCGGTCCACTGCAGCGCACCGGCCGCCGTGCCGAAGGCCGAGCCCTGCAGCGCAGGACTGCCATCGAGTGCGCTGAACGCACCTTCCAGTCGTTGCGCCGCGGACTGCGCCGAGGCCGCGAGCCCGGTCGCCGCCGCCGTCACGCTCACCTGGGTCAGGTTCAACCAGGCAGTGTTGCTGTCATAGCCATAGCTGCTCTGCAGCAGCGACAGGCCCTGCAGGCCGCTGGAGGAGGCCGGGCTGCTGAAGGTGCCGCTCAGGCCACCGGCCGCATGGACCAGGTCCTGGCGGCTGCCGTTCTGCGGCACGTAGCCGGAGACGAAGCCATGCACGCGCACGCCACCATTGATCGAGGCCGTGCCGGTCACCTGCAGCGCATTGGCACCGAGCGCGATCATCAACTGGCCACCCGCCTGCTGCGTGTAGTTGCCCTCGATGGTGCCGGTGGTGCTGCCGGTGGTCAGGAACACGCTGCTGCCGTTGACCACGTTGCCGATCACGCGCGGCGTGCCGCCATTGAACTGCAGGCCGGTCGAATCCGGGTCGGGCTGGCCGAGGATGGTCACGTTGGAACGGATGACACCGCCGTTCTGCAGCGACAGGATGCCGCGTTCGATGCGGGTGGCGCCGCTGTAGCTGTTGTTGCCTGCGAGCACCAGGGTGCCCCCGCCCTGCTTGACCAGGCCGCCGCTGCCGACGATGTCGTTGCTCCACAGCGAGCCGCTCGATGGCGCATCGACATTGGCCACTACATCACCCCAGTCGAAGCGGCCCGGGCCCTTGATCGCCCGCGAGATGTCGAGCAGGCCGTAGCCGAACACCGCATCCACGCCGGGCGCGCCGATGTCCTTGGCCGTGCCCAGCAGGGTCTGCCGCACCAGGTTGTTGTCGAAGTACGGGTAGCGCTGCCAGACCAGCGCGGCGGCGCCGGAGATCAACGGGGCGGCGAAGGACGTCCCGTAGTTCCAGTAGTAGGTGCTGCCATTGGCATCGGGATAGACCGCGCTGCCCGGCGCCGCCAGGCAATAGCGCGCCGCCTGCCCGCAGGCATTGGCGTAGCTGGCCAGCGTGCCCGGTGCATAGGGATCCACTGCGGTCGCCACCAGCCAACCGCGCTCCAGGTCGGCCGCCGGCAGCGAGCCGGCAACGCCCAGCTGGCTGGGCAGGGCGGCCAGGCTGCTCGGTTCGGTGCGCGCATCGTTGCCGGCCGCGAACACCACCAGGCCGCCATGGTTGATGACGAACGGACGGTACTCGGCCGCCACCTGCGCGGTGGTCGGCAGGTCGGTCCAGTACAGGCCGCCCCACGAGTTGTTCATCACCTTCACGTTGTAGCTGATCAGGTCCTGGTGGACCTGCGCCACGCCCAGCGGACCGCTGAAGGAATTGCCCTTGCCGCTGCCGTCATCGACCGGCGGCTTGTCGGCGATGATCCGCGCCGAAACGATCTGCGCACCGGGGGCGATGCCGCCCGGCCAGGTTCCCACCGGCGCGCCGGCGGCCAGGCTGGCTACCGCCGTGCCGTGGCCCACCACGTCGTCCACCAGCAGGTTGTTGCGCGCCGGATCAATGTAGTTGAGGTTGCCCACCACCCGCCCGTTCAATGCCGCTGCGTTGCGCTGCACGCCCGAGTCGACGATGCCGATGCGCACGCCCTGCCCGGTCAGGCCGACGGCCTGTGCGGCACGCGCATTGGTCACTGACAGGTGCGCGTCGAAGGCCGGTTCCTGCGGCTTGGCCGGAGGCGGTGCCGTCGGAGGGGGCGTCGTTGGGGGTGTGGGGGTGGTCGGAGGGGGATCGATGCGGACGTTGCCGCCGCCTCCGCCGCCGCCACATGCCGTCATTGCCATCGCCAGCGCCGTTGCCAGCGCGGACCTAACCATCGTCGTGCGTTCCATCGATTCCTTCCCATGAACGTTGACCTGCCTACATCCCGGCAGGCGTGCGGTGCCGCCCAGCGGCGGCCCTCCCCGACCCTCTATACTTGGGCCGACCCCCACGCAGTCTGCCGGGAAACCGGGGCGCTTCCAACGTCCGCGGTCTCCTTTCCGAACATTGCTTACGCATCAACGAGATTGCCATGTCCAACATCGTCATCGCCGCCGCCAAGCGCACCGCCATCGGCTCCTTCCTCGGCCAGTTCAACGGCGTGCCGACCCCCACCCTCGGCGCGGCCGCCATCGCTGCCGCCCTGGAACAGTCGGGCGTACCGGCCAGCGACGTCTCCGAGGTCCTCATGGGCTGCGTGCTGCCGGCCAACCTCGGCCAGGCGCCCGCCCGCCAGGCGGCGATCGCCGCCGGCATTCCGCTGTCGACCGGCGCCACCACCCTCAACAAGGTGTGCGGCTCGGGCATGAAGACCATCATGCTCGGCCATGACCTGATCAAGGCCGGTTCGGCCAGCATCGTGGTCGCCGGTGGCATGGAATCGATGTCCAACGCCCCGCACCTGCTGCCGAACTCGCGTACCGGCAACCGCTTCGGCAACTTCCAGGCGGTCGACCACATGGCCCACGACGGCCTGGTCAACGCCTATGACGGCAAGGCCATGGGCGAATTCGCCGAATGCGCCGTGGACAAGTACCAGTTCAGCCGCGAGGAGCAGGACGCCTACGCGATCGAATCGGTCAAGCGCGCGCAGGCCGCACAGGCCAACGGTGCGTTCGCCGACGAGATCGTCGCGGTGAAGGTAGCCACCCGCAAGGGTGACGTCGAGGTCGCCACCGACGAGCAGCCGGGGCGCTCGGATATCGCCAAGATCCCGACCCTGCGTCCGGCCTTCAAGAAGGACGGCAGCGTCACCGCCGCCAGTTCCTCCAGCATCTCCGACGGCGCCGCCGCGGTGGTCCTGCTGACCCAGGAAGACGCGGCCGCCCGTGGCATCACTCCGCTGGCCCGCATCGTCGGCCACGCCACCCATTCGCAGGAACCGGAGTGGTTCACCACCGCCCCGATCGGCGCGATCCACACGCTGCTGGCCAAGACCGGCTGGTCGCTGGACCAGATCGACCTGTTCGAGATCAACGAGGCCTTTGCCGTGGTGGCAATGGCGCCGATGCGTGAGCTGGGCATCCCGCACGACAAGCTGAACGTGAATGGCGGTGCCTGCGCGCTGGGTCATCCCATCGGTGCCTCCGGTGCACGCCTGGTGGTGACCCTGGTCAACGCCCTGCGCACGCGCGGTGGCAAGCGCGGCATTGCCACCCTGTGCATCGGTGGCGGCGAAGCAACGGCAATCGCCATCGAATTGATTTAAAAAGATTTAACGATGATTTCGCAAAAATGAATGCGGGATCGCTTGACACCCAATCTTGGCTTGTCATCATGTTGTCGGCGCGCAGCATGCGCGTTGCCTAATTCTAACGACGAGGATTTACACAATGAGCATCAACAAGCTGCTGGTCGCGATGTCCCTGGCTCTGGCCCTGGCCGCCTGCTCGAAGCAGGAAGCTGCCCAGGACGCCGCTGCTTCGGCCAACGAAGCCGCCACCGAAGCCCAGGCTGCTGCCGACCAGGCCGCCGCTGCCGGCGCCCAGACCGCCGACGCTGCCCAGCAGGCTGCCAACACCGCCGCCACCGCTGCTGACGCTGCGACCGACGCTGCTGCCAACACCGCTGCTGCCGCGACCGACGCTGCTGCTGGCGAAGCCAAGGACGCTGCCAAGGCTGCCGAAGCTACCGCTGAGCAGGCCAAGGACGCTGCTGAAGAAGCCAAGAAGTAATAACTTCTTTCTTCACGCTGTTCCGGAAAAGCCGCTGGTTCGCCAGCGGCTTTTTCTTTGCGCCACTGCGACCTCGCGGCGCGGGCATCGCGACCCCGCCTTCACAACGGCATGAATAGGCTGGCGTCCCCATCCATTGCAGTACCGGAGACCGCCATGAAGATTCGCCCGATCACCACCACCCTGCTGGCCGCCTCCCTGCTGCTGGCCCTGGCCGCCTGCAAGGGCCCGGAAGCCGAACAGGCCAAGCAGGACGCGCAGCAGGCCGCTGACAGCGCCGGCGCGGCTGCCCGCGATGCCGTCGACAAGGCGGCAGAAGCTACCCGTGACGCCGCCGACAAGACCGCTGCAGCCTCCGAGCAGGCCGCCGCCGATACCCAGCAGGCGCTGGACAAGGCTGCAGACGCCACCGCCAACGCTGCCGACAAGGCCAAGGACGCCGCAACCGACGCCGCCGCACACGCCAGCGATGCGACCGCCAACGCCGCACAGAAGGTGGCCGACAAGGCCCGTGATGTCGCCAATGACGCGAAGGCGAACGCCGCCAAGGAAGAAGCCAAGCACTGAGGCGTACCGGCAGCCAGGCATGGGCCCGGCGCTACAGGAAAAGCCGCGGCACTGCCGCGGCTTTTCTGCTTTTCGCTTTGCGTTTTTTCCGTTGATTCCGTGGTGGGCGCTCCTACGGCAGCGCGCGCACCAGCATCGCCGACAGATCCACGCCCGTCGGCAGGGTCCCGAACACCAGCCCATGCTCCGCTTGCAGCCGGCTGCGCACGAACGCCTCTGCCATCGGACTTTGCGCACGCAACAGCAGCGCGGCCTGCAACAACAGCACTGTGCGCTCGCAGAACAGCCTCGCCTGCGACTCATCCGGTGGCGGTGCTGCTGCCCACCGCTGCAAAGCCGCTGCGTAGCGCGCATCACGATCGGCCACCGCCGCCAGTTCAGCGCGCAGCGCCGCCAGCGCCTCCGGTTCGCGCGCCAGCGCGCGCAGCACGTCCAGACACTGGATGTTGCCGCTTCCTTCCCAGATCGAATTCAACGGTGCCTGCCGGTACAGCCGCGGCAGCATCGATTCCTCCACATAGCCCGCGCCGCCCAGGCATTCCTGTGCTTCATTGACGAAGGCCGGCGCGCGCTTGCACAACCAGTACTTGCCCAGCGCCGTCCCCACACGCGCCAACGCGGCTTCGTTGGCATCCACGCCGGCCCGGTCCACCGCACGCGCGATGCGCATCGACAGCACTGTGGCCGCTTCCGACTCCAGTGCCAGGTCGGCCAGCACATTGGTCATCAACGGGTGCTCGACCAGCAGCTTGCCGAACGTGCGGCGATGACGTGCGTGATGCAGCGCCTGCGCCAGCGCCATGCGCATTTCCGCCGCCGCGCCCAGCATGCAGTCCAGGCGGGTCATCATCACCATGCCGATGATGGTGGCCACGCCCCGCCCCTCCTCGCCCACGCGCCACGCCTGTGCCCCGCAGAACTCGACTTCGCTGGAGGCATTGGCCCAATCGCCAAGCTTGTCCTTCAAGCGCATCAACCGGAATGCGTTGCGGTCGCCGTCGGCCAGCCGGCGCGGCATCAGCAGGCAGGTCAGTCCTCCCGGCGCCTGCGCCAGAACCAGGAAGCCATCGCACATCGGTGCGGAAAAGAACCACTTGTGACCGACCAGGCGATAGCGCTCGCCATCGATCGGTTCAGCGCGCGTGCTGTTGGCACGCACATCCGAGCCTCCCTGCTTCTCGGTCATGCCCATGCCCAGCGTGATGCCGGCCTTGTCCGCCACCGGTACATCGCGCGGGTCATAGACCGGCGCTGCGGCCTTGCGCGCCCACTCGGCCAGGTGCGGCTGCGTGTGCAGCACTGCAACTGCCGCATGGGTCATCGTCAACGGGCAACTGGTGCCAGCCTCGGCCTGGTGGTGCAGGTAGCTCAACACCGCGCGCGCGACATGCCCGCCCGGTTGCGGCTCGTGCCAGGACAACCCGGCGACCCCGTGCGATTTCGCTGTGCCCATCAACTGGTGATAGGCCGGATGGAACTCCACCGTATCGATGCGATGGCCCTGCGCATCATGCGTGCGCAGGCGCGGCCGATCGCGGTTGGCATCGAAGCCGAGCCGGTACAGTTCGTCACCCGCCAGCGCACCATAGACCGCCAGCCGCGGCGCAAAGCCGCCAGCGCCTTCGCGCTGCACCGCCTCCATCAGCGCCACGTCATCGGTCCACAACTGGCGCCCCGCGAACGACGGCGGCTGGTTCAGCACCACATGGGTTTCGTAGGGCGCATTGCTGCTGAAGCTGGGTCCACTCATCCGGTCCGTCCTGGCGGCAAGAGATCTGCGGTTCGATTGTGCCGCATCGCCTGCCAAGCCCGTGTTCAGGCCGATTCTCACCCTGTGCACGAGCGGCCGGCCACAGTGACCGCATGGCAGTCAATGACGATCTGGTGGTCCTGCGCCCCGAAGGGCTGTACTGCGCCGCCGGTGATTTCCACATCGATCCCTGGCGACCGGTCCCGCGCGCGGTCATCACCCATGGCCACGGCGATCACGCACGCCCGGGCATGGGCGAATACCACTGCAGCGACGGCAGCCTGCCGATCCTGCGCTGGCGCCTGGGCGATGTGCCGGTGCAGGCGCATGCCGAGGGCGTGCCGTTCCGCCTGGGCCGGGTGCAGGTATCGCTGCATCCCGCCGGCCATGTACTGGGGTCTTCGCAGGTGCGCATCGACGACGGGCAGCAGGTCTGGGTGGCGTCCGGCGACTACAAGCGCCAGCCTGATCCAACCTGTGCGCCGTTCGAAGTGGTGCCCTGCGATACCTTCATCACCGAGGCCACCTTTGCCCTGCCGATCTATCGTTGGCCGGACACGCCCACCGTCGCTGCGGAGATCGTGGCGTGGCGACGCGAATGCGAACAGCGCGGCGAAGCTGCCATCCTGCTGTGCTATGCACTGGGCAAGGCGCAGCGGGTACTGGCCGAACTGCTGCCGCTGGACGATCGCCCGGCCTGGCTGCACGGTGCCATCGCCAATGGTGTGGAGGTGTATCGGCAGGCCAACGTGCCAATGCTGGAGACGCTGGCGGTGGCCGAGCAGGGTCGCCAGCCGGATGCCGCCGGCCAGTTGATCCTCGCCCCGCCCTCGGCCGCCGGCACGCCGTGGATGCGCCGCTTCGGCCGCTACCAGCTGGGCTTCGCCTCGGGCTGGATGCAGCTGCGCGGCAACCGGCGTCGCCGCAACGTCGATCGTGGCTTCGTCATTTCCGATCACGCCGATTGGCCCGCACTGCTGCAGACCATCGAACAGACCGGCGCGCAGCGGGTGATCGCCACCCATGGCAATACCGATGCGTTGATTCCCTTCCTGCGCGAGCGCGGCGTAGCGGCTGAAGCCTTCCGTACCGATTTCGGGAGCGAGGAATGAAGGCCTTCGCGGCGCTCTACCAGCGCCTGGACCGCAGCACCGCCACGCTGGACAAGCGTGCGGCATTGATCGATTACTTCCGCCAGGCAGGCGCGCACGATGCGGCGTGGGCGCTGTACCTGCTCAGCGGTGGCAAGGTGGGCGGCGCACGCCGCAAGATCGCCGCCAGTGGCGAACTGCGCGCCTGGATTGCCGAAGAATCCGGCTTGCCGCCATGGCTGGTGGAAGACAGCTATGCGCAGGTCGGTGACCTGGCCGAAACGTTGACCCTGCTGCTGGATGATCCATCCCAGCCCGCCGCCGACCGTGCGTTGGCGGATTGGATCGAACAGCATCTGCTGGCGGTGGCCAACCAGCCCGAAGCGGTACGCCGTGCGGCGGTCGTCGCGGGCTGGCAGCAGCTGTGCAGCAGCGAACGCCTGGTGTTCAACAAGCTGCTGACCGGCGCCCTGCGCGTTGGCGTCTCGCAGCGGCTGGTGCAGCAGGCACTGGCGGAGTGGTCCGGGCTGGACATCGCGCGCATCGCCCAGCGCATGCTTGGCGAGTGGGTGCCCTCGCCCGCACTGCTGGGCCAGCTGCTGTCGCCGGATGAGCTGCCACTGGACCGGCAGCAACCCTACCCGTTCTTTCTCGCCTCACCACTGGAAGGCGATCCTGCCGAACGCCTCGGCTCCATCGAAGATTGGCTGCTGGAATGGAAGTGGGATGGCATCCGCCTGCAGCTGCTGCGCCGGCGCGGCGAGGTCGCATTGTGGTCACGCGGCGAAGAGCGGCTGGATGGTCGCTTCCCCGAAATCGAACAGGCGGCGATGGCGCTTCCCGATGGCTGCGTGCTGGACGGAGAGCTGCTGGCCTGGGACGAAGCCACGGACCTGCCGCGTGCATTCACCGCGCTGCAGACCCGCATCCAGCGCCGCAAGCCCGGTGCGGCTACCCTGCGCAACACGCCGGTGCGCGTGCTCGCCTATGACCTGCTGGAACACGATGGCGCGGACCTGCGTGAGTTGCCGTTGCGGGAACGGCGTGCACGGCTTGCCGACGTCGTCGGTGCCCTGGGTGATGCACGGATCCAGCTCTCACCCGACGTTGCCGCCGAAGACTGGCCGCAGGCGGCGGCGATGCGCGATGTGGCACGCGAACGTGGCGTGGAAGGGCTGATGCTGAAACGTCGTGCCTCACCCTACCAGGCCGGGCGACGCCGCGGTGACTGGTGGAAATGGAAGGTCGATCCGCTCACCATCGATGCAGTGCTCCTGTACGCGCAGGCTGGCCATGGGCGGCGCAGCACGTTGTACACCGACTACACCTTCGGCGTCTGGGACGGCGACACGCTGGTACCGGTGGCCAAGGCCTATTCGGGCCTGGATGACAAGGAGATCCTCGCGCTTGATCGCTGGATCCGCGCCAATACCCGCGAGCGCTTTGGCCCGGTGCGCAGCGTACGCCCCGAACACGTCTTCGAACTGGGCTTCGAGGCGGTCAACCGCAGCAGCCGGCACAAGTCCGGTATCGCCGTACGCTTTCCACGCATCCTGCGCTGGCGCCACGACAAGCCAGCCAGCGAGGCCGATCAGCTGGCTACCCTGCAGGCGCTGGCGCGATGAACCGCAGCCAGGCACTACGCCGGCTGGAAGACTGGTTCGCGTCGAAAGGCTGGCGCTCGTTGCCGTTCCAGCGCGCGATGTGGCGGCACTATCTCGCCGGCGGATCCGGGTTGCTGCACACGCCCACAGGCAGCGGCAAGACACTGGCGATGTTCGGGGGACCGCTGCTGCAGGCCATGATCGACCCACCGCCTTCGCCCCGCCGCGCCGGTGCGGTACGCCCGCTGCAGGTGCTGTGGCTGACGCCCTTGCGCGCGTTGGCCAGCGACACCGCGCGTGCGCTGCAGGCCGTGGTCGATGGGTTGCAGCTTGGATGGCGTGTCGGCCTGCGCAGCGGTGACGCCAGCAACCGCGAACGACGACAGGCACGCGAGGGCCGCATCGACGTACTGGTCACGACGCCGGAATCGCTGGCGCTGCTGTTGAGCTATCCGGATACGCTGCCGCGCATGCGCCAGCTGCGCTGCGTGGTGGTGGACGAATGGCACGAACTGCTGGGCAACAAGCGCGGTGTCCTGCTGCAGTTGAATCTGGCCGTGCTGCGCGATGCCGCGCCGGCATTGCAGCTGTGGGGGCTGTCGGCCACGCTGGGCAATCTGGATGAGGCGCGCGACGTGCTGCTGCCCGGACAGCCCGACGCGCCGATCGTGCAGGGCGTGCGCCCGCGTGCGACCACGGTGCGCAGCCTGCTGCCCGAACCCGGTGAACGCTTTCCCTGGGCCGGGCACCTGGGCCTGGCCCAACTGCCGCGGGTGCTGGACGCATTGATGCAGGCACGCAGCAGCCTGCTCTTCACCAACACCCGTGCACAGGCAGAACTGTGGCATCAGGCGCTGGCGTCGGTTTGGCCCGAGGAACACGACACGCTCGCGCTGCACCACGGTTCGCTGGATCCGGCGCTGCGCCAGCAGGTGGAGGACGGGCTGCGTGCAGGAACGCTGCGCTGCGTGGTCGCCACCTCCAGCCTCGACCTCGGCGTGGACTTTCCCGAGGTCGAACAGGTACTGCAGCTGGGCAGCCCGAAGGGCGTCGCCCGCCTGCGCCAGCGCGCCGGACGTGCGCGCCATCGTCCCGGTGCCAGTGGCGCGATCCTCTGCGTGCCGAGCCATGCGCTGGAACTGGCCGAGTACGCAGCCGTGCGTCGCGCACTGGCCGAAGGCGTGGTCGAAGCACGCAGGCCACCGATGCTGTCGCTGGACGTTCTGGCCCAGCATGCGGTCAGCCGTGCCCTGGCCGGTGGCTTCCACGGTGATGCGCTGCTGGCGCAGGTCCGGCGCACCCATGCGTTCGCATCCCTGGCCGAGGACCAGTGGCAGGCCGTGCTGACTTTCATCGTGCAGGGGGGCCAGGCCCTGGCCCAGTACCCTGACTTCCACAAGGTCGTGCAGGACGCCGATGGCCGCTACCGGATGCACGACCGGCGCCAGGCACTACGCCACCGGCTGTCGATCGGCACCATCAGCAGCGATGGTAGCGTGCGCGTGCAGTTCCTGCGCGGGGCCGGCCTCGGCGCCGTGGAGGAACAGTTCGCCAGCCGCCTGCGCCGCGGAGACCGCTTCCAGTTCGCCGGGCGCCTGCTGGAGCTGGTGCAGCTGCGCGACATGACCGCCTTCGTGCGGCTGGCACGAGGGCGCGGTGAAGGTGTCGTGCCCCGCTGGCAGGGAGGCCAGCTGCCGCTGTCGATGGCACTCGGCGGCGAACTGGAGTCGGTGCTGTCAGGCGCCGACGACAGTGCGGAAGCGCGCTGGCTGGCACCGCTGCTGGCACTTCAGCAGCAGGTGTCGGCGCTTCCCGGCCCGGACCACGTGCTGCTGGAGGACGTACGCCGCCGCGAAGGCCAGTTCCTCTTCGTCTATCCCTTCGCCGGACGCCACGTGCACGAGGCGCTGGCCGCCCTGTTGGCACTGCGCTGCACCCGCCAGCAACGCAACAGCATCGGCTATGCCGTGAATGATCACGGCCTGGTGCTGGCACCGGCGCAGGCGATCGACCTGGACGCGGCGCAATGGCATGCGTTGTTCACCACCGATCAGCTGCTGGACGATCTGCGTGCGGCGGTGAACCTGGGCGAGCTTGCGCGGCGCCAGTTCCGTGGCATCGCGCGCGTCGCAGGCCTGCTGGTACCCAGCCTGCCGGGGGGCATGCCGCGATCGCTGCGCCAGCTGCAGGCCTCGGCGGGCCTGCTGTACGACGTATTGCGCGAGCATGACCCCGAGCACCTGCTGCTGGCGCTGGCCGAACGCGAAGTGCTGCACGACAGCCTTGACCTGCCGGGGCTACGCCAGGTGCTGGTCCGGATCGGCGCGCGACGCATGTCGATGCAGCGCCCTGCATCGCTGACGCCCCTGGGCTTTCCACTGTGGGCCGAACGCCTGCGCGGGCAGTTCAGCAACGAGGACTGGCGTACCCGCGTGCAACGCGCGGCCCAGCAGCTGGAACGTCGCCATGGCCGATGAAATACCACTGCTGCTTGCCGGCGAACCGGTGACCCTGGCGGGCGCACGCGCACTCTACTGGCCGGCGCGGCAGGCGCTGCTGATCGCGGACCTGCACCTGGGCAAGGCCGATGTGTTCCGCCGCGCCGGCATCGCGCTGCCCAGCGGCGGAACCGGCGAAGACCTGCAACGCCTGCAGGGTCTGCTGGACAGGCACGCCTGCCGCGAACTGTGGATCCTGGGCGACATCCTGCATGGGCCGGCGCATCGCGCCGCCTGGTACCAGCAATGGCTCGGCTGGCGCGAACGCAACACCGCACTGGACGTTCATGTCCTGCGCGGAAATCATGACCGGCAGCTACCGCATGCCCAGCTGCAGGTGCAGATCCACGAGGAGGTGCGGCTGGCGCCGTTCCTGCTGCGCCATGAACCGTGCGCAGATCCGGCGTGGCACGTGCTCGCAGGCCACCTGCATCCGCAGGTCGCACTGCCCGCATTGCGCCGGCGCTTCCCGGCCTTCTGGCTGCGCGAGCGGATGACGGTCCTGCCGGCCTTTTCCGGGTTCACCGCCGGAATCGTGCCTGCTCCCGCCAGCGGCGAACAGATGATCGCCTGCGTGGAAAACGGCCTGGTGGAACTGCCAGTGGCTTGAATCAGGCCGGACGAATGTCCAGCTGCGGCATCAACTGGAACTCAGGCGTGTCAACTTCACGTCGCCGCGGCAAGGCCTGGATTGCCGCCAGCATCTCCTGTGCGCAGGCGCGGATGCGTCCGTGGTGCTCCGGCGATGCATGACTGATCAAGCTGCCCACATGGAATTCGAACACGTCCTCCAGTACGTCGGGCTGGTCCTCGTGCAGCATCTGCAACAGTCCGCGCAGCTTGCAGATTTCCGATTCCAGCTCCTCGACCGCGAACCACATGGCGTCCTCCTCTTCAACAACAGGCGGCACGTCCGGGCCGCGACAGGCCGCAACGGCAGCGCCGCCCGGGCCACGCGCGATGTCAATCACGGAAAGGAAAACGGGCGACGCGCAATCGCGTGCAACCTACTTCTCGCATATACACGGTGAGGCAACCGTTAATTCGCGTGACAGCGCGCTTCACGCATTCGCAGTGATCGCGCTGATGCCAGGCATCTGCGCCCCTGCAGCCAACGCGTCGACAAATGCCGGATCCAGCGCAAGCGAACCGAACCAGCCATGCTGGGTACCGCTGAGCACGCGCAGCATGTGGCCACGCCCACCCGGCAGGCGCCCCATCGGCCCGAGCAGCACGTCGCGTGCCTTTGCCCAGGCATCGCGATCAGACTGGAACAGCGGCGTCAGCCAACGGCTCCAGCGCTGGTAGACCGCAACGTGCGCCCTGCGCTGCGCCTGGTAGGCCTGCAATGCAGCGCCTCCCCCGCCATGTGCGCGCACGGCATCGCGCAATGCCAGCGCATCGAGCAGCGCCATGTTCACCCCCTGCCCCAGCTGCGGGCTCATCGCATGTGCGGCATCGCCGGCCAGCACCATGCGGCCGCAATGCCAGCGCGTCATCACGGCGTCACGGTAGACCGCGCGCGCCAGCTGGCCGGCATCATGCAGATGCGCAAAGCGCGCGCTGGCCTGCGGCCACAGCGCGTGCAGCTCGTCCAGCCAGGGCGTCATGCCATCGGCCTGCCATCGTTCGAAGTCGGCGCGTGGCAGGCTCCAGAAGAAGCTCAGGCGCGGCGTGTCATCACCGGGCCGCGTACCGACCGGCAGCAGCCCGATCATCTTGCGCGCGGCCACGTAGCGCTGCCGCAGCTCCTGCAGGTGCGGCCAGTCCTCGGCCGGCAGCAGGCACCACAGTGCGCCCCAGGGATACACGCGGTCCAGCCCGGTGCCGCCTTCGATCGAGCCGCGCAGCGTCGAAGCCGCACCATCGGCGGCCACCACCAGGTCGAACGGCCCATGCATGCGGCCCTCACTGTCATGCAGGCGGCCCTGTGCGGCATCCACTGCGGCGATGGTGACGCCGGCATGCAGCTGGCCCGCACCCGCACGCGCCCCGTCCAGCAGCGAGAACAGCGCCCCACGCTGCATGCCGAGGCCGTGCAGGCGCGCGTCCAGGCCGTCATAGCGCATGTCCA
Source organism: Stenotrophomonas sp. YJH_SMC_110 (assembly GCF_059369255.1). Taxonomy (NCBI): domain Bacteria; kingdom Pseudomonadati; phylum Pseudomonadota; class Gammaproteobacteria; order Lysobacterales; family Lysobacteraceae; genus Stenotrophomonas; species Stenotrophomonas sp. YJH_SMC_110. The sequence continues at coordinate 33,509 of NZ_JCAFSM010000002.1, read as the reverse complement.
TCACCGTGCGCTCGCACGGTGTATCGCCATACAGACGGTGCACCGGCGCCGCATGCGCGCGCACGGCATCAAGCAGGCCCATCTGCCACAGCACCTGCAGGCCGCTGGGCTGCAGCAGGAAGCCGGCGCCAACCGGCCCCGGCGAGGGCACGCGTTCGAAGATCTCCACCTCGTGGCCATCACGAGAGAGCAGGATGGACAATGCCTGTCCAGCGGTGCCGTAGCCGATCACGGCGATGCGCAGTCGTTCCTTCATCGGCGCATTGTGCCCGAGCGCAAATCCGGATGGCCACCTGGAACCCTGTCCACAGCGCCGCAATGCCCGTCGCGACGCAAAAAAAACCCCGCCGAAGCGGGGTTTTCAACGCACTGTCGAGTGGATCACTCGGCCGGCGTGATGTTCGAAGCCTGGGCACCCTTCGGGCCCTGGGTCACGTCATAGGTGACACGCTGGCCTTCCTGCAGGCTGCGGAAGCCCTTGGAGTTGATGGCGGAGAAGTGCGCGAACACGTCGGCGCTGCCATCCTCCGGCGAGATGAAGCCAAATCCCTTGGCGTCGTTGAACCACTTGACGGTACCGTTCGGCATGGTGATGCGAGACCTTATGCAATGAATGGGTGGTGTACGCTGAACCCGCGCACAAGCTGAGTATGCAAAGCTTGCTCGGGGAAGACAATCACCCCCGCGCCAATTCGCCCACCAGTTCCGGAAGTCCGTTGCTGGCCGCCTGCACGTTCGCCAGTACTTCGGCCATCGTAATCTCCTCGCCATCACCGCAGCCGGCGGCCCAGTTGGCGATGATTGCCAGGCAGGCGTAATCCAGCCCCAGCTCGCGTGCCAGCGCGGCCTCCGGCATGCCGGTCATGCCTACCAGGTCGCAGCCGTCACGGCGCATGCGGGCGATCTCGGCGATGGTCTCCAGGCGCGGGCCCTGCGTCGCGCCGTAGCAGCCACCGTCATGGACCGTGACGCCGGTCACTTTCGCTGCCGCCAGGATCTTGCTGCGCAGCATCGGCGTATAGGGGTGGCCGAAATCGACGTGGACCACGTCGGTGCCTTCTTCTTCACAGATCGTGCTGATGCGGCCCCAGGTGTAGTCGATGATCTGGTCCGGGCAGGCCAGCACGCGCGGGCCGAAGTCTTCGGTGATGCCACCCACCGTGTTCAATGCCAGCACGCGCTGCGCGCCCAGCTGCTGCAGCGCGGCCAGGTTGGCGCGGTAGTTGATCTTGTGCGGCGGCAGTGAGTGCCCCTCGCCATGCCGCGCCAGGAACGCCACGCGATGGCCGAGCAGCGTGCCCACGCGCACCGGGCCGGACGGGCGGCCAAAGCGGGTGTCGACCTCGTGGGTCTGCACGTCGTCGAGCTTGGCCAGGTTGTAGACACCGGTACCACCAATCACGGCCAGGGCGATCTGTTGCATTCAAAGCACTCCATGGAAAGACGAACGCCGGCACCCGAGGATGCCGGCGGTGGAAGAAGACGCGCCGCAGGCAGCTGCGCCGTTACTCCTTCATTGCGTAGATCGCCGGCACGCAGCGCAGGGTCTCGTTGACGTCCATGCCGAAGCCGAACACGTAGCGGTCCGGCAGCTCGATGCCGGCGTAGTCGGCGGTCACGTCCGGCAGTGCGCGGTCGTGCTTCTTCACGGTCATCGCGGCGATGCGCACGTCGGTCGCGCCCTGCTCCAGGCACCAGGTGCGGACGCCCTGCAGGGTGTAGCCCTCGTCGAGGATGTCGTCGATCAGCAGCACGCGGCGGCCGAACAGCGAGGTGGCCGGCTTGTGCTTCCAGACCAGGTCTCCGCCGGTGGTTTCACCGCGGTAGCGGGTCGCGTGCAGGTAATCGAACTGCACGTCCTGGCCGCGCGCGCCCAGTTCCAGCGCCAGCTGGCCGGCGAACGGCAGCGCACCATGCATGATGGACAGGAACAGCGGCACCTCGCCCTTGTAATCGCGCGCGATGGCGTCGGCGATACCAGCGATGGCCTTGTCGATGGTGGGGCGGTCGACCAGCAGGTCAGCCTGGGCCAGGGCCTGGGAAATGGTGAGGTTGGGCATCAGACGGTTCTTCCAAGGGTTTCAAGCAGACGGGATTGGGTGTCGCCATGGCGGGCGTCGGCCAGCAGGCCGTCCCAGCCGAGCGCGCCGCGACCAAGCAGGCCCAGCAGCGCAGCAGTATTGAGGGAGCGTCCCTGCACCGCGTGCAGGGCTTCATCGACCAGTTCCGGGTGGCAGACCAGCACCACGTCGCAGCCGGCATCCAGGTGCGCGTGCACGCGTGCCGGCACGCCACCGGCGCTGTGCGAGGCGGCCATGCCGATGTCATCGGAGAACACCACGCCACGGAAGCCGAGCTCGCCACGCAGGATGTCCTGGATCCAGCGCGGGGAATAGCCGGCCGGCTCCGGCGCCACCTGCGGATAGATCACGTGCGCCATCATCACCGCATCGGCACCGGCGGCGATGCCGGCCTGGAACGGCACCAGGTCCTGGGCGCGCAGTTCGTCCAGCGCGCGCGGGTCGATCGCGGTATCGACGTGGGTGTCTTCCAGCACGGTGCCGTGGCCGGGGAAATGCTTGAGCGTGGCGGCCATGCCGACCGCATGCATGCCGCGCACATAGGCGTCGGTGAACGCGGCCACCACCTGCGGGTCTTCACTGAAGGCACGGTTGCCGATGGCGCGGTTGCCGCGGCCAAGGTCGACCACCGGCGCGAAACTCAGGTCGAGGCCGCTGGCACGTACTTCGCTGGCCATCAGCCAGGCATGCTGTTCGGCCAGGGCCAGCGCCTGCTGCGGGTCGGCGGCGTACAGCGCGCCGATGTCCTGCAGCGGCGGCAGCGCGCTGTAGCCCTCGCGGAAACGCTGCACACGGCCGCCTTCCTGGTCCACGCAGATCAGCTGCGGGCGCGGGGCGGCGGCACGGATCGCCGCACTCAGATCGGTCACCTGCTGGCGCGAGGCGAAGTTGCGCTTGAACAGCACCACCCCGGCCACGGCGTCGTGCTGCAGCCAGTCACGTTCCTGGGCGGTCAGTTCGGTGCCGGCAACGCCGATCAGCAGCATGGTCGATCTCCACAACGCGCGCCCGCATGGCGCAGTGCCGCATTGTCGCAGAACCGGCCGACAGGCGCAGGGGTCAGACGAAGGGGAGTGTGGGGTCAGAGCCCCTGCGGGGATCTGACCCCGGGGTCGGATCCCCGCAGGGGCTCTGACCCCGATCTGCTCAGACCTTGCAGCCGTCCGGGCCGCAGGCCTCGTCGCCGTCAGCCGAAGCTGCCGGGGCGCCCTGTTCGGCTGCGATCTGGCGAAGGGCGTTGGCGAAGGCCTCTGGCGGCTGGGCCCCGGAAATGGCCCACTTCCCATCGATGACGAAAGTCGGCACCGAGGAAATGCCCAGTGCATGGGCCTGCGCCAGCCTGGCTTCGACCTCGGCCAGGCCGCGGTCGGAGCCCAGCATCTGCGCGATTTCAGCACCGTCCAGGCCGCCAGCCACGCCGGCCTTCACCAGCACTGCAGTATCGGCCAGATTCTGGCCATGCTCGAAGTGGGCACGGAAAAGTGCTTCGCCGACCGAATCCTGCACGCCGTGCTGGCCGGCCAGCCACAACACCCGATGGGCCGGCAGCGTGGTCACCCGCACCTGGCCCTGGCTGAAATCCATCGGCAGGCCCTCGGCCCGCGCGGTGGTCTGGGTCTGGCCGAGGATCTGCTCGGTGCGCTCGACGCCACCGAACTTGCGCACATAGGCCTCGCGCAGCGGCACCGGGGTGGCGTCCGCGTCCGGGTCCAGCTGGAACGGCTGCCAGTGGATATCGAGTTCAGGCGCATTGGCGCCGAGCAACTGCACACCCTGCTGGAAGCGATGCTTGCCGATCCAGCACCAGGGGCAGACCACGTCGGAGTAGATGTCGATTCTCATCCCCACCACATGGGGCCCGCCTCCCTCGAAAAAAGGGGACGGAGGGGATTAAGTCGTTTCCAGCACAGCTGGGGTAAAGACGACTTAATCCCCTCCGTCCCCTTTTTTGGGGGCTTCACCACTGTGAATAGGGGTGACTGGCCAGTGCGACGTTGTAGTAGCGCGCGTCGTCGGTGACTTCGGCACCCACCCAGTCCGGCAGGTCGATCGCCTGGTCGGCGCTGTCCAGCTCGACTTCGGCCACGACCAGGCCGGCGTTGTCGCCGAGGAACTCGTCCACCTCCCAGGTCAGGCCGGCGTGTTCGACCAGGTGGCGGCGCTTGTCGATCAGGCCACCGACGCACAGCGCCAACAGGGCGCGCGCATCCTCCACCGGGATCGGGTAGTCGAACTCCTGGCGGGTATGGCCGATGGTGCGCGACTTCAGGTTCAGCGCGGCGTGGTCGCCTTCGATGCGCACGCGCACCGAGGCGTTCTGGGTGCCGCGGTCGAGCGCGCCCATGTCGTTGATGTAGCCCTGCGCCATCGGGATCACCCGATGCGCGGCGGTGCGCCAGCCATCACTGCTGACGAGGAATTTGCGTTCGATTTCGATGCCCATCGCGCCATTATGCGCGATGGGTGATGACAACCTGTCAGCGCTTCTCGAACACCGCGATGCTTTCCACGTGCGCGGTATGCGGGAACATGTCCATGGCACCGGCGCTGACCAGGGTGAAGCCCTGTTCGTTGACCAGATAGCCGGCATCGCGCGCCAGCGAGCCCGGGTGGCAGCTGACGTAGACAATGCGCTTGAACTGCTTCAGCGGCAGCTGCTGCAGCACTTCGATCGCACCCGAGCGCGGCGGGTCCAGCAGCAGCTTGTCAAAGCCCTGGCGCATCCACGGGGTGCTGCGCTGGTCCTGGGTCAGGTCGGCGCTGAAGAACTGCGCGTTGGCCAGGCCGTTGCGCTCGGCGTTCTCACGCGCACGCGCCACCAGGCCGGCATCGCCTTCCACGCCAACCACCTCGCGCACGCGGCGCGCCAGCGGCAGGGTGAAGTTGCCCAGGCCGCAGAACAGGTCCAGTACACGCTCGTCCTCACCCGGTTCCAGCAGGTCCAGGGCGTGGGCGATCATCTTCTCGTTGAGCTTGGCATTGACCTGGATGAAGTCCAGCGGGCGGAACGCCAGCTCGACATCCCACGGCGCCAGACGGAACGACAGCGGCACACCCTGCCCGTCCAGCGGCTGCACGGTATCCACGCCGCCGGACTGCAGGTAGATCACGAAGCCATGCTGCTGGCCGAAAGCCGCCCAGGCCGCGCGGTCGGCATCGCTGAGCGGCTGCAGATGGCGAACGGTCAGGACCACGGCCTGGTCACCGGCGATGAATTCGATCTGCGGGATGTCACGCTTGCCATCGAGTGACTCGATGAAGGTGGACAGCGCCTCGACCTTGGTGCCGATCTCGGGGATCACGGTCAGGCACTGGCTGAGGTCGGCGACGAAGCGCGGATCCTGTTCACGGAAGCCGACCAGGGTCTTGTCCTTCTTTTCGACCCGGCGCACCGAGAAGCGGCCCTTGCGGCGGTAGCCCCAGCTCTCGCCGACCAGCGGCGCGAGCACGGTGCCCGGCTTCACATGGCCGATCCGCTCCAGGTTGTCCATCAGCACGCGCTGCTTGGCCACGATCTGCTGGTCTTCGTCCAGGTGCTGCAGCACGCAGCCGGCGCAGGTGCCGAAATGGGGGCACTTGGGGGTCACCCGCTGCGGCGAGGCCTGCAGCACCTCCAGGGTGCGCGCCTCGTCGAAATGGCGGCTGCGGGCAGTCTGTTCAGCCATCACCACCTCGCCGGGCAGCGCGCCGCTGACGAAGGTGACCTTGCCGCCCTCGCCTTCACGGCGGGCGACACCGCGACCATCATGGCTGAGGTCGAGGATCTCGGTCTGGAATGGGGTACGGTCAGTGCGGGAACGGGATCGGGCCACGTGGCAACAGGCTGCGGGCAAAAATGGGGGCGTATTGTCGCAGATCCTGACCGACGGGGCCTGGACCCGCTTGCGCCCGTGGCCGTCGTGCTTGATGATTGGGCCAGCTGACATGGAGGCAGCCCTGATGCAGATGACCCCGCGGGCCGCACGGCCCCGCTTCCTGCTTGTCGAGGACGACATCATCAGCCGCGGTTTTTTCAAGGCGGCGTTGGAAACGTTACCGGCGGATGTGGATACCGCAGATTCGCTGGCCAGTGCCCTGGCCAGTGCCGAACCCGGCGCGCATGATCTGTGGCTGATCGACGTCAACCTGCCGGATGGCAATGGCGCGCAACTGCTGCGTGAGCTACGCCGCTCACATCCCGACACACCGGCGCTGGCACATACGGCCGACGGCGATACCTCCATCCACGCCCGCCTGCGCGAAGCCGGTTTCAGCGACACCCTGGTCAAGCCGCTGGGCCGCGACCAGCTGCTGAAGGCCGTGCGCCGTGCGCTGGTCAACAGCCCGGCGGGAATCTTCGTGGCACAGGCCCCGGCCGCGGTCGAGCTGGCCGTTCAGGACTGGGACGAGACTGCGGCATTGGCCGCGCTCAATGGCCAGCGCAACCACCTGATCGCACTGCGCGAGCTGTTCCTGGCCGAGTTGCCCGGTGTGCGCGACGCGGTCGAGCAGGCGGTGGACCAGCACGACGAGCGCCAGCTGCGCAGCCAGCTGCACCGGTTGCAGGCGAGCTGTGGCTTCGTGGGGGCGGCACGGTTGGGCCGGGCGGTGCGCCAGCTGCATCATGCACCCGAGTCCGGGCAGGCCCAGGACGGGTTCCGCGCCGCGGTAGCTGCCCTGCTGCATTGAGGGTTTTTCGGCAAGGCTGCGCCCTGCACCCGCAGAGGCTTCAAGCCAAGCCAAGGCAACAGCAACAGCAACGGCATGCATTCCGTGGGTTGGCGGTGCGGTATCGGAGGGCGGGGACGCCGTAAACCCGTCCTTGGGGGCTTGGCAGCCGCATCCATGCGGCTGACACCCCGCCCTCCGATACCGCCCCACCTCTTACAGTTTTCCGCGATCGGGTAGATCCACGCCATGCGTGGATGAATTTCTGTCAGATATCGAAATCAATCTGGGGTCAGATCCGTTTTCCTGCGGAAAACGGATCTGACCCCAAGAGCAATCCCGACAGCTCGCGGGAAACTGTCGAAGGCGGGGCGGGTCCGGTTGCGGGAGTGTCCGCGGCATGGATGCCGCGGCCAAGCCCCCAGGGACGGGTTTACGGCGTCTCCCGCAACCGGACCCACCCCGCCTACCCACGGATAGCCAGCTTTTGCCGTTGACGTTGATTCGGCAGGTGCAGGGCTGCAAGCCCTGCCGCCCCCCCCCTACCTGCGCGGCGCAAGCTGCTCGAGCATTTCCCAGGACTTCAGCCCGCGCGCGCCCAGGTGATGGGCCAGCACCCGCCGCATCGGCAGGCGCAGGCTGGCCAGATCGGCGGCATCCGGTTCTTCGTCGGCCGCAAGGGCCAGCAGCGCCGAGCCAGTGGCCGCCGCCCGGCGCTCCCCGCCACGCTCGCTCAGCAGGCGCTGCGCCCCTTCCTGCGGGTCCAGCTCGTAGCGCGCCGCCGGGTCGATCGGCTGGCCATCACTGGCACTGTCCAGCTCGAAACCCAGGCCCAGCGCGGACAGCAGTTCGCGCTCGAAACGGCGCAGGGTCCAGGCCAGGCCGGCACCGACCGCCAGCCGCGCGCGTGCCTCACCGTAGGCAAGGTACAGCTCCGGCAGCGGGTCCTGGCGCGGAGCCAGGCGCAGGGTCAGTTCACTCAGGTAGAAGCCGGCCAACATCGCCTGGCCGACCAGGCGTGGCGCGGCATCCAGCGCCTCGGCACCCCGCAGCTGGGCCAGTTCACCCCGCTGCTGGGCACTGAAGCGAATCCACTGCAACGGCTGCAGGGCGGCGCGCAGCACCTGGCCCTTGGCGGTGGACACGCCACGCGCCAGCAGGCCGATACGGCCATGCTGCGCGCTCAACACTTCGACCAGCAGGCTGGTCTCGCGGTAGGCCCGTGCGTGCAGCACGAAGCCGGTGTCGTCCTCGATCATCATCGAAGCGACCGTCGCGGCTTATTCGTAGCCGAAGGCCTTCAGCGCGGCCTCGTCGTCGGACCAGCCTTCACGCACGCGCACCCAGGTTTCCAAGAACACCTTGGCCCCGAACAGACGCTCCATCTGCAGGCGGGACTTGGCGCCGATCTCCTTCAGGCGGGCGCCGCCCTTGCCGATCACGATGGCCTTCTGGCCCTCGCGCTCGACCCAGATCACCGCACCGATGCGCAGCAGGTTGCCATCCTCGGTGAAGCGCTCGATCTCGACGGTGGTTGCGTACGGCAGTTCCTCGCCGAGCTGGCGCATCAACTGCTCGCGCACCAGTTCACCGGCCAGGAAACGCTGGCTGCGATCGGTGATCTCGTCCTCGCCGAACATCGGCGGGGCTTCCGGCAGCAGCTTCAGCACGTCGCGCACCAGTGCTTCCAGGCCGTTGCGCTTCTGCGCCGAGATCGGGTGCACGGCGGCGAAATCACGACCTTCGGTCACCTGCTGCAGGAACGGCAGCAGCGCGCCCTTTTCCTTCAGGCGATCGATCTTGTTGACCACCAGCACCACCGGGATGCCGGCGTCGCGCAGCACGTTGAACGCCAGGCTGTCCTCTTCATCCCAGCGACCGGCTTCGATCACCAGCAGCCCTGCATCGACGCCTTCCAGCGAGCCACGCGCGGCGCGGTTCATCACCCGGTTCATCGCCCGCTTCTGCACCTTGTGCAGGCCAGGGGTGTCGACCAGGACCAGCTGGCCTTCCGGATAGGTGGCGATGCCCAGCAGGCGATGGCGCGTGGTCTGCGGACGGTTGGAGACGATGCTGACCTTGGCGCCGACCAGGGCATTGGTCAGGGTCGACTTGCCCACGTTCGGGCGGCCGATGACGGCCACGCTGCCGCAATGATGGGGAGTTTGTTCGCTCACTTGGAATCCAGTTGTTCTAGGACGGCCGCAGCCGCCTGTTGTTCGGCAAGCCGCCGCGAGGCGCCTTCGCCCTCGGTGCTGGCGGCCGGGTCGGCTACGTTGCAGCGTACCCGGAAGTGCTTGGCGTGGTCGTCACCGGATTCTGACACCAGTTCATACTGCGGCAACGCCTTCTGTCGGGCCTGCAGCCATTCCTGCAGGCGGGTCTTGGGGTCCTTCTCGGGCCGGCCGGAGGCCGGCAGTGCCTCGATCGAAGCGCTGAACCAGGGCAGTACCACCGCCCGGCAGGCCTCGAAGCCGGCATCCAGGTAGATCGCAGCCACCACGGCTTCCACCGCGTCGGCCAGGATCGAATCACGACGGTGGCCGCCGGACTTCATTTCTCCCGGGCCCAGGATCAGTCGATCGCCCAGTTCCAGGGTGCGCCCGATCACCGCCAGCGCGCCTTCACGCACCAGCTCGGCGCGGGCACGGGTCATCGCGCCTTCGTCAGCCTTGGGCCAGCGCTGGTACAACGCCTCGGCCGCCATCATGTTGACGATGCTGTCGCCCAGGAACTCCAGGCGCTCGTTGTGTGGCGCACCGGCACTGCGATGCGTCAGCGCCTGCTTCAGCAGCGCCGGGTCGCGGAAGGGATGACCGATCAGGTCACCACGTTGGAAAGGTTTATTCGGCACCGCTTCGGGTCAGGTCCTGGGATGAATCGAATTTGCCAACCACGTCCAGGTTGCCGACCAGCGGACGGCGCACTTCGTAGTTGACCTTGAGGGTCCAGCCATTGTCGCGGCGGTCGAACTTCACGTTGGCCGGCTTCACGTTTTCCGAGTAGTTGATGTACAGCCGCTTGAAGAACAGATCCTGGATCCGGGCCGGTTCCATGCTGCCCACACCCGGCTCGTTGGCCAGGCTCTTCATCGCCGAGCGCACCGCGTAATACTCCTGGTACATCGGGAACAGCTTCATGCCGATGTAAAGGAAGAAACCGACCACGATCAGGACCGCCAGGAACGAGGTCAGGGTCATGCCACGCTGCGTGTTCATCGTCTTCATTGCGTTCTCCCCAGATACGCGTTGGATGTGAAAATACTCGGTTGATGCCCGATCAGTTGATGCTCGAGCCGATCCGCGACGGCTCGAAGCCATCCTTGCAGAACCAGCCCTGGCAGTTCAGCCAGATCAGGAAGGCCTTGCCGCGCAGGTTTTCTTCCGGCAGCAGGCCCCAGAAACGGCCATCGTCGCTGTTGTCACGGTTGTCGCCCATCACCAGGTACTTGCCGGCCGGCACGGTCCACTGGCCCTGGCCACGCGGATAGTCGGTCTCCAGCACGGTGTGGGTACGACCCGGCAGGTGTTCGACCAGCAGGTTGGCACCCTCGCCCTGGCCCTTGTGGCCTGCATAGATGCCCTTGTTGTCGTACTTCAGCGGTTCGCCGTTGAGGATCACGCCGTCGCCTTCGAAGACCACGGTGTCGCCCGGCACGCCGATGACGCGCTTGATGAAGTTCTCACCCTTGGCCGGATCGTTGTCGCTGTGGCCGGGGAAGTGGAACACCACCACGTCGCCGCGCGACGGCTCGCCAAACGGCACGATCTTTGTGTTGCTGATCGGCAGGCGCAGGCCGTAGGAGAACTTGTTGACCAGGATGAAGTCGCCGATCAGCAGGTTCGGCATCATCGAGCTGGACGGGATCTTGTACGGCTCGGCGATGAAACTGCGCACGATCAGCACGATCGCCAGCACCGGGAAGAACGCACGCGAGTAATCCACCAGCACCGGCTCGGAGTCGAGCAGGCCCGCGCGCTGGGCGCGACGCTTGGCGAGGTACAGCTTGTCCGCGAGCAGGATCAGGCCCGAGGCCAGGGTCAGCACGACCAGGAGGATCTCAAACAGTTTCATTCAGGGTCCTTTGCAACGTCACCAGACGACCGGCCCCGCAGGGCCGGTGCGGGCCTTACTTGTTGTCCATCTGCAGGACGGCCAGGAACGCTTCCTGCGGAATCTCCACGCGTCCGACCTGCTTCATGCGCTTCTTGCCTTCCTTCTGCTTTTCCAGAAGCTTCTTCTTGCGCGAAACGTCGCCACCATAGCACTTGGCCAGCACGTTCTTGCGCATGGCCTTGACCGTGGTGCGGGCGATGATCTGCGAGCCGACGGCGGCCTGGATGGCCACGTCGAACATCTGGCGCGGGATCAGGTCCTTCATCTTCTCGCACAGCTCGCGGCCACGTCGGTCAGCGTGGCTGCGGTGCACGATCAACGACAGCGCATCGACCTTGTCACCGTTGATCAGCACGTCCACGCGCACGAACGGGCCTGCGTCGAAGCGCACGAAGTGGTAATCGAGCGAGGCGTAGCCGCGGCTGACCGACTTCAGCTTGTCGAAGAAGTCCAGCACCACCTCGGCCATCGGCAGCTCGTAGCTGATCTGCACCTGGCTGCCCAGGTAGTTGATGCCGATCTGGCTGCCGCGCTTTTCTTCGCACAGCTTGATGATGTTGCCGATGTACTCCTCGGGGGTGAGCACGTTGGCGCGGATGATCGGTTCGCGGATTTCCTCGACCTGGTTCACCGCCGGCAGCTTGGCCGGGTTGTCCATGTTGATGATCGAGCCATCGGTCTTCAGGACCTCATACACCACCGTCGGCGCGGTGCTGATCAGGTCCAGGTTGTATTCGCGCTCCAGGCGCTCCTGCACGATTTCCATGTGCAGCATGCCCAGGAAGCCGCAGCGGAAGCCGAAGCCCATCGCTTCGGAGCTTTCCGGCTCGAAACGCAGCGCGGCATCGTTCAGGCGCAGCTTGTCCAGCGCTTCGCGCAGGTCCGGGTAGTCTTCGGCATCGACCGGGAACAGGCCGGCGAACACGCGCGGCTGCATTTCCTGGAAGCCCGGCAGCGGCTTCGGCGCCGGGTCGCCGGCCAGGGTGAGGGTGTCGCCGACCGGCGCACCATGCACGTCCTTGATGCTGGCGGTGACCCAGCCCACTTCACCGGCACGCAGCGCCGGCAGCACCTTGCGCTTCGGCGTGAACACGCCGACGTTGTCGACCTGGTGGTTGCGGCCGGTCGACATCACCTGCAGCTTGTCACCGGCCTTGATCTCGCCCTGCATCACGCGCACCAGCGACACCACGCCGAGGTAGTTGTCGAACCACGAGTCGATGATCAGCGCCTGCAGCTTGTCGGTGTCGCGCGGCGCCGGCGGCGGAATGCGGTGCACGATCGCTTCCAGCACGTCCTGCACGTTGAGGCCGGTCTTGGCACTGACCGGCACGGCGTCGGAGGCATCGATGCCGATCACGGCCTCGATCTCGGCCTTGGCGCGCTCGATGTCGGCGGTGGGCAGGTCGATCTTGTTGATCACCGGCACCACTTCCAGGCCCTGCTCCACGGCGGTGTAGCAGTTGGCCACCGACTGGGCTTCCACGCCCTGCGCCGCATCGACCACCAGCAGCGCGCCTTCGCAGGCGGCCAGCGAGCGGCTGACTTCATAGGAGAAGTCGACGTGGCCGGGGGTGTCGATGAAGTTCAGGTGGTAGGTCTGCCCGTCCTTGGCCAGGTACGGCAGTGACACCGACTGCGCCTTGATCGTGATGCCACGCTCGCGCTCGATCGGATTGGAATCGAGCACCTGCGCTTCCATCTCGCGGGCCTGCAGGCCACCGCAGAGCTGGATGATGCGGTCGGCCAGCGTGGACTTGCCGTGGTCGACATGGGCGATGATGGAGAAGTTGCGGATGTTCCGCATCGAATCAGAAGACATAGGTGGCGGCGGCGCGCGGCGTCGTCAGGGTAACGGTCGATTATCGCACGCCCAGCGCCCGGCCGCGAAAACCGGCTGCCGGGCACCGGCCCGGAACGACCGAAGCCCCGCCGGGGCGGGGCTTCGGGGGAGGCCCAGGGGCCGCCGGAGCGGCCCCGGCAGGCCCTACTGGCCGGCCTTGACCGCCACGAAGGCGCTGTTGCCGTTGGCCGTGCGGACCAGCAGCATGACCACGTCGTCCTTCTTGAAGCTGGACAGCGCCCGGTTCAGGGCATCCACACTGCCGACCGCGACGCGGCCGACCTGCAGGATCACCATGCCCGGCGACAGGCCAGCATCACGCGCCGCCTGGCCCTTGACCCCGGTGATGCGCACGCCTTCGTTGCCGTTGAGCCCGAACTGCTTGCGCTGAGCCGCGCTCAGGTCGCTCACGTCCAGCCCCAGCAGGGCATTGGCCCCGGTCTGCGGCGCCGCCTCGGCACCGCCGGCCGACGGCCCGCGGGCACTGGCCTGCCCGTCTTCACTCAGGGCGGTCAACGTGGCACTGAGGTCATGCGGCTTGCCGTCGCGGTACACCACCAGGTTCACCTTGCTGCCCGGCGCCATCGCACCGATCAGCGGCGGCAGGTCGGACCAGCTGTTGACCGGGCTGCCGTTGACCGAGCGGATGACGTCGCCCACCTGCACGCCGGCCTTGGCGGCCGCACTGCCGGCCACGATCTGGTTGACCAGGGCGCCACGACTGTCCGGCAGGCCCAGGCCCTGCGCCTTCAGCGAATCGATCGGCTCCACGACCGCGCCGAGCTGGCCGCGGGTGACCTTGCCGCTCTTCTTGATCTGCTCCACCGCGCTCATCGCAAGGTCGATCGGGATCGCGAAGCTGATGCCCATGTAGCCGCCGGACGCGGAGAAGATCTGCGAGTTGATGCCGACCACTTCGCCGCGGGTGTTCAGAAGAGGGCCACCGGAATTGCCCTGGTTGATCGCCACGTCGGTCTGGATGAACGGCACATAGCGCTGGTCGGGGCCGCCCGTACTGCGGCCGACGGCGCTGACCACGCCGGCGGTGACAGAATGGTCGAGGCCGAACGGCGAGCCGATCGCGACAACCCACTGCCCCGGCTTCAGGCTGTTGGAGTCACCCACGCGCACGGTTGGCAGGTTCTTCCCGTCGATCTTCAGCAGGGCGACGTCGTACTGCTGGTCGCTGCCCACCACCTTGGCGGTGAACTCACGGCTGTCGCCCAGCTTGACCTTCACGTCACTGGCGTCGGCCACCACGTGGTAATTGGTCAGCACATAGCCATCGGGCGAGATGATGAAGCCCGAGCCCATGCCACGGCCCTTGATGCTGGGGCCACCGTCTGGCCCACCCGGCCCCTGCCCCGGCATCGGGAAGTCGGGACCAAAGAAGCGGCGGAAGAACTCCGGCATGTCATCGTCGCCCATCGGGCCGCGCGCGGCCTGGCGGTTGTTGCGGACGATGGTGGTATCGACGTTGACCACGCCCGGGCCGACCTGTTCGACCAGGTTGGTGAAGTCGGGCAGGCCACTGACCAGCGGCTGCGCCGGTGCCCGCGCGGCCGCGGCTGGCGCGGGCTGGGTCTGGGCGACGGGCGCCGGCGCCTGTGCGCAGGCCACCAGGGGAAGGGTCAGGGCCAGCAGGCCAATGGCCTGCGTGCGGAGTCGGGGAGTCATCGGACGGCAACCTCCGGGTCGGGTGGAAAGAGGAATACGGGCCCCGCCGACGGCGGGGCGTGAAGGCGCCCGGCTCAGTCGCGCGGGCGCGGCGGCACCGGCAGGTCATCCTGCAGGCGCGGCTCGAACGGATAGAACGCGGCACTACCGGCGTGGGCCGGGAAGCTGGCATTGAGCGCGCCGCCAGCGGCGGGCGCCAGGCTGGAGCGCGGCCATGGCCGGGCCTGCAGCCCGCTGACCTCGCCGAACGGCAGGTTGCGGTTGGCGTTGGCCGGCACGGTCGGGGTCAACGGTGCCTGCACGGCCGCGATGGCGCGCTGCGAAGTGTCGTCGCGCTGGGCGGCACGCGCGGCCTGCTGGCTACGCGTAGCGCTGGCACGGCGGGCGTCCTGGCGGCGGCCCGCCGCGGCCATCGCTACGGCCGGCGCAGCAGCCACGGCCACTGCGGCCGTGTCCACCGAAGCCTCGGTGACTGGGGTGGGCGCGGCCGGTGCCAGTTCCGCCTGGCTGGCGATCACCTGCGGCGCCTGCGGTTCACCCGGCGTCGCCTCCTTCAATTTCTCGCCGCCGATGAACAGGGCGACCGCGGCCACAGATGCGGCCAGCGCAGCACCGCCGCTCCAGGCGCGCCAGCCACTGCGACGCACCTGGCGACGCGGCTCGGCCTGCGGCGTCGGCTCTGCCGCAATGGCGGCCGCAACGGCGGCACTGAAGCCGGCCGGTGCCAACGCCGGGGCCTGCCCGCGCATCACGTCGCCCAGCAGCTGCCAGCGCTCCTGGCAGCCGGCCAGTTCGGGGTCGTGTTCCATCCGGCGCAGCAGGAAGCGCGCTTCATCGGCACCCAGCTCGCCATCGACCAGGGCCGACAGCTGCTCGCGATGGCGCTGGTCCAGGCGCTGCCCGGCGGGCGATTGATGGTTCTGCGATTCGTTGAACGGATTACTGGTCATACGCGGCTCTTCTCACGGGTGGCGCTGCCGATGTCCAACAGCGGCCGGAGTTCGGTGTCGATCGCCTCGCGCGCCCGGAAGATCCGGGAACGCACGGTGCCGATCGGGCACCCCATCTTCTGCGCGATATCCTCGTAGCTCAGGCCTTCCACCTCGCGCAGGGTGATCGCCGACCGGAGTTCCTCCGGCAGCGCGTTGACGGCCTTCATGACCGTCTGTTCCAGCTCCTGGCGCATCAACTCGCGCTCGGGCGTGTCGGTGTCCCGCAGGCGGGTACCGCTGTCGAACTGCTCGGCGTCACCGATGTCGATGTCATCGGTCGGCGGACGACGATTGTGTGAAGCCAGGTAGTTTTTGGCGGTATTCACGGCGATTCGATGCAACCAGGTTGAGAACTGGGCATCGCCACGGAAACTCCCGATCGCGCGGTAGGCACGGATGAAAGTGTCCTGGGCGACGTCCTGACATTCGCTCCAGTCGGCGATGTAGCGACCGACCAGGGCCACGACCCGATGCTGGTACTTGCGCACCAGGACATCGAACGCGGCACTCTCGCCGTGCTGCACGCGCCGGACCAGCTCCAGATCCAGCTCCTGAGGTGTATCAACATCGGCCATGAGGGGCCGCACTCCTGTCAGCCCAACCGACGTCGGGCAATGAGACTGCCAATCCCGGGAAAAGTTCAGTCGCCGATCACCTGGCGCCGCACCAGCTTTTAACCACCATTCGGTTAGCGTCCCGATCCACGGCCATGGATCCGGGGGCGCCACTCCCCTGCTATTGGGATTTGACGCGGGGGAAACAACCTCTGGATCATAGCCGCTTCTCCATACACAACCGGATGGAACGTCCATGCTCTCAGGCTTCGATGGTCTCCGCTTCAGCCACTGGCACCCCGAGATCCGCGACGACGGCGTGGTGGTTCTCTCCCTGGATCGCCAGGACAGCAGCGTCAATGCGATGTCGCAGGACGTGCTGCTGGAACTGGGCGACCTGCTTGAGCGCATTGCCCTGGACCCGCCCAAGGGCGTAGTCATCCAGTCGCTGAAGAAGGCCGGCTTCATTGCCGGTGCCGACCTGAAGGAGTTCCAGGAATTCGACCGTCGCGGCACCGTCAACGACGCGATCCGGCGTGGCCAGGCCACCTACCAGAAGCTGGCCGAGCTGCCCTGCCCGACCGTGGCGGCCATCCACGGCCACTGCCTCGGCGGTGGCACCGAGCTTGCCCTGGCCTGCCGCTATCGCGTGGCCTCCAATGACAGCAGCACCCGCATCGGCCTGCCGGAAACCCAGCTGGGCATCTTCCCGGGGTGGGGTGGCAGCGCCCGCCTGCCGCAACTGGTAGGCGCCCCGGCAGCGATGGACATGATGCTGACCGGCCGCACCCTGTCGGCCTCGGCCGCGCGTGGCATCGGCCTGGTCGACAAGGTGGTGGCACCGGCGGTGGTGCTCGACACGGCCGTTGCACTGGCGCTGTCCGGCACCACCCGCCCGTTCAAGCAGCGCGCCACGGCCTGGGCCACCAACACCTGGCTGGCACGCACGCTGCTGGCACCGCAGATGGTCAAGCAGGTCGCCCGCAAGGCGAAGAAGGACCAGTACCCGGCGCCGTACGCACTGATCAGCACCTGGCAGCGCAGTGGCGGCAAGCCGATCCAGGCCCGCCTGGACGCCGAGCGGCGTGCCGTGGTGAAGCTGGCCAGTACTCCGACCGCGCGCAACCTGATCCGTATCTTCTTCCTCACCGAACGCCTGAAGGGCCTCGGTGGCGGTGATTCCGGCATCCGCCACGTGCACGTGGTCGGCGCCGGCGTGATGGGCGGCGACATCGCCGCGTGGGCCGCCTACAAGGGCTTCGAAGTGACCCTGCAGGACCGCGAGCAGCGCTTCATCGACCCGGCCATGGAACGCGCGCAGGCGCTGTTCGCCAAGAAGGTGCGCGACGAGAGCAAGCGCCCGGCCGTGGCCGCGCGCCTGCGTGCCGACCTGGAAGGCAACGGCGTGGCCGAGGCCGACCTGGTGATCGAGGCAATCATCGAGAACCCCGAAGCCAAGCGTGCGCTGTACCAGACGCTTGAGCCGAAGATGAAGCAGGACGCCCTGCTGACCACCAACACCTCGTCGATTCCGCTGGTGGAACTGCGCGACCACATCCAGCGCCCGGCGCAGTTCGCGGGCCTGCACTACTTCAACCCGGTAGCGCAGATGCCGTTGGTGGAGATCATCCATCACGACGGCATGGCGCCGGAGACCGAGCGTCGCCTGGCCGCGTTCTGCAAGGCGCTGGGCAAGTTCCCGGTGCCGGTGGCAGGCAGCCCGGGCTTCCTGGTCAACCGCGTGCTGTTCCCGTACATGCTGGAAGCGGCCACCGCGTATGCCGAGGGCATTCCGGGCCCGGTGATCGACAAGGCCGCGGTGAAGTTCGGCATGCCGATGGGCCCGATCGAACTGATCGATACCGTGGGCCTGGACGTGGCCGCCGGCGTCGGCCGCGAACTGGCGCCGTTCCTGGGCCTGCAGATCCCGGCCGCACTGCAGACGGTGGAACCGGACAAACGCGGCAAGAAGGATGGCCAGGGCATCTACACCTGGGAGAACGGCAAGCCGAAGAAGCCGGACGTGGCCAGCGACTACCAGGCCCCGGCCGATCTGGAGGACCGCCTGATCCTGCCGCTGTTGAACGAGGCGGTGGCCTGCCTTCACGAGGGCGTGGTGGCCGACGCGGACCTGCTGGATGCCGGCGTGATCTTCGGCACCGGTTTCGCACCGTTCCGCGGCGGTCCGATCCAGCACATCCGTGCGGTCGGTGCCGATGCGATCGTCGAGCGGTTGAAGGCGCTGCAGCAGCGCCATGGCGACCGTTTCGCGCCGCGCCCCGGCTGGGACAACCCCGTCCTGCGCGAACCGGTGGTCTGAGTTCATCGGCCGGGCCTGCGGCCCGGCACCCGCAGAGGCAACCGCCGAAGCCAGAGCCGGAGCAACAGCCGGCTCTGGCTTTTCTGTTAGGCGGGCGGGGCGGTGTGGGCTTGCAGGACACGCCGTAAACCCATCCATGGGGGCTCGATGGCGCCATCCATGGCGCCAACGGTCCTGCAAGCCCACACCGCCCCACCCAGACAGTTTCCCGGTGACGGTTGCTGAACTGCGATGGCTGGTAGGTGTCGACCTTGGTCGACACCAGGAGCGAAGCGACCGGCGTTTGATTTTGATTTTCTTTTTTCTTCTCCGTGGCTGGACGCACACGGAAACTGTCAGAGGCCGGGCGGGGTGGGTCCGCGGGGGTGTCCGCGGCATGGATGCCGCGGCCAAGCCTCCAGGGACGGATTCACGGCGTCCCCCGCGAACCCACCCCGCCCGGCCAAGCGCGGCTTTTGCTTTACGCAACCAACCCCACAGCCACGAGGGGCTGCGCCGTTGGCTGGAACACCCTGTTACCCATACAGGGCATGTGCCCGTCACAGCTGCATGCGATGCTCACCACCTGATCCCTGCCAGCGAGAACGCCCGCATGACCACCATCATCGCCCCGCGCGTGCACGACATCGGCGGCCTCGAAGTCCGTCGCGCCGTCCCCACCCTGCAGGCGCGCAGCATCGGCTCGTTCGTGTTCGTCGACCAGATGGGCCCGGCACTCATGCACCCCGGCACCGCCATCGACGTGCGTCCGCACCCGCACATCGGCCTGGCCACCGTCACCTACCTGTGGTCGGGCGCGATCGGCCACCGCGACACGCTGGGTTCGGATCAGGTGATCCGCCCCGGTGACGTCAACTGGATGACCGCCGGCCGCGGTATCGCCCATTCCGAGCGCACGCCGCAGCCGGACCGCGATCACGACAACCCGATCCACGGCATGCAGACCTGGGTCGCGCTGCCGAAGTCGCATGAAGAGATCGAGCCGGCGTTCTACCACCATGCCGCTGCCACCCTGCCCGAGCAGCGTCGCAACGGCGCGTGGCTGCGGGTGATCGCCGGCCGTGCGTACGGCGAGGAATCGCCGGTGAAGGTGTTCGCCGACACCCTCAACGTGGCAATCGATCTCGACCCCGATGCGGAAATCGATATCGACGACGGCCACCGCGAGCGCGCGTTGTACATCCTCGAGGGCGACGCGCAGCTGGATGGCGTGGATATTCCCGCGCAGCACCTGGTGATCCCCGAAGCCGGTGCACGCGGCCGCCTGCGCGCGAAGACGCCGGTGAAGGCGATGCTGTTCGGTGGCGAGCCGCTGGATGGCCCGCGCCACCTGTGGTGGAACTTCGTGTCGAGCTCGAAGGAGCGCATCGAGCAGGCCAAGCACGACTGGGAAGCCGGCCGCTTCGGCACCATTCCGGGCGACGACAAGGAATTCATCCCACTTCCGCAGTACTGAACATCGCGTGTTGCACACATCTGAAGGTGTATCCCTGCACCCGGCGTTGACGCGACAGTCACCCGCTGATCATTGAAATGTGACATAAATCACACTTTCGACCGTCAAAGGAGTGCAACACATGAGCATGGGTAAACGCTTGTCCGCCGAGTTCCTCGGCACGTTCTGGCTGGTTCTGGGTGGCTGTGGCAGTGCGGTGCTGGCCGCCAAGTTCGGTGGCGACGGCAATCCGCTGGGTATCGGTTTCCTCGGCGTGGCGCTGGCCTTCGGCCTGACCGTGGTGACCGGCGCCTATGCGTTCGGCCATATCTCCGGCGCGCACTTCAACCCGGCAGTCAGCGTCGGGCTGTGGGCCGGTGGTCGTTTCCCGACCAGGGATCTGGTGCCCTACATCATCGCCCAGGTTGCCGGCGGTCTGCTGGCCGGCTTCATCCTGCTGCAGATCGCCTCCGGCGCCAGTGGCTTCGCCATCGATGGCAGCCAGGCGGGTGCGTTCGCCAGCAATGGCTATGGCACGCTGTCGCCCGGCGGCTACAGCGTGGCAGCCGCCTTCCTGTGCGAAGTGGTGCTGACGGCGGTGTTCCTGATCGTGATCATGGGTTCCACCCACGGCAAGGCACCGGCCGGTTTCGCCCCACTGGCGATCGGCCTGTCGCTGACCCTGATCCACCTGATCAGCATTCCGGTCACCAACACCTCGGTTAACCCGGCCCGCTCCACCGCCGTGGCCTTCTTTGCCGGCAGCGGAGCAGTCAGCCAGCTGTGGCTGTTCTGGGTCGCTCCCCTGCTGGGCGGCGCGATCGGCGGCCTGATCTACAAGTGGATCGGCAGCGACCGCTGATCCTCGCGACTCCCATTGCGGCCGACCCTCGGCGGGGCAATGGTTACTTCTGCAACCGCGAATTGTGCGATTGCTCACGTTCCGTTAAGGTTGAGTTGACCGTCCGTGCACATGCCGGATGGGGCGGCATCCGGGGATGGGATGCCATGGCCGCCGGCCCTGCTGGCGGAGCCAAACAACTCATCACCTTGGGGGATGCATGAAGTTCGTGCCTGTCATGTTGTCGAGCCTGCTGTTCGCTGCGGCCCAGGCCGCCGCGCAGGCGCCGTCCGAATGTCCTTCGCTGCCAGCCAGCAGTGGCCTGCAGTGGCAGCAGCAGGTGCAGGCCGATTTCCTGGTCTGCCGCGCCAGCACCCCTGATGGCCGCGAAGTACTGAGCCTGATGCTCAGCGCGCGTGACCCCGCCATTCCGCTGAGCCGCTCGCTGCGCCAGGAAAAAGGCAGCTTCGGCGGTGAATCGCTGTACTGGTACCAGCCCGACCTGGGCGGCCAGCAACCGCCGGGTTACGCCGAACGGCGCATCAGCGTGGTCAAGATCGACAAAGGGCGTTACGCGCAGATTGCGCTGTATCCGGACAGCGCGCAGGAGCTGAGCTCACTGCAGCAGCTGGCGCAGGGCATGAGCCTGACCCCGTCGGCCGTGGCCGCCGGGCGCTGAAGGTGACGGGGATGACTGCCTGGCAGCATCCCCGCAATGCACCTCGATCGGCAGGTAGTGCCGGCCGCCGGCCGGCAAACCCTTCGGTCCTGATCAAAAGCAGGTGCCGGCCGGCGGCCGGCACTACCTCAGAACCTGCCTTCCTGGAAATCGACGAAGGCCTGCATCAGTTCCTGCCGCGTGTTCATCACGAACGGGCCGTGCCGCATCACCGGCTCGCGCAACGGACGGCCGGCCACCAGGATCAGCCGCGCGCCTTCGCTGCCAGCCGAAACATGCAGCTGTTCGCCGCCGCCCAGCACCGCCAGCTCCTGGCGCGCAACATCACGGGCGGCGTCCTGTTCACCCACCGTCAGTCCGCCTTCAAATACATAGGCAAAGGCGTTGTGGCCTTCCGGCAGCGTGTAAGTCCAGGCCCGGTCGGGCGCCAACGTGATGTCGAGATACAGCGGCTCGGTGGCCGGCTGCACGATCGGGCCGCGGGTGCCGTCGACCGAGCCGGCGATCACCTTCACTTCCACGCCGGCTGCCGGCTGCACCACGGGAATGCGCTCGGGCGCGAACTCCTGGTACTTCGGCTCGGTCATCTTCTCCTTCGCCGGCAGGTTCACCCACAGCTGGAATCCACGCATCTGCCCGCTTTCCTGCTCGGGCATCTCCGAGTGCACCAGGCCGCGGCCAGCGGTCATCCACTGCACGCTGCCCGGGGTCAACAGGCCTTCGTTGCCATGGTTGTCGCGATGCCGCATGCGTCCGTCGAGCATGTAGGTGACGGTCTCGAAACCGCGGTGCGGGTGTTCCGGGAAGCCGGCGATGTAGTCCTCGGCCCGGTCGGTGCCGAATTCATCGAGCAGCAGGAACGGGTCCAGGTCCGGCAGCGTCGGGCCGCCGATGACGCGGGTCAGGCGCACGCCGGCACCGTCGGAGGTGGGCATGCCACGGATGGTGCGCAGCACGCGGACCGGTTCGGGAAGGCTCATGGCGACTCCTGTGGGATGGATGCCCCTGAAGATGGACGCCACATGGCCGTACGCCAATGGATGGCACCGCAACCAATTGTTCCATCCCTGATGTTGGCTGCACGTCAGCGCCACCGTCGTACGACCAAAGTACTACCGCCGATTCGTCCTGTGCCAATTGACCCTGTCGTGGGCAAGCAGGACTCTTTGACTGTCTTTCCGGGAGAGAGCACCTCATGAAAGGGTTTTCCAAACTGGGCTGGGCGGCACTCGCCCTGCTCGGCGCATTCTGTCTGGGCACCGTCGCCCTGCGCCGCGGCGAGCACATCAACGCACTGTGGATCGTGGTGGCCGCGGTCTCGCTGTACCTGGTCGCCTACCGCTTCTACAGCCTGTTCATCGCCAACAAGGTGATGCAGCTGGATCCGACCCGGGCCACCCCGGCGGTGATCAACAACGATGGCCTGGACTACGTGCCGACCAACAAGCACGTGCTGTTCGGCCACCACTTCGCCGCCATTGCCGGCGCCGGCCCGCTGGTCGGCCCGGTGCTGGCCGCGCAGATGGGCTACCTGCCCGGCCTGCTGTGGCTGGTGGTGGGCGTGGTGCTGGCCGGCGCAGTGCAGGACTTCATGGTGCTGTTCCTGTCCAGCCGTCGCAACGGCCGCTCGCTGGGTGACCTGGTGCGCGAGGAGATGGGCCAGGTACCCGGCACCATCGCCCTGTTCGGTGCGTTCCTGATCATGATCATCATCCTGGCGGTGCTGGCGATGGTGGTGGTCAAGGCGCTGGCCGAAAGCCCGTGGGGCATGTTCACGGTGATCGCGACGATGCCCATCGCGATCCTGATGGGCGTGTACATGCGCTACATCCGCCCCGGCAGGATCGGCGAGATTTCAGTGGTTGGCCTGATCCTGCTGCTGGCCGCGATCTGGTACGGCGGCAAGGTCGCCGCCGACCCGGTGTGGGGGCCGGCGTTCACCTTCACCGGCACCCAGATCACCTGGATGCTGATCGGCTACGGCTTCGTCGCCTCGGTGCTGCCGGTGTGGCTGCTGCTGGCCCCGCGCGACTACCTGTCGACCTTCCTCAAGATCGGCACCATCATCGCGCTGGCCATCGGCATCCTGGTGGTGATGCCGGAACTGAAGATGCCGGCGCTGACCCAGTTCGCCGCCAGCGGTGATGGCCCGGTGTGGAAGGGCGGCATGTTCCCCTTCCTGTTCATCACCATCGCCTGCGGTGCGGTCTCCGGTTTCCACGCACTGATCTCCTCCGGCACCACGCCGAAGCTGCTGGCCAATGAAGCGCACATGCGCTACATCGGCTACGGCGGCATGCTGATGGAATCGTTCGTGGCGGTGATGGCGCTGGTGGCGGCCTCGATCATCGATCCGGGCATCTACTTCGCGATGAACAGCCCGGCCGCCGTGATCGGTGCCGATGCAGCCTCGGCGGCGCACTACATCACCAACACCTGGGGCTTCACCATTACCCCCGAGCAGTTGACCGCGACCGCGGCCGCCATTGGTGAACCGACCATCCTGCACCGCGCCGGTGGTGCACCGACGCTGGCGGTAGGCATCGCGCAGATCCTGCACGAAGCGATTCCCAGTGGCAGCGACGCGATGATGGCGTTCTGGTACCACTTCGCGATCCTGTTCGAAGCCTTGTTCATCCTGACCGCGGTGGACGCCGGTACCCGCGCCGGGCGCTTCATGCTGCAGGACCTGCTGGGCAACTTCGTGCCGGCCCTGAAGAAGACCGAGTCGTGGACCGCCAACATCATCGGTACCGCCGGCTGCGTGGCGCTGTGGGGCTACCTGCTCTACACCGGCGTGGTCGATCCGTTCGGCGGCATCCAGACGCTGTGGCCGCTGTTCGGCATCTCCAACCAGATGCTGGCTGGCATCGCGCTGATGCTGGGCACGGTGGTGCTGTTCAAGATGAAGCGTGACCGCTATGCGTGGGTCACTGCGGTACCGGCGGTGTGGCTGCTGATCTGCACCACCTACGCCGGCTTCATCAAGATCTTCGACAGCAACCCGGCGCAGGGTTTCCTGGCGCAGGCACACAAGTTCCAGGCCGCGCTCGCCAGCGATACGATCACTGCACCGGCCAAGTCGGTGGCGCAGATGAAGCAGATCGTGGTCAACGCCTACGTCAACACCGGCCTGACCGCGCTGTTCCTGCTGGTGGTCGGCGCGGTGCTGGTGTATTCGATCAAGACCATCCTGGCGGCACGCCGCAACCCGCAGCGCAGCGACCGCGAGACCCCGTACGTGGCGCTGAAGCCGCATGAAATGGTGGATCTGTGATGAGCACGCAACTGGTTCCCGCCGGCCAGTACCAGGCGCACCGCCGCATCTGGCGGCGCCTGGTGCAGACCGCACGACTGTGCTGTGGCATTCCTGATTACGACAATTACGTCCGGCACATGCTGGATAAGCACCCGGACCAGGAGCCGATGGATTACAAGACGTTCTTCCGCGAGCGCCAGGAAGCGCGTTACGGCGGGCGCAACGGCGGGCGCTGCTGCTGAGGGCCAGGCCTGCCTTTCAGCAGGCAAAAGAAAGCCGAGCGCGGGCTCGGCTCTACACGGGCAGAGCGGGTTCGCGGCGCACGCCGCGAACCCGCAACAGGATCGTCCGGCCAGGACTCAGGCGCCGGCCATCCACTTCAGGATCAGGCCGGTGACATACGCCAGCCCGGTGCCGGTGGCATAGCCCACCGTACCCAGCAGCACGCCCACCGGGGCCAGCGTCGGATGGAAGGCTGCGGCCACCACGGGGGCCGAGGCGGCCGCGCCGATGTTGCCCTGCGAACCGATCGCGAAGAAGAACAGCGGCGCGCGCAGCAGCTTGGCTACCACCCACAGCACCAGCACGTGCGTGGCCATCCAGATCGCGCCAAGCAGGAACAGCCACGGCCGATCCAGCAGCGACAGCAGGTTCATCTGCATGCCGATGCAGGCGATCAGGAAGTACAGGAACACCGTGCCCAGCCGCGAAGCGCCTGCGGCTTCCAGCCGGCGCGCACGGGTGAAGCTCAGGCCCAGGCCCATCGCCGTGGACAGCAGGATCACCCAGACGAACTGGCTGTCGAGGCTGAACTGGCTGGCCCAGCTGACATTGGCCTTGAACCAGCCCGACAACGGCGCGGCGATGGCATGGGCCAGGCCGACGCCACCCAATGCCACGCCAACGATCACCATCAGGTCGGTCATGCTGGGAATGCGCGCGTTCTGTGCCTCGTAGGCGCTGATGCGTGCCTTCATCTCGTCGATGGCGCGGGTGTCGGCACCGTTGCGGGTATCGATCTGCTGCGCGCGGTTGGCCAAAAACAGCAGGATCGCCATCCACAGGCTGGCGCAGGCCACGTCGACCACCGCGAACTGGCCAAAGGTGGTGGCATCGGTGCCGAACACCTCGCGCATGGCCACCATGTTGGCGCCGCCACCGATCCAGCTGCCGGCCAGCGCGGCCATGCCGGCCCAGGTATCACCGGCCACCGTTTCCGGATGGATCAGCTTCATCAGCTGGAACGAGACGATGGCGCCGAGCATGATGCCGGCGGTACCGGCACAGAACACGATCAGCAGCTTTGGGCCGAGCTTGATGACGCCTTTCAGGTCGATCGACAGTGTCAGCAGGACCAGCGCAGCGGGCAGCAGCACGTCGCGCGCGACCGGGTTGTAGAGCGAGGTGTTGTGGCCATCGATGACACCGGCGGTGTTGTAGATGGCGGGGATGAAGTAGCACAGCAGCAGTGCCGGCACCCAGGCGAAGATCTTCTTCAACAACGGGGTCGGACCACTGGCGGCCCAGAAGATCAGGGCCAGGGTGGCGGCAATCAGGCCCAGTCCAACGATGTCGTTGCTGATCAGGGCGGTAGCGGGTTCGGTCGGCATGGGATCCTCTGTCGATCGAAAGAGCGGAGAAAAAAAAGCGCCGCATGAAGCGGCGCAGGTCGAGATTAACATTGTCTTCACGCCTGGTCATGCTGCGCTGCTTGTCGCCTTCCCCTGCATTGACGACGATTGCGGCATCACCGTTGTGGAGCAGGCCCATGCAGCTTGGTGCGTTCTCTGTCAGCCTGTCCGTGAAGGACCTGGCCGCCTCCCGCGCGTTCCACGAAGCCCTCGGGTTCTCGGTCACCGGTGGCGATCCCACGCAGAACTGGCTGGTAATGCGCAGCAACGGCACGGTCATCGGGCTGTTCCAGGGCATGTTCGAGGGCAACCTGCTGACCTTCAACCCCGGCTGGGACCAGCACAGGCAGGAGCTGCCCCACTTCCAGGATGTGCGTGAACTGCAGGCGGAACTGGATGCCAAGGGCATCGAACTGGCAGTCCGCACTGACCCCGATGGCCAGGGGACCGGCTACCTGCAGCTGGCCGATCCCGACGGCAACGTGATCCTGATCGACCAGCACGTGGCGCGGCCGAACGGGCGGTAATGCGAACAGCCATTGCGTGGGTAGGCGTCGACCTTGGTCGACGGGCCGCATGCCAACCAAGGTTGGCATCTACCAGGACGGCCGGATCAGGCCGGGCGCGAGGCACTGAAATCGAGCGTTACACGCGTTCCGCGCGGCTCGCAGGGCTGCAGCTGCAGGGTCCAGCCCAGGTGCTCGCACAACCGCGCGATCAGGTCCAGGCCGATGCCGCCGCCACGATCGGCGCGTCCGCCACGGGCCATGCGCGCGTGGATGGCGGCAATCTCCTCCGGGCTCATGCCATGCCCTGGGTCCTGCAGCGTCAGCACCGCCGACGCACTCAACTGCAGCTCGATATGGCCGCGGCCGCTGTTCTCGATGGCATTGCGCAGCAGGTTGCCGATCGCCGCCTGCACCACTGCCATCGGCGCAACGATATCCACCGGCGCCGCCTGGATGCCGATGCTCAGGTCCTTGTCACCGAGCAGGTGGCGATGGTCGTCGACGATCTCCGGCAGCAGCTGGTCCAGGGCGATGCGCTCGGCACGCGCGGCCAGGCGTGCCGGATCACGCGCCAGCACCAGCAGCAGCTCGATCAGCTGCTCCACGCTCTGCGCTGTGCGCAACACCCGCTGCATCTGCTGGCGGGCGCGCTCGGGCAGGCCCGGTTGCTCCAGCGCGAGCTCGGCAGCACCGGTCATCACCGCGATCGGCGTGCGCAGTTCGTGGCTGGCGGTGCTGATGAAGACCCGCTCGCGCTCGACGAACTGCTCGTTGCGGTCCAGGTAGTCGTTCAACGCACCGGCGATGGTATGCAGCTCGGCGCTGCCGCGCGGATCGACTTCGATACGCTGGCCCTGCACGCCCGGCCGCAGCCCGGCAATGTGCTGTGCCAGCAGGCTCAACGGACGCACCATCCGCTCCATGCCGAACGACGCCATCAGCACGGTGACGAAGATCATGATCACCCCGGCCAGCATCACCCAGCGCGTGGCGAACTGTTCCAGGTCATGGAAATCGGAAATGTCAAGCGCCAGCGCCACCCGTCCCATCGACTGCGTTTCACGGACCATCACCGCCGTCTCGCGGCCCTTGACCATCACTCCGTCATGCAACCCAGGATGCAGGGAGCGCAGGCTCTCTGGCAGATTGACTGCGTCAAAGCGGTACAGGCTCAGCGTGTCCGAGTCCTGCCAGCGATAGTGAGGTTCGTGCTCGACATGCTCGACGATGCTGTCCAGTTCGGAATTGAGCAGCGCGCGCCACGCGGCGTGCTCGGCGTGTTCGTGCACGTAGTTGCCGACACTGAATACTGCAATCGACAGCAGTGCCAGGTACCCGAGCAACCACCACACCACCCGCCGGTACAGCGGCCCCGGCTTACGCGCCCTCATCAGCATTCCTGCCTGCGTCGGCAGCGTCCATCAGCGCCAACCGATAGCCCACCCGCGGCAGCGTATGGATCAGCTTGTCGGCAAACGGGCCGTCGACGCTGCGGCGCAGCTCGTAGACATGCGAGCGCAGCAGATCGCCATCCGGTGGCTCGTCGCCCCACAGGGCGAACTCCAGCTGCTGGCGGGTGACCGCACCGGGGCTGGCGCGCATCAGCACTTCCAGCAGCTTGCGGCAGGCCGGGTACAGGTGCAGCACCTGGCCACCACGCTGGGCTTCCAGGGTCGCCAGGTCCAGCACCAGGTCGCCCACCTGCAGGCGCTTGCGCGGATTGCGGCCCTGCGCGCGCAGCAGCAGCGCCTCCAGCCGCACTTCCAGCTCGGGCAGGGCGAACGGCTTGGTCAGGTAGTCGTCGGCACCGGCGCGGAAGCCGGCGATCTTGTCCGGCAGCTCGTCGCGCGCGGTCAGCATGATCACCGGCACCTCCGACGCGTGCTCGGCGCGCAGGCGACGCAGCACCTCCGGCCCCTCCATGCGCGGCAGCATCCAGTCCAGGATCACCGCATCGTAGGGGTGGCTGCCTGCCAGGTGCAGGCCGGTGATGCCATCCGGGGCCACGTCGAGCACGTGCCCGCGCGACTCGAAATAGTCGAACAGGTTGGCCACCAGCTGGCGGTTGTCCTCGATCACCAACAGACGCATGCACGAAAGATCCACGGAAGTTCGTACCATGGTAGCGCCGACCATGTCGGAATGCGGTCGCCCTGCGCCCGCTCCGACGCCTTTCCTACCCCAGCCACGTCAGAGTGGCGGTTTTGCTCCCGGAGCCTGCCGTGCCCGTAGCCCTGCCCCGCCGTTGGCGCCTGCCCCTGTTGTGGCTGCTGATCATCGCCGCGTTGGCCGCCGGTATCGGCCTGCGCCAGCCGCAGCCGCCGGACGAGCCGCGCTTCGTGCTGGCGGCCCGTACCATGGTCGAAAGTGGGGAATGGCTGCTGCCGCACCGGGGCGTGGAGCTGTACGCGGAGAAGCCGCCGGTCTTCATGTGGCTGCAGGCGGCCGCTTACGAGGTGGTCGGTAGCTGGCAATGGTCGTTCCTGCTGCCGTCGCTGCTGGGCGCCCTGCTCAGCCTGTGGCTGGTGTCGGACCTGGCACGGCGGCTGTAGTCGCCGCGGCATTCCCTGTACGCCCTCGCGGCGCTGTTCTGCACCCTGCAGTTCGGCCTGATGGCCAAGCGCGCGCAGATCGACATGGTGCTGGTCGGCATGACCACGGTGGCCCTGTGGGGACTGATGCGCCACCTGTGCGAGCGCCGCAACCTGCCCGCGCTGTGGCTGGCCGGTTTCGCCGCTGGCCTCGGCACGGTGACCAAGGGCGTGGGGTTCCTGCCGCTGCTGATGGTGCTGCCGTGGTTCGGCTGGTGGCTGTACCAGCGCCGCCGCGGGCGCAGCGTGGACGGTCCGCACCCGGCAACGCTGCTGTGGCTGATCCCGGCCTTCCTGCTGGGCGTGGCGGTGTGGCTTGCCCCGCTGGGCTGGGCATTGCTGCATGAGCCCAGCGCGTCCCTGCAGTCCTACGCCCACGAACT
Source organism: Stenotrophomonas sp. YJH_SMC_110 (assembly GCF_059369255.1). NCBI lineage: Bacteria > Pseudomonadati > Pseudomonadota > Gammaproteobacteria > Lysobacterales > Lysobacteraceae > Stenotrophomonas > Stenotrophomonas sp. YJH_SMC_110. Next base: position 3,951 of record NZ_JCAFSM010000002.1, on the reverse strand, counting down.
GCTGTTCAAGCAGACCGGCACCCGCTACGCCAACGCCTGGCACCACCGCCAGCCGGTCTGGTACTACCTGCAGGTGATCCTGACCTTGTGGCTGCCGGGCAGCCTGTTGCTGCCGATGCTGTTCAAACCCTGGTGGCGCCGCATCCGCCGTGGTGACTGCCGGCAATGGCTGCTGTTGGGCTGGGCGCTGCTGGTGCTGGTGTTCTTCAGTGCCAGCCCCGGCAAGCGCGAGGTCTATGTGCTGCCAATGCTGCCGGCGATGGCGCTGGCGGTGGCCCCGCTGTTGCCTGGCCTGCTGCGACGGCTTTGCGTGCGGCGCTACCTGTTCGGCTACACCGTGGTGCTGATGCTGGCCACCGGTGTGCTCGGGGTGATGCTGATGACCGAACATCCGTGGGCCCTGGCGCAGCTGGAACGGCGGGCGATGCCCGATTCGCTGCTGCCGGTGCTGGGAGATGGCCTGCTGACCTTTGCCATTGCCCTGGCCACGTTGATCGTGTGGCTGCGGGTGCGACGTGCCGCAACGCTGGTGTTGCTGACCCACGGCATGCTGTGGATGCTCTACGGCCTGGTGCTGATCCCGGCGCTGGATCCGTACGCATCAGCGTCGGCGGTGATGCGCCGGGTGGGCGCGCGGATCGGCCCGGATGCGGAGCTGGCACTGGTCGCCTGGCGCGAACAGAACCTGCTGCAGGCAGATCGGCCGGTGCGCGAGTTCGGCTTCAAGCGCCCGTGGGCCGAACAATGGCATGACGCCGGCCCGTGGCTGGCCGAGGCGCCGGGCAAGCGCTGGGTGCTGGTGCTGGACGATGCGATGAGCCCCTGCGTGGACCCGGCCAAGGTGATCGACATCGGCATTGCCAACAGGAATCGTTGGCAACTGCTTCCCGGTACGGCCTGGGACCCGAAGTGCCACGCCGAGCGCACCGGATCGACCGCCGAAGAAGACTGAACGGTGACGCGCGCCGGGGACTCATTAACCCGGCGCGAACGGGCGTCCGACCCTTCTCCGACATCGAGGTGACGAGCATGAGCGCGGATTCCCGAACCGCCCCTTCCCAGCATGCCCGTTCGTCCCATTGATGCGGCAGCGCCGCTTGCGACATCACCACTGGCGTCAAGATTCGCCGTAACTCACTTCTGGCTGCCTGTCGCAATCGGTCTGCCCGTGTTTACGCTGCTGATGGGTTTCGGCGGTGATCAATGGGTGGCCGATCACCTGTTCCGCCTCGAAGGTGGCCACTGGGCGTTGCAGGACGCCTGGGTCACCCGCACGGTGGTGCACAAGGCCGGCAAGTGGCTGAGCACGTCGGCGGCGCTGGTCGCGATCCTGTTGTGCGTGCACCACTGGCGCAAGGGGGGCGATCGCACCCTGCGATGGGCGCTGCTTTATGTCGTAATTGGCATGGCGCTGGGTACGGGCGTGATCTCCCTGCTGAAGACCCTGGTGCCGATGGAATGTCCCTGGGACCTGCTGCGCTACGGTGGCCATCAGCCCTATATCGGGCTTTTCACGCAGCGCCCGGCCGGCATGGCCGCACAGGCCTGCTTCCCTGCCGGCCACGCCAGCGCAGGCTATGCGTGGCTGTGCCTGTACTATTTCGCCCTGCTGTGGCGCCCGTCGTGGCGCTGGGCAGGCTTGTGGATCGGCCTCGGCACCGGCCTGGTGTTCGGCATCAGCCAGCAGCTGCGCGGCGCGCATTTCCTTTCGCATGATGTTGCCACCGCGTTGATATGTTGGCTGCTGTCACTCGGCCTGTACCTGATCGTCAAAGGCATCCTGATCCGCCCTCAGCTGGACCGTCCCAACCGCCAGGAGGCAAACGCATGAGTGCATCGGTCCAACGCCCCGCCCGCCCTTCCGCGCTGGCGGGTCTTCGCCACTGGCGGCCACAGCTGTCCACCGAAGCACTGATCGCGTTCACCAGCCTGTTCTTCGCGGTGGCCGGCAACGGCCTGTTCTGGCACAGCGCGATGGCCAGCCATCCGGGCAGCCTGCGCTACGCGCTGTCGCTGCTGCTGTTGCTGCTGGGTGCGCACGGCGTGCTGCTGGGCATCCTGGTCTGGCGCTGGAACGCCAAAGTGGTGATCAGCCTGCTGCTGCTGGTGACCGCATTCGCCGCACACTACATGAGCCGCTACCACATCTACCTGGATGCGGACATGCTGCGCAACGTGCTGGCGACCGACCCCAAGGAAAGCCGCGAGCTGATGACGGTATCGCTGCTGTGGCCGGTACTGCTGCTGGCAGTGCTGCCGATGGTGGTGCTGTGGCGCGTGCAGCTGCGCCGCCGCAGCTGGGGCCGCAGCCTGCTCTGGCGTGTCGGCTTCCTGGTGGTGGCGGCAGTGACGGCTGTCGGCGGCGCGTTGATCTCGTTCCAGGATGTCTCGGCACTGATGCGCAACCAGCGTGAAGTGCGCTATCTCGCGACACCGGCCAATGTCCTGTTGGGCATGCCGCGTGCATTGCGTGGCGACAATCCGGTGCAGCGCGCGCCGAAGCTGCCGATCGGCACCGATGCCAAGGCCACCCCGCGCGCGCCGGCCAGCAAGCCGCGCCTGCTGGTGATCGTCATGGGCGAGACCGTGCGTGCGCAGAACTGGGGGCTCAACGGTGGCCGCAACACCACCCCGGAACTGGCGCAGGCCAGCGTGATCAATTTCCCGGACATGCATTCGTGCGGCACCAGCACCGAGGTTTCGTTGCCGTGCCTGTTCTCGCCGTGGGGCCGCCATGACTACGACGAGAAGAAGATCCGCGCGCACCAGTCGCTGCTGCACGTATTGAACCGCGCCGGCATCGCACCGTTGTGGCGTGACAACCAGTCCGGCTGCAAGGGCGTGTGCGAAGGCCTGGACTTCCAGTCGCTGTCCGATGCCACCACGCCGGGCCTGTGCGCCGATGGCCGCTGCATGGACGAGATCCTGCTGCAGGACCTGGCCACCCAGGTACGCGCCAGGCCCGGCGACCGGGTGGTGGTGCTGCACCAGCTGGGCAACCACGGTCCGGCCTACTTCGAGCGCTATCCGCCCGCATTCCGCCGTTTCACCCCGACCTGCGATACCCGTGACATTGGCCGTTGCTCGCGCGAAGAGATCACCAACAGCTACGACAATGCCGTGCTGTACACCGATCACTTCCTGACAAAGACCATCGGCACGCTGCAGGGCATGCAGGATTACGACACGGCGATGATCTACCTGTCCGACCACGGCGAGTCGCTGGGCGAGAAGGGCCTGTTCCTGCACGGCGTGCCCTACGCCATCGCCCCGGCCGAGCAGACCCGGGTACCGATGACGATGTGGTTCTCGCCAGGCTTCGCCAGCAGCCGTGGGCTGGACCTGCAGTGCGTGCGCAAGCGTTCGGCGGCGTATACCGACCATGACAACCTGTTCCCGTCGGTGCTGGGCCTGATGCAGGTGAAGACCTCGCTGTACGAACGCGACCGCGACGTGTTCGCCAACTGCGAGAGTTGAGGAGTGTTCGGCAGGGCTTGCAGCCCTGCACCTGCAGGGGCAACGGCCGAAGCAACAGCAACAGCGTGCATTCCGTGGGATGGTGGGGTGGGCCCGGTGGCGGGAGACGCCGTAAACCCATCCTTGGGGGCTTGGCTGCGGCATCCATGCCGCGGACACTCCCGCCACCGGACCCACCCCGCCTTCGACAGTTTTCCGCGATCTGTTGGACATGCCGATGGGGTCGGATCCGTTTTCCGTAGGAAAACGGATCCGACCCCATTTTGATTGTCGATATCTGACAGATGTGTCGACCAAGGTCGACACCTACCGACAGCACACGGAATCTGTCAGAGGTGGGGCGGTGTCGGAGTGCGGGGTGTCAGCCGCATGGATGCGGCTGCCAAGCCTTATCTGATCGGAATCTGGCAGCGTAGGTGTCGAGAGCCGGCGTGGGCCGCCGTGTAAGCCTGGATCTCGACGATCGCCATGTAG